>JAXLYT010000077.1:0-50557 GCA_046351295.1 Byssovorax sp.
CCTCGTCGAGGATCTGGGCGAGGCGCGGCCTCGGGTGGGCCGGGTCGAGCGGGACATAGGCGCCGCCGGCCTTGAGGATGCCGAGCAAGGCGACGAGGGTGGACGCCGAGCGATCGAGGGAGATACCGACGAGCGCGTCGGGGCCGACGCCGAGCGCGCGGAGGCGGTGGGCGAGCTGCGTGGCGCGGCGATCGAGATCGGCGAAGGTGAGCGATCCATCGGGCGCGACCACGGCGGGCGCGTCCGGCGTCTTCTGAGCCTGGGCCTCGAAGAGCGCGTGGACGAGGTGGACCGGCGGGAGCTCGATCGCCACGCCGTTGGACGCCGTCAACAACGTGTCGCGCTCGACGTCGGGGAGCAACGGAAGGTCCTGGATCGGGGTGCCTGGATCGCTCGCGACGGCGCGGAGGAGCACCTCGAGGTGGGCGATCATCCGGTCGATGGTCGAGGCGTCGAACAGCTCGGTGGAGCGCTCGATCGAGCCCTGGAGGCCGTCCGGGGTCTCGGTCAGGCCGAGGGAGAGATCGAACTTGGCGGCGCCGCTCTCGGCGCCGAGCAGGCGCAGCGTGAGGCCCGGCAGCGTCATCGCCTCGCGCGGCGCGTTCTGGAGGGTGAAGAGCACCTGGAAGAGCGGGGCGCGGGCGAGGTCGCGCTCGGGGGCGAGCTCCTGCACGAGGCGCTCGAAGGGCATGTCCTGGTGGGCGTAGGCGTCGATGCTCCGCGCCTTGACCTGGCGGAGCAGGTCGCGGAAGGGCGCCGTCGGATCGATCTCGGCGCGCAGGACGAGGGTGTTGACGAAGAAGCCGATGAGCGGCTCGGTCTCGGCGTGGGTGCGGCCGGCGATGGGCGAGCCGACGAGCAGATCGCGCTGGCCGGAGTAGCGGTGGAGCAGGACGTCGAAGGCCGCGAGCAGGGCCATGAAGAGCGTCACGCCCTCGCGCCGGCAGAGGGCTTCGAGGGCGCGGGAGAGATCGCGCGGGTAGGAGAAGAATGTGCGGGCGCCCTTGTGGGCGCTGACCCTGGGGCGCGGGCGATCGGTCGGGAGATCGAGGGTGCGGGGCGCGCCTTCGAGCGCCTTCTTCCAGTAGGCGAGCTGGCGGTCGAGCACGTCGCCGGTGAGCCAGCGGCGCTGCCACGCGGCGTAGTCGGCGTACTGGACGGGGAGCTCGGGCAAGGGCGAGGGCGCGCCTGCGGTGAAGGCCTGGTAGAGCAGCGCGAGCTCGTGGTTGAGCACGCCGCGCGTCCAGCCGTCGGAGACGATGTGGTGCATCATCAGGACGAGGACGTGGGTGGTCTCGTCGAGCTGGATCAGGCGGGCGCGGATCATCGGCCCCGAGGCGAGATCGAAGGGGCGGCGGGCCTCGGCGGCGGAGAGATCGCGGATGGCCTGATCGCGCTCCTCGGCGGGCATGCTGGTCCACCGCGTCAACGACAGGGTAAGATCGGATCCATCGTGGACGACGGCGACCGGGCGGCCGTCGACGGTGGCGAAGGTGGTGCGGAGGACCTCGTGGCGCCGGACGATCTCGGCGAGCGCGCGGGAGAGCGCGTCCACGTCGAGGCGCCCTTCGAGGCGGACCGCGCCGGGGACGACGTAGGAGGCGCTGTCCGGGTCGAGCTGGGCCAGAAACCAAAGGCGCTCCTGCGCGAACGAGAGCGGGATCTCCCCTACCCTCGGCGTCTTCACGAGGGCAGGGGCGGCGAGGCCGCGGCCGGCGCGCAGCGCCTGATCGATGCGCTCGCCGAGCGCGGCCACGGTGGGCGCCTCGAACATCGTGCGCAGCGGGAGATCGACGCCGAAGGAGGCGCGGATGCGGGAGATGACCTGCGTGGCGAGCAGCGAGTGGCCGCCGCGCTCGAAGAAGTCGTCGTGCGCGCCGACGCCGTTCGCCTTGAGCACCGCGGCGAAGATGCCGGCGAGCGCCTCCTCGATGGGCCCGCGGAGCTCTCCGCGGAGCGAGGTCGGCCCCGCGAGATCGGGCGCGGGGAGCGCGGCGCGATCGATCTTGCCGTTGGGGGTGAGCGGCAGCCGATCGAGGAGCACGAAGGCCGAGGGGACGAGGTGCTCGGGCGCGCGCTCCTTGAGGAAGGCGCGCAGCGACGCATGCGTGGGCGCGCCTTCGCCTTGCTTCGCGACCACGTAGGCCACGAGGCGCCGCTCGCCGGGCTGATCTTCGCGGGCGACGACGAGCGCCTCGCCCACCGCCGGGTGCCGGACGAGGAGCGCCTCGACCTCGCCGGGCTCGACGCGGAAACCCCGGATCTTCACCTGGAAATCGACGCGGCCGAGGAAGACGATCGTCCCGTCGGGGAGGGCGCGGGCGCGGTCTCCCGTCTTGTACATGCGCCCGCTGTCGGCGACGAAAGGATCGGGCAGGAAGCGCTCGGCGGTGAGATCGGGGCGGCCGAGGTAGCCGCGCGCGACGCCGTCGCCGCCGATGTAGACCTCGCCCGGGACGCCGATCGGCACGGGCTCGAGACGCTCGTCGAGGAGGTATATCCGGCTGTTGGCGAGGGGGCGGCCGAGGGGCACGATCGGCGCGCCCTCCTTGCGCAGGCCGCGCTCGACGGGGAACGTCAAGACGCCCACCGTGGCCTCGGTGGGGCCGTAGTGGTTGAGGATTCGCATCTCGGGCGCGAGCCGCTCGACCGTCTCGCAGAGCTCCCAGCTCGCGGCCTCGCCGCCGAGCACGAGGAGCTTCTTCGGGAGCACGCGCGCGGGGTGCGAGGCCGAGAGCAACGCGGTGAGGTGCGACGGGACGATCTTCAGGCAGTCGACGGGGTGCGCGTGGAAATGCGCGGCGACCGCGTCGGGATCGGCGGCGATCTCGGCCGGGACGAGGTGGAGCATGCCGCCGAGGCAGAGCGGCGGAAAGAGCACCGTGTTGCCGAGATCGGCCGCGAACGTGGAGATGTGGGCGTAGGTCGATCCGGGCGGCAGGGCGAGGCGCGCGGCGACGCCGTGGAGGTAGTTCACCACCTGGCGGTGCTCGACCATCACCCCCTTGGGCGCGCCGGTGGAGCCGGAGGTGTAGAGCACGTAGCAGAGGTGCGCGGGGCCGGAGACGCTGTCGGGGCGGCGCGAAGGCTGCGACGTGACGGCCTCATCGTCGAGCGTGACGCGCGGGATCGTCGAGAGCGCTTCGAGCAAGCCCGCCTCGGTGACCACGGCGGCGGCGCCGGCGTCTTCGAGGAGCTGCGCGAGGCGCGCCGGCGGGTGGGTGGGATCGAGCGGCAGGTAGGCGCCGCCCGCGGCGAGGATCCCGAGCATCCCGGCGATGAGGCCGGCGTGGCGACCGAGGCAGAGGCCGACCGGGCGATCGGGGCCCACGCCGAGCTCCCGCAGGCGATGCGCGAGGCGGTTGGCGCGCGCGTCGAGCTCGCGGAACGTGAGGCGCTCGCCGCCGGCGAAGAGCGCCGGCGAGGCCGTCCTTGCTCGCGGTCAATACGAGGGCGAGATCGAGCTTGGAGGCGCCCGTGTCGATCTGCTCGGGCACGAGCTCGACGCCCTCGAGCGCGAGCTCCGGGAGCGGCGTGTTCTGGAGGATGAACAGCGCCTGGAAGATCGGCGAGCGGCTGAGATCGCGGCGCGGGCGAAGCTCTTCGACGATGCGCTCGAAGGGCAGGTCTTGATGCGCGTAGGCGAGGAGCGAGGCTTCTTTGACGCGGAGCAGGACCTCGCGGAACGTGGACGCAGGCGCGACGCGGACGCGCAGGGCGAGCGTGTTGACGAAGAGGCCGATGAGCCCCTCCGTCTCGGGCCGGGAGCGCCCCGCGATGGGCGTGCCGATCACCAGATCGTCCTGCCGCGTCACGCGGTGGAGCACCGTGGCGAACGCGGCGAAGAGGACCATGAAGGGGGTGAGATCGTCGCGCCGGCAGAGGGCCTTGATCGCCGCGTGGAGCTGCGGCGGCACCGCGAACGAGGCGCGGGCGCCGCGGTGGCGCATCACCGGCGGGCGCGGGCGATCGGTGGGGAGCTCCAGGGCCTCGGGCGCGCCGGCGAGCTGCTGCTTCCAGTAGGAGAGCTGGCGCTCGAGCTCGCCGCCTTCGAGGAAGCCTCGCTGCCAGGCGGCGTAGTCCGCGTACTGGATGGGGAGCGGCGCGAGAGCGGGCGCCTCGCCGCGGAGACCGGCGTCGTAGAAGGCGCGGAGCTCGCGGACGAGCACGCCCATGGACCAGCCGTCGGTGACGATGTGGTGCAGCGTCAACAACAGGGTGTGCGAGCGCTCGTCGAGGCGGAGGATCCTCGCGCGGACGAGGGGGCCGCGGGCGAGATCGAAGGGGCGGCGGGCCTCGGCGCTCGCCTCCTCGGCAGCGGCGATCGCGCGCTCTTCGGGGCGGAGCGCGCCGAGCTCGATCACCGTGAGCGTGAGCGCGCTCTCGGGGTGCAGCACGGGCGCGGGTCGCTCGCCCGCGCCGACGAAGGTCGTGCGCAGCACCTCGTGCCGGGCGACGATCGCCTGGAGGCTCGCCTCGAGGGCGCGCAGATCGAGCTTGCCGGTGAGCGCGATGGAGACGGCGATGTGGTAGGCGGGGCTACTGCCCTCGAGCTCGTCGAGGAACCACATCCGCTCCTGGGCGAAGGAGGCGAGCATGCCGGCGTCGCCCGGCGCCTTGGGGATCGATCGCTCGAAGGCCACGCCGAAGGCCTGGCGCGTGGACTCGACCTGCTCGGCGAGCATGGCGACGGTGGGCGCATCGAAGAGGCTCCGCAGGTGGATGTCGACCTTGAGCTCGTCGCGGATGCGCGAGACGACGAGGGTGGCCATGAGCGAGTGGCCGCCGAGGTCGAAGAAGCGATCGTGGATGCCGACCTTCGGCAGACCGAAGACCTCGGCCCAGATGGAGGCGATCTTCTCTTCGAGCGGCGTGCGCGGCGCCGCGTACTCGCCCGGGCGCCCCGCGGTCTCCTTGAGCTCGCTCCGCGCGACCTCGGCGAGGGTGCGCAGGGCCGTGCCGCTCCTGCACTCGCGGCGCTGGATCTTGCCGCTGGAGGTCTTCGGGATGCTGCCAGCCTTGAGCAGCACGATGGTGTGCGGGCGGATGTCGTGCGTCTCGGCGACGGCGTTGCGGATGGCGGTGTAGATGGCCTCGAGCGTGGATGGATCGGCCGAGAATCCGCGCTCGACCTCGATGGCGTAGCCGAGGCGTTCTTCTCCGCCGTCGTCGAGCGGGAAGGCGGCGGAGCACCCGCGGCGGAGGGCCGGGTGGCTCTCCTCGGCGGTGCGCTCGATGTCCTGCGGGTAGTGGTTGCGCCCGCGGAGGATGATGAGGTCCTTCATCCGGCTGGCGATGTAGAGCTCGTCGTCGATGAAGAAGCCGAGATCGCCCGTGCGAAGGAAGGGGCGGCCCAGGCGATCGGGCAGCGTGGCGCGGAACGTCGCCTCGCTCTCCTCGGGGCGCGCCCAGTAGCCCTTCGCGACGCTCCCGCCGTGCACCCAGATCTCGCCGATCTCCCCGGGTGTGACGCGCACGCCGCGCGCGGGATCGACGATCGCGATCTCCTGGTCGCCCAGGTTCTTGCCGCAGCCGATGATCTCCCGGCCGCCCTCGGCGAGCAGCTCGACCCGGCCGAGATCGAGGGCGATCGGATCGACCCGGCGCACGACGGGCGCGGCGTCGACCTCGCCGCCGGAGACCATCAGCGTGCCCTCGGCGAGGCCATAGCAGGGGAAGATCGCCTGCTCGCGCAGCCCGGCGGGGCGGAAGGTCTCGAGGAAGCGCTCGACGGTGGCGGCGCGCACCGCCTCGGCGCCGCTGAACGCCACCATCCACGTGGAGAGGTCGAGCGCGTCGCGCTCCTCGGGCGTGATCTTGGCGGCGCAGAGATCGTACGCGAAATTGGGGCCGCCGCTGATGGTGGCGCGATAGCGGGAGACGGCGCGGAGCCAGCGGTACGGGCGCTGGAGGAACGCCACCGGGGCCATGAGCGTGGCCGAGCCGCCATTGAAGATCGGGGCGAGGATGCCGCCGATGAGGCCCATGTCGTGATAGGGCGGGAGCCAGCTCACCATGATGGTGTCCCGCGAGAACTTCATCGAATGGGAGATGAGCCCGAGGTTGTGGATGAGGTTATCGTGGGTGAGGATGACGCCCTTCGGCGTGCCGGTGGAGCCCGAGGTGTATTGGAGGAACGCAATGGTCTCGGCCGTGACGCCGGGGTCGCGCCAGGTGTCCTCCGCGCCGCCGGGGAGGGTGTCCGTCGCGATCCAGCGCTTCTCGCGGAGGTCGGGCGCCTGGTCGAAGAGGAACTGCGCCATGGCCGCGATGTTCGCCGTGGTGAGGACGATCTCGGCCTGGCTGTCGGCGACGATGGCCTGGAGGCGCGGGAGCGTCCGGTTCAGGCGGGAAGGGTCGGGCGGATAGGCGGGGACGGCGATGACGCCCGCATAGAGGCAGCCAAAGAAACCGGCGACGTAATCGAGCCCCGGCGCATAAAGCAGCACGGCGCGCTTGCCCTCCGCGGACAGCGCCAGCAAATGCGCCGCAATGACGCGCACGCGCCGGTCGAGCTCGCCGCGGGTCCAGGTTTGCTCGTCCGCGTCGCCATCGGCGAGGAAGCGGTAGGCGAGCTTCGCCGGATCGTCCGCGGTCCACCCGCGCAGCACCTCGACGAGGGTGGTGAATTGGGGCGGTCGCACGAAAACCTCGGGCGAATGAGGGGCTTCGGGGGTCATCGCGGGGGTCGGGGGGGCGCAAAGCTTAGACCTTCGGCGGGCCTCCGGTCTACGCAATCCGACCGCGAAATTCACGGCCTCGGCGCGCGGTCCGGGGCGCCGTCCGCGATACGCCGGGAGCGCCACGCGAAGCGGCGATCTCCGCGCCGGCGAGGCGCGCCGCCGCGTGGCGCGCGCCACACCTCGGACAATTTTGCGCTTGACGATCGCGGCCGGATGGAGCGTGCGGAGCCGCGCGGGACACGGCTGAAATTGTCGAGTCTTCGCGCTACGTTACGACAGCAGATCGATGTGGCGCCGAGGGGTGACGCGCGGCGGTCCGGCCAGGCTCCGGCGAGCCCCCTGCCCTCCCCGCGCGCCCGCCCCGGGCCATAGCATCGAGAATGTCTCTGCTATGGCCTCAATAGCAACAATTCAATGACACGAGGGGGCGCCGAGCACCATTTCGACCGCGCATACGTGCCCGATTCAATGGCGCGCTCCGGCGCGCTTTCGGCCCCCGGCGCCTGCTGCTAGCCTCGGTGGTGATGCCGTCCCAGCCCTCGCCCCGATACGCGCTCGGCGCGGCCCCCCTGCTGCTCCTCCTCTCCGCCCTGCGCGCCTCGACAGGCTGCGGCGGGACGGCGATCGCGCCCGGCACGTCGGAGAGCACGACGAGCGGCGCGGGGACGAGCACGACGAGCTCGAGCGGCGGCGGAGGGGCGACCACGTCGTCTACATCGTCCACGTCATCTACATCGTCCACGTCATCTACATCGTCCACGTCGTCCACGTCGTCCACGAGCGGAACGGGCGCCGGCGGGGCGGCCGTGACCAGCGGGGCCGGCGGCAGCGGTGGAACGGGCGGGAGCGGCGGCGCAGGTGGGATGGGCGGAGGGGGCGCGCCGGTGGGCGACGCTGCGCTCTGTCCGATGCCGGCGATGACCGATCTCTTCCCGGGGGCGTTCCCGCCCAACCCCTACGCCACGGCCATCATGGCCGACGCCTGCGTGGCGACGCCGCACGATGTCATCGTCCTGCTCGGCTGCCCGAACAACGACGACGGCACGCCCTCCACGTGCCAGCAAAAGCGGGTCTCGATGGCCCTGTCGCTCAAGGACGCGGGCTGGGGGAGCAAGTTCATCACCTCGGGCGGGGCGGTGCACAACGCCTTCGTGGAGGCGGTGACCTTGCAGCAGCTCCTCATCGCGGGCGGCGTGGCGGAGGCGGACATCAGCATGGATCCGCTCGCCCAGCACACGGACGAGAACATCTACTACAGCACCAAGATCATGGAGCAGCAGGGGTGGGAGAGCGCCCTCGTGATCTCGGACGATCCCGGGCACCTCGTGATGACCGCGCTCTGCGACAGCAACTGCTGCGTGGAGCTCGGGCGGCTGACGGTGGTGTCGATGCCGATCGCGGGCGGCGCCGCGGTGGTGGGGCACTACGGGCGCTACCCGTTCGGGCAGGAGGTGACGGCGGCGGAGTGCACGCAGATCGAGCAGCCGCTCAAGTTCATGTGCGTCAACCTCGCGACACGCAAGGCGTGCAAGGACAACTTCCAGCTCTGATCGAAGGGGTCAGGCGGGCTGGAAGCGGCCGAAGAGCGAGCGGCCGAGATCGATGAAGCGCTGGGCGCGGGGGTGCGCGGAGGCCTGATCGATCACCGTGCGGACCATGTCGGCCCAGAACGAGCCGGTGGCGTGGGACGCGCGAGGTGCGCGGGCGCGCACGTCGTCGCGGCGGGGTGCGCCGGGGCCGAGGCGGCGATCGAGGTAGCCTTCGAGGGCGTCGCCGACCACGCGGTTGAGGTTGCGATCGAGCTCGAGGCAGTGGCGCCCGAGCTGCTCGGTGAGCGGGAGCGGCAGGTACACCGTGATCGGGCGCAGAGCCTGGCCGTCCTCGCCGATGAGCATGCTCGGCCGCTCGGGCTCGCGCGGCATCACGAAGACCGCGGGCTCGCGGGCCGGCGCGGGCTCGGGCATCACGGTCAAAACGGCCGGAGGCTCGGGCTCTGCGACGCGCGCGACTTGCTCCGGCTCGATCACGCGCGCGGCGGGCTCGGCGGCGCTGGCCGCAGGCTCGACGACGCGCGCAGCGGGCTCGGCGACGTGCGCGGCAGGCTCGGCGATGCGCGGCGCGACCTCCTCGGAAGCCGGCGCCTCGGCGGGCGCGGCGCCTGCTTGCACGAAGGACTCGAGCGCTTCAGGCGACGGCGGCTTGCGCAGGGAAATCGGGACTCGCTTCTTGCCCATGGGTATACCTCTGGATCTCCTCGAGGAGGTTCTTGATCTCCCGCGCCGCGGGGTCGCGGGGGTTGTAGGTGGTGACGCCCTGGCCGGTCGCCATGGCCTCCTGGTAGGCGATGCGGTAGCCGAGCTCGGTCCCGAGCACGCCGAGGCCCGAGGTCTCGAGCACGGCGCGCGCGCCCTTGCCGAGCGCGGTGCGGCCCTGCTTGCGGGTGATGAGCACGCAGGCGCGCAGATCGTCGCGGAGCGCGCGGGCCTCGTTGACCACCTCGAGCGTGCCGGCGAGGGCCCACGCGTCGACGGCGGTGGGGCCGCACGGGAGGATCACGAGATCGGCCACCATCAGGGCCGATCGCTGCACGTCGCCGTGGCGCGGCGGGCAGTCGATGATGGTCAGATCGTAGGCGGCCGCCATCTCCGGGAGCTGACCCGGCCGGTGCATGGTGGCGCCCATCGCGACGACGGTGGGCGCGGCGCGCCCCGACTCGCTCGCCACTTCGCCCCAGGTGCGGGCCGTCCCCTGGGGATCGGCGTCGACGAGCAGGACGCGGAGGCCCTGCTGCAGGGCGGCCGCCGCGAGGCACACCGCGGTGGTGCTCTTGCCGATCCCGCCCTTCTGTCCGGACAACGCGACAATCATGCGCCGCGTATGTCATGCCCCGCGAACGCCGGCCAAGTTTCCGGCAAAGCATGCGCCGCACGGGATCGCTCCGTCGCGAACGTGTCGCCCGGCGGCAATCGTGGCACCCTCCATTCATGGAGTTTCGCGATGCGCTCCTCTCGCTCGGCGTCGCCGTCGCGGCGGGCGCGCTGATCGGGGCGGAGCGCGAGCAGTCCAAGCTCGCCGCGCCGAACGCCGCGGGCGAGAGCGGGACGCCGTCGACGAGGACGCCCCATGATTTCGGCGGGATCCGCACCTTCCCGCTCATCGCGCTCGCGGGCGGCCTCTCGGCGCTGCTCATCCCCGTGGTGGGCGCGTGGGTGCTCGGCGTGGCGCTCGCGGGCCTCGCGGCGCTCCTCAGCATCGCGTACTTCCGCACCTCGGCGAACGGCGAGCCCGGGCTCACCACCGAGGCGGCCGCGGTCCTCACGTTCCTGCTCGGCGCGATGGCGGCGATGCCCGGCTGGCTCCCCGGCGCGCAGCGCTACCTGCTCGTCGCGTCGTGCTCGGCGATCATCATGGCGCTGCTCGCCCTCAAGCGCCCGCTGCACGGCTTCGCCGCCAAGATCAGCGCGGACGATGTGTACGCGACCGCCAAGTTCGTCCTGCTCGTGCTGGTGGTGCTCCCCATCCTGCCCGATCGTACGGTGGGGCCGCTCGACGTCCTGAACCCGCAGAAGATCGGGATCATGATCGTGCTGGTCGCCGCGGTGAGCTTCGTGGGCTACGTCGCGGCGCGCGTGACCGGGAGCCGGCGCGGCCTGTTCCTCACGGGGATCCTCGGCGGGTTCGCGTCGTCGACGGCGGTGACGCTCACCTTCTCCGGGCGCGCCAAGGAGCAGCCCTCCCTCGTCGAGCTCTGCTCGATCGCCATCCTCGCCGGGAGCGCGACGATGTTCGTGCGCATCCTCCTCATCGTGGCCGCGGTCGATCGCCCGCTCCTCGTGCTCCTGTCCTTGCCGCTCGGGCTGATGGCGGCCGGCGGGTTCGGCGCGGCGGCGCTCGTGTACCGCAGCTCGATCAAGCACGACGCCCACGAGGAGGTGCCCCTCAAGAACCCGTTCTACCTCGCGCAGTCGATCAAGTTCGGGCTGGCGTATGCGGTGATCCTGGTGATCGCCAAGGCCGCGCAGCTCTACCTCGGGCAGACGGGCGTGCTCGCCGGGAGCGTGGTCGCCGGGCTCGCGGAGGTCGACGCGATCACCCTCTCGCTCACCGAGCTGCATCAGGGCGGGATGAGCGCGGACACGGCGGCGATCGGCATCACCCTGGCCGCCGTCACCAACACGCTCGTGAAGACGGCGCTGGCCTTCGTCCTCGGCGGGCGGGCCCTCGGCAAGCGGGTCGGCCTCGGGCTCGCGGCGGCCCTCCTCTGCGGCGCCGCGACGCTCGTGATCCATCGTTGACGATCCGGTGCGCCGTTCAATCGTGTGACCCGGCGTCAACGTCGCCCTTGCCGTCGGTGCAGCAGGGCAGGCTGCCGGGCGCGCCGCAATTCGGCCCCGTGTCGCAGGGCGGGCTCCACATCACGGTGTCGCCGAGCACGACCTCGACCTCGCCGCTGTGGATGGGCTTCATGCTGTCGTCGAGCACCGAGGCGCTCAGGATGACGTGCGTCCCCTTGGCCAGCACGCTCATCGGATCCCAGATGATCCCGGGGAGAAAATCGGTGATGCCCGCGTGCTGCGGGAAGGCGCCCGGCGAGAAATCGAGGACGAGCTTGAGCTCGCCGGTGCCGGGGAGCCACGTGCCGGTCGCCGGATCCTTCACCCCGTAGGCGACCACCGCCTTCGCCCCGCAGTCCATGCAGCCCACGGCGAGCCACACATGGAAGCCGCCCTGCGGCCCCTGCATCATCGGCACCTCCTGCATCGGCGCGAGCCGCTCGAAGCAGAGCTCTCCGGTGCCGATCTCGAACGCCTGCGGATCGGGCGGCGCGTCGCAGGGCTTGGCGCTCCCGCCCGTCCCCGAGGAGCTGGAGGAGCTCGCGGTCGTGCCGCTGCTCGATGTCCCGCTCGTGGTCTCGCCCGTGCCTCCGGCGCCCCCACCGCCGGTGCCGACCGAGGACGAGCATGCCGCGATCCCGGCGAGCGCGAGGCTCGCCAGCGAGATCCAAGGGAAGATTTTCATGGAGGAAGCGTAACACCTTCCAGCCCGGACGGCCGCGGGCTGGAAGGCAAACGCAGCCGATCGAGCGATCAGCCTTCGGCGATCAGCTTGCTGAGGGCGACGCGATCGGGCTCGACGAGCTGGTGGATCCGGTCCTTGTTCACGTCGGCGACGATGATCTTGCCGACCTCGCTGTTGACCGAGCTGAAGATGCCGCGCTCCTTCATGCGCTCGGTCTGCCGCTGGTTGTCGTCGGTCGGCGTCACGAAGTGCACCGAGTCGGCCTTGTAGCGGTGGATGAGGAAGAGCTGGTTCAGCGTCATCAGGCGCTTCTGGCGCAGGCCCGCGTCGAACGTGTTCTGGTCGCGCACGGAGAGGATGACCCGGCCGCGGCGATCCTGGATGGGGACGAAGATCACGTTGGAGGCCTTCTCGCCGTTGCCGGTGAGGATGCTCAGCTCGAGCAGATCCGAGCCGGCGGTGTGGGGGCGGAGGCGCACGCGGAGATCGCCGCTGTAGTCGTGGCGCTTCTTCCACAGGGCCAGCCACTCCTCGAGGACCTTGGGCGGCACCTGGGTGAGCACGGTATGCTGGAACTGGGTCGAGCCCTTGCCCATCGCCTTGGTGGTCGCGGTGCGGCCGGAGACGGACATGAGCGCGGCGTCGGCGCGCGGGCCGCCCACGAGCGTCTGCGGCGTGCGGTAGGGCGAGTCGACGAGGCGGATCTTCCGCTGGAGGCGGGCGAGGGCGAGCATGCCGTCCTGGCAGAGGGCGGTCGCGAACTCTTCGCTGGCCATGCCGTCGACCTGGTGGCCGCCGTAGGTGATGAAGTTGAAGACGAAGCCCATCTTCCCGAGCTCCTCCGGGAAGCGCCGCATCTGGTCCTCGCTCATCCCGGTGGTGTCCCAGTTGAACGAGGGCGAGAGGTTGTAGGCGAGCATCTTGTCCGGGTACACGGCGTGGATCGCGTCGGCGAACTTCTTCGCGTCGTGCAGATCGGCGGTCTTCGTCTCCATCCAGAGGATGTCGGCGAAGGGCGCGACGGCGAGGGACTTGGCGATCGCGTAGTCGATGCCGCCGCGCACCTGGTAGTAGCCGTCCGGGGTCTTGGCGTTCTCGCAGTGCCACACCACGTTGATCCCCATGGTGCGGGCCTTTTCGCGCGCCTCGTAGATGGAGGCGCGCGAGGCGAAGGCGAGCCACTCGGCCTCGCTCATCGGGAGCTGCGCGCCCTCGCTCTCGCGGAAGCGCATCACCTTGGCCACGGCCTCGCCGTACGTCGTGACGTCGGCCTCCTTCTGCCAGATGTCGACCAGCCGATCGAACACCTTGTCGAGCGTCGCGTCGACCGTGGCGGCTCCCTTCTTGTACGCGGCGACGGCGTCCTCGATGCCGGAGCCGAGGCCGTTGCGGTCGAGCCACGCGTCGGCGGCGGCGTACTCGGCGTCGCAGATGGAGTAGAGCTGGTGGCCGCTCAGCTCCTCGATGCCGGCCTGGTGGAAGCGCCGGAGCATGGCGACGAAGACGACCTTGAACGTCGGCATCTCGATGTTGGTGACGCCGAGGATGAACGGCTGATCGCGCTCGTCGCTGCGCCCGTCGAGCAGGGTCGCCGACTCGGCGTCGGTGCGGGCCACGATGATCCCGGGCACGCCCATGAGGTCGAGCTGGAACCGGGCCGCGGAGAGGCGCTTGATCTGCTCGTCGACCGCGACGAGCACCTTGCCGCCCTGGTGCCCGCACTTCTTGGCGCCCGGCTTCTGGTCCTCGATGTGGTAGCCCGGCACGCCGATCTCGGCGAAGCGGCGGACGAGGTTGCGCACGTGGGCGTCGCCGCCGTGGCCGGTGTCCGCGTCGGCGATGATGAACGGGCGGAAATCGACGGCGGGCGTGGCGTTGCGCTGGGCCTCCGTCATCTTGCGGCGCGCGTACGCCTGGTTCCGGTCGGCGGTGAGCAGCGCGCGGACGATCGGCGCGGCCTCGTCGGGCACCTGGCTGAGCGGGTAGCTCGCGAGATCCGGCCCCGGGTCTTCTTGCACCGAGCCCTTGGCGCTCGTGGCCCAGCCGCCGAGGTAGATGCCCTCGATGCCCATGCGCTTCATCACGACCGCCTGGCCCGGCGAGTAGGGGCCGAAGGTGGTGATGCTCTTCTTGGCCTCGAAGAGCTCGCGCAGGCGCGCGAAGAAGGCCTCGGCGGCGTCCTGTGCGACGGTGTACTCGGAGCGGATCGTGCCCCGCTGCTCGACCACCTCACGCGCGCTGTAGAGGCGTTGGATTCCCGCGAAGCGCGCGCTCGCAAACCACGCGCGCATTGCCTGAACGTCGTGCTCGAAGTTGTTCATATCGAGGGTCCTCCTCGCTCTCTGCGACGGTCGTCCGGGTTGAGGCCCAAGGGCCAATCGAGCGGACGCTAGCACGACCCCGCGAAGATTGAACGCACCGTGTCAAAACCGATGAATATCTGCCGAAATTCGGAAATTACTGCGTCAATCTTCGCGACAAACGTGTTTTTGGTTACATCAACCGGCGGCGCTCCGCTCCCGCCGATAAATGGTGGAAACGTCGATTCCAAGGATCTCGGCGGCGCGCGTTTTGTTGCCTCCGCAGCGGCTCAGCACCCAGGCGATGTAATCGCTCTCGAGCTGGCGCAGGGGGACGAGGCGCTGCTTGGCCTCCTCGAGCGGAGAGGGGTCGAGCGCGCCGCCGGGGGCGCAGCGCTCGAGGTCGACCACGTCGACCACCTCGGAGGTCGAGAGGACGACGAGGCGCTCGATGACGTTCTCGAGCTCGCGCACGTTGCCGGGCCATGAAGCGCGGGCGAGCGCGGCCATGAAGCGCGGCGTGCCCTGGCGCACCACGGCGTCCGGCGTCTTCGCGCGGGCCTTGGCGAGGAAGTGCTCGACCAGCGCGGGCAGGTCTTCGATGCGCTCGCGCAGCGGCGGGAGCGAGATGGGCACCACGGCCAGGCGGTAGAAGAGATCGCTGCGGAAGCGGCCCTCGCGGATGCGCTGCTCGAGATCCTGGTTGGTGCTGGTGATCACGCGCACGTCGACGCGGCGCGGGACGTCGGAGCCGACGGCGCGGATCTCCCCGTCCTCGAGGACGCGGAGGAACTTCGACTGGAGGCCGGCCGGCATGTCGGCGACCTCGTCGAGGAAGAGCGTGCCGCCGTCGGCCTCGAGGAAGAGACCGCGTCGCGCCACCGACGCGCCGGTGTAGCTGCCCGCCACCTGCCCGAAGAGCTCGCTCTCCAGCAAGGTCTCCGGCAAGGTGGTGCAGTTGAGCGGGATGAACGGGCCGTTCCTGCGAGGGCCGTTGAAGTGGAGGGCGCGGGCGACGAGCTCCTTGCCCGTCCCGCTCTCGCCGCGGACGAGCACCGGCGCAGGCGACGACGCGGCCCGCTCGATGAGGGCGTAGACCGCTCGCATCTTCTCGCTCTGCCCGACCATGCCCGCGAAGCCCGCGTCGGCGCCCGCGACCCTCCGGAGGGCGGCGTTCTCGTCGCGGAGGCGCCGCTCGCCGAGGGCGCGCTCGACGAAGAGCAGCACCTCGTCGAGCCGGAAGGGCTTGGTCAGGTAGTGGTAGGCGCCGCGCTTGATCGCCTCGATGGCGCTCTCGATCCCGCCGAACGCGGTCATGATGATCACCGGGACGAAGGGCGCGACCGATTTGACCCCGTCGAGGACGTCGAGCCCGTCCACCTCGGCCATCCGAAGATCGCAGATCACCAGGTCGAAGGGCTTCTTCCGGACCAGCTCGAGCGCCTGGGCGCCGCCGGCGGCGAGCTCCGTGACGTAGCCGGCGTCGGCGAGCTGATCGCCGAGCAGGCGGGCCATCTCGATCTGATCGTCGATCACCAAGATCCGCGATTCATGTGCTGCTGCCATGGGTCTCCTCAATGCTGTGTGGCGCCGCGGGCCAGAGCAGCGTCACCTTGCTGCCCCGCTGCGGCTCGCTCTCGAGCTCGATCTGCCCCCCGTGATTTCTGACGATCTGCGCGGCGATGGTCAGGCCGAGGCCCGTGCCCTGCCCGCGCTTCTTCGTGGTGAAGAAGGGATCGAAGACCTGGGCGCGGTGCTCCGGGGGGATGCCGTTCCCGTCGTCGACGACGGCGATGCGCACCCGCGGCGCGCCGCCCCCGGGGCTCGGCTCCTCGGGCTGGGCCGTCACGTGGACGTGGCCGCCGGGCCGGCATGCATGGCACGCGTTCATCACCAGGTTGACGACGACCTGCTGCAGCTCGTCGGGGTTGGCGGCGACGGCGGGCAGGTCCTCCGGCACGTCGAGGGCGATCTTCACCTTGCGGCGCTCGGCCTCGTAGCGGAGCAGCTCCTGGACGGCGCGGGCCACCTCCCCGACGTGCACCGGCGCGGCGGTGGCGGGCGGCTGCACGCGCGAGAAATCGAGGAGCTGGCGGATGGTCCGGCTCACCAGATCGATCTGCTCGACGATGACGTTCATCCCCCGGGCGAGGGAGTGTTCGGGGCCGAGCTTGCCGAGGGCGTACTCCGCCCGCCCGCGCACCACCGCGAGCGGCGTGCCGATCTCGTGGGCGATCCCGGCGGCGATCACGCCGACGGTCGCGAGCTTCTCGGCGCGGACGAGCTGGGCGCCGAGGCGCTGCTCCTGATCGAGGCGCTTGAGCCGCTCGCGATCGGCGATCGTCCGGCGGGACGCGGTGACCACGTAGGCGGCGAAGCCGAGGATGAGCAGGACGACCAGCCCGGCGGCGACGCCGAACCGGCGGACGATCACCCGGTCGTGCGCCTCCAGGTTCGCGGCGGAGCGCAGCGTCGCGATCGCCCACGACCCGCCGCGCTTGTTGAGCGTGGAGGCGTAGGCCGCGAAGACGTCCGAGTTGCCGAGCTTGAGCCGCTCCGCCTCTTCCCGCTCGACGCGCACCACGCCCGAGCCGCCGAGCCGCATCCGGCGCACGAGGTTGGCGTAGCCGCTCAGCTTGGGATCGTCGAGGTTGACGCCGGCCACGATCTGCGAGAGCGCGCTGTCGCTCACGGGCGTGGGGTTGCCGTAGGGGCCGATGACGAGCAGGTGCGTCCCAGGCGCAGCGGCGATGAGCCGGAGCTTGTCGAGGATCGAGCGGGTGTCGACGAGGCAGGAGACCACCACGCTCGGCTGGGTGGAGGTCGCGGGGAGCATGTAGGCGAAGATGCGGAACGACGATAGCCCGGTCACCGGGCGGCTCACGAACAGATCTCCCTCGGCGCGATCCCTGGCGGCGCGCGCGGCCGCTTCCATGTCGGCCTCCACGTTGGTGTCGCGCCCGCCCGGGCGGATGTCGCCCACCGAGAAGGTGCGCTTGCCCTCGGCGTCGAACACCTGGATCACCCGGTAGTGATCCATCACCTCGATCAGGGCGCCGAGCTCCCTGCCGAGGATCTCGTCGTTCGTCGCGGTGCGGGAGAGCTGGCCGGCGACGCGGAGATCGTCCTCGATGTGCGCCAGGTCCTCGTCGATGATCCGCGCGGCCTGCTCCACCTGCTCCACGCGATCCTGGGCGAAGCGCTCCAGGGCCTCGGCGCGATCGGTGCGCACGATGTGGAGCGCCGAGACGATCACCGCCGCGAGAGACGCGCAGAGCAAGGTCAGGGCGAGGAGGTTCCAGCGGTTCATGCGGAAGGATCGACGCGCCCCTGCGCGCGCAGAGACGCCCGTAACGTGCCACGCGGGGAGCCTCGTGCCGAATGAAATCGCGCGCGCTCTCGCACCAGGAGCGCGCCCAAAGCTCCCGCAAAAAGACGCCGTTCGTTGCACAAAGCGGTGTCGAGCCGAGGGGGCCGCGCTAGCATCACGGCACGTTCATGGCCTCTCTCCCGGCCAAAGGAGAGCCCAGCGCGCTCTATCTGCTCGACCTGCCGGGCCTCGCCCGCGCAGTGCTCCACATCGCCAGACCGGCGATGACGCCCGGCGGAGAGCCGAGCGCGGTGACCGCGGGCGTGATCGGCGGGCTCGCTCGCCTCCTGCGGCGGCAAGACCCTCGATATCTCGCATTTTGCACGGATTTGGGGCGATCGACCTTTCGCCACGAGCTCTATCCGGACTACCGGAGAGGGCACGCTCCCGACTCGCCCGAATATCTGGTTCAGCTCGACCGAGTCCGCGAGATCCTCGCGCTGCACCGGATCCCGATCCTCCAGGCAGAGGGCTTCTCCACGGGCGATCTGCTCGCCTCCGCATGCGCCCGCGCCCGCGCCGCGGGGCTCGACGTGGTGCTGCTCTCGAAGAGCCAGGAGATCTGGCAGCTCGTCCGCGACGGAGAGGTCGTGGTCTGGGACGGGCGCTCCGATCTCGCCACGGGCGAGGCCGAGGTGAGGGCCGCGTTCCACGGCGTCGCGCCCGCGCAGCTCCCCGATCTGTTCGCGCTCGCGGGCCGCGGGGATGAGGCGCCGGGGGTGCCGGGCGTCGGCGAGAAGACGGCCGCGCGGCTGCTCCTCCGCCACGGCTCGCTCGACGAGGTGCTGCGCAAGTGGCAGTGGGAGAAGGGCAAGCTCGGCCTCGCGCTGCGCGACCACGCGGGCGCGGCGCGCCTGTCCCTCTCGCTCGTGTCGCTCCGATCCGACGCTCCGATCGACGTCGACCTGGCGGAGCTCGCCGTGGGAGGCTACGACGCCGAGGCGCTCCGCCGGGTCTACGACGAGCTCGGCCTCCTCCGCCTGCGGGACGAGGTCCAGCCCATCGACAAGCCCACCGTCCCCGACGATCTGCGATCGCGCTGGGCCGGGTGGGCGTGAGCGGGCTCGAATGTCCAGGAGCGGCGGAGCAACCAGCACCAGAGGCTCGATGACGCGGCGCGCATTCATCACCGGGATCACCGGGCAGGACGGCTCGTACCTCACCGAGCTCCTGCTCGACAAAGGCTACGAGGTGCACGGCGTGGTGCGGCGGACGAGCACCCTCGAGCGCTCCCGGCTCGATCACCTCTACAAGAACCCGCAGATCTACGGGCAGCGGCTCTTCCTCCACTACGCCGAGCTCGACGACCCGACGACGCTGCGCAGGGTGCTCGGCAAGGCCGCGCCGCACGAGGTCTACCACCTCGCCGGGCAGAGCCACGTCGGCCTGAGCTTCGAGATCCCCGAGTCGACCTGCGAGATGACGGCGATGGGCACGCTGCGCCTGCTCGAGATGGTGCGCGATCTGAAGGATCCGCCGCGCCTCTTCCACGCCGCGTCGAGCGAGATCTTCGGCGAGCCGCGGGAGAGCCCGCAGGACGAGGAGACGCCCATGGCGCCCGTGAACCCGTACGGCTGCGCCAAGGCCTTCGCGACGCAGATGGTGACCGTCTACCGGCGCACCTTCGGGCTCTTCGCGTGCAACGGGATCATGTTCAACCACGAGTCCCCGCGGCGCGGCGAGAACTTCGTGACCCGGAAGATCTGCCGGGCCGCCGCGGCGATCAAGCTCGGCCTCCAGACGGAGCTGCTCCTCGGCGACATGCGCGCCGAGCGCGACTGGGGGCACGCGCGCGACTACGTGCGGGGGATGTGGCTCACCCTCCAGCACGAGACGCCGACCGACTTCGTCTTCGCGACGGGGGCGCTCCACTCGGTCGAGGACGTGGCCCGCCTGGCCTTCGGGCGCTTCGATCTCGACTTCCGGCGGTACGTGCGGCAGGACCCGCGCTTCCTCCGCCCCGCGGAGCCGCAGCGCCTCCGCGGCCGCGCGGACAAGGCCCGCCGCGTGCTCGGCTGGACGCCGTCGACGACCTTCGAGGACCTCATCGCCGAGATGGCCCAGGCCGAGCTCGAGGCGCTCGATCGTTGATGATCGCAACCGGCCGGCGACGGTGTGCGGCGGCGTGACCGACCGTGACCGATCGTCAACGAGGGGCGACGGCGCGCCCGCGCGTCAACGGAAGTCGTTCATCAGCTTGTCGAGCGCGGCGCTGCCGGGGCAGAGCTTCTCGTACTCGATCTGCGTCATCGGGACGCTCCGCGTCGCGGCTTCGTCGTGCATGTCGCCGCGGCTCGTGTCGAGGTAGAGCAGGCCGGTCGGCACCTCGCCGCGCTTCTGGTGGTCTTGCAGGTAGGTCTGCACGGCGTTGCGATCGCCCGGGTCGTAGTCCTTCGGGACCTTGCTGAAGCGCACGACGCTGCCGTCGTGCATCCGCACGTCCTTCGTCGTCCCCTCGGGGTAATCGGCGCTGATCTCGCTGGCGATCGGGACGAAGTCCGCGTTCAGGACCTCGAGCTTGTGCTTCCGCGTGTGCAGGTAGCTCTTGGTCGAGCCCTCGTGGTCGTTGAACGTCACGCAGGGCGAGATCACGTCGATCATCGCGAAGCCCTTGTGCTTGATGCCCGCCTTGAGGATCGGGACGAGCTGGGCCTTGTCGCCGGAGAAGCTCCTCGCGATGAAGGTCGCCCCGAGGTTCAGCGCGAGGAGCACCGGGTCGATGGGGCTCTGGAGGTTCTGCTCGCCGCGCTTGCTCTTGCTGCCCACGTCGGCCGAGGCGGAGAACTGGCCCTTCGTGAGGCCGTAGACGCCGTTGTTCTCCACCACGTAGATCATGTTCACGTTGCGGCGGATGGCGTGGCAGAGCTGGCCGAGGCCGATGGAGAGCGAGTCGCCGTCGCCGGAGATGCCGATGTAGGTGAGGTCGCGGTTGGCCGCGGCGGCGCCCGTGACGATGGCCGGCATGCGCCCGTGGGCGGAGTTGAAGCCGTGGGCGCCCTTGACGAAGTACGTCGGCGTCTTCGACGAGCAGCCGATGCCGCTCAGCTTGGCGATCATGTGCGGCGGCGTGGACAGCTCGTAGAACGCGCGCACGATCGCGGCCGTCACCGAGTCGTGCCCGCAGCCGGCGCAGAGGGTGCTCATCGCGCCCTCGTAGTCGCGGACGGTGAGCCCGATCTCGTTCTTGGCGATGCTCGGGTGGACGACGCTGGGCTTCTGGATCGACGGCATGGCCTAGGCTCTCCCTTCGGTCTGCGAGCCGGCGGAGGCGCCGAGCTGCCGGAGGATCTCTTCGGTCACGGGGCGGGCGCTGAGCGGGAAGCCGCCGTACACGAGGACGGAGGAGAGCTTCTCCTTCGAGGTGCGCGTCTCCATGGTGAGCAGCGTGCGGAGCTGCGCGTCGCGGTTCTGCTCGATCACGAAGCAGTGCTCGTGCTCGTCGAGGAAGCGCTCGACCTCCTCGCTGAAGGGGAAGGCGCGGACGCGCATGTAGTCGACGAGGACGCCCTTCTCCTCGAGCTGCTCGAGCGACTCGCGCACCGCCCGATCGCAGCCGCCCACGGAGATGACGCCGATCTTCGCGCCCTCGCGGAGGACGAACACCGGCGCGGGGACGGCCTTGGCCGCGGCCTTGTGCTTGCGGGCGAGGCGGTCCATCACCTCCTGGTACTCGTCGGGGATCTCGGTGTAACCGCCGAGCTTGTTGTGGCCCGATCCGCGGGTGAAGAAGGCGCCCTTCGGGTGGACGCCCGGCAGGGTGCGCGCGGCCACGTGCTCCTCGTTCTCGGGCGAGTAGCGGTAGTACTTCTCCATCTTCTCGAGCTGCTCGGCGGTGAGCACCGTCCCCCGGTTCGGCCGGTATTTGTCGTCCCAGGTCAAGCGGGGCACGACCCAGTCGTTCATGCCGATGTCGAGGTCGCTCAGCATGAAGACCGGCGTCTGGAAGCGCTCGGCCAGGTCGAAGCTCTCCACCGAGAAGCGGAAGCACTCGTCCGGGCTCGAGGGGAAGAGGCAGATGTGCTTCGTGTCGCCGTGCGAGAGGTAGGCGCAGAGGAGGATGTCGCCCTGCTGTGTCCGCGTGGGCATCCCCGTGGACGGCCCGGTACGCTGGACGTCGATGATCACCACCGGGATCTCGGCGTAGTACGCGAGGCCGACGAGCTCGGCCATGAGCGAGATACCGGGGCCGGCGGTCGAGGTGAACGAGCGCGCGCCCATCCAGCTCGCGCCGATGACCATGCCGACGGCGGCGAGCTCGTCCTCGGCCTGGAGGATGATGACGTTGTTCTTCCCGTCCGCGTCCTTGCGGTATTTGCCCGCGTAGGTCTTGAAGGCGTCCATCACCGACGTCGCGGGGGTGATGGGGTACCAGGCGGCGACCGTCGCGCCGGCGTAGATGCAGCCGAGGCCGGTGGCGGTGTTGCCGTCGATGAGGATCTTGTCGGCCGTCTCGTTCATCTTCTCGAGGCGGAGCGGGAGCGGGCACGGGAAGTTCTGGAGGGCGAACTCGCGGCCGGCGCGGATCGCCTTGTGGTTCGAGTCCCACAGCGACTTCTTGCGGGCGAACTTCTCGGTGAGCATCTGCTCGAGCAGCGCCATGTCGATGTCGAGCAGCGCCACCAGGGCCCCGAGGTAGGCGATGTTCTTCATCAGGATGCGCTCGCGGCCGTCCTTGAAGATCTCGTTGCACATCCTCGCGAGCGGGACGCCGAGGAAGGTCACGTCGTCGCGGTAGAGCGCCTTGTCGAGCGGCCAGGTCGAGTCGTAGAGCACGTAGCCGCCCGAGCGGACCTCCTTGATGTCGCGCGCGTACGTCTCGGCGTTCATCGCCACCATCAGGTCGAAGTCGGGCGTGCGCGCGGTGTGGCCGCGCTTGTTGACCCGCACCTCGTACCAGGTGGGCAGGCCCTGGATGTTCGAGGGGAAGAGGTTCTTCCCCGACACCGGGATGCCCATCCGGAAGATCGCCTGCATGAGCAGGCCGTTGGCGCTCGCGGATCCGGTCCCGTTGACGTTGGCGAGCTTGATCGCGAAATCGTTGGTCCGGTCTAGCCTTGCTTGCACGCTGGTCGTCCTGCGTAAGGGAGAAGGAGCTCGAATTTCTGCATGTCCCAGGCCGTCGTCGGGCACCGCTCGGCGCAGAGGCCGCAGTGCACGCAGACGTCTTCGTCTTTGACCATCAGCCGGCCCGTCTGCGGGAGCGCCCCCGACGTGAAGACGGCCTGCTTCTGGTTCTTGGCCGGCGCGGTCAGGCTCTGCCGGAGCGTCGCCTCGTCCTCCACGTCCTTCGTGATGGTGAGGCAGAGGAGCGGACACACGTCGACGCAGGCGTCGCACTCGATGCACGCCCGCTCGCTGAAGACCGTCTGCACGTCGCAGTTGAGGCAGCGCTCGACCTCGCGCGCCGTCTGCTCCGCGGTGAAGCCGAGCTCGACCTCGACGTGCACCGACTTGAAGCGCTCGACGAGCTCGACGTGGCTCATCTTCTGGCGCTTGTGGGCGTCGTAGTCGTTGCTGTAGCTCCACTCGTTGAAGCCCATCTTCTGCGTCGTGAGCGACATGCCCTGCTCGGGGCGCTCGGTGACGGGGACGCCCTGGCAGTGGTTGTGGATCGAGATCGCCGCGGCGTGGCCGTGGGCGACCGCCCAGATGATGTTCTCCGGCCCCCAGGCCGCGTCGCCGCCGAAGAAGACGCCGGGCAGCGAGCACTGGTGCGTCACCTTGTCGACCTCGGGCATGTCCCACTTGTTGAAGGTGATCCCGATGTCGCGCTCGATCCACGGGAAGGCGTTGTCCTGGCCGATGGCGAGGATCACCGCGTCGCAGGGGATGAACACGTCCTCGAGCACCTTCGAGACCTGCCGGCCCTTGTCGTCGATCGACCACTCGAGCTTCTCGAAGGTCATCCCCTTGAGCTTGCCCTCGACGATGACGAAATCCTTCGGGGCGTGGTTGATGACGATCTCGACCTGCTCTTCTTCGGCGTCCTCGAGCTCCCACTCCGACGCCTTGAAGTACTTGCGCGGGCGCCGCGCCATCACCTTGATGTCCTTGCCGCCGAGGCGGCGCGCCGTGCGGCAGCAGTCCATCGCCGTGTTGCCGACGCCGATGATGAGCACGCGCTCCTCGATCGACGTGACGTGCCCGAAGGCGACCGCCTCGAGCCACTCGATGCCGATGTGGATCTTGTCGCTGTCGTAGCGGCCGGGGATCTCGAGGTTCTTGCCCTTGGGCGCGCCGGTGCCGACGAAGATCGCGTCGTAGCCCTCGCCGAGCAGGGCCTTCATGCTCGTGATCGGGGAGTTATAACGGATGTCCACGCCCATGTTCAGGATGGCGTCGACCTCCTCGTCGAGCACCTCGGGCGGGAGGCGGAAGGCCGGGATGTTGGTGCGCATCAGGCCGCCGGCCTTGTCGAACTTCTCGAACATCACGACCTCGTAGCCGAGGGGGGCGAGGTCGTTCGCGACGGTGAGCGAGGCCGGGCCGGCGCCGATGCAGGCGATCTTCTTGCCGTTCTTCTGGGCGGGGGCCTTGGGGAGGCGCTCGCGCACGTCGTCCTTGTGGTCGGCGGCGACGCGCTTGAGGCGGCAGATGGCGACGGCCTTTTCGTCGATCCGCGTCCGCCGGCATGCAGGCTCGCAGGGGCGATCGCACGTCCGCCCGAGGATGCCCGGAAAGACGTTCGACTCGCGGTTGAGCATGTACGCGTCCGTGTACCGCTCCTGGGCGATGAGCCGGATGTACTCGGGGACGTTGGTGTGGGCGGGGCACGCCCACTGGCAATCGACGACCTTGTGGAAGTAGCTCGGGCTCCGTACGTCGCTCGGTCTCACGCGTCCTCCGGGGCTATCGCAGTACAACATCGACGCCCGCTCCTCCAGGACTTCGTGCGCGGAGGGGCGCCGGTGACGTCCGGGCAGGCTCGGCAGCGCTTCCGGTTCGTGGTACGCCGGAGGCATGGCAACGCACCTGTACATGTGTGAGAGCGGCGGGCCGATGAAGCTCGGCGTCGACGGCTCGCCCCCCCAGTGGGCCACCTGCCCCGTCTGCGTGAAATCGCTGGAGTGCACGAAATGCGAAGGCGCCCAGCTCCAGGGCACCGCCCTCGATTTCGTCCCCGGTCCCGCCTACGTCTACCGCTGCCCGGCCGGCCACGAGCGGACGATCACCGTGGCGGAAGGCCAGCTCCAGCCCGAATCGGCGCACTGCCCCGAGTGCGGTGGGATGCTCTCACCCGTGACCCCCGAGGGGCAGGCGATCGTCTGATGGGGAACCGGCGGCGTAATGCTGCACGGTCCGCTCCCTGCCGGTCGCGGTTCTGTTGGGGTCCCCCCTTATCCTCGGAGCGGGACACGGGGTTCGAACCCGCGACCCTCAGCTTGGGAAGCTGATGCTCTACCAACTGAGCTAGTCCCGCCGACGGAGCGCCTCGACAGCGCAGAAGTGCCTCTACCGAATCCCGGACCGCTTTGCAAGCTCTTGTGTGCGCCCGGGCGAACAAGAGCCGCACCACGCCTCGCCGACTTGTATTAGCGTAGCCGGTCGTGCGACCGCATCGCCTCGCCCCTGCCCTCGTCTCCCTCGTCGCCGCCGCCTCCGCCCTCGCCGTCGGCGTGGCCTGCGGGCCGCCCTCCGAGCCGGCCGCCCCCACCGCCGGCACCGCGACCGCGGCCGCCCCGGTGCCGACGGGGCCGCCCATCGAGTGCGGGCCCCCGATCGGGACCATCCCCAAGGAAGATTGCAACGAGATCGGCGAGGATTTCGGCGCGCTCTCGCTGAGCGACTCGCTCCGCCTCGCCGGCACGTCGCGCGAGGCCGACGCGAAGATCGAGGCGATCAAGGCGGCGGCGGCGCTCGCCACCGCGCTCAAGGATCAGCGGGTCGCGCTCTGCGAGAGCTACAACAAGTGCAAGGTCAGCGCGGCCGATCACGCGGCGCGCGACCAGGTCCTCGCGAGCGGGATGCGCGCGCTGATCGACCTCTGGAACAAGCGCAATTTCTCCCGGCTCGACCAGGTGCTCCACTTCCGCGACGGGGTGAAATCCATCGAGGCCCGGCTCGTGAAGGGCGCGGGCGACGCGGCCCCGAGCAAGCCTCGATCGCTCAAGGGCGACGACGCGCTCGTGCCCGTGGAGGGCGCGGGGCTCTCGTTCAAGCACGAGGGCGGCGCGGTGATCGTGACGGCCACGGGCGCGGGCAACCGGGTGGCCCTGCGCGGCAAGGCGGACGCCCTGCCGATGGCGAGCGGGCACCATTACCGCTTCAAGGTGACCGGCAGCTACGCGCCGCAGAGCGCGCCGATCATCAGCCCCGGCGACGAGATCACCGTCAAGCTCAAGTACCGCGCCTCCCAGGGCGGCGACCTCACCGTCGCCCTCCGCTCGCTCGAAGATCCCGAGGCCGGCGAGAGCAACGCGACGTGGAAGATCGCCGCCGGCGAGCAGGGGAGCAAGGAGGCCAAGCTCACCGCGGACGCCGGATCGAGCGGCTTCTACGTGGGCGTCGGGCTCAGCGGGAGCGGCAACCTCGACCTCGACGATCTGGAGATCCTCCGCGGCGGCAAGGTGGTCGCGGCCGCGCGCGCCGAGGCCGACGGCGAGCCCTCCGTGAAGCAGGAGTGCCTCGTGATCGGCGAGAAGCCGCTCGGCGGCGCCAAGTCCTTCCGCTGCAAGGCGGGCAGCGGCGATCAGCTCAGCCTGGGCCTCCCGGGCTCGTACCTCTTCCTCACCCTGCGCGGCCCGCTCGGGGACAAGGCGGTGGTGAGCACGATGTCCCTCGAAGGCGGCCGGAGCGTCGACGCGACCGTGGGCGACGACACCGAGCTCGTGCTCGGCCTGGTCGGCCCGGGGACGCTCACCGTCAAGGGGATCGAGGCGACCGAGATCGCCCACTGAGGAGGGCGCTCAACCCGCAGCGCGGCGCCTGCCGTGTGCCGGCTCGTACGCTTCCTGTTCCTGCGGGCGGCCCTCCATCGCCAGCGCGATCGCGTCGCCGATCGCGGCGACGACATCGCCGACCGGAGCGTCCGGCGGGATCCACGGCTGCTCGCGGAGGATGTTCGCGCTCGCCGGGATCCAGCGCAGGCTGCGCGTGATCAGCACGAGCGGGTGGCCCTGGTCGAGCACCTCCTTGGCGAGGCGGGCGCCGCCGAGGGGAGCCGGGGGCAGATCGAGGCAGACCATGCAGACATCGAAGGTCCCCGTCCGGAGCGCCACGCGGGCGTCGTCGGCCGAGGAGGCGTCGGTGATGTCGACGTTGCCGAGCGCCGCTTCGACCGCGAAGGCGAGCGAGTCGCAGGTCGACGCGGTCGCGTCATGCGCCAGGAGAATCCGCCAACGCCGCGCAGGTCGTACCCCGGAGTCTGCTGTCATGGGCTCTCCCAACCGGTGAAGGTTTGCCGACATTCCCGCGAGGACCTCGATCTCATTTCGAAGCCCATATGCAGGCCCAATTAGGCGACATTACCATAACCCTGGGAGATGCAAGGGCCTCGTTTTGCCCGACCGCGCGCTTCATCCATCGCGCAATGCGCATCACGTTTCGTGGTGCGTCACGACGCGATGCGACGCGATGCAGCGCGTCGCACGCAGCGCGCCGGCGTGAAGGTGAGCGACGTGACGGGCGCGCGCCGCGATCGACGACGGTGTCCGCGCGCGTCCCCGAGCACCCCCTTGCATGCCCGCGCGAGCGCGGATATGGCCGACCCGAGGAGACGACGATGACCCTTTTTGCCGTGGAGACCCGCTGTGAGTGTCAGGCCCGCCTGAGCGCCGTGCTCGACGACAAGCACCAGGTGATCGAGGGCAAGGCCCGCAGCGGGAGCGATCGGGAGACGGCGCCGGCCCACAGCATCAACCCCCGGTCCGACCGCTTCGATCTCGGCTGGCTCTGCCCGTTCTGCGGGCGCAACACGCTCCGCACGTTCGACGCCGGCGGGCTCCGCGCGATCTCCACCTGATCGATCGCTTTCGGTCCAACGAACGTCGCGGGCCCGCCGTTCGTTGGAGCGAAAGCGAACGCGGCGGGCCCCGCGCTCAGTCGGCCTTGGGCTCGCCGCCGGCCGTCCCGAAGACCCAGTCCCAGAGCGGCGACGAGACGCCGTAGCGGGCGTCGACGCCCGTGTGGTGGTGGATCATGTGGTAGCGCTTGATGAAGCGGCCCCAGGGGGAGCTCATCCGGAAGTGATGCACGGCGTAGTGGGTGCCGTCGTAGGCGAGGTAGCCGAGCGCGAAGCCGACGAAGAGCGGGGCGGCGAGCAGCGGGCCGGCGACGAGGTAGAAGGCCGCGTAGAAGACCACGCCGAGGGGGATGCTCGCGCCGAGGGGCATCACGAGGCGATCGGCGTCGTTCGGGAAGTCGTGATGGACGCCGTGGAGGACGAAGTACATGCGCCGCTGCCACGGGCGCGGGCCGGTGTAGTGGAAGAGGTAGCGGTGCAGCATGTACTCGGCGAAGGTCCACGTGAGGACGCCGAGGAGGCAGAGCCCGACGCCCGCGCCGAGGCCCACGCCGTTCTGCGCGGCGCGGTAGGCCACGTAGCCGATCACCGGCAGCCAGAAGACGAAGGGGCCCGCCGGGTGGATGCGGGAGAAGCGCTCGATGAGCGGCGTCTCGAACATCTGGCAGGTGGTGGGGCGCGGCGAGGGGCGCCGCTCGGCCGGGAGCGCGGAGGGAGAGGCAGGGGCGGTCGCGGTCATGGCTCTTCTTCCCCTGTTAGCGCATCGCCACGGCGACCACCAAGGCGAACTGAAGCGTAATTTCTTACGCTGTTCCGCGGCGGAACACGCTCCTGGCGCTCACTCGGCGGGCTCGTCCCCGCCCTTCCACTCGCCCGCCGCGACGTCGACCTCCAGGTGCCCCGGCCCCCGGGCCCGCGCCCGCGCGAGCGCCGCGCCGGCCCGATCCACGAGGTCGGCGGTCGACTCGCCCGAGGGCGGGACCCACACTGCCACGCCGGCGCTCACCGTCATGGCGCCCACGAGGGCGCGGCCTCGCTCGTGGATCGCGTCGATGGCGCGCTTGAGCACCGTGCGCGCGCTCGCCCCGTCGACCCCGGGCAGGAGCAGCAGGAACTCGTCCTCGGGGCCGCGGGCGACCAGATCGTACTCGCGCCGCCCGGCCCGCAGCTCCTCGGCCACGCAGCGGAGCAGCTCGTCGCCGGCGCGCTCGCCCCGGCTCTCGTTGATGGCCGCCATCTCGTCGATGTCGACGCGGCAGAGCGCGTAGGACGCCCACGCGCGCTGGGAGCGGCGGTGCTCGCGCTGCGCCTCCTCGTCGAAGCGGCGCAGGTTCGCGAGGCCCGTCAGCTCGTCGACGGTGCTGGCCTCCTCCAGGCGGCGGGCCATCTCCGCCGAGCTCTCCTCGGCGCGCCGCTCGCGCGTCACGTCGCGCAGGACGTCGATCCGCCCGACGGCGCCCGCCGGATCGTGGATCGCGATCGACGTCCACACGAGGGTGCGCGGCGACGGCCGGAGGAGCTCGATCGGATCCGCGACGGTGCTCGCCTGGGAGAGCGCCTCGTCCTGGAGCGCCTGCACGGCCTCGGGGGCGGCGGACGCGGCGGCGATCTGATCCACCAGGAGCCGGCGCGGCTGGCCGATGAGGCCGCGGATGTCGACGCCGAGGAGCTCCGCGGCGCGGCGCCCGGCGGCCCGGCACACCTGCCGCTCGTCGAAAATGAGCGCCGCCTCGTCGAGCGCGTCGAGGAGCGCTGTGAGGGCACGATCGGCGGTCCACCCGAGGGCGACGGGCATAGGTACGAACTGTACACCACGGACCCTGCCCCCTGTAGTTTTCGGCAAGGCGCGGCGATCGGCGCCCCGGCTACTTCACCCGCACCTCGGCGAGCGGAAAGCGCGCGTGGAGCGGGACGAGGACGCGGTCGACCAGGGCGCGGACGCGCAGGTACCGCTCATGGTTGCTCGCGGCCGGGTTGCGCTTCGAGTCCACCACGCCGATGCGGATCTCGATCTGCGACGAGCCCGCGGGCGCTTCTCCCTGGGCCGGAGACGCGCCCGGAGAGTCGGGCGCGCGGGTGACGAAGGACTCGGCGCTGACCTGATCGAGCGCCTTGTTGAGCTCGGCCGAGGAGGGGCATGCGCCCTCGAACGCGAGCTCCAGGCCGTCGCCGAGGCCGTTGAGCAGCGCGTTCATGTTCTCGATCGGGAAGGGCAGGCCGCCCATCCAGGCGACGACGCGGCCCCGCGCGCCGAGGAGCAGGAGGCTCACCACGAGGCCGAGCGCCGTCGGCAGGGCCGCGAGCGCCGCGAGGCCTTGCACGACGGTCGGGCTCGCCTCGAGGCGCAGGGCCGCGAGGAACGCGATGAGCAGCGGGGCCGTGCACACCGCGATGATCGGCGGATCGGACAGCACGCCGATCGGCGATGTCGTGGCGTTCATGATCCGGGTAAACCGCGAGGCCACGCTCTCGGCGGCGCGGGCCTCGCCGACCGCGCCCCGCTCAGCCATCGTCGCGATCTCCGATCAGGCGCCAGAGCGCGAAGCCCACGCCCACCACGCCCAGCGTGGCGGAGATCCAGCTCAAACGAACGGGGCCGAGCATCACCGGCCCTCCGACGGAGCGCGCATAGATCAGGTCTCCCACGGCGATGACGACCGCCGCCACCAGCACCTGGACCGGCGCACGGAACCGGTCCATGAGGCTGTGTGACGACGACGCATCCCCCCGGGTAGAACGCGGGCCGGCCGGGAGGTTCCGGATCACCGGACGATAGACCGACACGGGCGCCGCGACCTCGAACGAGCCGCCGGGCGGGCCCACCACGGGCGGGCGATAGGCGGGGATCGGGACGGTGCCCTCGGGCATCGTCGGGAGCTCGAGCTCCGTCACGCTCGTCCGGCCTCCAGGCGAGCTCGGCCGGCGGTCGAGATCGAAGCTCGCCGCCTCGAGATCGAGCTCCAGCGACGATCCGCTGTCGACCCGGGCGCGCGGCGGAGGCGCAGGCGCGCGCTGCGGTGGCGCGGCTTGCGGAGGCGCGGCTTGCGGAGACGCTGCATACGGAGGCGCTGCGTGGGGTGCAGCCGCCTGCCTCGCGGGAGCCGGGGCAGCCACCGGCGCAGGGGCGGGCGCCTCTCGCGGCGGCGGAGGGGCCGGCGGCAGCTCGGAGGCGTCGATCAGATCGAACTCCAGCGAGTCCGACGACTCGGACGGCACCTGCAGATCGACCTCGTCGACCAGCGCACCCGCGGGCGCGTGCACCCGGTTGAGCTTGATCTGGCCGAGCTTGGCCGGGCTCGGCGGAGGCGCGGGCCGCGGCGCAGGCTGCACGGGCGAAGGCGCGGGCGTGGCGGTGAGCGCCAGGCCCTCGGCCGCGCCGAACGACGACGGCAGGCCGACGGCCGCCTCCAGGTCCGTCCAGAAGGCCTCCATGCTCGGGTAGCGCTTGCGTGGATGAACGGCCAGGGCCTTCTGGAACACGGCCTCCACCTGCGGGCTCACCCGTGCGCCCAGCGTCGCCGGCGTGGGCCTGCGCTTCTCGTCGAGCGCCAGCGCGCGCATGGACTCGATGGTCGGCCCGTCGATCGCCGGCCCGCCGATGAGCACCTCGGTCATCGTCAGCCCGAGACCCCAGACATCGGTCCACACCCCGGTGTCGCCGAAGCGCTTGGGCGCCCACTGCTCCGGCGCGCCGTAGCCCGGCGTGAACGAGGGATCTTCCTCCTCCGGCGCGAGGCCGAGGGCCGTGGTCGACTCCACCAGCCTCCCCGCGGCCTGGGTCGCGACCCGCTTGGCCTTGGCGATCCCGAAGTCGAGGATCTTCACCGACGAGACCCCGCCGATCGACGCGACCAGGATGTTCTCGGGCTTGAGATCGCGGTGGATGATCGACTCCGTCCCGTTCGGCCCCTGGAAGCGGTGGGCGCGCGAGAGGGCGTGGGCCACCGGGCGCAGCATCTTCACGAGCGTCTGCACGTCGAGCGGCGGCTCGCCCTGATCCTTGCGGCGCGTGAGGATCTCGCCGAGCGACTCGCCCTCGAGCCACTCCATCGCGAGGAAGGGCACGAAGCGCCCGTCGTCGAGCTTGAGGACGTCGATGTTGAGCGGGCGGACCACCTCGGGGATCGCCGCGGAGAGCCGGAAGAGGAGCTCGCCCTCCTCGCGGAACTTCTCCAGGAAGACCTCGCGCTGCATCCGGCTCAGCTCTTCGGGGATCTTCAGGCACTTCAGCGCGACCGGCGCGCGGAACCCGCCGTGCAGGGCCCGGTAGACCACGCCGAATCCGCCTTCGGCCACCACACGTTCGACTTTGAAATTTCCTGCCTGGGTGGTGCCTACGATGCTGAAGATATCGTCAGCCATTCCACCTCCCTCGCCTCACCCATACCCGATCGACGCACCCTCGCGAAAGCCCCTCGATGCCGGAGCGGCAGGTCGCCGCGCGCGGTGAGCCGCAGCACGCAGGCCCGCTCATGGCGCCGCCGCGTCCCCCGCCGGAGCCGGAGCCCCGGGCGCAGTCGGGGCTGCCGGGGGCGCGCCGGGCGAGGACGCCCCGAGGGCATGCCGGCCGAAGAAGCGGAGCACCTCGGCCTCGCGCGCCTTGGGCCAGCGGCGGTGGTTGCCCTCGCCCTTCTGCGGCGTGCACCGGTTCTTCACCGCGCAGCTCGGCTCCTCCTCGTTGGCCGCGCCGAGGCGGAGCCACGCGGTCTCGGCGGAGAGCGCGTCGCGCGCCCGCAGCCAGCGCTCCACCGACTCGCACGAGAAGAAGCCGTCGCATGCCCGGTAGATCACCATCCCCGGCGGGGGCGGCCCGGCGCAGGTCCACTCCGCGGCGGGCGCGTCGGCCGCGTAGGCCGCGAAGGCCGCGACCTTGTCGGCGCGGATCATCGCGTAGGTGGCCGCCATCTGCCCGCCGTAGGCCGCGCCGAGCGTGTAGATCCGCCGCGCGTCGACGAGCCCCTTGCCCGAGAGCTCGTCGAGGAAATGATCCACCGTCGCCACGTCTACATTGTCGGGCCCCGTGTAGTCGGTGTCGAAGATCGAGCCGTGCTTGCCCTTCTTGATGTGCCGCCCCTGCACCGCGAGCACGAGGAAGCCCGTGTGCGCAGGATCGCCGCTCAGGTTGCTCGACGTGCCCAGCTTGCGGAGCCCCGTCTCCTTGTCGATCGCGGTGGGATCGTCCTCGCCGTCGGGGAAGAAGATCACCACGGGCAGCGGCGCGCGGGTCTCGAAGCCGGGCGGCGCGATCACGCAAGCGTAGCGGGGCGCGCCCTCGGCGTCCTTCCACTCCATCACCTGCGCTCCCCGGCATGCCGGGCGCCCCACGGTGCGCCGCACCTCGCGGTTGGGCGCGCCGCTCTCGCGCACGCACACCCCCTCGACGGGCGCGCGCACCGAGGCGTCGAGCGCCGCCGGGGGCGCGGCGTCCGCGTCGAGCCCGGCGTCCTTCGGCGCGCGCCCACCGTCCTTCCGCGCGGCGTCGGGGCCGCCCTCCGCGCCCGCGTCGTGCGCGAAGACGCCCATCAGGTCCCCACCGTCAACGGTGGATGACGGTGTGGAACAAGCGGGCACGAGGGCCGCCGCCGCGAGCGCGCTCCCGAGCCCGGCCGCCGCGATCGCCGCGCGGGAACGGACGGATCGACGAGCGCGACGGGCCGGCAGCACGGGCGGACTCTACCATCATGACCCACCGTGCTTCACCTCACAGCGCCGAGCGGCCCAACAAAGCTTGCGAAACGAAAGGTCATGGCTAAGCTCAGCTCGCCCATGTACGCCTTCGAGATCGTCTTCGCGCTCGTGCTCCTCGCGCTCGCCACCTTCCAGACGTGGCTCACCGTCCGCGTCTTCCGGAGCAACCTCTACGAGCGCAAGCAGAAGATCTGGCAGGCGCAGCTCATCTGGCTCCTGCCGATCATCGGCGCCGGCCTCGTCTTCACCATCCTCCAGGAAGACAAGAAGGCCGAGTCCGAGGCCACCGCGCTGCTGAAGCAGGGCCCGCCCAGGGTCTGAGCCTTCTTTCGGGCAGTTTTCCAATCCCGCCATCCTGGTCACTGCATGTACCGGGCGCCGCATTTCGGCATCCATCGCGGAACGTTGAGCCCCGGGGTGGTTCGGCGTTAGAGTTCTCGGCCGAATGTCCCAGCAGGCTCAGGCGATGGCCCATTCCCCTCCTTCCGCCACCTCTGCCACCTCTGCTCCCGCGGGCTCGCTCCGCGCCGAGATCGACGCGCGCCGCGCGGCCGGACAGACCTTCGGCGTCAAGGAGTCGATCGGGGTCGTCGTCCCGCTCTGCGTGCAGCTCGCCCGGATCCACGCCGCCGGCCAGACGCTCTTCGTCCACCCGTCGTCGCTCCGCTTCAGCCGCGAGAACGGCGCCGAGGTCGACGAGGGCCGCGCCCACATCGCGCCCACCCTCCCGCGTGATCGCGCATGCCTCGCGCCGGAGGAGCGCAAGGGCGCCGAGGGCGACGCCCGCGCCAGCGTCTTCACGATCGGCGCCATCCTCTACGAGCTGCTCACCGGCGCGAGCGTCGGCCCCGGCATGCGCCGCCCCGCCGATCTCGTGCCCGATCTGCCCGCCGCGCTCGAGCAGATCCTCGGCAAGGCCCTCGTGGCCGATCCCAAGCACCGCCCGGGCGATCTCGGCGCGCTCGCGCAGGCGCTCCATCATGTCTCTCCCACCGCGTCCATCGCGCCCCCGCCCGCGGACGAGTCTCACCTCGATCAAGACGACGATTTCGAGGTCGATGTCCGCCTCTCGATGATCCCGCCCAACGAGGCGCCGAACGCCGCGGTCATCCCCCGCGCCGCGCCCCTGCCCAACATCCCCGGCGTGAGCGTGCAGGGCGATGGCCCCTACGCCGTCGCCGTCCGCGCCAGCGTGCCTGGTACGCCGCGGCCGGTCGATCCCACCCAGCGCCTCGCCGATCTCAAGGCCGCGCTCGAGTCCGATCCGCGCCCCCGCTACGTGGTGATCAAGGACGGGATGGACCACGGCCCCTTCTCCGCCGTCGAGGCCCTCCAGCAGATCGCGTCCGGCTCGTTCATCGGCGAGCACGTGCTCCGCGACACGTTCTCCAGCGAGGAGCGCTTCCTCAAGGACTGGGACGAGTTCGCGCCCTTCGCCGAGCAGGCCAAGCTCAACCGCGACATCGTCAAGGAGAAGAAGGCCCTCGAGGCCGTCGTCTCCGCCGAGAAGCAGGGCACGCAGTACAAGGCGCTCATCGGCATCGCCATCCTCGGCGTGCTCGGCGCGGCGGTCGCGGGCATCTGGGCGCGCAAGGGCGCGAGCGGCGACAAGGGTCAGGTCGTCCAGGGGCAAGAGGCCACGTCGGTCGACGTCGACGGCGGTCTCCGCGCCGGCAAGACGCAGGGGCCGGTGGTGCTCGGCGGAGGCACGGGCGTGCGCCCCCCCGCGGGCGGCAACTACCCCGTCATCTCCGGCGGCATGAGCTGCGATGCCGCGCGCAACAAGTACGTCGAGGACTACCGCATCGGCGACAACGGTCCGCCCGATCTCTCCGCGGGCGCCTACGGCGCGGTGCTCAACAAGGGCACGTACCTCAACTCCTGCGGCGTACCCTCGTCCATGGCCGTCACCATCTGCGCCGCGGTGCAGAACGGCCGCGCGGTCGGCGTCACCGTCACCACCAACCCGCCCGATGGCCGCATCTCCTCGTGCATCTCCGGCGCGGTGCGCGGCCTCCCCTTCCCCTCGCACCCGCGCCTCGACGTGACGACGACGACGTTCGCGGCCAACTGATCGTTCATGGGTCTCATTCAGGTCGAAGATCTGCGGAAGAGCTTCGGCGGGATGACCGTGCTCGACCGCGTGAACCTCGACATCCCGAAGGGCTGCCTCTACGGCCTGATCGGCCCCGGCGCGTCGGGCAAGAGCGTCCTGCTCAAGATGCTCACCGGCCTGCTCCGCCCCGACGAGGGCCGCGTGCTCATCGAGGGGCGCGACGTCCACAAGCTCAGCGAGCTCGAGCTCCAGGCGTTCCGCCTCAAGTTCGGCATGCTGTTCCAGAACAACGCCCTCTTCGACTACCTGACCGTCGGCGAGAACATCGCGTTCCCGCTCCGCCGCCTCACGAGCCTCCCGGAAGAAGAGATCCAGGCCAAGGTCGCCGAGCGCCTCAAGGCGGTGAGCCTCCCCGGCTTCGAGGGCCGCTTGCCGGCGGGCCTCTCCGGCGGGCAAAAGAAGCGCGTCGGCGTCGCGCGCGCCACCGTCTTCAAGGCCGAGATCGTCCTCTACGACGAGCCGGCCGCGGGGCTCGATCCGGTCACCTCGCAGCGCATCTTCGAGATGCTCCGCGAAGAGCAGCGCGCCGCGGGCGCCACGGTGGTGATGGTGTCGAGCGATCTCGACCGGATGCTCACCGTCACCGATCGCGTGGGCATGCTCTACCGCGGCAAGCTCATCTTCGACGGCACCACGGCCGAAGCTAAGTCCTCGAAAGACCCATACGTCCGCCAGTTCGTGCACGGCCTCACCGAGGGTCCTCTTTGAGCATCACCCCCGCGCGGCGCGGTGAAAGGCCTTCCAGTACGCCTCGATCCGCGCGGTGAATCGGCCCCCGCGCTCCGCGTAGCAGAGGCGCGCGAGCGGCACGCTGCGCGCACGCAGGTGCTCGCTGCGCGCGGCGATGGCCCCCTCGGCGGCCTCCCACTCGGCCGCGAGCAGGTGCGTCGCGCCGCCGAGCTCCGCGCGGAGCAAGGCGAGATCGTGATCGTCGCCCAGGTGATCGCCGAGCTGCTTGAGCGTCTTCTGCATCCCCGAGAGCACCTCCGGCCACAGCGGCTCGAAGAAGGCGACCTGGTAGGTGAGGTCCTTCACGCGCCGGCGCAGCGCATGCCAGCGCGCCTCGTCACCCTCGCCGCGCGCCTCCGCGAAGCGCCGGCGCCCGGCCCCGTAGGTGCGCCCGAGGCCCTCGAAGATCGCGGCGGGCGAGACGCCGGGGAGCGGCGCGCCCTCCACCCATTTCGCCACCTCGCCGAGCCCGGCGATCACCTCCGCCCGCGTCGAGTCGGCGAGGGCGGCGGCGGCCCGGCGCGCGATCAGCCGCTCGCGCATCTCCTCCACCACGCGCTCGCCGAGCGCCTCGGGCGAGCGCTCGCACAGCTCGTCGAGGGCGTCGATCCGCACCGCCGCGTCCCGCGCCGCCGAGAGCGCCTTGCCGAGCACGCGCAGCCGGTCGTGCTGGACATGGAACACATCGTCGCCCAGCGTTGGACGCGCGAGCCGCAGGAGCCCGCGCATCCGCTTCATCCCCGTCCGCGCGTCATGGATCCCCTCGTCGCCGCCGTCGCGCAGACCACCGATCGCCGTGCCGAGCGCCTCGGCGCTCACGCGGCGGAGCCCCGCGCCGAGCTCCTCACCCTCTTCGAGCCGGTACGCCATCGCGCATCTTCCCTTCTCACGCGCGCCCGGCGGAGGTCGGCGCGGCCGCCTCCACCAGCACGCCCGGGTTCATGATCCCGCGCGGATCCAGCGCTTGCTTGACCGCGCCGAAAGCGGCGGCGAACACCGGTGATCGCTCGCGCCGGTACCACGGCCCGTGATCGCGACCGACCGCGTGGTGATGGGTGATCGTCCCGCCCTCGGCGACGATCACCTCGGATACCGCGGCCTTGATCGCGTCCCACTGCGCGACGAGGCTGCCCGGCTTCCCCGGGGCGATCACGGTGAAGTAAGGCGCTGCGCCGTCCGGGTACACATGGGTCAGGCGGCAGGTGACCACCGCCGCGCCGCACACCTCGCGCGCCGCGCGCCGCGCCTCCTCGATCACCTTCGCGTGGAACGCCCCGAACCTGTCCCAGGTCACCGCCGTCTCGAAGGTCTCCACCACCATCCCCAGCGTCGCGAGCGCGTCGCGCAGGTAAGGCCCGCGAAGGAACATCGATCGCCACGCCCCCGCCGCCCCATCGCGCTCGCCTTGCCCATCCTCGCGCGTCTTGCCCGCGCCTTCACGGAACCTCCCGCCCTCGCCGCGACAGAGGTCGAGCGCGCGGCTCATCGGCGCGTCGAGCATATGATCGGCCGACTCGAAGGCCACGAGCAGGAGGTGGTCGCTCCCGTCGCCGGCCCCGCTGTTCAGCGCCTCGTCCGCGTCGAGCACGCGGCAGTTCTGCGGGTGGAGCCCCGACTGCGCGAGCCTCCTCGCCGCCTCGACCGCGCTCCGGAAGTCCTCGAAGCGCACCGTCGCCGACGCGCGGAAGCGCGGCCGCTCCTGCAGCCGCATCCACGCGCTCGTGATCACCCCGAGCGCGCCCTCGGAGCCGATGAACAGCCGATCGGGATCGGGCCCCGCGCCCGAGCCGGGCAGGCGCCGCGACGCGAAGGTGCCGCGCGGCGTGACGACCCGCAGCGCCTCCACGAAGTCGTCGATGTGCGTGTGGAGCGTCGCGAAGTGCCCCCCCGAGCGCGTCGCGATCCAGCCGCCGAGCGACGAGAACTCGAACGACTGGGGATAATGGCGCAGCGTGAGGGCGCGGGGCCGCAGCGCCTCCTCCAGCGCGGGCCCGAGGATCCCGGCCTCGATCCGGGCCGCGCGCGACATGGTGTCGACCTCGATCACCCGGTCGAGGCGGCGCAGGTCGAGCGAGATCACCCCGCGGGGCGATCGATCGAGGCGCGCCTCGACCCCGCCGGTGCACGAGGATCCGCCGCCGTACGGGATGACCGCGAGCCCCTGCTCGTCCGCGTACGCGAGCACCGCCTCCACCTCGGCCTCGGTCCCCGGCAGCGCGACCGCATCGGGCGCCGCGGAGAAGTCGCGCATCAGCCCGCGCACCACGTCGCGGTAGGCCTTGCCGTAGGTGTGCCCCGCGCGCTCCCGCGGCTCCTGGGTGAAGAGCGGCGCGAGCGCTCCTGCCGGCGAGAACCGCGGCGCGGGCAGCGTGATGTCCTCGAGGCGGGGCGGCGCGATCGGACGGAGCTCCGCGCCACCGAGCCGCATCGCCACCATCTTGCCGAGGTTGTTCGTCTCCTCCTCGCCGAGCCCCGCGCCCTCGTGCCCCCAGCCCCAGAAGCTCCGCGCCGCGCCCAGCTCGCTCATGGGCCCGGCATACCACGGCGGCGGAGCGCAAGCGCCCCGATGGATGGGCTAGGATGCCGACCTCTCGTTCCGTCATGCCCCTGCCACCGGAACATCGGATCACCGAGGCCGTCCTCGCGATGCGCGCGCTGCTCGAAGGCGCGCTCTCCGCCGAGGACGAAGCGCTCGTTCAGCGCTCGGCCCTCGCCTGGGCCATGCACCTCGTGACCCTCCGCTGCGTCGCGGCGCGCGGGCTCGATCCGGCCCACCCCTCCCCGATCACCGAGGCGCCCACGGAGCCGACGCTCCGCCCGTTGCCCGATGTGCTCCAGCGTTGCACGACGATCCTCGACGGGACACGACCGGCGACGGGCGAGACCGATCCGTTCCGCGCCCCCGACGCGCTCGGCTGGGCGTACCAGGCGTGGAACAGCGCCGAGAAGAGCCGCCTCTTCGAGGCGATCCGCGTCAAGAAGGTCGCCAAGGTCGAGGGCGGCGATCTCGTGTCCGCCACGGGCATCTACACCCCCTCGCACCTCGTGCAGCTCCTGCTCCAGGGCTCGCTCGGCGCGCGCTACCTGGCCATGCGCCCGCGCTCCGAGCTCCGCCGCTCATGGGCGTACTTCGTGGAAGATCCCTCGCCTCCCCCCTCGCCGCGGCGCGAGGTCCGCGAGCTCCGCGTCCTCGATCCGGCCTGCGGCACCGGTCACTTCCTCATCGAAGCCTTCGATCTGCTCTACGCGATGTACGACGAGGAGGGCTCCCTCGCCGATCCCTCCGCGATCTGCGCCGCCATCTTCGAGCGCAACCTGCACGGGATCGACATCGATCCCCGCGCCGTCGAGATCGCGCGCATATCCCTCCTCCTCCGCGCCCGCGAGCGCGCCCCCGGCTTCGTCCCCGGCCGCCTCCAGCTCGTCGCCACGCGCTTCCCCCTCCCCTCCGCGCCGGCGCTCTCCGATCGCTACCTCGCTGCGCATCCCGGAGACGCGCCCCTCGCCCCGGCCCTCGCCGCGATCTTCACCGCGTTCACCCTCGCCGGCGATCTCGGCTCGCTCCTGCGCGTCGAGGAGCCCCTCGACGAGGCGCTCGGCCCCGGCGATCACGCCGCGCAGAAGCGCGCGATCCTCGCCCGGATCGGCGCCTTCCTCGACGCCGAGGCCGCGCGCACCGAGGCGCCATCTGCCGCGCGATCGAGCGCGCCGAGCGAGCTCCTCGATCTGCTCGGCCGCCGCTACGACGTCGTGTGCATGAACCCGCCCTATGTCGGCTTTCGCAAGCTCGCGCCCGCGATCAAGGAAAAGATCGCCGAGGATCCCCTCGCCACGCTCGACCTCTACGTGGCCTTCCTCGCTCGCTTCTTCTCGCTGCTCGACGAGGGCGGCTCGCTCGCCGCGGTCACCCCGTCGAGCTGGACCACCAGCAGCCGCACCGAGGGGCTCCGCAAGAAGATGCTCGACGAAGGCGGGCCGCGGATCATGGTCTCCCTCGGCCAGAGGATCTTCCCCTCCGCGCCGCTGCTCTTCGTCTCGCTCTCCATCATCGACAAGGGTCGCGCGGGCGACGACGCGCTCACCACCCTCCGACCCGCGCCCGCCTCCGGCGAGGCCGGCCTCCGGCAAGCGATCGCGCGCCCTCACCCGCGCTGGCCCCACGCGCTGCTGCGGAGCCTCCCGACGCTGCCCTTCTTCCCGGTCGCGCCGCTCTCCCTGCTCGAGCGGGCCCGCGGCGCGCCGACCGTGCAGGACTTCTTCACCTTCTCCGACGGCCTCTGGACGGGCAGCAACGATCGCGACATCCGCGAGAGCTGGGAGGTCGATCCGGACGATCGCGCGTGGCTCCCCACCTCGGGCGGGCAAGGCTACGCGCGCTGGTACGCGCCGCTCTCCCGCCGCATGCGCGCGCGCTTCGCGGAGGGCTGGCCCGTCCGCGACGCCCGCGCTTCCGCCCTCGAGTACGCGCGCGTCGCGGGCGGCAAGCTGAGCGCGCTCATCCTCTCCGCGCCCTCGCTGGCGATCGCCGGCATCGTCAGCATCCTCCCCAGGCAAGGCACCGATTCGCGCCGGCTCGCCGAGTGTGCCGCCGTCTTCAACTGCCGCCTCGGGACGATCTGGGTCCGCACCTCGACGAGCGGGCTCAACTTCAACCCCGGGTACGCGGGGCGCATCCCCCTCGCCGCCGCGCCGCCCCCGCCCGCCCTCGGCGAGGCCGTCGATCGGCTCGTCGAGCACAAGCGATCGCTCGCCGCGCTCGATCTCGCCTGCGACGATTTCTCCCCCGCGCGCTTCACCTCGGCCGCGCGCCCGGCGCTCGCTCGCTGGGCCGCGCGGACAGCGGAGGTCGCGCTCTCCATCACGGCCCTCGCCCTCGACGACGAGGCCGCCGTCGAGGAGCAGCTCCGGGATCACCTCGGCATCAACGCCGGCGCGTGGGCCGAGATCGAAGCCGAGCTCGGGCCGCCGGTCGCCGCGCTCCCTCCCCTCCTGCGCGCCACGGAGGAGAGCGACCCCGACGCGGGCGAGGAGGACGGCGACGGCGAGGCGCGCGCGCGCCCCGCGGAGACCGCGCTCGAGGCGCTCTCCCGGGCGCAGGGGGCGAGCCCTCGATTTCTTTTGACCTCCAACGATCTCCCCCCGACCGCGTCCAGTGCGGTGACCGCGCTGCGCGCGTCCCTCGCCGAGCGTGCCCTGGAGGACTACCTCCTCGTCGCGATCCTCCGCCTCTTCGGCCACAGGTGGCCCGGCGAGCGCGAGCGCCCCGCTTCACCGATCGCGCCCCCGGCGCTGCTCTCGATCCTCCCCGGGGGCGACGAGCCCACCCTGGCCGAGCGCGTCCGGGCCGCGCTCGAACACGGCCTCCCCCCGCTCGAGCGCCCCGCCCTCCGGCGAGAGCTCGACGCCGTCCTCGGCAAGGGGCTCGATCGCTGGATCGAGAACGGCTTCTTCCGCCACCTGCTGGTGCGTTTCCGGCGCCGCCCGATCCTCTGGCAGATCCAGAGCGGCAAGCTGCGCGCCTCCCGCCGCCCTGCCGTCGCCGTGATCGTCCACGCCCACCGGCTGAGCGCCCCGGTCCTCCAAGAGATCCGCGCGCGCCTCAAACGCTCCGGGGCCGATCCCAAGGAGATCGCCGACTTCGATCAGCGCCTCACCTCCCTCCTCGACCGCGGCTTCGACGCCCCCGAGCTGCCCGCGATCCTCGCCGGCGAGCCGCTCGATCGCTTCACCTCGATCGACGGCATCGCGCCGCCGCCCGCTTCCTTCGAGGCCTTCCTCGCCCAGGAGCGCCGCTACCTGCCCGCGCCCGACGACGGCGTGCGCGTCAACATCGCCCCCGTCCAGCGGGCCGGCCTGCTCGCCGCCGAGGTGCTCGGCGCGGGCGACATCGATCACGCCATCGCCGATCGCGCCCGCTTCCGCGCCGAGGAGCGGAGGCTCTGCCGCGAGGGCAAGCTCGATCGGCCGGGCTACTGGCCGCGCCTCCCGACGGCGCACTGAGCCGGCGCATCGAGACGGCGCGCGGCCGGCAATGCTACGGTGCGCGCCCATGGACGTCGTCTCCCCGGGCCCCTTCCGGGTGGCCTCCCTCCTCTTCCAGCCCCGCCCGCATGCCTACGCGATGGCGGTGATTTGCCGGGCGACGTTCCACCTCGCGCCCACGACGGCCGAGCTCGCCGACGATCAAGATCCCCCGGCGGAAGAGGACAACTACTGGAACGACGATCCCTCGCGCAGCCTCTACGCGCCGAGCGATCTCATCCCGTTCAAGCCGCGCCCCGAGGTGATCCTCGTGGGCAACGCGTTCGCGCCGCGCAAGGAGCCGGTGCGCAAGCTCACGGTGCGGCTCATCGTCGGCGAGGTCGACAAATCGATCGAGGTCTTCGGCGATCGATCGTTCAGCCTGGAGGGCACGCTCCGCGATGGCGCGCGCTTCGTGAAGATGCCGCTCCGCTACGAGCGCGCCGCCGGCGGCCCCGAGACCGACAACCCCGTGGGCGTCCGCCTCGACGCCCGCGACGCGCAGGGCCTCACGCAGATCCCCAACCTCCAGCCGCCGGGCCTGTTCATCACCCAGCTCGGCGAGCATATCCCCGCCATCGGCTTCGGCCCGATCGCGCCCTCGTGGCCGTCGCGACGCGAGAAGCTCGGCCGCCACGCCGGCGCCTTCCCCCCCGCGCGCCTCCAGGGCTGGGCCGAGCGGCCGCTCCCCGCCGACATCGACACCGCCTACTTCAACACCGCGCCGCGCGATCAGCTCCTCGAGGCCATCCGCGACAACGAGCGCATCATCCTCGAGAACCTGCACCCCGAGCACCCGCGCCTCATCACGTCCCTGCCCGACCTCCGGCCGCGCGCCACGCTGGAGCGGAGCGGCGCCCCGCCCGAGGAGGTGCAGCTCTCCGCCGACACCCTCTGGATCGACACCGATCGCTGCCTCTGCGCGGTGGTCTGGCGCGGCCAGATCCGCCTCTCCCGCCCCGACGAGGCCGGCCAGGTGCTGGTGATGGCCGACAACCGCCGGCGGAGCATCCCGGATCTTTCCTGGTCCTCCTCGTCATCCGCATCATCCGCCGACGATCGGCCCATCGAGGGGAACAAGACGATGGGCCTCGAGCGCAAGGCGGGCAAGGTGCTCCCCTTCGTCGAGGCGAGCCACGCGGAGAGCCCGCTCGGCCGATCGAGCACGGCGTGGGCGCCGCACGAGGGCGAGGTCGGCTCGACCACGATGTCGCTCGACGGCGATCTCGACGCCATCGAGGCCCAGGCCGAGGGGCCCGAGGAGACGCAGTCCCTCGGCAACGAGGCGATGAGCGCGTTGTTGTCCGATGTGCACGGCCGTCCACCGATGGCCTCATCGTTGCCCTTCGTTCCACCGCCGACCCCGTCGGCGCCCACCTTCGGCCCGCCGCCCGCGCCCCGCGCGCAGCCGCCTCAACCGCCGCAGCCGCCTCCCCTGCCCCCACCTCGGCCCTCGGTCCCCAGCCGCCCGGCCCCCGTGATCCCGCCGCCGGTCCCCTCGGCGCCCACCTTCGGCCCGGCACCGGCGCCGGCGCCGCAGATCTCCCCGCGCTTCTCCACCGACGCGGCCCGCGCGCCCAACGTCGCGCAGAGCGGCCTGCTCGCCGCCTCCAACGCGGCCGCCGCCGAGCCCGCGCCGGTCGAGGACGCCGCCCCCTCGCCGAGCCCGCCGCCCGTCTCCGAGGCGCGCCCGCCCGCGCCGAAGAGCCCTCCGCGCGAGCTGCTCCAGCTCCTCTGGTTCGATCCGAAGAGCCCGCCCGTCATCCGCAAGCAGCGGGCCTTCCGCCCGATCATCGCCGCCCTCGAAGAGGAGCAAGAGCGCGAGGAAGAGGACGACGAGGACGACGAGCTGCCCGCCGAGGGCTCGCCCGAGCACTGGGATCACCGCTCGGTGCTGGGCGTGCTCGTGCGCGGCGCCCCGCTCGACACGGCCGGGATCCGCGAGGCGATGGCGTCGGCCGTGCGCCCCGACGGGAGCTACCAGCCGCCGCTCGTGCTCTGCGCAGGCGAGCTGAGCTTCCCCTTCGACGAGCTCTCCATGCTCCGGGCCATGGTGACCGCGATGAGCCCTCTCGCCGCCGCCGACAAGAAGCTCAAAGAGGCGATCGACAGCGTGCAAGACCTGCTCAAAGCACCCTGGCCCGAGGGCTCCGGGAAGATCGCCGACGGCCTCGCCGAGCGCCTGAGAGAGGCCTTCGGCCAGACCAAGCGGATGATCCCAGCCGACTACCTGGAGCAGCACACCGAGCGCATGGTGCTCGGCGAGCGCCGCTACCAGAAGCGGAGCCTGCTCGGCGACACCTGGATCCGCAGCCTCTTCCGGCCCGGAAACACCGGCGATCCCATCCCCACCTACCTGCCGGAGAAGCTCTCGCGCGACCTGCCCATGTTCCCCCGCTTCGGCGCCCGCTTGATCGCCGAGGTGACGATGCAGCAGGACCCGTACGAGAACACCCCTCTCGCCCTGCGGGTCGTCGCGCTCGGCCGAACCCTCGCCGTGCCGCGCGGATAGGCGCTCTCCCTTGAAGATGCCCCCGCGCTACCGGATCATCGAGGGTGATTGTTTCACCTGGCTCGCCTCGCGCAAAGCCAATACGATTCACGCGATCGTCACCGATCCTCCCTATGGCCTGAAGGAATATACCTCCAAGGAGACAGCCAAGCTCCGCGAGGGCCGAGGGGGAATATGGCGAATCCCACCCACCCTGGACGGGAGCCCGAGGAGCCCTCTCCCCCGCTTCACGGTGCTCGCCGACGCCGACAAGACGGCGCTCCACCAGTTCTTCTCCCGCTGGGCGGCGCTGGCGCACAGGGTGCTCGTGCCCGGCGGCCACCTCTTCATCGCCACCAATCCCCTCCTGTCTCAGCATGTCTATCTGCCGTTGATCGAGGCCGGCTTCGAGAAGCGGGGCGAGATCATCCGCCTCGTGCAGACGCTGCGCGGAGGCGATCGCCCGAAGAACGCGCATGAAGAGTTCGCCGATGTGACCGTCATGCCCCGATCCGCGTGGGAGCCCTGGGGGCTCTTCCGCAAGCCCTGTGAAGGCCGCGTGCAGGACAACCTGCGCGCGTGGAAGACCGGCGGTCTCCGGCGGATCAGCGACGCACAGCCCTTCAGCGACGTCATCCGCAGCGCCCCGACCCGCGCCCCCGAGCGCGACATCGCCCCTCACCCGTCGCTCAAGCCCCAGGCCTTCATGCGCCAGATCGTGCGCGCGTCGCTCCCGCTCGGCGAGGGCGTGGTGCTCGATCCCTTCATGGGCGGAGGCTCGACCATCGCCGCGGCCGTCGCGAGCGGCTACGAGAGCATCGGGATCGAGCGCGACCCTGCGTTCTTCGCGATCGCGAGGGCCGCCATCCCGCGCCTGGCCGCGTATGCTCCGCCCCCTCCCTCGCGTGGAGCGAGAGGCTGAATCCAGCCCGCGAGGCGGCGCAGATCAGTGGGCGTGGCCCGCGCCCGGGGGATCGACCTGGATATCGGCCATCATCCCGTTCTCGGCATGCTCGGAGATATGGCAGTGCACCATCCACCGTCCGGGGTTCTCGAAATACGAGAGGATGGTCACCGGCTCGTCGCCCCGCACATGCACCGTGTCGCGAAGCCCCGGCTCGTCGGTCACGGGCTTGCCGCCGCGGGCGAGGATCTGGAAGAACTGACCGTGGATGTGGAACGGGTGGGCGGGGCTCACCGTGCTCGACAGGGTGATCTTCACCGGCTTGTCCTTCTCGAAGGTGTGGAGCAGCAGGTGATCGTGCGGATCGGTCGCCGAGCCCGTCATCCCGTTGATGGTGAACTCGACCTTGCCGTTGACCAGCGCGCCCGCGAGCTTCCAGTCGAGCTCCTCGGCCTGAACGTCCGTGGGAGGGTGGGTGATCGACGGGTAGACGGGCTCCTCGGCCGTGATCTCTCCCTCGACGGTGGCCTTCACGAGCGAGAACGGCTGATCCACCACCTGGTTCTGATCGTTCAGGACCTTGATCACCGCCTCGAGCACCACCTGGGTCGCGCCATCGTCGGGGCGGACCTCGAAGTCGTACCGCTGCCCCGGCGCGACCTCCACTCGTTTGAGGTCAAACGGCTTAGGCAGGAGCCCCCCGTCGGTCGCGATCACGCGCGCCTTGGCGCCCTTCATCCGCAGCCCGTACGCGAGCGCGTTGGTGGCGAGCACGAAGCGCCAGCGCTCGATCGCCCCGCGGGGGATGGACACTTGGAGCGGCCCGTCGTCGCCCGAGACGACCTTGCCGTTGACGAGCAGCGTGTTGCCGACGCGCCCCGCGCCGACATCGGGGCCGCTCGTCTGGAAGGCGGCGATCTGGTTATTCGCCGTGAGGCGGATGTCGTCGCCGACGAAGATCCGCTCCTTCGAGAAGCGCGGCGCGTCCTTCTCGTGCACCACGATCGCCCCGTAGAGCCCCCGCTCGAGCTGCTCGATCTGGTTACTGTGCGTGTGGTACCAGAACGTGCCCGCGTCGGGGACGGTGAAGTCGTAGGTGAACGTCCCGCCCGGCTCGATGGGCTTGCTCAGCACTGGAGATCCATCCATCTGATCGGAGATCCGCAGCCCGTGCCAGTGCACGATCGACGGCTGTGTCAGCTCGTTCTTGAAGTGGACGATCACCCGGTCGCCCACCCGGGCGTGAAGAAGCGGCCCGGGGAGCTGATCGTCGTACGTGAACATCTTGGTCGTGTTGCCGGACAGGAGCGCGACCTGCTGCACGCGCGCCGTGAGGTCGACCTCGAGCACCGCGGGCTCGGGGTTCTGATCGACGAAGGGAGCCGGCCCCTCGACGTCAGGCAGCGGGACGACCGGCGCGCCCTCCGCCGGCGCCGCCCGCTCCCCGCGCCGCCGTCCCGCTCGTGGTGGAGCTGCTCGTCGTGGTGGTCGCAGGCTGGGACCCGCCGCACGCGGCGAGCGAGAGGACGATCGAGGCGAAGAGGAAGAGAGAGGTGCGGCGCATGCGGCGCGATGATTGGAGGCAGCGCGCGCCGAGGTCAACCCGATTCGCGGCCGGCCGACTATACTGCCCCGCCATGTCCCAGAACGATCGCAATGCCCTCGCCCACGAGGTCGACGCGCTCCGCCGGCAGCAAGAGCTGCTCCGCCTCCAGAACGAGTCGATGCGACAGGACCTCATGGCCCGCCGCGCCGCCCCGCCCCGGCGGGACAGGCACCCTCTACGAGCGCGGCGCCGATCACCTGCCGCGCGCCGATCAAGACGCGCTGCGCGTGCACGCGCTGATGCCCTTCCCCACCTGGGCGATGTTCATCCTGCACTTCGTGACGCTCGGCATCTTCCCGATGGTCTTCTTCTCCCTCCAGCACGACCGGCTCCCCAAGGCCGAGCCCGACGATCCCTCCTCCGGCAAGGCCATCGGCTTCTCGTTCATCCCCGTCTTCAACCTCTACTGGCTCTTCTTCAACGCGCTCCGGATCACCGATCGGATCAACCTCCAGTACCGGCTGCGCGGCTTCCCCGCCGAAGAAGTGCCGCGCGGCCTCGTGCTCATGTCGATGATCCTCAACGTGATCCCCTTCTTCAACTTCACCGCCTACCTGGTCTTCTGAGCCACTGCGCTCATCCTCATGCAGCGCGCGGTGAACCGCCTCGTGGCAAATGGAAGATCCCGGCCCGGAGGGCGCCAGCGCCCGCGCCGGATCGACTACGTGCTTCCAGCGCCGCGCTGACTCAGTTCAGATCATCACAGGTCAGCACCACCGGCATCTCGCTCGCGCACGTCGGGTTGATGCACGACTGCGACACGAAGCTCTGGATCGCGCATGCGCAGGTGTGGTCCGAGCAGGTGAAGTAGGGCTGGCACATCCACGTCGGGGGCACCGGCCCCGCGTCCTGATCGTGCTTCCGCTCCGCAGAACTCGTTGTCCTTGCAGCTCACGCCGCCGCAGCTCGCGGGGCCGCCGTCCATGATCGGCCGGCAGTGCCCCGTGCTCGGGTTGATCTCGAAGCCCGGGTTGCACGTACAGGTCCCGTCGGGCGCTCGCATTTGCCCCAGATCGCCGACGCGGCCGGGTCGTCGTTGCGTCGATCTTGGCCCGCACGCACACCCCGGGCCCTGTCCCCGTGCTCGTCGTCGTCGTGTCGTCGTCGTCGCGGTCGTGCTCGTCGTCGACGCCACGCTGCTCGACGTGCTCATCGTCCCGCCGGTCCCGCTGCTCGTCGAGCCGGGCGTGCTCACCACGCCGCCGCGCCGAGGAGCACCGCGGGCACCGCGAGAGCTTGTTCTTGCGCATCTCGAATCACCTCGCGCACCGGGCCTCGGGCCCGCTGCTCCGCGGAGCATAGCGCGGCCGGGCGCCGCACCGGCGCGATCGGCTGCCCTGTTGTATGCTCGGCCGCGCACCCGCATGGAGCACAAGGACGAGCCCCACGACGAGCTGCTCGATCGCACCCGCGAGCTCGCGGAGGCGCGCGCCGCGTTCGATCGCCTCGTGGCCGAGAACCAGGCCTTGCGCGACAAGCTCGGGACCGGGGCGCGGGCCGGCGCGAAGCATGCGCCGCCGCGCGCGCTCCTCTCTTCCGGAGACAGGCCCGGCCCGTCGGGCTACCGGGGCGAAGATCCCCTCGTCAGGCTGGAGCGCGAGCTCGCCGAGGCCAACGGCCTCGTCGCCGATCTCAGCATCGAGAACGCCATCCTCAAGAGCCAGGCCGAGCCACCGAACGACGCCCGCCCCCGGTCCGTCCTGCGCCCGCTCGCGGTGACCGGCGTGGTCGGCGGCATCGCCTTCCTCTACCTGGTCACCGCGAACATCGGTGTCGTCATCTTCTCGGTCACGATGCTCGTCCTCGGCTCGGGCCTCCTCCGCCTCATCGATTCGATCAAGCCGAGCAGCTCGGACAAGAGGCCACCGCCCTACCTGCCGGGGGGGTGAGCGGCCTTCCCCCGGCTCGCCGGCGCCGCGCCGCGCTCACCTCGTCACGTAGAGGAAGTTGATGCACATCTCGTCCTCCGTCCCCTCGCCCGAGGTGATGGTCTTGGTCTCCTTGCTCGTGTCGTAACCGCAGGTGATATCGAGCTTGCCGCCGCCCTCGGCCACGAGGGGCGTCGTGTAGCGCGCGAACGACTGCCAGTGGAAGTCCCATCGAGGGACCTTGACCACGCAGGTCGTCTTGCCGTCCTTCGAGTACGAGACATCCATCGTCTTGCCGCGCGTGTGCATGTGCGGCGCCACGCCCCACACGGTGACCTTCCCTGCCGCCGCGGGGATGGTGAGCGCGCCGCTCGCCTCGACGAGCGACTCGCCGGGCGGCAAGACGATGTTCTTGGCCGACACCCGGGTGATGGTCGCCTCTTTGGCCACGCTGTCGGCGAGGGCCAGATCCATGGTCGTCCGGTCCGGATAAGAGCCGTTCGCGAGGTTGTAGTGCACCTGCATCACCAGCTTTCGACCGGCGTTGAGCCGGATCCCGGTGTCCTTCGCGTAGTGGGTCGGGCCGCCGCCCGGGGCCCAGCCGACCAGGAATCGCGAGTCGAGCACCCCGGGCCCTCCGAAGCACTGATATCCATCCTTCTTGTCGGCGGTGTCGAGATCGGCCGCCTGCTTCTCGGCCTCGTCGCTGTCGAGGGAGAAGAGGATCAGGTGGTGAACGACCCGCGCGTCTCCCGGCTTGACCTCGTAGCCGGTGAGGAAACGATCGTGATCGAGCCCGGGATCGACGATGAAGCAGCGGTATTCGTCGCTGAGCGACGCGTCGGGCAGGTACGAGACGCCCATGTCCAGGGTCACGCTCTTGTCCTCGAGCCCGGCGGGAGGATCGGGCGGCGGAGGTGCCTTGTCCGGATCGCCCTCGGGCGCGCCCGCGTCGACCCAGGCGCCGATGAGCGCGATCTCCTCGTCGGTCAGCCAGCGCGCGTCCTCGAAGGTGTTGCAGTCCCCGCTGTTGTCGGGGTTGAACGGGGGCATCGCGCGGGTGGCCGTCTGCTGCTTGATGGAGCCGGCGGCGGCGCTCACCTCGGCGTACGTCAGGAGCGAGAACGGCGCGATCCCGCCGGGCTGATGGCAGGTCACGCAGTTCTTCATCACGATCGGGGCGATGTCCTCCGCGTAGGTAGGCTGTCCCTCGACGCCGCCGGGGACGACCTCGGAGGTGGACGGGTGCTCGCCGACCGCGGGGCTGCAAGCGGGCAGCGCGAGAGCGAGCGCGAAGGCCGGCGCGACGATGGATGAGAGAGCGTTCTTCATGGAGGATCCTCGGGGGGTGGGGGCCGAGGGGCTCCTATCGCAATCACGGTGCCATGCTCGCTCGCGTCGAGATCAGGTTGTTCTTCTGCATCTTCTCGCGTCGAGCGCGCGATCATCGCTGAGACAGCGCCACGCCGTGGCGCCGCCGCCACGCTGCCCGCGCGGTCCGAGGGGGGTGTTCGCGCGGCGTCGCCTCGGGCCGTCCGCCCCTACCGTTCATGCTGGAAGCTGCGGCACATCGCGGAATCGTTCCTCGCACCGACGCGGCGATGGAAGCGCAAGGCGTTGTTGCATAGCCTGAAGCTGGGAGGTTGACACTCATGAACGAACGAAGGCCCAGGTCATCGCAGCAATCTGCCGGTCCCACGCTGGTCGCCGCTGTCTCCTTCGCGCTGATCGGCGCGCAGGCCTACGGGGGATGCTCGTCGGATTCGAGCGGCGCGGGGGGATCGAGCGGAACCACGAGCGG
>JAXLYT010000078.1:0-50509 GCA_046351295.1 Byssovorax sp.
CGACCGGCCGGCTCTGGCCGAGCTCTTCGGCAAGGCGCTCTCGCCGAGCCCGGTGCAGCGCTACCCATCGGCCCCGGCGCTCCGGGCGGCGCTCCTCAACGCCCTCGGCGCGAGGGTCACCCCGTCCGAGCCTCCCTCGGCGCGGCAGGGCAGCTCGGCGACGGGCAAGGCTCCGCTCTCTGCCACGTCGTTGAGCGGCACGGCGCTCGCGGCGCTCCGCCGCGCGGGCATCACGACCCAGGGCGCGCTCGCCGGGCTCGACGATGCGCAGATCGCCAATCTCCCCGGGCTCGGCAACAAGAAGCGGGACGAGATCCGGGCGCTCCGCCGAGCTCTCCTCGAAGCCGGGGTCACCCGGGACAAGACGGCGGCACCCGAGCGCCACCCGCTCTTTCCCGTGCTCATCGGCGAGGAGACGAGCATCCAGCGCCTCAACGTGAGCGCAGGGATCACCGAGGCGCTCGAGCGCGCCGGGATCACCACGGTAGGCCGCCTCGCCGACGCCACGCGCGACGAGCTGCGGCCGGTGAGCGGCATCGGGCCGAAGACGATCGCCCTGCTCATCCAGGCGATGCAACACTTCGCCGAGAGCGCCCGGGGCATCGACGAGGTGCAGACCCTCGACGCCCTCTGGGACCTGGCGACGAGGCCCCTCCAGGGGCAGATGCGGCCCATCCTGGAGCGCCTGTACGGGATCGAGGGTCGGCCCGTGACGCAGGTCGAGCTGGAGAGCGAGCTCCGCCTCCCGCAACCGGCCATCTCTCTCCAGAAGCAGCGGGCCATCCTCACGATCGATCGGCGCGCGCTCGACCCGGTGGTCGAGCATGTCGAGGGGCTGCTCGTGGCCGCAGGTGGCCTGCTCCGCATCAAGGACGCGGCCGAGCGCCTCCAAGAGCGCTGGCCCGTCAACGAGGGCTTCGACGTGCAGGGCTTGCTCCGCGCGCTCGCCGAGATCGAGCCCACGCGCATCGCCTGCCATGCCGTCCTCGACGACGAGCCGAACGAGGTGCTCGCGCGCCCCCTGTTCGCCGCAGACGCCATCCGCGCCTTCCTGGAGACCGCGCGGGTCGTCGGGCGATGGCCTCCGCAGCGCCCCGAGGCAGCGCGCAACGTGCTCCAGTCCTTCCTGCCCGAGTACCCGTACGATCCGCTCGGCCTCGCCGTCCGCCTCGTCGACGATCTCCGCCTGACCGACGAGGGCGAGCTCTTCGAGGCGCCCGTGCGGCTCGAGCTGGCGGTCAAGCACGTGCTCCACAAGAGCCGCCCGCCGATCCGGGTCGACGAGCTGCGCGAGCGCGTGGCGTCGAGCTTCGCTGACGCGGTGGCGCCGCCGCCGACCGCCGACGAGGTGCTGCGGATCGTGGCCTCGCTCCCGAGCTTCCGCGTCGACATAGCGACGCAGGAGATCGACGTGCGCCGCTCGCAGTCGATCGAGGCCGCGCAGGTCACCGCCGATCCGCTCCCGCCCGAGCTCCTGGTCCGCGATCCCGGGGACGTGGCGCGCGATCTGCTCCGCGCATCCGCGCGGCGCGACGGCTTCAAGCTGGTGGTGGCGCCCCCGGAGCTGTATCCGCCGATCGCGCGCAGCGTGGCCCAGGTGATCGAGGGAGCGACCTTCGTGAGCTTCGAGGACATGTTCTTCCGCTCCATCGACGGCCAGGTGGACGCCTTCGACCGGGCCGAGCGCTTCACGGCGCAGCGGCCGAAGCTGCGGCGCGAAGCCGAGAAGGTGCTCGACGCGCTGGTGCAGGAACACGGCGGGTCGGGCCGGCGGGTGGTGCTGGGCGACCTCAGCCTGCTCGGGGTGTGCGACGCGCTCCACCTGGTGCGCAAGCTCTACGACCAGACCTCCAACGGGGGGCGCGGGTTCTGGGCGATGGTGATTCCCGGCGTCTTGCAGAAGCGGCAACCGCTCTTCAACGAGAAGGCGGGGGCGATCGTGTTTTCCATAGACGGGGCAACGTTGCCCATCAACAAGGAACTCGCGGAGGGGTCATGGACCGATTCGATGAGATAGCCGCGTCTCTGTTTCTGGAAGGCAAGCGTCTAGCCGGGCGCTACGACCCACCTGCGCACGAGGCGTTTGCGCCGATGCCAGGCGTCGCAGGCATCTGGCAGGCGCCAGTATTTCCTCCCGGATCGGACTCGGCGCGGCTGCTCAGAGTGTATCTTTTCGACGGCAAAACGCACAATATTCGGCGCGCCCACTGGAGCAACGAAGCTCGCTCGTTGCTGCGACTCTCTAGCAGCGGACATCCAGCATTACCGAAGTTACACGAGGCGAGCCTGGTCGATGAAAAGCAATTTGGATATTTGATCCTCGACGATCCAGGGAGCCCTGTTGTCGCGGACCACCCCCTGCGAACGTCGCTCGTGGCCCGCCCCAGTTTTGCCTTTCAGCGGTGGTTCTCGCTCATCGAAGCGCTGATGCTGATCCACGACGAGGCGATGATGCATCGTTCATTGACCCCACTCGCCACATGCGCGCTCCTCCTCCCGGACACGCAGGTGGTGGTGGATGGATTTCAGATGAGCGCGTTCGTCTCTACATGGCTCCGGCGAGGAGGCGAGGAGGGCACTGCTGTAGCGCTCGACGGGCTCGATCCCGATCTGCTCGCATGCATGGCACCCGAGCGGCTTGGCCCGCTGTTGGGCCAACGCAGGAAGTTCATCGAGAGCTTCCGTACCGATGTCTTCAGCCTTGGCATGATTGGCGCCTGGTGGCTGACGGGCGCAAAGGCAGGGTGGGCACATGGGCTAGAAGCCAAGCACTACACCGAGGAAAAGCACCGGGAAGTCATCGCCGGCCTCCGAGCCCAGGTCGTCGAAAGGGGCCTCCCTCGCCCCCTTCGGAGCCTTCTAGAGAGCATGATGGCATTTGAGCCCGGCGGTCGAATTCCCAGCGGACGCGCAGTGTACGACGAAGCGGCCAGGCTCTTCGGCACCGTGCTTCGCGAGATGGAAGAGCCCGAGGGAACAGAGCAGGTTTATAGGGTCTACTATCTCAAAGAGACGATGGATCGTTTCTACGCCGATCAGCGGACGAGGACGCACCCATCGGCGCCCGATTATCTGGAATACGACGAGGCGATCGTGCGGGATCTCGACGGAGCCACCATGACCTGGTCCGCCGAGGGCTTCGATCCTTGGGAGCTGAAAAAGAAGGATGAAAAAACGCGTCAAGCAAAGATCGTCCTCCTTGGTCGCGAGTATGCCTATTTTTCTCAGTATCTTGATCAAGGCACAGGAGGCGTCGAAAAACGCGCGATCGTCGTAAAGTACTTCGTTCCGGTTCACCAGGCTCGAGCCCTCCGCACTCAACCCAAGGTACGCGCGCTCCCACGAGTAGAGGCGCGTTTTTTTCAACCCGGAAAAACCGCGAGAACGACGCGACCAATCCCCGCGAGCGCTCCGTCCTGGGATCCCCTTGTCGGATCGATCGAATTTGCAGACGCGCAGGGACCGGCGGCGCCAATCATCCGCGCTGGTAACTGGCTCCTTGGAGCTCAGCGGGCAATCTCCGCGGCCAACGAATACCAGTACAAGCGCCTAGAGACGGACCCCCACACCATCATCCTGGAACAGCATCCCGAACCAGATTTGCCCCCGAACGACACCGAAGACGGCGCGTTCCTGTCACTCTACCGGGAAGCGCGCCCGCCGGCCTTGATGGGGCGTTCCTTCGAGGCCGAGTGGCGCCACGGGTTGGATACAGGCGAGACGCCCGAGTTCTTGCTACGGACGGAGCTGCGCGCCAGGGACGAGGCGATTCGACTCGCGTTCAAGAGCAAACTGGACGATCACACGGTGCAGTTCGAATCGAAGCCTGATGGCGATCGCGTGCCCCGAGAGGGATATATTCGCGCGAGCGATGCAGCCATGCTGATCGTTCAATCAAGGCAAAAAAGCGCTCTCCGTGATCTCGAACGACGACAGCATCATCTCGCAGCCCAGCTCGCGAATCCCACCGCCCTAGAGCTCAAGCTCACGGATCCTCCCGCCTGCCTCGGGCTCGAAGAGCAAACGAGAGCGCTGGTTCGGAAGATCCTCGAGACTTGGCCGCTCTTCGTGCTCCAGGGGCCGCCGGGCACGGGCAAGACCTTCGTGGCCCGGCACTCTATCGAGGCTATCCTGGAGGCGGATCCCTTCGCGCGTATCCTGGTGTCGGCGCAGTCCCATCACGCGCTCGACAACTTGCTGGAGGAGGTCGTCGGTGCGTCGAAGGAGGGCCACGAGCAGCGTCTCCTCGTCCGGATCGCGAGCTCGCGCACCCAGAGCAAGGTCGGAGACACCTCCCAGGCATATCTCCCCGACAAAGTTGTCGCCGCCATCGTCGAGGAGCTGAAGAAACCGCTCGTCGGTGCCGCCAAGAGCACGCTGGGGGCGCTCGCGAAGGAGTGGCGAGGCCTGGCGATGCAGCGTCGGATCGATGCCGACCTGGCCCAGAGGCTGGTGCGCTCCGTCGCACTGGTCTTCGTCACCTGCGCCGGCGCCGGAAGCCCCGCTATCCGCGGCACACACGGAGCAACATCTTTTGATTGGGTCATCGTCGAAGAGGCCGCGCGAGGCTGGTTCACTGAAATCCTGGTCCCCATGGTCCAGGGTGCGCGGTGGCTCTTGATTGGCGATCATGCGCAGCTCCCCGCGTTCCAGGCCGGCGAGATCGCCGATCTTCTTGCCAAGGATGCCGAGGTCGGGACGACCGCGATCGCAACGGGTGTGAAGCCGGATGCGGAGTGGAAGAAGTACTTCAAGCATTTCGAGCACCTGATGCAGGCTCCGGAGCTGCGCGGCATCAGCTCCCATGCCACGATCGACGTTCAGCGGCGTATGCATCCGGACATCGCAGCGCTCGTCAGCGAAGCCTACTATAAAGGCATTCTGAATACCCATCCTGACGCCAAAAGAGCACACGGGTTCAGAGAACCGACATTTCTCCGAGACACCGCCCTTGTGTGGATCGACACGTCGAAGCTCGGGGTCGAAGCCCATGAGAGTCGAGAACAAGACGGATTGACAAACAATACCGAGATTGACCTGGTGCGGAGGCTCTTGACCCATGTGGGCAAGGCACCCGAGCACGACAAGAAAATTCCGCCGATCATACTTCTCAGCCCGTACAAGGCGCAGGTTCGGCTGCTCATCGAGCGCGCTCAGGAGGTGCCGAAGAACGCGATCCACACCGTCGACTCCGTGCAAGGACGCCAAGCAGAAGTGGTGATCGTGAGCTTGGTTCGTAACAATTTCGAAGAAGGTGAGCGCGCAGGGATCGGGTTCATGGCGGAGCCCGAGAGAGCCAATGTAATGTTCAGCCGGGCGCGGAGGCTCCTCGTCATCGTCGGCGCGCTCGAGCACTTCGAGCGCTTCAAGAATACCCACTGGTCGAGGGTGGCCACCATCATTCGCTCACAGTCACGCTTCTTGGTAGATCCCATTCGGGATCTCAACTTTCAGCCGAGGCGACGATGAACGCCCAACGAGACGTATTACTGGTGTGCCGCCGCTTTGAGGTGGTGGTCAGCTACCATCCGTACGAGGGGCTCACGCCCATCGAAGCTCACCTGCTCCGCGCGGTCGTCGCCGGTGCCACGAACCTCGAAACGCTTGCGACTCACCTTCGGCTGGCTCTCCGGTTGGTTCTCGACGCCTGTGTCGACCTCCTGGCGGCGGGTTTGCTTGAGATCGGTCTCGATGGGCACTTGCAGGTGTCCGCGGTCGTGACCGAGCGGATGGGTGATGTCGCGCATCCCACGAGCGGGTGGGAAACCTCGTTCGCCACGGCTGCAGCTCCGGAGCCACGCACGGTCCAGCTGCTCCAGGAGACGGTCACGGGCGCGGTGTTTCGGTCGCCGCCGTTCTCCCCGCTCGAACGGACCGGATTGCCCTTGCTCCCCCCCGATCCTGAGCTGCCTCTCGTGGACGAGATCCCATCCAACGAGCTGCTCTTTGCGGTGCTCGCTCGCCCCCCTCGCCAGGGGAACGAGGGGGACGAAGGCCCTTCCAGCTCCGACGCGAGGGTCCGCACGGACGCCCGGATCGGCGAGGTTCGGCTGCGTCGCGGCGCAGCCACCGGCGGAGGCGTCGGTGTCGCCGAAGTGGGACGCTCGTTGCTCGTCGTTCAGCTCGCTTGGTCGAGCGCCGACGAGGGCGCGGCTCCACGTTTCCAGCTTCCCGGCCCAGCGACCATCCCGGCAATGATCCGGCGCCGGATCGCGACGGGTCTGAGTAACCTATGGGAGCGTAATGTCGGCCGCGAAAAAGGTCAGCTGTTCGACCGGCTCGATTTCAACTCGTCCGTCGACTTCGAAGGCGGGGAACCTCCGCTCGGAGACCCGGTCGAGGACATTCGTCGCTTCGACATCGCCGTCGAGCAACATATTAAAGCTCCTTCCCTAACAGCGCATGACGAGCTGCGCGAGATCGAGGGCGAGGTTTCGGAGTCGGTCGCGCGTGCGTCTCAGTGCACGGCGACGGTCGACTTGCTCGAGGGCGCGCGGGCGCACCACGATGCCATGGCGAAGGCTCTCGCGGACGCTGAGCAGCAGGTCATCCTCGCCTGTCCGTGGATGAAGCGCCTCGGCAACAGCACCGTGCGGGGACAGATCGAGGCCGCTGTCTCCAGAGGAGTGCTGGTTTGTCTGCTCTGGGGCATGGAGCGCGACGATGTCCTCGACGAAGAGACGAAGAGCTTCCTGGCCGGAATGAAGCGGCACCCTTCGGGCGGCGGCGTCATCATCTCTGATCGTTCCGCGCTGAGCCACGCCAAGGTGATCGCCTGCGACCATCGATGGCTGGTGGTCTCGTCGTGCAATTTTCTCAACTCGGGTCCAGAACGCGCCACCGAAGAGCTGGGGATCAGGCTCACGTCGCCGCCACCGATCGTCGAGCTCGCACCCGAGGATGAGCGTACAGCGCCGACTCACCCGATTTCGGAGCTTCTTCGGTGGATCAAGGAGGTCATCCCGGATTTCCGCCTGAGCCGCCGCATCATCGATTCGCCGGCGCTGCTCGGCATGGCGGAGCGGAGCCGGCGGGCTCCGATCATCGTGGACATCTTGCCGCCGAGGCTTGACGTCCCGATCAGCATGAAGCTCTGGAGTCGCGCATGGCGGCAGCGCGCGACGGATCTTCGTAAGCAGCTCGAGTCGGCCCGGCCGATCGCTGTCCCGGTGCGGGATCTAGAGCATCGAGAGGTGCTCCTCTATGCGCTGGAACGCGCGCAGAGACGTCTCTTTCTCGAGTCTCCAGACATCGGGGCCGCTGGGTTGAGCGGGCCGGTGATCAGCGCGATCGAGCGAGCAAGGAAGCGCAACGTCGAGGTGGGGATCCGATATCACAGCCGATCCATCGCGGGAGAAGAGGGCGATGCGGGTTGGCGTGGGCTCGAACAGGCCGGAGTGAAAATCCTCGAGGCTGACACTCACGCCAAGTTGCTGATCTGTGATGATTGGTCGGTGATTGGGAGCTTCAATTTTCTTTCCTTCGCCGGTCGCGGTCGGCGCGAGCTTGGCGTCCGCGTGTTCGACCGAGACATCGCCAATCGTCTGGCCACGCGATTCACGTCCGCATAGGGTTCGCTCATTCTCATGGACCTCACCACCCGCAAGACCCTCCGCGAAGCGCTGACCAAGCTCTCCACCGAGATCGCCGCCGCCCTCCGGACGCAGCTCCTCGCCCCCGGGCCCACGCAGGAGCGGGCCCGCGTCCTCCACCGGGACGAGAAGGTCGGGGATGCCTTCGAGCTGTGGACCGACCTGCTCTCCCGGCGGGCTGCGGTGCTCTGGGTGCTGAAATCCCTCTACGTGCGCGCCCTGGAAGACCGGGGGCTGCTCCGGCCCGGGCGCATCCTCGACCCGGAGAGCGAGCAGCTCTTCGCCCACTTGGCGCCGAACCTGGGGCCCACGGCGTATCTGCGCTGGGTGTTCCGGGATCTGTCGACGGGACAGGGGGGTTTGCCGGAGCTGTTCGCCCCGCAGCCGGCGGAGATCGGGGTGGTGCCCGATGCGCTGTCGAGCAAGCTTATCGATCTCTGGCGGAGCAAGGATCTGGACAGCGGGGCGCTGCGCTATCGCTTCGATGACGAGCACTTCGACGGGCGGCTGCTGGGGGATCTGTACCAGGATCTCGATCCGGTGGTGAAGAAGCGGTATGCGCTGCTGCAAACGCCGGATTTCGTGCTCGATTTCATCCTGGATGAGACGCTGACGCCGGCGATCGCGGAGTTCGGGATCGAGACGGTGCGGCTCTTGGATCCGGCGTGTGGGTCGGGGCACTTTCTGCTGGCGGGGTTCAAGCGGATCGTGGCCGGGATGCGAGAGAAGGAGCCTGGGCGGGATGTGCGCGAGGTGGTGAAGGATGTGCTCGATCGGGTGGTGGGCATTGATCTGAACGATTATGCGTGCGGGCTGGCGCGGGCTCGGCTGGTGATGACTGCCCTGGAGATATGCGGGGAGACAGACCTCGGGGCTGCGCATGATTTTCACCCGCGGGTGTACTGCGCGGATGCGCTGGAGCAGGTGGAGGAGGAACAGCAGCTTACCTCTGCGGCGCTCGACCCTGTCGCGCGGGAGAGCAATGGGATGCTCACGCCGCCGGAGATAAGGGCGGCGCTGCGAAAGGTGCTCAAGCCCCGATTTCATGCAGTGGTGGGGAATCCTCCTTATATCACCGAGAAGGATGCGACCAAGCGGGAGTATCATAAGGAGAAGGTCGGGAAGACGCGGCGGTATGTGTCGGCTGCGGGGAAGTACTCGCTGGGGGCGCCATTTACCGAGCGGATGCTCCAGCTCGCCGTCGATGGCGGATTCATGGGGGAGATCACTGCGGACTCGTTCATGAAGCGGGAGTTTGGTAAGGCGCTCATTCAGGAGGTGCTCGCAAAACGGGATCTGCGCAAGGTGGTTTCGACTTCGGGAGCTTATATCCCCGGCCACGGCACGCCGACGGTTATCTTTGTTTGCGCGCAACCAGACGTGCCGCGATCGTCAACCCGTACGCAGTGATCATGGGCAAGCGTGGCGAACCAGGAAAACCCGCCGATCCGACTCAGGGTAAGCGTGTGGCGCAGTATCGTTGAGGGCATCACGCCAAATGCGCCGGCTATTTTCGAGAACGAGTTCATCAGCGTCACAGAATCTACCACAAGCGGACGACTGAACACTACACCCGTGGAGCCATTGGCGGTGGGGGAGCAGCAGAATCAGCTGCACTCGACCGCAGCTCAATAACAGTAAGTGCGGTAACGATCATCGGTTGTCGGAGCGGTGGAATGTCAAACGCCGACGCAATTGGTTTCACCGTCATCATTGGCGAAGACGAGCGCGTGTTCCAGGTCAGCGATCTGCGACCGGTTGCGATGCGCCAGTAAAGCGCTCGATTGTCATCGGAGAGAACTTCGCGACTGGGCACATGGTTACTACACGGGAAGCTTCGTCATTAGGCCTTTCTTCCATCAGAGTCTCTTGATGATCGCGGGTTTCACTGAGCTCAAACTTACAAGCAGAACCCCGCAACCATGTGGCCATACCGCACTCTTTTGCTGGAGGGCTGTCGTTTGCGGCGGGCACTATCGTTCCGCAGGCAGAAGCCGGCATCGACAGTGGCACCAATTCGATGTTCGCCGACTAGCGCGAGACAAGTTCCGCTTCTATCGATCAATAACATTCGGGGCCTTCAAGGCTCGACCCACAACCACTTCGTCGCTCGATTCCGCGGCGGCAAGGTCTTCAAGCAGTACCGCGCCGGTCATCAAGCTCCCTGTCGGCGCAACAGAGGACGCAACACCTCGATCCTTCTCGCGCAGCTCAACTCTCCACTGCGGGAGTTCTGGGTCAAGCAGAGTCTGCCAGCCGTCGGGAGTTGGCAAGGCATCGGCGAGCGGTCTCAAATCGGCGATGAAGCTTGGGAGCACTCGCTAGCAGTTCGGTGCCGCGGCACCAAGCTCGAATCCTTCCCCCTCGCCCGCACCTCCGATCCCCAGCTCGAATCCTTCGCCCGTGCCCTCGACACCCTCGCCCGCGCCCGCGTCGAAGACTCCCCCCGCGCCACCCTCGACACCCACGCGCTTTCAGGCCCCAAACCTCTCCGCCAGGCCCTCCAGGCCCGCCGAGCCCGCGACCTCGACCGCCTCTCCCGCATGGTCGCCCTCCAGGAAGAGCTCGACTGGCTCTGTTACCGCCTCTACGGCATCGACCCCGACGCCGAAATCCGCGCCCCCGAACACCTCCTCCCGATCCTCCCCGGCCAGCGCCCCTTCGAGATCACCCTCGCCCGCGAAGACGCCGAGCGCCGCGCCGCCCTCGCCCGCGGCGAAGAGCCCGACGAGCAGCCCACCGCCTGGTTCGAGCGCCACCGCTGGACCCCGCACACCACCCTCGACTCCCTCCCTCCGCCCGAGCGCGCCGTCGTCCAGGCCCGCCTCGATCGCACCGAGCAGAGCCGCGACCTCTCCCTCCTCGAACAGCCTACCTACAAGCGCCGCTGGTACAACCCCGACCACGACAAGGAAGAGCGCGAAGCCCTCACCCTCTGGCTCCAGGACCACCTCGAAGACTGGGCCAGGACCCGCAAAGACCCCTTCACCGTCGCCCAGGCCGCCGCAGCCCTCCGCAACGACCCCGCCCTCCTCGCCGTGGGAGAGCTCCTCACCGGCCGGGCCGACTTCGACGTCGACGCCCTCCTCGCCGAGCAGATCGCCGACCAGGCCGTCCCGACCCTCAAGGTCCATGTCTTCAAGCCCGAGGGCCTCCGCAAGCGCGCCCAGTGGGAGGAGACCTGGCGCCTCCAGCACCTCGAAGACGCCGGCCAGAAGGTCACCCCGCCTGTCCCTCCCAAGTACGACACGAAGGACTACCTGCGCACCGAATACTGGTCCCTCCGCGGAAAGCTCGACGTGCCCAAGGAGCGCTTCCTGTCCTTCACCGAGGTACCCGCCGGGGTGAGCGACGCCCCCCTCTTCGGCTGGGCGGGCTGGACGCACCGAGAGCGCGCCAAGGTGCTTTTGGGGCTCGACGAGAAGGCCGAGAGCGCAGGCGTGCCGGTCAAGGAGCGCCTCGGGCTCCTGTACAGCGCATGGTTCCTGTTGCCCTATGTGGCCTGGGAAGACGCGAAGGCCGCGGCCGATCTGCGCGCGGACATCCGCGGCGTGGTGGGGGAGCAGGGGGTGACGGAGGCGATGCTGGAGGAGTGGGCCGCGGCGCACCCGCCCCCGGGAGTGAGGAAGCCCCGAGAGGCGAAGGAGCCGAAGGAGAAGGCGCCCAGGGAGCCGGCGAAGAAGCGGAAGACGAAAGGCGGCGAGGCTGCGGGAGAGGGGTGAACGTGGACGAGAACAAGCGGACCATTCGGGAGCTGCGCAAGCGGCACGATGAAATCCTCGATGGCAAAGCGACGCACGGCGAGGGGACACGCCAGGAACAGGCGCGTCGCTACTGGCTGGAGGAGATGAGCGGGCCCATCATCGAGCAGGCCCGTGAAAAGCTCGAGGGCGCGGGGGCGCTCCCGAAGGTGGGCCTCTTGATCAGCATCGCGGGCTTCTCGCCCCAGACCACCATGATCACCGCGGGCGTCTTGCGGCCGGAGGAGGTCCTGGTGATCTCGTCCGACGAGTCCTACGCGTACATCGACACCATCGCGGACTTCCTGCTCAAGAACGGCCTCCGGCAGAGACATTTCCGCCACGAGAGCTGCGTGCCCTCGGACCTGTCGATCTACGAGATGATTTGCCGCCACGTCCGGGCGTACGACGAGCGACGCGCGAGGGAGGGCAAGAAGAGCGCTGATAGGGAGACCGTGGTCGACATCACCGGAGGCAAGAAGCTGATGAGCGCCGGAGCCGCCATGGCCGCCTCGGAGCTGGATCTGCGAATCGCCTACGTCAACAACAAGTACGACGACGAAAGGCGCATCGCGGCACCGGGCACCGAGGAGGTCCTCCTCTTCGACAGCCCGTACCTCCTGTATGGGGGCGGCGAAGAGCGCCGCGCGGACCACGACTTCGACATGGGCGCTTACACGATCGCCCGCGCCCGCTACGAGAAGCTCGCCGAGCGCCTGAGCGAGCCCGGTCGAGCGCGCTTCTTGCGCGATCTTTCGAGCTTCTACGAGGCATGGCGCAACCTCGACATCGAGGGGCTAAAGGTGGCCATGCCCAAGATAAAGGAGCGACTGGCGCAGCCCGGCCCGCTCTCGCGCATGTACGGCGCGAAGCTCGAAGCGCAGCTCGCCTTCATCGAGCGCCTTATCGCGGACGAGCACCCGGCCAGGATCATGACCCTCTTCCTGCTCGGGGAGGCCAACATGGAGGCGGGGCGCTACGACTTCTCCTCGTTGCTCTTCTACCGGACCATCGAGGCCTCCATCGCCAGCCGGCTCGAGGCTCGCTACCCGGGCTTCTCCTGCGAAGCCCCGGACTACGCGAAGATCGATCCGGACGAGGCGTCGCTGCAGGGACGATTCCAGGCGCTCGCACGGGAGGTGTACGGCAAGCAGGGGGAAATCAGCCTGCCCCGGGCGGTGGGCTGTCTCGATGGAGCCATCCTCCTGTGCGCCGAGAAGGATCCGCTGTCCGACGCCGCGCTGCTCGGAAACGCAAAGGCCCTCTCGCAGCTCCGTAACCTCGCCAATGGCCGCAACCGTTCCATCCTGGCGCACGGATACCAGAGCGTGAGCCGGAAGGACTGTGAGGCGCTGAGGGGCCCCGCGCAGCAGACCCTCTCGGCCTACTGGAGCCTGCACGGGGAGGCCGAGCCCTACGCGAAGGCGGTCAAGGCGCTTCGCTTCGTCCGGATCGGCGAATGAGCACCGAGCCTTCCTTTTGGCCGACGCTCGAAGTCCCCCGCGCGTGGATCGAGGAGCTGGCGGGCAGCTCGGCAGCGGGGCAGACCGAGCTCTGCCTGAGCTACTTCCCGTCGTTCCCGGAGCGCCTCGCCGGGCTCGCATGTTCGGCCGAGGACGTCGAGGCCGATTTCCAGGGCGGGTATGTCTTCCGAAAAATAGGCACGAGCGCGTCGCCTTATTACACCTTCGAGTCCAGCACGTTCAAGATCTGGGCAAAACCCCAGACTGGGAGGATGCTCGGGGCCGCGATCGTGGTCATCACGAAGATCGAGCGATTCGACGAGCCAGGCGCGATGACGGCAGTGCCGTTCCTGCCGATCGTCTTGCGGCCCATCCAGCTCGAACAGCTCGCCTCGGCGGAGGTGCTGCTCGCCTACAACGAGGCCTTGCAGCGGCTCGCGGAGCCCCCGCCCATCGAGCGTCCCCAGGCCCCCCCGAACACCGAGGAGTCTGACGGGCTCTTTCGCTACGCGGCGTTTGCCGAGCTGCTCGTCGCGCTCCGCCGGCGGTCCGACCGCGCACCGCGCGTGCGTGTGGTCGGCGAGGTGCTCGTGCCCGGAGAGCTCGATCAGGCGGAGAACCTCTTGCGAGTGGCCACGAAGGGTGACCTGAACGATTGGCGAGCCGATTGCCCCGTTGTGTGCACCATCTCCGGGGGCGTGGAGTTTCGGGGCTCGATCCATGAGATCGAAGGGAGTGTGATCGAGCTGGAGACCCCCGGGGCGATGGAGCTCAAGCCAGGCGCGTCCGTCGTTGTCGAGCAGATCCCCCGCTTCGCGATGGCAGCCCATCAGAGAGCCTTGAAGCAGTTCCTCGCCCGAGAAGTGGCGGGCAACTGGCAAGATCTCCGGGCGCTCATCGCGGAGCCCGAAGCCCTCGAGCCCGATCTCGCGATCGTGCCCGAGGACTCCGGCCACGCTTTGGGGCAGCTCACGGACGAGCAGAAGAGCGCCGTGGAGCGGGCCGTGTCCACGCCGCACACGCTGTTCATTCAAGGTCCCCCGGGGACGGGGAAGACGACCGTGATCACCGAGATCGTGCAGCGGCTCGTGGGGCGGGGTGAGAGGGTGCTCCTCCTCTCCTCGACCAACGTGGCCGTGGACGAGGTGCTCCGCCGCATCGAAAAGAGGGATGGCGTCTTGCCCGTTCGCCTGACGTGGAATTCTGCGAAGGTGGACGCCGACGTGAGGGACTACGCCTACGAGCATGCCTTGCGTGCGCTCGTGAAGAAGGTGCTCCGGCCGAGACAACACCGGGAGCAAGTGCGGGTCGAGCTCGAGGCGCTCGGAACAATGCCCGACAGGATCGCTCAGCTCCGCGCCATCGAGGACAAGTGGATTCGCGAGGGTCAGGAGCCCGGAGCGAAGGACGCGCTCGAGAACGAAATCGGCGAGGCGCTGCTGGGCGCCGCAAACTTGATCTGTGCCACGACGGTCGGCGTGGCCAGCAAGCGCTTTTCCCACGTGGGGAACGTCGACACCCTGATCGTCGATGAGGCAAGTCGGGTCACCGACGCGGAATTTCTCATTGGCGCTGTCCGGGCGCGGCGCTGGATCCTGGTCGGGGACGAGCACCAGCTACCCCCGCACGTCGAGCCAGCGACGGAGCACTTCCTCCTTGCGCTCATGGCCTGCGCGCTCGTCGAACGAAACCTCGCGGCCGACCTGCCCGCGGCGGTGGAGAAGCTGGCCCAGGACTGGCAGGAGGAAGAAAAACAGCACGCTTTCAGGGTCGACTCGGTGCTGGCCATCGCCGGCCCTCTCCTCGAAAGCAACGAGTGGACTGCGCACTACCGCTTTCCATTCGACCACGCGCCTCAAGTGGCACGGCGACGGAGGTGAGGAGAGCTTCGTCGAGATGCTCCGGACGCTGCGCTACTTCCTCATCGAGAGCACGTTCGAGCGCGGCGTTCGTGCTTGCGCGCGGGAGATCCGGCAGAAGCTCACGGAGCAGCGACGGATGGTCGAGCCGATCGCCCGCTTCGTGAAGGATCCCATCTACAAGGGAGCTTACCGGAGCCCCGACGCGAACACGCTGGCGCGGCTCGGCGTGCTGCCGCTGGTCTGCCAGGCCTTCCCGAAGCCCGTCACCTTCCTCAACACCGAGTTTCGCGGGCGCGACGCCGCCGAGGAGATGGTCGGTACAGGGTTCGTCAACGAGCTCGAGGTCCAGTGGATCGTCGACGCCTGCGAAGAGTTCGAGCGCGGGCTCGCCCGCTCGAGCGCACCGCCGCCGACCGTGAGCATCCTCTGTTTCTATCGGGATCAAGCGAGGCGGGTGCGAGCGCGCATCGCCGAGCGGCACCGATCGTTCCAGCGGCTGAATTTCCGCGTCATCGACGCGATCGACAGGATTCAAGGCCAGGAGAGCGACCTGGTCTTCATCAGCTTTTGCCGCGCCCGCTCGCCGAGACGTCCGCTCAGTCCGAATTTCGGGATGTGGCTCCGCGATCCCCGGAGGCTCAACGTCGCCTTCACGCGCGCTCGGCGCGCGCTGGTGCTCGTGGGGCATCGCCCCACCCTGCGGCGCCTTGGCGAACACCAGCACTTCTACGCGAACCTCTTTTCCCTGTTCGAGGCTCACCCTAACGACATGCAGATGATCGAGGACTTCGGCGCGAAGCGGAGGCGCCGGTGAACATCGGGGACTTCACGCTCGATCTGTCCCCTCCGGCGGTCGATGCCCCCCTTCGCTTCGAGGCGGCTCCCGACGAGCTGCCCTTTCCCCGAGGGGTGCGCGCCGTGGTGCGCGAGGCACTGATTCCCTTCATCGTCTGGTCCTCCGTCCCCGTTCGGGTCTTCAAGCCCCGGCAGCTCGGACGCATGGAAGCGTTCCTCCTCGAGACCTGCCTCACCCTCGGCCATTTCACCCTCCGCGAGCTCGAACGCGCGATATCCGTTCCTGCGGCGGTGATCGCGTCGAGCGCGACCCGCCTCCTGGCTCACGGAACGCTGATCGAGGGACCGACCGGCGAATATTTCGTCGACGAGGACCAAGCCGCAGGGATCATCGCGACCAAGAACATCCGCGAAGTGCACGCGGAGAGCATGACCTTCGTCTACTTCCCTCGGCAGGACGAGGTGACCGCCGATCCGGAGCTGACAGCGCAGCTCTCCCGGATCGACAAGAAGCTCCGCGCGCCCCGGCGAGCGCCATGGCCCGCTCACCTCGACCGCGCCGAAGGCGTGGCCGATTTCCTCGCGAGCCGCATCACCGCGGGGCGCATCTCCGGAGCTGCACACGAAATCCTCGCCCTGGATGCCTGGGCGAAGCCGCCGCCGTGGCCCGACCTGTCGCCCTGCTACTTCGGGCGCGGCCATGTTCTGGGCGAGGGGACCGAGGCGTTCGCCGAGCTCGACATCTGGGGTCACGAGCGAAAAAAGGCCGCGCGCGGCCAGTACAGCAGAGAAAAGCTCAAGCTCGGGAAAGGGTCTCCGCTCCTCCAGGAGTGGATCGCGCTGGCCGATCAGTTCGGTGTGTTCTTCAAGGGCACGGCGAACAGGCTCCCTTCCTTCGTGTTTCAGCAGCTCGAGCCCTTCGCTCCTTGCCAGTGGCGCGCAGGCGTCTCCGACGCAGACGCCGGAGCTCTCGCGCGCGATCGGTGGCTCACGGACGCGCTGCCCATCTCGGTCTGCTCATCGACCGCCAAGGTCGACGTGCGACTTTCTCTGGAACCGACCTCGGCGCGCGGCGCGGACATGTTCGCGATCGACGCGATGGCACAGCAAGCAGTCGCCGGCGACAACCCCTTCTCGGCGGCGGCGTTCTCCGACCACGAGCGGCTCGCGCGCGAGCGCTTCCCCCTCGCCGCCCCGAACGCATTGACGCGCGCCCGTGTCGAAGAGCGCTTATGGGCCATGAAGCGTTTCATGACCACCTACACCCTCCGAGCACGGGAAGACTTCGCCTATGGCTGAGCAGATCGACATCGCCTCTCGCTTCGTCAGCGGCGCCTTCTTCGTGCTGTCGCCACGCGCCGGCGCCTTCTCCAGCGACATGCTCGACGAGGCTCTCAAGCCTCGATCGGAAGACGGCACCCCCCAGAGCTCTGACGGCCTGGTCTGGACGCGCGAAGGCTACCGCTCGACGCTGAAGGACGCGCTCCTCGTGATGATTCGCAACGCGAAGCGCAAGATCTTCATCGCTAGCTTTCGCTTCGGGGACGACGAGCTGTTCGAGGAGCTATTTGCGGCGGTGGACCGCCTGCGCGGCAGCGTCTACGTCATCACCTTGCTGGACGAGCAGTCGCTCGCCAGAGGCCTTGCCGAAGCCGACGACGATGACGCCGGCGACAAACAAGCTCTTGCCAAGCGCTTCGGCCCGCTGGTGGAGCGCGGCCTGTATGTCCGCGGACACGACAGCTGTCACGCCAAGTTCATCGTTGTCGATGACGAGATCGCCCTCGTTTCGAGCGCCAACTTGGAGTCCAGCGCGTTCACGCGAACCACGGAGGTCGGGGTGATCGTGCGAGAGAAGGCGGAGGTCTTGCGGGTGGCTCGCCTCTATGCACGTCTCTGGCACGAGTGCACGTGGGAGGTGGCCCCGGGTGGCGCCTACACGGTCGCGAAACGAGGTAAAACACCTCCGTCGTTCACCACCATTCCCCAGCCGGCCAGTCGGCAGTGCGCGCTCTGGACACACGGTTCGGTGCATTCGATCCTCAAGGCCTCGCGGGACACGATCCTCGCCGCCGAGCGAGACCTGCTGCTGGCTTCCTTCAGCCTCGAAGGCATGGCCGACAAACGAGACTTGCTCCTCACCGCCGTCGAGCGCTTCCGGAAGGAGAAGCGCGGCCGGGTGCGGCTCCTCGTCCGCGCGCGCAATCACCTCCCCTCGCATCGCCGCGACGCCGCCGAGTTCGCGGAGCTCGGCTGCACCGTGCTCGCCGACGGCGTGAACCACGCCAAGTGCGTCATCGCCGACGGAAAGGAGGCTGTGCTCTTCTCCGCCAACTTCGACGCCAAGCACGGACTCACCTCGGGCGTGGAGGCCGGGGTACGCCTCGTGGAGCCTCGGCTCGTTCGCGGCGCGACCACCTTCTTCGAGATGCTGCTCCGCGCTGCGCCCATGAAGCTCGAGCTGTCGCCGTCTCATCGGACGCTACAGATGCTTGCGGCCTCATGGGCGCGGCCCTGGCCAGATGGGTCGCCCGTCAACGTAAGGGTCTCGGACGCGGATTGGAAGGCGCTGACGAGCCTGGAGCCGGGGCTCCCCGTGCTCTTCGAGCAGGGCACGGACGGCCGAACGACGCTGTTCGCCGGCCGTAACGTCTTGTTCCTCGAAGGGAGCACCGGCACGAGCCCAGCGCGGATCGAGCGGGGACCGGCGGGCGGCGTGGACTCCGCTGCGACGCTGGAGACCTGGATGGTGGCGAAGACGCCGGGTGCTTGGGCGCGGGGCTTCTGCGCGGCAACGTTCGTGCGCGTGTGATGGTGCGCTGGGCAGGGAGACCTCCGACAATGGAAACCAGCCGGATCCAGAGCTACCGCGCGCTACACCCACCCGAGCGCCACCACCGTCACCGTCACCCCGTCGATCGTCACCTCCCCCGACAGCTCCTTGGGCACGGCGGCTTCTTCCACGGGCACGAACACCGCCATCGTCGCCTCCGCGAGCCCCAGCTTCTTCGCGTATCCGGCTGTCTGCGCGTGCCCCTTCTCGAGCTCGTAGCGGTTCACGAAGCTCTTCACCTCGATGACGCCCATGGCCTCACCCGCCTTGAGCACCAGATCGACCTTCCCGTTCCCGGTCGGGAACTCGGGGGTGATCAGGCAACGCCCCCCCAAGGCGTCCCGGAGCCAGGCATAGAGGTGAAAGTGCCCCACGGCCTCGGTCAGGTGCAAATCGGCACGCCTCGGCTGCCCCACCCAGGGATCGATGCCTCGCGCCTTGAGGCGCTTGAGATAGGCCCGGTAGCGTTCGAGCAGCGGCGGCAGACAGAGCCCCTCAGGTGTGAATACGTCGGAGAGCGTGTCGATCGGCTCGACGGCCAGGATGGGACCGCGGTCGCCGAACATGTCGTCTGTCAGCGCGGCGTACAGGCGCCGCTGCACGAACGGCGACGAGAAGCGGCACACCAGTGCTCCGCCGTCACCGCCCTCCGGGGCCTCCGCGGGGTCGATGATGCCGTTCATGTAAAGGTAGCTGCACCAGTCCTTGTCCATCGAAAAGGGCACGTTGGGATCGGTGAACAGCGTCAATACCCGCGCGAGGTGGGGGGCGCGCGCCTTCTTCACCAGGTTCAACAGGGTGTTGTTCCACTCCGCCTGACACGCCCTGGAATAGACCCGTCGCCATGTGGACGCGGTGATGGCCTGCTCCGGACCGGGGTTGTACTTCTCGGCGCACAGCTCGCCGAACCAGGACACCAATCCAGGCTGGCCACGGGTGACCTCGAAGACCGCGTCGACGACGGCCGGCTCGACGACTTGCCCGCTCTCCGCCTGGTACTGCGCAAAGAGCTCTCTGACCTCGCCCTGGGTGAGGTTGGGGATCGGGAGAGAGCGCTGCACGTTGAAGGGAGAGCCACGCTCGCTGTCCACGCCCAGGACCGAACGGACGCCGATGAGGGCGAGGCCGTGGAGGAAGTACCCCTCGCGGCTCAGGTAGATGTCACGGAACAGCGCCACCAGCCTATCGATCACCTTCCGTGGCAGGCTGTCGAACTCGTCGATGCAGAGGATGACCGGGCGATCGAAGTAGCCTCCCTTGCGGGCGAAGAGCTGGCTCCAGTCGTCCCAGCTCGCCGGCATCGGGGCCTCGACGCCGAAGCCGAGCTGAAAGCGGTGGGGGACGAACTTGAAGAAGGCCTCCTCCGGCTGGTCGTCGTCGAGCACGACGCCCTGCATGGAGAAGAAGCCCACCACGAATCGATCACCGTAGCGCGCGCGGATCTCCTCGACGGCCCGCCGCATGGTCCAGGTCTTCCCCGTCTGCCTCGGCGCCCAGATCGTGAAATAGTGGCCGCCCACATCCGGGTCATCGACGAGCGCGGCCACGCAGCGCTCCACGAGATCGCGGCGTTCGACGCAAAAGTTCTGCGCAGGATTGACGGGCCCGTAGGAGCTGAACCGACGCATGGGCGCACCTTACCACCGCACGGGAGCCCTGCGCCCCGAATGGTTGCCGCACGACGCGATGGTCGCGCCGCAGCCGAAACGATACGCTGCGCCCTGCGCGCCGGCCTCCACGGACATCGAGCCCACCCATGACCCTCACCGTTTCCCAGTGCTTCGACCTCCCTGCCCGCGAGGACATCACCGCCCTCGGCTTCGTCGTGCGCCTCTCCGAGACGGAGGACCGCGAAGCCGACGCGCGCCTCGTGCGCGACTACGTCATCACGCCAACGGTGGCGAGCGAGCTCCCGACCATCCTCGCGTCGATGCGGCACACCTTCGCGACGCGGGGCGACCTCGGCCGCTTCGTCCACGGCAGCTTCGGCTCCGGCAAGAGCCATTTCCTGAGCTTCCTCGGCCTTCTCCTCGAAGACCGGAGCTTCGCCTGGTCCAAGGACGACGACCGCCTGCGCGCGCTCGGCGCGACGCACCGGAGCTGGCTCGGTGAAGCCCGGCTCCTCGTCGTCCGCCTCCACATGCTCACCACCGCCGGAGGCCCCGGCGCGAGCCTCGACCGCGCGGTCTACGAGGCCACCAACATCGCGCTCGCTCGACACGGAAAGGCATCGTTCGAGTTCCTCCACGTCGACGGCGTCCTCCGTGAAGCCCAGCGGGAGGCCGAGCTCTATGGGCCGGCCTTCTGGCGGCAGCTCGAGCAGGCCGGCATCGTCGGATCGCGCGAGGATTTCGACGCCTCGGTCAGCGGCACGCAGGAGGATCGCGAGGCGCTCGCCCGCGCGTACCTCGGCTGGAAGGGCCGCGACCCCGCGACGGCGGGCGTCGATCCCAACTTTGCCACCGGCCTGCAAAAGCTCGCCGCGCACGTCAAGGCACAGGGCTTCGGCGGGCTGGTACTGCTGATCGACGAGTTCCTCCTCTGGCTGCGCGAGAAGAGCGGGCCCGAGTTCGAGGCGGCCATCAACCGCCTGAACAGCATCGTCGATCACGCCGACGGGGCCCGGTCCGTCCCGGTGTATGCCTTCGTCGCCCGGCAGCGAAACATCCAGGAGTTCTTCCCCGACATGGTGGAAGAGCAGCACCTCCACGAGCACCTGGGCCACCACGCCAAGCGCTTCGAGGTGACCAACCTGGAGGACGTGGAGCTGCGCCACGTGTGCAAGGGCCGCGTGCTCAAGCGCCGCCCCGAGCGCGAGGCCGAGGTCCAGCGGGTGGTGGACACACTGGCGCGCGATCACGAGAAGGTGCTCCCCGCCATCCTCCACGGGGCCGACATCGGCTACCTGCGCGACGTCTACCCCTTCCACCCGGCGCTCATCGAGGCGCTCATTGACGTCTCCTCGCTGATGCAGCGCGATCGTACGGCCCTGCGGCTGCTCTACGAGCTCCTCGTGCTGCACAATCCCACGCTGAAGCTCGGGGAGCTGCTCCCGGTGGGCTCGGCCTTCGAGGCCATCTTCCCGGAGGCCGGCGTCGAGGGGAGCAAGCGGGTCGAGGACCTGCGCGCCATTCATCGCACGTACTACCAGCGCTTCCGGCCGGCGATGGACGCGATGCTCCGCGCCAGGGACGGCGACTTCGACGAGGCCCGCCGGCGCGTGCTCGACATGATCGTCAAGACCTCGCTGCTCGCCGAGGTCTCGCCGCGCCTCAAAGGGACGGCGAGCATGACGGTGGAGCGGCTCGTGCGTCTGAACGACGCCGAGGTGACCGGCGAGACGGATCGCTCGAAATTCAACAAGGTCCACCAGGACCTGCTCTCGCTCTCGCGCGCGGTGCCAGGCACCCTCCAGCTCTCCGGTCAGGGCCGCGAGGCCGTGATCTCCATCGTGCTCCAAGGCGTGAACTTCGGCGAGCTGCTCGACCGCGCCCGGAGCCGGGTCGCGGGCAATGGAAACCGCCTGCTCGCGGCCTTCTACGGGGTGCTGCTCCCCGCGCTCGGCCTCAAGCGCGGCGAGCTGGGCGAGGCCATCGACGTCGAGTGGAGGAAGACCCGCCGCAGGGCATCGATCGACGTGAAGAACATCCGCACGCTCTCGAACGCGGACTTCAAGGTGCGCCCGGGCGAGGAGCTCCGGCTGCTGATCGACTACCCGTGGGACGACCCCGGGCACTCGGTCGCGGACGACGAGCAGCGCGCCCTCGACGTGAAGCGACGCGACGGCAGTCAGCTCACCCTCTGCTGGTTGCCGCGCCACCTCACCGGCGCAGAGCTGGCCCTCCTCCAGGATCTCGCAGCCATCGACGAGCTGCTCGGCCCGTCGCAGGAAGAGCTCCTGCGCGAGCTCGCCCCGCACGAGCGCGCGCAGGTCGCCGAGCAAGCGCAGAACCAGGCGCAGAACCTCCGCCAGAGCCTGCACGCCAAGCTCGGCGAGGTGTACCGCGACCACGGTCGACTGGTGCCGCTGATGAGCAACATCGAGAGCAAGGTGCCCGACGGCGAGCTGGGGAGTCTGATCAAGAAGCTCGCGTGCACCCTGCTCGATCGCGCCTATTCCGCGCACCCCAACTTCGGCGCCGAGCCCAAGGCCGAGGGCCTACGCGTGCTCTGCGACTGGCTCGCGCGAGCCGCCGAGCGCCCCGAGCAGATGGAGGCCTTCACCGATGACGAGGTGCGGGTGCTCCGGACCCTGGGCGAGCCGCTGGAGCTGGTCACGCTCGGCCAGACGCGCGGTCAGCTTCGCCTGGATACCCGCTACATCAAGACCGTCCGCGAGGAGGCCAAGGCGGAGTCGGCCTTGTGGGACGGGATCGATCGCAAGCTCCAGGAGACGTACGCGCTGACCCCTCTGGTGCGGAACTTCTTCCTGAAGCTGATCCTCCGCCTCGACAGCTTCCGCGCCGTGCAGGCCGTGAACGGCTCGCCCGTCGACGTGGAGATCGACACGCGCCCCCGCACCGGCGTCAAGCTCGTGCGGGCGCCGCTCCTCGACCTGGCGGAGTGGAGCCGCGCGCGGGACCTGGGCCCCGCCGTGCTGCAGGTCGAGCGCCCTTCGTCGACGCGGACGCTGACCGAGCAGGACAGGTACGCCACGACCCTCAAGAAGGCCGCCACCGAGAAGCGGGGCGAGCTCGTGGCGCTGCACGAGCAGCTCGCGCGGCTCGGCGCCGGCGGAGAAGGTCGCGCCGCGACCATCACAACGGCGATCGCGCGCCTCGTTCCTTTCGCGCGCACGGGGACCGACTCCTGCGCGCTCCTGAAGGAGTGGGTGGGCCTCTGGCCAGACGACGACGGTGATCCGGTGCGGGCGGTGGTGCGCGACGCCGGGCCGCTGGCGAAGGCCGTGGAGCGAGTGGACGCGACCGCGCGCCACAGCCTCGAGCACGCCAGAGGCAGCGCCCTCGCGACCGACGTCATCGCGCTCCTCGAGACCCTGCACGACGCGCTGACGAAACAGGATGGGGCGACCGCGCTGGCGCAAGCCGTCGAGCGCTGGAACTCCGCAGCGCGAGAGCTCTTGCATCGCGTGGTATCCGGCCGGGTCGAAGACTTCAAGACCAGGCCCGACACCGTGGTGCCGGTGGTCCCGAGGCCGCCGGAGCCGAGCCCCATCGCGGGGGTCATCCCGAGCTCGGGCACCGTTCAGCAGACGCTGCGGGCGAGCGACGCGAGCGCGCGGCAGGCGCTGCATGCTGCGATTGACGAGGCGCTGCGCGCGCGAGGTGACGCCGAGGTGCACGTGGCGGTGACCATCACACCGCGGGGGCGCTGAGGATGGACCCTCTCCTGGTTCTGCGAAAGCTCGTGGAGATGGCGGGCGGCCCGAGGGAGCAAGGGTATGTGCTCGCCCTGGCGACGCCGGGCCTCGGCGCCCTGCCGAGCGAGCTCGTGACCTCCGCCGGCAAGCACGCGGTGGTGCTGCCGACCTCGGAGATCGCGCTGCGACACATCCTCTGGAAGGCGGCCGGCGCGCCGGTGCTGGCGCTGGTGGAGGAGCCGCTCGCCCGCCGCCTCCCCGCAGATCTGGTGCGCCGCTCGCGCGGCTCGCGCGTCCACGCTATCGAGCTCGCCGAGATCTTGAGCCTGGCGCTCGGCGTCCGGGTGGTCACCGATGACGACGGCGACATGCAGCGACTGGCGCTGATGCAGGTGGATCACATCCAGCGCGAGCTGCGCCAGAGGACGCTACCGACCGTCGTCGACCGGGACCTGCTCGACGATCTCCTGCTCGACACGGTGGCCGGAGGCGGCCTGCGACGGAGCAAGCCCGGTGAGGTGCTGGCTCGCTGGCTGGAAGGCCCCCCGGTGATCGAAGCCGCGGTGGCGGCGCTGCTGCAACGTCAGCTCCCGCGCGTGCACGGCCTGGTAGGTCGCGTGCTGGCCTGGGCGGTGCGCGAGAAAAAACTGCCCGAGGCGCTGATGGTCCACGGGATCTTGCTCGCCCTCGACGAGCCCGAGCTGGCCCAGGTGGCATGGGGACCGCTCTGGGAGGCGCCCGCCCAGGTGGAGCTCACCCAGGAGACTTTCCGTCACGTGGTCGCAACCCTGGTACGCGAGGCGCTGACCGCGCTCGGTGACGGCGCGGCGACCTACCTCCTCAAGGCCGAGACCATCGGCCGGAAGGTGCTGCCCAGCGCGGTTCTTCGTCGCAGCACGGATCTGCCGCTCGGCCTGAAGAGCCAGTGCGACGACGTGGCCAAGCGCGCCGCGCGCGGCGAGCCGGTGGGCCACGACATCATCCAGCACATGCAGCAGCACCGCTACGCCGCGGCACAGCGCGCGGAGATCGACGTGCTCGAGGAGCTCGCCCGGCTGTCCCGCTACCTCGACACGCCCGTGCAGGCAGACGGAGACGTGACGGCGCGCGTGCGCCACTATCAGCGCGAAGGGGCCTTCGCCGACTGGACCGCGGCGCGGCTGCGGACAGCGCTGGCGGCGAGCCCGGCCTTTCGCCGCGAGGCGGAAACGGTGCTGGGGCGCTACCGCGAGCGACGCGACCAGGAGAACCTCGCCTTCGCTGAGCTGCTCCGCGCTGGGCTCACGAGCGCGTTGCACACCGCCGGCGTCGTGCCCCTCTACCAGCTCTGGCAGAATCCGCCGGTGCGCGCGGATATGAACGACGCGCCGAGGCTCTTCCTGGTGGTGCTGGACGGGTGCAGCTATCCCGTGTTCCTGCGCTTCCTGGAGGAGCTCGCCCGGGAGTTCAAGCCCATCGGGCTGCGAGGCGATCCGGAGGCCCACGGCGCCCCCGCGCTCGCGCTGCTCCCGTCGATCACCAGCCACTCGCGCAGCGCGATCTTCCTGGGCGAGGTGCCGAAGAACCCGTGGATCGCCGAGACGGTGTGGCGCGACACCGAGGAGTCTCGCTCTGATCCCGCTCGTTTCCGACAGAACAAGGCGCTCGGCGGCCGCTCGCGGAAGCTCTTCCTGAAGGGCGACCTCACGGACCACGGGGAGAAGCTGCTCGCGGAGCTCCAGGGCGAGGCGACGGACGTGGTCGCCGCTGTGTTCAACGCCGTCGACGATCAGATCGGCTCGTCCAACACCGGGGCGACGATCTCCGTTCGTGCTCGCGAGATCTCCGGCCTGCTCGCCAGCCTCGAGGCAGCCCTCAAAGCAGGTCGCCGCGTCATCGTCACGGCCGATCACGGACACACCCCCTTCGTGTCCCGTGAGCTGCGCACCGGCGATGCTCCCAAGGAGGGGTCGAGCGCCCGTCACCGCCTCCTCCGCGAGGGAGAGGCACCCCCAAGCGGGTTTGTGGAGATCGCAGACGAAGGCCTGGGAGGGGTGGAAGGACGGAAGGCCTTCGCGTGGAAGATGGGCGTCTATCAGGGCTCACCCCAGGTCGGCTTCCACGGGGGCTGTTCGCTCGAGGAGATGGTGGTGCCGCTGGCGGAGCTGGTCGCCGGGGGCGTCGCGGCCGACGAGCCGAGCTGGTGGATCGGTGGGCGCGCGCTGGTGCCCGCAGCGCCGGTTCAGCCCGAGCCGACCAAGCGGCCAGTCACGGCCCGGCCGCCGAAGATGCCTGCCCAGGTCGGCTTGTTCGAGCGCGAGGCCGTGCTGGCCAGCGTCGTCGATCGACTGGACCTGCCCGCCCCCCTGCTGGCCCTCCTTGACGCGTCGGAGCGCGCTGCGCTCACTTGCGTGGCCCAGAACAAGCACGTTCGCATGTCGGATCTGTCCGCGAGCCTCCAGCGCCCGCAGACGCGGGTCCCAGGCTTGATGTCACGCTTGATCACCAAGCTTCATGCCGGCGGGTTCCCCTGCATCCGGCGCGAACCGTTGCCGAGCGGCGAGGATCAATACGTGTACGTCCCCCAGGGTAGGGACCGAGGCGAGCGCGGATGAACCCCATTCCCAACACGATCACGCGCGACATCATCTCCGCGCTCCGCTCCGGCGCAGTGCCGCGCTCCGGTCTCGAGCATTACGCCACCGGCCTCAAGCAGCTCATGCCCGTGATCGAGGGCGAGCTCGACGAGGTGGCCGCCGGCGCCGGGCACGGACGCTCGAAGTGGATCCGCGGTGAGTACGGGAGCGGCAAGACCTTCGCGACCCGGCTCATCTGTGCGAGAGCCCGCGCGCGGCGCTTCGCGACGACCGAGGTCCAGATCTCCATCAACGACACGCCGCTCCACCACCTGGAGACGGTATATCGCCGCATGATGGAGCGGCTCACCACCGACGCCCACGGCGAAGGAGCCTGGCGCGCCGTGGTGGATGCGTGGCTGTACGAGGTCGGCGACGAGGTGACCCGGCTCAAAGGTGTGACGGAGGACGACCCGCAGTTCGATGGCCTGGTCGAGGCGCGGCTCGAGGAGAAGCTCGCCGAGCTCTCCACGCGAAACCCCGCCTTCTCCCAGGTGCTCCGCGCCTATCACCGCGCGTTGCAGCAGGGTGAGCACGCGGTGGCGCAAGGGCTCCTCGCCTGGCTGGCCGGGCAGCCCCATGTTGATCGTTCGATCACTTCGCGCGCCGGCGTGAAGGGGAACATGGATGGCCAGGCCGCGCTCACCTTCCTCCGCGGAGTCCTCACGCTGCTTCGGCAGTCCGGCTACGCGGGGATGGTGCTGGTGCTCGACGAGGTGGAGACGGTGCAGCGGATGCCAACGCCGACGCGGGAGAAGTCGCTGAACGCGCTCCGCCAGATCGTCGATATGCTCGCCAACGATGATCTGCCGGGCCTGTACCTGGTGGTGACCGGCACGCCCGCCTTCTACGACGATTACAAGGGCATCAAGGGGCTCGCGCCGCTCCACCAAAGGATCACCACCCGATTCGACGCCGACGCGCGCTTCGACAACCTCCGCGCTCCTCAGGTAAGGCTCCTGCCCTTCGACGAGAGCAGGCTCGTCGCCGTGGGCCGGCTGGTGCGCGATCTTTTCCCCGCGAGCGAGCCCGAGCGGATTCGCCTGCGGGCGAGCGACGCCTTCCTCGACGCCCTGGCAAAGCAGGTGTCGACGGCCTTTGGCGGCAAGGTATCGGTGGCGCCACGCACCTTCCTCCGCGAGCTCGTCAACGTGCTCGACAAGATCGATCAATATGCCGACTACGATCCCGTGGTGCAATATGAGCTGACTCTCGACGACGCCGACCTGCCCGACGAGGAGCTCGCCGCGCGCCGCGGGGGGGGTCCCGAACCATCGCTTCGCGAGGAGAGCGTCGCCGGCGCCGAGACTCCGCTGCCCGCTCGCCGCCGCCTCGACGGCTGAGGAGAGACGCCGTGTCCACGAGCGGTTACGCCCGGCTTCACCCGAGCCTCCAGCACGCCATCGTCAACGATCTGGGCTGGCGCTCGCTGCGGCCGGTGCAGGACCTCACCATCGACGCAGTCCTCGATGGGGCGAACGCCGTCGTGCTCGCTCCGACCGCGGGCGGCAAGACGGAGGCGGCGATGTTCTCGGTGCTGTCGCGAATCCTCAGCGAGGACCTGCGCCCGGTATCGGTGCTCTACATCTGCCCCATCCGCGCGCTGCTCAACAACCAGGAAGAGCGCCTGCAGCGCTACGCCCGCATGGTGGGCGTCGATGTCTTCAAGTGGCACGGCGACGTCAGCGACTCGCGCAAGAAGCGCTTCCGCGACGACCCTGCGCACCTCTTGCTGACGACCCCGGAGTCCCTGGAGGTGATGCTCATCAGCGCCCGCACGGATGCGCGTGCCCTTTTCGCGGGCCTCTCCGCTGTGATCATCGACGAGGTGCATGCCTTCGCCGGCGATGATCGCGGCGCCCACCTCGCCGCCCTGCTCGAGCGCCTCTCTGCCCTTTGCGGCCGAGACGTTCAACGCATCGGCCTCTCCGCCACCGTGGGTAACCCCCAGGTCATCGCCGAGTGGCTCCAGGGATCGAGCGAGCGGCCCGCTCGCTTGATCGATCCACCTCGCCCGAAGCCACAGCGCGATCTGCGGCTGGATCTCTGCGAGAGCGTGGACGACGCGGCGCGCGGCATCGCTCGGATCGCCCGGGGAAAGAAGAGCCTGGTCTTCGTCGAGAGCCGCGCCAAGGCCGAGCGAGTCTCACACGCGCTCGGCGGATCGGGCGTGGAGGTCTTCATCCACCACAGCTCGGTGAGCCGCGTCGATCGGCAGCTCGCGGAGGAGCAGTTCACGCGCGGAGAGAACACTGCCATCGTCTGCACCTCGACGATGGAGCTCGGGATCGACGTGGGCGATCTCGACCAGGTGATCCAGGTCGACGCGCCGAGCTCGGTGGCCTCCTTCCTCCAGCGCCTGGGGAGAACAGGCCGACGCGCCGGCACGCGCTCGAATTGCACGTTCTTCTGCCTCAGCCCGGAGTCCCTGCTCCAGTCGATCGCGGTGGTGCGTCTGGCCGAGGGCGGCTGGGTCGAGGACGTGCGCCCGGCCTCGCAGGCGATGCATGTGCTCGCCCATCAGGTGATGGCCCTCGTCCTCCAGGAGGGAGGTATCTCCCGTCATCGGTTGCTCCCCTGGGTGGAGTCCGCTTATCCATTTTCGAGCGTGCGCCCCGAGCGACTGGAAGCGCTGATCGAGACGATGCTCGGGCGGGAGATCCTCTACGAAGCGGACGGCCTGCTCTCCCTCGGCCAGCGAGGGGAAAAGCTCTACGGTCGAAAGAACTTCTTCGAGCTCTACGCCGTGTTCACCGCCCCACCGCTGATGCACGTGCAGCACGGCAAGGACGAGATCGGCGCCGTGCAAGCCAGCTTCGTCTCGACGCACGACCCCGCCCGCGGTCAGCTCTGTTTCCGGCTCGCGGGCCGCGCGTGGGAGGTCGGGCAGATCGAGTGGGGTAAAGGGGTGCTCCACGTGCGCCCCGCCGAGCGTGGTCGGGTGCCGAACTGGCTCGGTCTTCCGGGCATGCTGTCGACCCCGGTCTGCCAGGCGATGAGGAGAGTACTGCTCGCCACCGCCGAAGAAGAGGGTTTGCTCTCGAGGAGTGCGGATCTGGAGCTGAAAGGGTTGCGGGAGTCCTATGCGGGTGTGCTCGAAGAGGGCACGGCTCCCCTCGAAGAGCTCCCCGATGGGGTTTCGTGGCACACCTTTGCCGGAGGGGCGGTCAATCGCCTCCTCGCCGCCGGTCTGGAGGCGGTGTCCGGCAAGCGCTGGGTGGCAGGGAACCTCTCTCTCCGCTGCAAGGACCTTCCGGTGACGGCTGCTCGAGATGCGCTCCGCGGGCTGGGTGCGCTCCGATGGGAGCGCGTCGCGGCCGAGGCGGCCCGTGGCATGGCGCGGGGGATGGTGAGCAAGTTCCAGCCCTGCTTGCCTGCCGACGCAGAAGACCGGCTGCTCGCCGAGAAGCTCCTCGATCTCTCCGGCACGCTCCACTTCCTCGGGGAGGCGACGATCAGCGACGTTCGAGCCTCCACGGGTGTGGTGGGCAATCGCATCGGAGAGACGGAGACGCGCGGGACGCTGGTGGTCGACCTCCGCGTGCCGCCCCCTCCGGCGGGGATGGCGGCGCCGAAGAACGCCATCCAGTGGGTGGACTCACCCGCCGCGCTTCGTCTGGTGACCACAGCGCTCCTCACCGAGGAGGCGGTGGGCCTCGACGTGGAGACCACCCTCGACTTCGGGACGCTCTGCCTGGTTCAGATCGCGACGGCGACGCGCACGTACCTGATCGATCCATTCGCAGTCGGCGATCTTTCGCCCCTGGGCGCGGTGCTCGCGAGCGCCCGACCGCTGAAGGTCATCCACAATGCCCGCTTCGAACGGCGGGTCCTGGCCGCTGTGGGAATCGCGCTCGCCGGAGTGGTCGATACCCTGGAGTTGTCGCGCAGCGTGCGCGGTCGCGAGGCCCCGGGGGGGCATAGTCTGGCTGTTGTCTGCGAGCGGGAGTTAGGGATGCCGCTGGACAAGTCGGAGCAGACCTCGGATTGGAGCCATCGGCCGCTCACGGCGGACCAGATCCGGTACGCCGCGCTCGATGCAGAGGTTCTGCTGGCGCTCCACGAGCACCTCGGCGAGGCCTTCGCCCCTATTCCCCATTTTTTCCCTCCGACGTGACTCACAGCAAGGAGAATGCGAGCTGCCAAGAAACGTCTTCACCGTGGCGCGAAGGAGCCCTTTCTGCCAACGTCACAGACGCATCGGCTGCCTGAAAGAATACCGAGCAGGTCGACGGATGAGGTGGCCCACGACGAGGACCGACGAGCAGAGCACGCGCGAGCGCCGAGCGACCCCGGAGCGCCGGTGTGCTCGCCGTGCCCCACCGTGCCTTCTCAGAATCGACCGCCCAGGCTGAGCCCTTTGTGGCCACCGCCCAGCATCGGAGCGATGGAGAACGTCGGCTCGGCTTTCGGCGGGGGCCGGACGACGACGGGTTCGTAGCCGAGCGCCATGGAGTCGAGCACGGTCGCCGCCATCCCTCCCAGCACGAGGCCGATTGCGCCACCGAAGACGACCTCTCCCAGGACGAGGCCGCCTTCATCGCCGGATCGTCCCCGCGCGAGCATGGCGACATAGCCGAAGCTCGCGCCGACCACGCCGAGAACGAGCGGAGCGCCGACGTTGATCCCGAGGCTCGCGCCCGCCTTGGCCCATTGGCGATGGGCGAGATGAACGATGGAGCCCGAGAGCAGGTGCGTCCATACACCCGCCGTCGCGAGCACCGCCCCGGCTTTGCCCTGCATCACCGCCCCCGTCCAGAAGAGCGCGTCCCCGACCCCCACCGTGGTCAAGATCTGCCAGCCGTACCAGTGCCGCCTCGGGGGAGACGGAGATGGCAGCTCCAGGGCGACCGGAGCAGGCGCCGTGACCCCATCCAGAGAAGGATAACCCGCGCAAGAGGCGCCTCCGCGACGGGCGCGGGCGCGAGCACGGGGGCGGGCTGCGCCGCGAGATCCGAGGCGACGAGCGCCCCCGCGATAGAGAACGTGACGATCCGAGCCCTTCGCCATTTCGCCATCGCGCCTCCTCTCGTGGTTCCCTCGTCCCACCGAGGTACCACGTCGAGAGCAGACGGGGTGCGCACAACAGCCCAGCACCTCGGCCTCTCGCTGAAAGGCGTCTGCTTCTACCCCCGCGGCGGCGCGGCGGGTGCTGTCCTCGAAGCGGTGGCGCTTGCGGCCCGCCGTGCCCCGGGCCGCGCGGTGATGGCGCTCTTCGACACCGATAAGCCAGGGCAGGGCTCAGCCAGACAGCTCAACGACGATTTTCGGTGGAAGCAGAAGAAGAAAGAACGTCTCGGCGTGCTCACCTACGATCGGTGGATCGCGCCTTGTGGTCACCCCGTCGTGGCCGAAGATATGTTCACCAACGCCACCATTGAAGCCTTCTTCGACTTGCCCGAGAATCAGGATCACCAGCCAGAACGCCTGTGGCGCGAGAAAACACGGACATGGCATTACCGCTTCGCGGGCAAGAAGAAGGCTGCCTTCACCGAATGGCTCCGCGCGACCGGCACCCCAGCCACGTTCGAGCGCTTTGGCGACTTGATTGACCTCTTGCGGCAGATCGCAGACGGCGGCCCCATCCCATGAGAGCCTCGCTCAGCGCAGCGCCTCGCCCACGCTCGAAGCGACTGCTGCCTGCTTCAGCCGTCAGCCTTCTCGAAGATTTGTGAGGGGCGCGCTGCTTAGACCCCACCCCGCACGCGGGGAGGGGCCGGGGGTGGGGTCTCGGGCAGGGCGATCCGGGTCCTTCAGGACCTTACCTGCGAAGATCTGACGAATGCTCAGGCTCCCTCCCGGTCGCGGTTCGGAAGGTGCTCTTGTGGTGAACGCTTACGTCCAAGAAACGAGGATGGTCTGCGCCTTCCCTCGCTTGACCCCACCCGAACGCCACCACCGTCACCCTGTCCCTCCTCACGCCCCGTCGAGCACCTCGCGCAGCTTCGTCGCGAGCGCCTCGGCGGTGAACGGCTTCGGCAAGAGCTGCACTCCCTCGTCGAGCACCCCGTGGTGCTCGATGGCGTTCTCCGTGTATCCGGACATGTAGAGCACCTTCAGGGCAGGCCGCGCCGCGCACAGCCTGATGGCCAGCTCGCGCCCGCTCATCCCGGGCATCACCACGTCGGTGAGGAGCAGGTGGATGTCGCTCCGCGACGCGGCGACCTCCAGCGCTGTCGCGCCGTCTTTCGCCAGCAACACCTCGTAGCCGAGCGGCTTCAGCAGGCGCAGGAGCAGGCTGCGCAGCGGGGCCTCGTCCTCCACCACCAGCAGCACTTCGTTCCCCTTGGCGGGCCGGGGCGCGACGCGGGGCGAGATCGCGGCCTCGCCGGCGGCCTCGCGGGGCAGGTAGACCTTGAACGTCGTGCCCCGGTTCGGCTCCGAATAGACGTAGATCGAGCCCCCGCTCTGCGCGACGATCCCGTAGACGGTGGCGAGGCCGAGCCCGGTGCCCTTGCCCACCTCCTTGGTGGTGAAGAACGGCTCGAAGATGCGCGCCTGGGTGGCCTCGTCCATCCCGCAGCCGGTGTCGGAGACGGCCAGCATCACGTGCGGGCCGGGCCGCGCCTCCACGTGCAGCCGGCAATAGTCGTCGTCGAGCACGATGTTCTCGGTCTCGATCGTGAGCTTGCCGCCGCCGGGCATCGCGTCGCGCGCGTTGATCGCGAGGTTCATGATCACCTGCTCGATCTGCCCCGGATCGGCGCGGGTGGCGGCGAGCGTGGGGGAAGGCCGGTAGACGATCTCGATGTCCTCGCCGAGGAGGCGCTGGAGCAGCTTCAGCGAGCCGGCGCAGAGATCGTTCAGGTCGATCACGCGCGGCATCAGCACCTGCTTGCGCGAGAACGCGAGGAGCTGCCGCGTGAGCCCGGCGGCGCGATCGGCGGCTCCGCGGATCTCGTCGAGGTCGGACCTGAGCTCGTCGCCCTCCGGGACGGTGCTCAAGGCGAGGTCGGCGTACGATCGGATCACGGTGAGCAGGTTGTTGAAATCGTGGGCCACCCCGCCCGCGAGCCGCCCCACCGCCTCCATCCGCTGCGCCGCCCGCAGTTGCTCTTCGCGGTCGCGCAGCAGTTGATTGGCGCGTTCGCGCTCGGTCACGTCCCAGAGGAACCCGTGCCAGAGCACCCCGCCGTCCGCCTCGCGGGTCGGCTGCGACCACCCCTCGATGTACCGGAGGCCCCGCGTCGGGTGCAGGTAGCGGAAGGCGGCGTGCCACGGCGTCAGGTCGCGCGCCGAGATCATGACCCCCCGGCGCATCGCCGGCGCGTCTTCCGGGTGGTAACGGGCGGCGACGAGCCCGAGGTCGCGCGCGATCTCCTCGGGCGAGTGACCGAGGACGTCGATCGCTGCGGCGGTGGCGAAGGGCATCGTCGCCTTGCCGTCCGGGGCGAGGTGGTACGAATAGAGGACGCCGGGCACGCTCTCGCCCAGCTGGCGGAGCTGTTCGGCGAGGGCGAGGCGCTCGGCGATCGCCTGCGCCTCGCCCTGCTCGGCGGTGATGTCACGCGAGTGGACGAGGACCTCGCAGAGCGCGCCGGCGGCGTCGAAGATCGGCGCCGCCTCGACGCGGAACCAGCGGACGCCGAGATCCGGGTAATCGACGCGCAGCTCTTCGACGCGCGGCTCGAGCCGGGCGCGCACCTCGTCGAGCAGCGCCGGGTAGCGCCCGTCGGCCACCGCCGGGAAGGCCTCGGTCGTGTGCTTTCCCGCGACGGCCGACAGCGGCCGGCCCCGCAGCGCCGTCGGGTTGGCGAAGATCACCCGGAGCTCGCGGTCATAGAGGACGACGCGGTCGGTCATGATCCCGAAGGCGCGACGGAAGCGCTCCTCGGCTGCGTGCAGCCGCTCGGCGGTGCGGTGCTGCTCGGTGATGTCCACGAGGCCAAACAGGAGCTGGCCCGGCCGCGGCCTCACGACCGAGATCTTCAGGAGCTTCTGGAGCTGCTCGTTCCACACCTCGACGACGCACGGCTCGCCGGTATCGAGCACGCGCTGGTACGCGTCGAGCCGCGACGGGCCACCGAACAGCGCGCGCAAGGTCCGCCCCACGAGCTCGGCCGCCGGGCGCTGCACGATCTGCTCGAACGCGTGGTTCACCGCCGTCACGCGGCCTTTGGCGAGCTTGCTCTCGGCGTCCCGGGTGACGTCGACGAGCACGATCCCTTCGAGCATCGCGTCGAAGATCTCGCTGATTTGCCCCCCTCGCCCGAGCTCGGCGGTCTCGATGGGGGAGGTCACGCTACGCATCGGTACACCATCGGCACCATAGTCCCCCTGGCCTCCGTTCGCACCCCTCGATGCCGGCGCGCAACGGCGCCCGCGCGCACCGCTCAGTACTGCGTCTCCTCCGCCTTCCCGTACTCGGTGTGCGGCCCGCGTGACGGGTGCATCCAGTGGAAGCGGGAGAGGGGGCGCATCAGCGACTCGGCGAGCGCCTCGGAGCCGGGGATGTCCGGATCGGCGTGGGAGGACACGCGCACCAGGTATTGCCGCAGGGCCGCGGCGGCGGCGGCGATCTGCTCGCGCACGGCGGCGGCGTCTTCGCGCGGCGCGCCGGCGGTCAGGTCGAGCGAGCGCTGCGCCTTGCGGAGCTGATCGAGGAAGGCTTGCCCGCCGAGCAGCGTGAACAGCTCCGGATCGCCGTCGCGATCGAGCCGGGCGAGCCGCTCGCTCCCGCTCTCGATCTCGACGCGGCCGGGACGGCCTTGCTCGCCCGGGAGCGCCGGGAACAGCAGCGCGAACAGGTCGCAGGCCTGCTGCCGGTGCGGGTTCTTCTCGCCCTCCAGCTTGCACCAGCCGGAGAGCCAGTCGCTCGTCGCTTCCCACGCGGCCGTGGCGGCGCGCTCGGCGCGGCGGCGCACCGCGGCCGGCACCACGGGCTCCACCGAGCCCTTCAGCGCCGAGGAGAGGGCGCGCGCGGCGGCGTCGAGGCGGCCGCGCGAGCGCTCGATGGCGGCCGGCAGCGGCCCGGCCTGCGTGGCCACCGCGAGCAGCTCGGCGATGAGCAGCGAGGCTTCCCCACCGGTGAGCCTGGGGAGCTGGATCAGATCGTCGGACGAGAACGCCGCCATGGCCCCATTCTTCCATAACTCGACCGCCGGAGGCGCGCCGGCCGCCGCGGGGGTGCTCCTCGGCGAGAAGAGATCGCCCGGCCCGGGGTTCGGCGCTAAGCTCGGGGTAACTTCTTCATGCGCTTCACTTACGCTCCTGCTCTCGTCCTGCTCGCCGCGCTGAGCCACGCGGCCTGCGCGGCCGACAACGAAGCTGTCGACACGGGATCCACCGGCTCCGGGGGCCGCGGCGAAGAGCCCAGCCAGGCCCTCTATTTCGAGGACGAGGGCACGCTCACGCTCGCGCCCGGCGAGGTGCGGACGGTCGCCGTCCGGGGCGCTCGCTCGGGCGATTTCAGCGTCGCCTTCTCGCTGCTCGGCGACTTCGGCGACGCCTTCGTCGAGGCGTCCGTCGTGCAGGCCGACAAGAAGGGCGTCGCCAGGGTCGTGCTCCACGCGTCCAACCAGGCGACCACGTTCACCCTGCGCGCGGCCGTCCTCGACGAGGAGGGCCAGCTCGGCGCGGGCGCGGAGCTCTCGGTCGCGGTGAGCGATCAGGGCTTCGGCAACGTGCGCGTGCTGCCGCAGTACACGGGCAGCCGGTCCATCGCCACGTGGACGGCGAGCGTCGTCGCGCGCACCACCTGCGCCGACCTCGTGGGCACGCTGCCGGGTGAGCCCGCGGGCTCGCTCGTGGCCTCGTCGAGCCCCCTCGGCCACCCGATCATCCACAACGCGCCGGTCGGCCCCAACCTGGCCGTCACGCTGCGCGCGGGCCACTTCGCGTGGGGCTGCGCCGACGCCTCGACGCTCTCGGCGGGGAGCACGCTCGACGTCAAGGTCACGGTGCTCGACAAGCCCATCGTCCTCTCGGCGACCAACCTCGACTTGAAGCTCGATTTCCAGCCCGAGCCGATGGCGTTCGCGAAGCTCACCGAGAGCGCCGGAGAGCTGCTGCGCGAGGGCTTCGTGCCGTCCGGCGAGAGCGAGCCCTCGGCGCTCCTCGACGCCATGGCGGGGCTCCTCCCGGCCGAGCAGGTCCTCGCCTTCAACACGCAGCGCACGCTCCAGGACTGGGACGAGCTGGCGGCCGATCACTTCACCGCCGAGGGCATCGACCTGCGCCAGAAGATCGGGGGCTGGGTGCTCTCCGGCCTCCCGCTCCCGGCGCAGACCTTGACCGGCAACCTCAGCGCCAAGGACGGCGCGCCCGATCAGGCGACGCTGAGCGCGGTGGTGGTGGGCGGCTTGCCCGGCGCCGATGTCGGGGTCGACGACGCGAGCGCCTTCACGTGGACGGCCGATCCGAACGACGCGCTGATCTTGAAGGGCCTGCTCCACTGGCAGCCGAGCCGGCTCATGGGCTCGCTCGCGCGGACGAGCGCGCTCGCCGAGGTCGAGAACGCGAGCTCGATGGCCGACGCCCTGGCCGACGCGGCCGACTGCGAGGGGCTCGCCGTGGCGCTCGGCGCGTTCCCCACCTGCTCGACCTCGTGCCTCGCGACGCTCTGCCACGACGCGCTCGGCGCGCGGTGGGCGGCTGCGCTCTCCGCGTCGAGCGACGCGGGGCTGCTCGGCCACATCGTGATCACCGCGGCCGGCCCGGCGAAGCTCGACGACGAGGCGAAGCCGATCGGCTTCTCGGGCCTGTGGGTCGGGAGCATCGGCGACAACCAGATCTCCGCGGAGACGAAGGGCAACATCGACGGCGCGCCCCCCGGCAAGCCGCCGCCTCCGTGACGGAGGCGTGCCGCCCTCTCGTGACGGAGGCGTGACGCACCTGCTCAAAACCCAGAGCCCCACGAATCAGAGCAACGCAAGCCCGCGAAGGCGGGCTTCCTTCGTGTAGCCCGGGGTTTTAACCCCGGGCGACGATGGCGCGACCACGCCACGAACGACCGCGTGTACGCCAGGAGCTTGATCGGCGCGCTCATCCTGGACGATCGGCGCGCGCTCATCCTGGTCGATCGGCGCGGTAATCCTGGTCGATCGGCGCGCGCTCCTCTATCATTCCGCGCTCATGCGAACGCCCCCTTCTCTTCTCCGGCGCCTCGCGCCGATGGTCCTCGCCGCCGCGGCGATCACGGGTACAACCCTCGCGGGATCGAGCTGCGGCTCGGACGTCACGACCGGCGCCGGCGGCTCGGGCGGAGGAGGAAGCGACGACAACCGTCTCGATCCCGGCGAGGTGTGCACCGAGCCCATGCCCGGCACGATCAAGGCGCGATCCAAGCCCGACACGATCTTCGTCCCGCGGTGCGAGGCCGCCGACAAGAGCTGCCTCGTGCGCCCGGTCGAGTTCATCGTCGATCCGGATCTGTGCTCGACGCGGCAGATCAGCTTCGAGACGTCGGACGCGGACATCCTCCCCGTGCCGTCGTCGGCCGGCCTCGTCGTCGATCTTCGCCACCCGAGCGTGACCGCCAACGTGCACGGCGGCGTCAAGGCGGGCACGGCCACGCTGACCTTCCACGTGAAGAAGCAGAACAGCGACGCGATCGAGACGAGCGCCGAGGTGACGGTCGAGGTGATCGATCCGGCCGTGCCGTCGTGCGCGGGCGCGCCGGGCGCGAGCACCGCCGCGCTGAAGGGCGGCGACTCGCTCGGCGGCACCGCGGGGCTCGCCGGCGCGACCATCTCGCTCCCCCAGGGCGCGGACAAGCCGAACTACGGCACGTTCCTCTGGAGCGTGAGCCCCTTCCCCGCGACGATCGCATGCGCGGGCGATCTCGCGGTCGACGGCTTCCTCCCGCTCGGCCCCGCGGTCACCTTCGGGCCGGAGGCGCTCTCGTTCCAGCGCGACGTGCCGCTCTCGATCCCGCTCAACCCGGCGATGCTCCCGGACAAGGCCCGCTTCCGCCACCTCCGCGTCGCGTATTCGGGCCCGAAGTTCAAGACGCCGCGGACGATCTTCGTGACCGATCCGCATGTCGAGAAGGTGAACGGCCAGTGGGCCCTCACCTTCAAGGCCTCGCGCCTCGGCACCTACCAGGTGGTCATCGCCAAGGACGCGGGGCAAAAGACGCGCAAGCGCCGCATCACGCACCGCGCGGCCGTGGGCATCTCCATGGGCGGCGGCGGCACCGCGACCTTCGGCATGCGCCACCACGATCTGTTCGACGTCCTCGCGCCCCTCGGCGGCCCCGTCGACTGGACCTGGCTGCTCGACTACATCGAGACGAACCACCTCGGCGGCTTCCGGCCGATCAAGCCCGGCACGCAGCTCGCCGACATCCAGCTCGAGGCGACGAGCTGCATCAACAACAGCGACTGCAAGGCCGACGAGACCTGCACCGGGTACATCTCCCAGGGCAACGTCCCCGGAAAGTGCCTGCTGATGCCGAAGGTGAGAGACACCTACGAGCACCCGCAGACCTTCAACACCTGGTGGTACGAGTACCCGCGCACCGGCAACGGTGGCAGCTTCGATCGTCGCGAGTACGCCCAGATCTTCCGCGATCTGGCGATCATGTACGGCAACCCCAACGGCGACAACTTCACCCCGGGCGCCGAGAACCTGCCCGCCGGCGTGCGCCCCGACGACCTGAGCCAGCTCGGCAACCACCCGAACGCCGAGTGCGGGATGTGGGTCGATCCGCTCGACGGGCCGGACCACGACAAGCAGCAGGAGATCGCCAACAGTTGCCCGGCCGAGCGCTGCGCGCACACGCTCACGCTCAACAACTACTACGACGACGAGTACAACCCCGACGGCAAGTTCCCCGTGATCACCATCTGCGACGGCTCGTCGCAGAACGAGGCGCTCACGCCCTACGCGAACACCTGGCACCCCGGCGGCAACGACTACCCGCTCGAGGTGGGCCTCGCCGTCGACTACAACGGCAACGGGCAGCGCGACGAGCTCGAGCCGGTGATCCGCGCGGGCCACGAGCCCTGGAGCGACGTCGGCAAGGACGGGCTCGCGAGCGAGAAGGAGCCCGGATACCAGCTCGGCGTGAACGAGGACCCGAGCGGCGACGACTACGATCCGGTCTACAACCCGACCGGCACCGAGGGCGATCGCCGCTACGAGGAAGGCGAGCCCTTCGACGACTTCGGTCTCGACGGCGTGGCCGGCACGAAGCAGCAGCCGCCGGGCGGGTGGCAGCAGCCGGGCGACGGCTACGACGTGGGCGAGGGCGACGGGAAGTTCACCGTCACCCGCGGCCTGCAGCGCTTCTGGGATCGCGATCCGCACTCGATCGCGCGGCAGATGGTCGACCCGGCGAAGGTGCCCGGCGGCGCGCTCACCGACGAGGCGCTGAGCCGCATCGATCTCTGGACCGACGGCGGGACGCGCGACCTCTTCAACTTCGCCGTCGACGCCCAGCACCTCATGGGCGCCTTCTCGGCGCGCGGCCGCGACGCGGTGACCTTCACCGATTACAACCGCGTGCCCGGCCTCGACCCGACCTCGAAGGAGGGCTTCATCCCCTCGAAGATCGTCTTCGACGATCTGCAAGGCGTGGTCTTCCAGCGCTACGGCAAGCTCGATCCGACGCAGGAGGACATCGACAAGGGCAGCGGGCAGCATGTCGGCACCGCCAACGAGATCCTCGCCCGCCTGGAGTCGGCCTTCTACTTCATCGGCTCGCGCTGGAAGGAGCCGGAGCTGCGCCGCCAGCACACGCCGAGCAAGGACAACCCGGCGAAGGACGCGCCGGAGTGCCAGATCCTCGGCAACTGCACGTTCGACTTCACCTCGAAGAGCGGTCGCACCGGCCCCGTCGGCATCACCCTGCCCCCCGGCTACGCCAACGCCGATCTGCAGAACGTGCGCTACCCGGTCATCTACGTGCTGCACGGCTACGGGCAGACCCCGGAAGACCTCGAGGCCGTGATCGTGCTCGCGTCGAACTGGATGAACAACGCCCTCGACAGCAGCGGGAGCCGCCTCCCCAAGGCGATCCTCGTCTACGTCGACGGCCGCTGCCGCATCAAGGACGGCAAGCCCGAGTGCATGCGCGGCACCTTCTTCGCCGACAGCCCGATGTCCCAGGGCGCCCAGGACGAGACCTGGTGGCTCGAGCTGATGGACTACATCGACCAGAACTACCGGACGCTCGGCGAGTCGACGGTGGACTGGACGGAGTAGCCCCGGAGCCCACCCCAACCCCTCCGCGCCTGGCAGGAGGGGTCGGGGACATCGCCGAGCAACCAAAGGTCTCAGCCCTCAAGGCGCCCGTCAGTAACAGCACCGCGACCGGCAGGGAGCGGACCGAGCAAGCATTACCTGCAAGCAAGCAACCACGTCAAAGGCCGAGAGCAAGCGGCACGTTGACGGCGAGCAGAGTGCTGTTGCTGGTGACGTGGGCGAGCGCTGAAACCGGTGGCTGCGCTGTCCGCTCCCTGCCGGTCGCGGTGCTGTTCCTGGTTACGTGGGGGGTGACTGGGGCGTCTGGCTGCTTCAGAACCCGCAGTTCTTCATGCGCTCTTTGCCGAGGTAGCGCTTCGCGCGGCGCTTGGCGATGGCGTTGGAGAGGCGCTGTTCGGGCATCACGTCGCCGGCCTCGACCACCTCGGTCAAGGTCTTCACGTAGTTCTCCTTGTCGCCCTTCATGCAGTAGTACTTCGCGGCGAGCTGGAACTTGGGGAGGAGGAGGTTGCCCTTGCTGGTGGCGATCGCCTTGTCGAACTCTTTCTTGCTCTCGTCGAGCTCGGCCATCGCGCTGCGGGCGTGGTAGCTGCCGAGGATGGTGTGCGCGTTGCCGTAGAAGAAGGTGTCGTCGAGCTGCACCACGCGCTCCAGCATCTTGACCCCGACGAAGAGCTCGGAGACGAGGGCCGGGTCTTCCTTCATCACGTTGACGCGGGCGATCCAGGCGTAGCCGACCCAGAAGAGCTCGGGCGCGTCGTGGGCCGGATCGTCGAAGCCGGCGAGCCAGGCGGTCATGGTCGCGTCGTTCTTCTTCGCCGCGTCGAAGCCCTGGTTCTTCATCTCCAGCATCTGCACGCCGTAGTAGATGGCGCGGTCGTACGCGGCCTTCGTGCGCTGCTGCTGGTAGAGGTAGAGATCGCTCGCGGAGCCCTCGGCGTCCTCGGCCTGCTCCATCTGGTCCTCGATGAAGGCGAAGCCCGCGCTCGTCCACGTCTTCGTGAGGAGGAAGAGCGCGTCCTCGTTCTGCGGGGCGAGGTAGTGCATCCCCTCGAACTGGGCGATGCCGGCGAAGGCCGCGGTGTTGGCGACCTCGTAGTCGCTCAGCGAGTCGACCCCGGCGGACGCCTTGCGCGTCCCCTCGATCTGCCCGTTGAGCAGGGCCTCTTTGATGCAGCCGGTGGAGCCGAGCCCGAGCGCGGCGGTCAGGGCGAGAGCGGAGAGCGTCGCGAATTTCATGGCCCCCGGTTCTACACCAGGAGCGGGGTCCGAGGACCGCATTTTTCAGGGGGAATGGGCGAGGGCGCCGCTCCCGGCGGGGGCGCCGAGGACGATCTCGCAGCCGGAGGCGGCCTCGGCCGTCGCCAGGAACAGCAGGGCCTGGGCCACGTCGTTCGCCGTCGTGTCCCGCTGGATCACGGCGGCGCGCCCGGGCTCGGCCTTGAGCGGCGCCTCGGCGCGGAGCTGCTCGGCGCTCACCGCGGCGGCGCGCACGCCGTGCGGGGCGAGCTCGGCCGCGTACCTCCGCATGAGGGCGAGGAGCGCGGCCTGGGCCACGAGGTCGGCGCCGCGCGCCAGGCCGGAGAGGCCGGGCAGGCCGGACGCGCCGGCTGCGTGGGCGGCGAAGGAGGCGTCGAAGAGCAGCGCGCCGCCGGTGCCCTGGGCGATCATCAGCTCGGACGCGGCGCGGGCCACGTTCTGGTGGCCGAGGAGGTTCACGTCGATCGACGCGCGCAGGGCCGCGTCGCCGCTGCCGGTGGAGAGGGCGCCGGAGGTGGGCCGGCCGGCGCTCGAGACCACCAGGTCGAGGCCGCCGAAGCCCTCGGCGGCGGCGCTCACCGCGGCCCTCACCTCGTCGTCGATCGTCGTGTCGCACGCGATGCCGAGCACGCGCTCCGGGTGCGCGGCCGAGAGCGGCGCGGCCGCGGAGTCGAGCGCCGCGGGGTCGGGATCGCTGAGGAGCACATGGGCGCCGGCCGCGAGCAGCGCCCGGGCGGCGGCGAGGCCGACGGCGCCGGAGGCCCCCGTGACCAGGGCGATCTTGCCCTGGAGCGGGGCCGCGCCCGCGGCGGAGGGCGCGCCCTGGAAGGCGCCCTGCGGCGCCCCGTGCGAGGCGGCGGCATGCTCCACGTCGAAGAGGTCGACCTCCGCGGCGGGGCGGTAGCCCTCGACGGAGCTGGCGGCCTCGATCACGATCGCCGCGCGCTCGTAGAGATCGGCGGCCGCCGCGGCCTCGGCCTGGCTCTTGCCGACGGCGAGCATCCCGAGGCCCTCGACGAGGACGATCCGGGGGAAGGGGTCGATCTCGCGCCGCTCGCCGGGGCGGAGCGCCGAGGCCTTCCGCAGGTAGTCGCGGTAGGAGCGGACGAAGCCGGCGAGGGCCGCGTCCGCCCGGGCGCGGAGCGCGGTCGCCCCCTCGCTCGCCGGAGGTACTTTGAGCACCAACGGTCTCGCCTTGACGCGCGCGGCGTGATCGGGCGCGGCGCAGCCGAGCTGCGCGGCGGCGAGCAGCTCGGCATGCTCGGTGAAGCCGAGCATGCTGGGGCTCGTGCGCCAGACGCCGACCCACGAGGCCCCCGAGGCCCGGCCGAGGGCGCCGCGCACCACCGGCCCCACGCGCGCGTAGATCTCCCGGCCCGGGGGCACCGAGAGGGTGCGCCGCGAGGAGGCCGCCCGCCGCTCGTCGAAGAAGGCCTCCGCGAGCCCGACGGCGCCGATCATGCGCTCGTAGCTCTGCTGCGCGGTGTCGCCGAACGTGATGATCCCGTGCTTGTCGAGGACGATCACCGAGGGCAGGCCGCGGCGCGACGAGGGCATCGGGGACGAGATCGGCTCGCCGCCGCGCGAGGACGGCGGGGAGAGGGCGCGCGCCTGCCAGAGCTCGGCGACGCGGCGCGCGAGCGGGAGGCCGGAGGCGACGTAGGGGACGAAGAGCGCGCGATCGCCGTAGACCTCGCGCACGAGCTCGGCGGAGCGGGGCTGATCGACGAGCGCGAGCACGGCCTCGGCGTGGAGGTGATCGACGAACTTGGCCGGCAGGAACGCGTGCAGCAGCGCGTCGGCGGAGGGCGCGGGGCCGTCGGGATCGACGCGCTGGGCGCGGAGCCTGTGGGCGAACGCCGCGTCGCCGAGGGCGGGCTGCTCGCCGAGGCGGCGGAGCGGGCCGAGCCGGCAGGCCGCGAACGATCGGGGCTCGATCGCGCCGAGATCTCCGGCGCCGCCGTCGATGTGGAGCCCCTCCATCGCCTCGCCGAAGAGATCGGTGATCCGCGACTTGACGCTCACGCTCCCGCCGCCGAGCGCGAGCGTGCGCTCCTGCGCGAAGAGGCGCGCGGTGTAGGCGCGCAGCGCGAGATCCTCTCCATGCGCGGGCGCCCAGCGGTCGAGGGCGCGCTGCGCGTCGGCGGCGTCGTAGAGCGATCGCATGGCGGGCGGCCCCTCTCAGAAGCGGAACGAGCCGAGGCTCAGGTAGCCGCCGACGACGGCGCCGATGGCGATGGCGAGGACGATGAGCGGGACGGAGACCTTGGCCGGGGGCGCCTGCGCCGTGCGCCACGAGGTCGGGTTCTGCCGGAGCAGGCGCTTCGCGAGGACGAGGGCGATCGCGCTCTCCGGCGAGACGGTGAAGAGCGTGGCCATGTGCTTGATCGCGAGCACGTTCGCGGGCGTCGCCGAGAGCTCGCCCGCGGCCTCGCGCTGCGCGAGCGCGAAGATCAGGCCGAGCGTGGGCGGGAGCTCCGCGGCATGCTCGGGCGGCCCGAGGCGCTTGACGATCTCGGCCCAGTCGCCGCGGGCGAGGAGCGGCTCGACCTCGATCAGGCGCGGATCGACCGCGCCGCTCGCGACGAGCGCGGGCGGCGCGCTGCTCTGGATCGGCGCGGGCGGCGCGCTGCTCTGGATCGGCGCGGGCGGCGCGCTGCTCTGGATCGGCGCGGGCGGCGCGGGGCGATCGCTCGGGCGCGCCTCGACCGGCGCGGCCGGCGGGTGCGAGCTGATGGCCTTCGCGCGATCGCTCGGCGGGCCGCCCTCGAGCTCGTCCCCCTCGTAGGTGGCGGCCGGCGGGAAGCTCGAGATCCCCTGGAGCCGCGGCTCGTCGCCCCACTCCGGCTCCTGCCGAGGATCGGGGCGGTTGCTGCGGAAGCGCGGCTCGGGGGGCGGCCCGGAGTCGCGCTCTTCCCGCGGATCGCGCCTCCTCGACCGGAGCGCGACGACCTCGTCGATCTGGGCTTTGGCGCGCATGATCGGAGCGTCGCACGATCGCCGTCGCTCGCGAAAGGGCTTTCGCGGGGCGGGATCTCCATGCGTGAGGACAGGCGGGAGAAAACGGAGGGGGCGCAGGCGCTGCGCCCCCTCGCGCGAGGACCGCGGCGGGCGAGATCAGTAGCGGTAGTTCTCGGCCTTGAAGGGCCCGTCGACCGGCACGCCGAGGTACGCGGCCTGATCGCTGTTCAGCTTGGTCAGCTCCACGCCGAGCTTCTTCAGGTGGAGCGCGGCGACCTTCTCGTCGAGCTTCTTCGGGAGGATGTGCACGCCGAGCGGGAATTTCTCGGTCCAGAGCGCGATCTGCGCGAGCACCTGGTTGGAGAACGAGCTCGACATCACGAACGAGGGGTGCCCCGTCGCGCAGCCGAGGTTCACCAGGCGGCCGCGGGCGAGGACGATCAGGCGCTTGCCGTCGGGGAAGATGAAGTGATCCACCTGCGGCTTGATGTTCTCCTCCTTGATCTCCGGGTGGTTCTCGAGCCACGCGATCTGGATCTCCGAGTCGAAGTGGCCGATGTTGCAGAGGATGGCCTCGTCCTTCATCGCCATCATGTGCTCGGCGCGCACGACGTCCTTGCAGCCGGTGGCGGTGACGAAGATGTCGCCGAGGGGCGCGACGGACTCGAGCGTCTTGACCTCGTAGCCCTCCATCGCGGCCTGGAGCGCGCAGATGGGATCGATCTCGGTGACGATGACCCGCGCGCCGAGCCCGCGGAGCGACTGGGCGGAGCCCTTGCCGACGTCGCCGTAGCCGCAGACGACGGCGATCTTGCCGGCGAACATCACGTCGGTCGCGCGCTTGATGCCGTCGCCGAGCGACTCGCGGCAGCCGTAGAGGTTGTCGAACTTGCTCTTGGTGACGGAGTCGTTGACGTTGATCGCGGGGACCTTGAGCTTGCCCTCGCGGAAGCGCTCGTAGAGGCGGTGCACGCCCGTCGTCGTCTCCTCGGAGAGGCCGCGGATCGGGTCGCTGCCGGTGAAGAGCTCGGGGTGCTTGTCGTGGGCGATGATCGTGAGATCGCCGCCGTCGTCGAGGATCATGTTCGGGCCCTTGCCGCCCTTGAAGGCGAAGAGCTGCTGCTCGATGCACCAGTCGTACTCCTCGAGCGTCTCGCCCTTCCACGCGAAGACCGGGATGCCCGCCGCCGCGATCGCCGCCGCGGCGTGATCCTGCGTCGAGTAGATGTTGCAGCTCGTCCAGGTCACCTCGGCGCCGAGCTCGACCAGCGTCTCGATGAGCACCGCGGTCTGGATCGTCATGTGGAGGCAGCCGGCGATGCGGGCGCCCTTGAGGGGCTTCGTCTGGCCGTACTCGGCGCGGAGGGCCATGAGGCCGGGCATCTCCTTCTCGGCGATGCGCATCTCCTTCCGACCCCAGTCGGCGAGCTTCATGTCGGCAACCTTGTAGTTCAGCTTCTCGGTCGTCATGGCTTCCTCTTGTTCCCTTTGTGATTCACCGCGGGGGCGGCGGCTTTGTCGCGAAAACCCACCAACAACTGCCAGGCGAGGAACCGATCCGGTCCATCTCCCTGCCAGGACGGAGGCAAGCGGCGCCAGGTGATGCCCGTGAGGCCGGCCTCCTTCAACATTCGCTTGAGCTCCTCCGGATCGAAGCCGAGCCAGAGGTCGGCCTGCTCCTTGCGGAGGCTCTGATCGTCGTGCGCCTCGTAGTCGAGCACGCAGACGGCGCCGCCGCGCTCCGCGTCGGTCGCGGGCCGCGCCAGCGAGGCGAGCGCCTTGATCGCGCGGGCGGGCACCGGCGCGTGGTGCAGCACGCGCGAGGCGAAGACCACGTCGGCGCCGGCCGCGGAGAGGCCGTCGCTGCCGAGCGCGGCGTGGATCGCGGAGACCACCTCGGGGCCCTCGATCTCGCCGCGCACGAGCGTCACGTTGCCGAGATCGCGCCGCTTCACCCGCTCGCTCGCGAGGGCGAGCTGGGCGTCGGCGCGATCGATCGCGACCACCCTGTCGAAGACGGGCGCGAGCACCTCGAGCAGCGCGCCGTCGCCGGTGCCCACGTCGACGGCCAGCCGATGGTGCGGCAGGAGCGGCGCGAGCGCCGACAGGTACGCCGCGAGCTCGTGCGGCGGGCCCACGCGCGCGGCGCGGCCGCCCCTGGCGAAGAACTCGCGCGTGTACACGTCGCGGGCGTCGAGCACCGCCTCGATGCGCGCGAGCGTGCCGTCGGCGCGGCACGACGAGAGCCCCGCGCCGATCGCGTCGGCCACCACCGGGTCGTCCGCGGCGCCGGGCGCGAGGCGCAGCAGCGTCCACGTGCCCTGCTTCTGCGCGGCGAGCAGGCCCGCCTCGCGGAGCGCCGCCGCATGCCGCGACACCTTGGGCTGCCCCTCCTGGAGCAGCTCGGCCAGCTCCCCCACGCCGAGCTCCTCCACCGAGGCCAGCGCGAGCAGGCGCGGGCGCACCGGATCGGCGAGCAGGCGGTAGAGCTCCCAGCGCGACGCCGCGTCACCGCCCGAGCGCGTCGGGATCGGGAGGGAGAGGGAGTCGTCGAGCAGCGCCACGTCGAACGTTATATGCGTTCATTCGCATGAATGCAAATAAGAATTTTGCCCGACAAAAACTGCCCCGATCATCCCCCTCCCCCTCCCGCTCCCGCTACCCCCTCCCGCTGCCCTCGCCGTCCGCGGGCAGGGGAACGCGGGAACGGGAACGGGAGCGGGAGCGGGAGCGGGAGAGGAGAAGAGGGCGAGCCGGTCAGGGGCTGAAGCCCTTCACGAGCTTCTCGAGCTTCCGCTCCTCGACCTCGCTGAGCATCCCCACCGCGACCACGCTCATCCGGTCGGCGCGGAACACCGCCCGCGCCGCCTCGCGCACGTCGGCGGCCGTCACCCGCGACAGCTCCTCGTGCCGCGCCATCGGCGACCGCGCGATCCTCGCGAGGGTCGCGAGCCCGTAGAAGCCCGCCACCGCCTCGGGATCGTCGAGCATCGCCTCCACGCCCCAGAGGTGCCGATCGCGCGCCTTCTGGAGCTCCTCCTCCGTCGGCCCGGCGTCGCACAGCTCGCGGATCAGCGCGAAGATCTCCTTCGTCACCAGGCCCGCGCGCTCGTGCTGCATCCCCGCGGCGATGTCGACGACGCCGTCGTCCTCGTAGGTCTCGAACATCCCCGACACGTCGTAGCAGAGGCCGAGCCGATCGCAGATCCGCTCGTAGAGGCGCGTGGACATGCCGTCGTCGATGACGCGCAGGAGCATCTCCACCGCCGGCTCGCGCGGGTCGGTCTCGCACGGCGCGCGGAAGGCGACGCGCAGATCGGTCTGGCTGCCGGAGTTCTCCACGAAGGAGAAGCGCGCCTTCTTCTGCCCGTTGCCGGGCGGCGAGATCGGCGCGCGCACGCCGCGGGGCATCGATCCGAAGCAGCGCTCGATGGTCCTCGCGCACGCGTCGAGATCGTCGATCTTCCCAGCCACGGCGAGGACCGCGTTCTGCCCGGTGTAGTGGCGGGCGTGGTGCGCGCGGATCTTCGCCTCGTCGAAGCGATCGAGGGCGTCGATGCCGCCGGTGATCGTGTAGCCGAGCGGGTGATCGGGGTAGATGAGCGCGCGGGAGAGGTTGTCGGCGTCGACGTCGCGGCCGTCGTCGTCGAGGTCCTCCAGGATCTCCTCGCGCACGATCCCGCGCTCGATCTCGATCTCGGTGAAGAGCGGCTCCGTCGTCACCTCGCCGAGCAGGGCGAGCACCGGCAGGAGGTTCTTCGGCGGGACGCCGATCGACATGAGGCCGTGGTCGACGTGCGTGGCGGCGTAGAGCGTGCCGCCGAGCCGCTCGAACGCGAGCGCCTGATCGTGCGCGGTCTTCATCGAGGGCGTGCCCCGGAAGACCATGTGCTCCAGGAAGTGGGAGATGCCGTTGTCCTCCCGGGTCTCGAAGCGCGACCCCACCCGGAGGTAGAGCGAGGCGACGGCCCGGTGGACGTTCGGCTGGGGGATGAGGACGACCTCGAGGCCGTTCGGGAGGGTGAGGTCGTGGTGGGTGAGCATCAAAGGGTGTTCCGCAGGCGTCGCGAGCAGGACGGGGCTAGGAAGGAACCGCGAGGCGTACGGCGGTACGTCGAGCGGTTCCGCCCGACGCCCCGGGCTGCGCAGCAGCCTGTGGAACATCCTCTCAGTCGTCGGTGGGGATGTCTTCGGGCGCTTGATCGTTCTTCTCGCCCTTCGGCTCGGTGGTGAGCTCGGCGTTGAGCTTCACGTCCGAGGCGAGCAGCCCGCGGAGGCGCTGCACATAGGCCGCGACCGCGTCGGCCTGCTTGGCGGCGCGCATCGCGCCCACGTAAAACTCGCGGTTCTTCTCCCAGTCCTCCTTGGAGGCCGGGGCCTTCTCCTTGAGCTGCACGACGGCGTAGCCGCTCTCGAGGCCGACCAGCTCGTTCGCCACGTCGCCCGGCTTCTGGAGGCCGAAGGCGATCTGCCCGATGTCCACGCCTTGCTTCAGGCCCTGGATCGGGTCGCCGTTGATCGTGAACGGCAGGGTCGACTCGACGGTGGGCCGCTGCGGGTGGCTCTCCGCGGTGACGGGCGCGCGATCCTCGTCCTCGGCCGCGTCCTTCTTCTCGTCCTTCTTGTCGCCCTTCTTCTCGTCCTTCTTGGCGGCCTTCGGGGCGCGCTCGGCGATCTGCGGGGCGATCTCCGCGAGGTGCGCGTCGAGCGCGTCCTTCAGCGATTTGCCGCCGCGCACCGCGGCCTGGACCTTCTGCGCCGCGTCGTTGGCGAGGCGATCGGCCTCCTGGCTGATGTAGAGCTCGGTCGCCGTCTGGCGGCGCCCGACCTTCTCGGCCTCGGCGTCCTTGGCGATCTTCTCGACCTTGAGGATGTGGAAGCCGAACTGGGTCTCCACCACGCCGCTCACCTTGCCCTCCTCGAGGCCGAGCATCGCGTCCTCGAAGGGCCTGACCATCTTGCCCTTCTGGGCGCAGCCGAGGTCGCCGCCGCGGGAGGCGGAGGAGTCGTCGCTCATCGCGCGCGCCACGTCGGCGAAGCTCTCGCCGGCGTTGACCCGCTCGAGCGCGCGCTCGATCTTCTTCCGGGCCTTGGCCTTGTCCTCGTCGCTCGCCGTCTCGCTCACCTTGACGAGCACGTGGCGCGTCACGCGGCACTCGGGCAAATACTGCGATTTGCGCGACTCCCACATCTTGTCGAGGTCGGCCTTGTTCTTGGTCTCGAAGTCGTCGATCTTCGCGGGCGAAGTGTCCACGAGCAGGTCGGCGTAGAAGCGCCGATCGAAGCGGACGAAGTCGAGCGAGGCGGTGGACTTCTCCCGGGAGAACTGCTCGAAGGCCTCGTTGTCGCCGACGTGGACGCGCTCGCGCACGAGGTCGCGCATGCGGGCCGCGATGAGCTCTTCCTTCTGGTACTCGCGGAACTCCGCGGCGGAGAGGCGGGTGCGGTTGCGGATGTCCTTCTCGGCGGTGCGCGCGTCGAACTTCTTGGTCTTGCGGTCCTTGACGGCGAGCGGGCTCACCCCGTCCTCGGTGACGCCGAGGGAGTAGGCGAGCTGGCGGGCCTTGTCGACCGGGAGCGAGACATGCGCGCGGCCCGCGGCGATCTCGGCGCTCACGTCGTCGTCGGAGACGGTGATCCCGAGGCGCTTGGCGTCCTGGTTCAGCACCCACTGCTCGATCAGGCCCTCGGCCGTCTGGCGCCGCATGCCCATCGCCTTGAGGCGGGCCGCGTCGCCGCCGCGGTAGGTGAGCAAGCGGTAGGCCGCCCAGAAGTCGTTGGCGCTGATGCAGGTCGCCTTGTTGATCTCGGCCACGCAGGTCGGGCCGGAGTCCACGCGGGCCGCGTTGCTCGCGGGGCGGAACTGGATGATGAACACGAAGGCGATGGCGATGACCGCCGCGGCGCCGATGATTGAGCT
>JAXLYT010000079.1:0-50406 GCA_046351295.1 Byssovorax sp.
CTTGTCCTCCACGAAAGCGGCGAGCTTGGCCTTCATGGCGTCGCGCATCGCCTCGTGCTGCTTCTTCATCGCGTCCGCGTCCGGAGGCGCGGGGCGCTGGGCTTCGAGCGCCTTGTGGATGTCGGCGCGCTGCGCCTCGGTGAGGTCGAGGTCGTGCAGCATCGGGCCGAGCGGTCCACCGCGCATCGGGCCGGGGCCGTGACCTTCGGGACCACCGGGGCCACCGCGCTCGCCGCGCGGGCCGTGCTCGCCGCGCGGGCCGCCGCGCTCACCATCCGGACCGCCGGGGCCGCCGGGGCCGCCGGGGCGCCCGTGGTGGCCTTCGCCGGGCCCGTGCTCGGCCATGCGCTTCTCGACCGCGTCGACGAGCGCCTTGCGCTGATCCTTGGTCAGCGTGTCGTGCAGCGTGGCGATCGCGGAGGCGAGGTCGGCGCGGTGCGCCTCCATCTCCTTCTCGTGGGCGCCGGCCTTGGCCTTCACCGCGGCCTCGTCGATCTTGCCGGCGCGCACGCCGTCGGCGAGCGCCTTGCCGATCTCGGCCCTGCCCGCGTCGATCTTGCCGGGCTCGGCGGGCGGCTTCGGGCGGGCCTTGTCCATCGCGGCCTGGATGGTCGTCTTCTGCGCGTCGCTCAGGTCGAGCTCGTGGAGCGCCGTGACGAACAGCGCCTCCGGGCCGCCCGGGGGGCCGTGGCGGCGATGACCGCGTCCGGGGCCGTCGCCCTTGGCCTGCACGGCCTCGGCGGTCGTCGCGCCCCCGGCGGCGCCCTGCGTGCAACCACCGAGCGCGCCCACCGACGCCGCGAGGCAAAGCGCGACCGTGATCCGATGACGAAATGAAATCATGACCTCTCTCCTGTGCTCTCTGCTTGTGCTCTCTCGTGCTCTCTCGGGCTGCGAGGTCTCGCAGCGCCGTACAAGGGGGAAGATGGGGCGGCCCCTTGGCGTGTCTCTTAAGCAACCGTGTGCGAATGTTAACGAGGCCGTCCGGGGCCGGGCCGGTGCTAGGTTCTGCCCATGGCCGCCGGAGAGAACGAGCCCACCAAGGTGGTCTACATCGAGGACGACGAGAAGCTCGCCCGCCTCACCGCCAAGTACCTCGAGTCCCACGGCGTCACGGTGATCCTCGCGGCCGACGGGCGCGAGGGCATCGCCAGCGCGCTGCGCGAGAACCCCGACGTGATCTTGCTCGACCTGATGCTCCCGGGCGCCGACGGCTTCGAGGTCTGCCACAAGCTGCGCGCCCGCCTCGATACGCCGATCTTGATGGTCACCGCCCGCGACGAAGAAGCCGACCGGGTGATGGGCCTCGAAGGGGGCGCCGATGACTACATCGCCAAGCCCTTCTCGTCCCGCGAGCTGCTCGCGCGGATCCGGGCGCATGCGCGCCGCGCCAAGGGCCGCGTCGGCCCGGTGGCAGGGCAGATCGCGGTCGGCCGGCTGGTGATCGATCCGGTCTCCCGGCGCGCGCTGCTCGCGGGCGACGAGCTCGCGCTCACCACGTACGAGTTCGATCTGCTCCGGGTCTTCGCCGACCGCGCCGGCCGCGTGCTCACCCGCGAGCAGCTCGTCGACTGCGTGCGCGGCAGCGCCGACGAGGCCTTCGATCGGTCGATCGACGTTCACGTCTCCCACCTGCGCAAGAAGCTCGGCGACGACCCGAAGAGCCCGCGCATCATCAAGACCGTGCGCGGCATCGGCTACCTGTTCGCCGCCGACGGGATCTGACGGAGAAACGCCATGCGCCTGCGCGATCTGTTCCGCACCCGGCTGGCGCTCCGGATCTACCTCGTGGGGCTGGCCCAGTTCGCGGTCGTGGCCGCGGGGTTCTACGCGATCCTCGCTGCCAACCGGCCGACCTTCACCGGCCAGGAGGAGCTGCAAACCCATTTCATCGCCGGCTCGATCGCGCCCTTGCTCGGCGATCCGGCGGCGCTCTCGCGCGAGCTCGTCCGCGCGCGCGAGGAGCTGCACGTGGCGGTGACCGTGATAGGCCCGGACGGCGCGATCGTGGCCAGCGCCGCGCCCCCCGGGGCACCGCGCTGTCCTCCTGGGCCGCCGGGGATGCAGGGGCCGCCGGGGCCGTTCGGACCGGGAGGGCCTCCCGGCGCCGGCGGGCCACCGCCTCCGCGGCCGAACGGGCCCCGCCCGGGCGGACGCTGCGTGCGCGAAGCTTTGCTCTTCCCGGACGGGCGCGTCGGATTCATGGAGATCCTCGGCCCTCGCCCGCTGCCTCCGCCGCCTCCGGTCGGGATGCCGGTGATCGTGCTCGTGCTCGTGGTGGTGGGCGTCTCGTCCTTCCTCCTCGCGCGCACGCTCACCCGGCCCCTCGGGCGCCTCTCGAGCACCGCGCGCGCCTTCGGCGGAGGGACCCTCGGGGCCCGCGCCGCGCTCGATCGCGACGACGAGCTCGGCGATGTGTCGCGGGCCTTCGACGAGATGGCCGAGCGGGTGACGGCGCTGCTCCGCGCGGAGAAAGAGCTGCTCGCCAACGTCTCGCACGAGCTGCGCACGCCGCTCTCGCGCATCCGCGTGGCCCTCGATCTGGCGGCCGAAGGCGACGCCGAGACGGCGCGCGAGTCGCTCGCCGAAATCGCGGGCGACCTCGACGAGCTCGAGCGGCTCATCGCCGACATCCTCACCGCGGCCCGCCTCGACCTGGGCGATGGAGCGCTCGGCTCCGGCGTCCCCCCGCTCCGCCTCGCGCCGGTCGATCTGCGCGACCTGCTCGGCCACGCCGAGGCCCGCTTCCGCGCCGCGCACCCGAAGCGCCCGCTGCGCATCGACCTGCCCGAAGAGCTCGGAGAGATCTCCGCCGACGCGGTGCTCCTCCGCCGCGTCTTCGACAACCTCCTGGAGAACGCCGACAAGTACTCGGATCGCCCCGACGCGCCGGTGGAGCTCGTCGCCCGCGACGGCGAGCGGGTGATCATCGAGGTGCGCGACCAGGGGATCGGCATTGCCGAGGCCGACCTGCCGAGGCTGTTCCGCCCGTTCTTCCGCGCAGACCGGAGCCGCGCCCGCAAGACGGGAGGCCTCGGCCTCGGCCTCGCGCTCGCCAAGCGGATCGTCGAGGCCCACCAGGGCACGATCGGCATCGAGAGCAAGGCCGGCGAGGGCACGCTCCTGCGGGTGACGTTGCCGCGCGGCGCGCCCGGCGCGGTCGCCCGGGGTTGAAAGGGCCTTTCACCCGCGCCGCGGCCGATCCGCGGAGCAGAGCCTCGTGTTAGCCTGCGCTCGTGAAACAGGCCGTCCGCTCGCTCCCCCTCTTCCTGTTCATCCTGGCGATCGTGAGCTGCGGCGCCCGCGCCTCGCTCAAGGACAAGCCTCCGACGGACCAGTGGTCGGACGGGACGGGCGGCGCCGGCGGCACCGGCCAGGGCGGCGCCACGACGAGCGTGACCTCGACCGTCACGTCGACCACGACGTCAACGTCGACGACCACCACGACCACAACGTCGACGACGACCACCACCTCGACCACAACGTCAACGACGACGACCACCACCTCGACCGGGATGTGCCTGCCCGACGGCGGCATGTGCGCCGGCGACGCCGACTGCTGCACCTCGCCCTGCCTGAAGGGCATCTGCGGCGGCCCCCCCTGCCTGCCCAACGGCAAGCTCTGCGGAGACCCGACCGACTGCTGCTCCGGCCTCTGCAAGGGCGGCACCTGCGTCCCGCCCTGCGTGAGCAACGGCGGCGCCTGCGGAGGCGACGCCGACTGCTGCAACCAGATGTGCGTGGGCGGCATCTGCGGCGGCCCGTGCCTCCCCGCCGGCAAGCTCTGCGCGGACGCCGGCGACTGCTGCTCCGGCCTCTGCAAGGCCGGTGTCTGCGCGAACCCCTGCGCGCCCGACGGCTCGGCGTGCAACGTCGCGGGCGACTGCTGCAACGGCTCCTGCGTGAACGGCACCTGCGGCCCCGCCTGCAAGCCCGACGGCGCCGCATGCGCGCAGGGCGCCGACTGCTGCAACGGCTCCTGCTTCAACGGCAAGTGCCAGCTCGACCCTTGCCCGCACGATCAGTGCGTGCAGGGCGCTGCCCTCTCGCCCAACTGCACGCCCTGCGTGGCCGGCATCTGCACCCTCGACACGAGCTGCTGCCTCGACGCGTGGACGCAGGGCTGCGTGGATCAGGTGAACACGGTGTGCGGCCAGCTCTGCGGCCCCTGCTTCCCCGACGGGACCGACTGCGTGGCCAACGGGCAGTGCTGCTCCGGCTCGTGCAAGAACGGCAAGTGTGGCAAGGCCTGCGCGCCGAACGGCGCTGCATGCGCGACCGGCGGCGACTGCTGCAACGGGCAGTGCAACAACGGCAAATGCGGCCCGGCGTGCAAGCCCAACCTCTTCCCCTGCGGCTCGGCGGCGGAGTGCTGCTCCGCGCAGTGCAACAACGGGCTCTGCGGGCCGCCCGTCGCATGCCCGACGATCGGGCAGGTGTGCCCGGACTGCATCGCGACCAAGTGCTGCGGAAAGATCACCTCGTGCCTGAGCACGCCCTCGTGCCAGCAGACGCTCCAGTGCTTCTTCCAGTGCCTCCAGGGCGGCGGCACGCAGCAGGGCTGCCTCTTCCAGTGCCCGGCCGATCCGAAGGCGGTCGACCTCCTGCTCTGCGTGGTGAGCGGCTGCGGCGCAGGGACGTGCTTCTGAGCCGAGGGCCGCGCGCCGCTCTGCTCGCGCTGGGGGCGATCTGCGCCGCGGGGCGCGCCGCGGCCGCCGAGCCGCTGCCCTACAGCGTGGCGCCCGCGCCTGCCTGGGCCCTGCCGATCGAGGCGGACGACGCCGCGCCCATCGCCGAGGGCGCGGCCCGCGATGGAGTGGTCGCGCTGCTCGCGGACCGGCAGGTGCGGGTCAGCGAGGGCACGGTCGAGCGCTACGTCCACGTGGCGCGGAAGATCGTCTCCAAGGGCGGGATCGAGGAGGCCTCGGAGCTGACCTTCGACATCGATCCGCCGCACGAGGCGCTCGTCCTCCACCACGTGCGGATCCTCCGCGACGGGCGCGCCGAGGACGCGCTCCGCCCGAAGGAGCTGCACGTCATCCAGAAGGAGAGCGATCTCTCGCAGCGGATGTACGTGGGGACGCTGTCGATCATGGCGTTCTTGCACGATGTCCGGGCAGGCGACGTGATCGACTACGCGTACTCGATCAACGGCTGGAACCCGGTGCTCGGGCCCCGCTTCGCCACCACCTTGCTCCTCGGCGCGCCGGCGCCGACCCGGAGGCTCCGCGTCCGCCTGCTCACCCCGCGAGCGCGCTCGTTCACCTTCGCGCCGCGCGGCGCGCTCGATCCCCCCGCCGAGCGCGATCTCGGCGACATGCACGAGACGCTCTGGGATCGCCGCGACGTCCCGTCGATCGCGTTCGAGGACCGGACGCCGCGCTGGTTCAACCCGTTCCCGCGCGTGGAGGTGACGGAGTACCCGACGTGGGCCGACGTGGCGGCGTGGGCCTTGCCGCTTTACCCGCCGGTGACGAGCTTGCCGCCATCGCTCGCGGCCGAGGTGGAGAAGATCCGCGCGGCCGCGCCCGACGACAAGGGCCGCCTGCTCGCCGCGCTCCACTTCGTGCAGGACGACATCCGCTACCTCGGGATCGAGCTCGGCGAGAGCTCGCACCGGCCGGAGAGCCCGGCGGTGGTGCTCGAGCGGCGCTTCGGCGACTGCAAGGACAAGACCCGCCTGCTCGTCACGCTGCTCCAGGCCCTCGGGATCAAGGCCCGCCCTGCGCTCGTCAACCCCGACCTCGGTCGCGGCCTCGACGAGCGCGCGCCCTCGCCGCTCGCCTTCAACCACGTGATCACGATGGCCGAGATCGGCGGGCGGGCGTACTTCCTCGATCCGACGCTCACCGGGCAGCGGGGCGGCCTCGACGCGCTGGAGAGCCCCGACTACGAGCGCGCGCTTTTGATCGGGCCCGGCACCGCGGGGCTCACGCCCATCCCGCTGCCCGCGCGGAGCGAGCCGAGCGTGGAGGAGATCGAGGAGATCGAGGCGAACCGCTACGACGCGCCGGCCCTGGTCACGGTCACCACGCGCTACCGCGGCCGCGCGGCCGACGGGATGCGCCGCGAGGTCGACTCGACCGATCGCGCGGAGCTGTCGCGGCAGTACCTCAACTACTACGCGCAGGGCGAGCCCTCGGTGACCGAGGACAGGCCGCCGGCCATCGACGACGATCCGGTCAAGAACACCCTCACCATCGTCGAGCGCTACAAGATCCCCGACTTCTGGAGCACCAGCACCAAGTCCTTCTCGGCCCGCCTGATCAGCGACGCGCTCCACGCGCCGCGGATCTCCCGCCGGACGATGCCCCTCGCCGTCTCGCACCCGACCCTGCTCGCGCACGAGACGCGGCTCCTGCTCCCCGAGGCCTTCCCGGTCGACCCGAGCCCGGTGGACCTGGGCGACGACGCCGTGTCCCTTCATTGCACGTCGTCATCGCCGGGGACCCGTGTGTCCATCCGTTGCCGCTACGAGACGAAGCGCGACTTCGTCCCCCCGGCCGAGGTCGCGGCCCACCTGGCCCTGGTCGACAAGATGCGCTCGTCGCTCGGCTACGAGCTGACCCGGAGCGAGGCACGGAAGGGCAACGACGACCTCGAAGGGGTGCTCTGGATCGGCGGCTTCGTGGCGACGGTCGGGCTCGTGGTGGGCGCGGGGGGCCTGGTCTCGCGCTTCGTCCAGGGCCGGCGCAAGCGCGCCTACGACCGGAAGCGCGTGCTCGATCGGGGCGAGGCGCCGTCGACTGCCGTCACGGTGCGCTCTCGCGCGCAGATGATCGAGCAGCTCCTCGCGACCCGCTGCGCGTGCGGTGCGCGCCCGCGCGGGCAGACACCGGATGTGGAGACCGCGACGCTGCGCTTCGGCGATCGGACGCTCACCTCGGCGAGGACGATCTGCCCGGCATGCGGGCAGCCCCGCACCCGCTTCTTCGATCTCCAGGCGTGAGGCGCCGCCCTGCGCAATCCGTTCAGCGGAGCGCACGCGGTGCGGGCCCGCGCCGAGGGCGCCGCGCGCGGCGTCGCTGACCCGCGTCGGCAAAGCGTTTGCTATCGACTCCGGTCATGAAGCCCGGGGCCTCCGGCGAGATGCTCGGCGCTCTCCAGGCCACCTTCCTCGCGCTCGAGGAGGAGGGCCTGCTCATGCACCTCGGCGTCCTGCTCGTCTTCGCGGGCGAGCCCGACGCCGCGCCGATCCTCTCCGCGCTCTGGGCGCGCTTGCCCGCGATCCCGCGCTTCCGCAGGCGGCTCTGCCGCGCCCCGCTGCTCGGACAGCCGGCCTTCGTGGACGACCCCGCGATCGACCGGGCCGCGCACCTCCGGGTGGCGCATGTCCCCCCGCCGGGCGACGAGGCGGCGCTGCAGGCGACCGTCGCGGACCTCTACGCCGAGCGGCTCCCGCGCGATCGGCCGCTCTGGCAGGTGACCTTCCTCGACGGGCTCTCCGCGGCGATCGGCGAGGGCGATCCGCGCGCCGCGGGACGCCCGGGCCGCTTCGCCCTGTTCTTCAAGATCCACCACGCGATGCTCAACGGCGCGGAGGGGCTCGCCGCGCTCGACCTCCTGCTCCAGCCGTCGCCGGACGCGATCGCCGAGGCGCTCGCGTGGCCCGCGCCGCGGCCTCCCCCGCGCGCGGCGGCGCTGCTCGGGATGGAGCTCGCCCGGCGGATCGAGGGCGCCCGCGCGCTCGCCGCCTGGGTGACGCGCCCGGCCGCGCTCGCGCGAGGCTTCCTCGACATGATCGACACGGCGATCCACCCCGCGTCGCCGACGCCGCTCAACCCACCTCGCCTCGGCCCGCGGAGAGCGGTGACCTGGACCTCGGTCCCGCTCGCCGCGGTGCGCGCGCGCCGCGACGGGGGGACCGTCAACGACGTGCTGCTCGCAGCGCTCGCCGGCGGCATGCGCGGCTACCTCGCGGAGAAGGGCCTCGACGTCGATCACCTGCGCGCGCGCGCCGCCGTGCCGGTGGCGGTGCGCCGCGCGGACGGGAGCGCCGAGGTCGCCGCGCTGATCGCGCCCTTCCCCATCGCGCCGCGCACCCCCGAGGCGCGCCTCCGCGCCGCGGTGGACACGATGGTCGCGCTCAAGCGCTCGCGCCAGGTGGACGCCATGGACCTCGCCGAGCGCCTCGCCGATCTGACCTCGCACCGGCTGCTCGCGCGGGGTCTGCTCGCCGCGAGCCGGAGGCGCCCCTGCACGGTGACGACCAGCAACCTCGCCGGCCCGAAGGAGGCGCGCTACCTCGGCGGCGCGCGCCTGCTCGGCATCCACCCGCTGCTCACGCTCACCGACACGCAGGGCCTCGGCGCCTCCTTCGTGAGCTGCGACGGCGTGGTCACCTGCTCGCTGATCGCCGACGCCGCCGCGGTGCCTGATCTGTCCACCTTGCGCGACGCGATCACCGAGGCCTTCGCGGCGCTGCCGGCCGGCTGATCGATCGACGAGCGCGCCCCTTCCGCGCCGCGCGCCCGTCCTCTAGCCTGAGCGCCCATGCGCGCCCCGCTCCTCCCCCTCGCACTGCTCGTCCTCTCCGCCCCGCTCGCTGCATGCAGCAAGCCGGCGCCGCCGCCTCCGCCGCCCGGGGAGGTCGGCGTCATCCACATCACCTCGGCCGGCGTTTCCATGGGCGAAGACCGCCTCGGCGACGCGCCGCGCGACGCGGTGGAGAAGATCGCCCCGCTCTTCCAGACGCTCAAGGACCGCCGCGAGGACTGGAAGACGGCGCACCCGGAGGGGGGCTTCCCCGGCGCCGTCACCCTCGATCTCGGCCCCGATCTCACCTGCAACGCGGCGATGAGCGCCTACATGACCGCGATGTTCGCGGGCTACCCGAACATCGTGATGAAGCAGGGCGCGGTGGAGGTGAGCATCCCCGGCGACGTGCCGAAGCCGCCCACGTTGTCCGATCCCGTGCCCGGCGCGCCGAAGGACGCGTTCGCCGTCTTCCACGCCGACGGAAATGTCGAGCTCAAACCATCTCGCTGCCTCGGGGCCTACGACGCCGTCAAGGAGGCCGAGCTCGGCGCGACCGTCAAGGAGTGGTGCGGCAGCCAGGAGGGCTGCCTCGGCGGCTTCCACCTCCGTTGCGAGGCCGGGATCCCGATGTCGCGCGTGATGGCGGTGCTCGCGACGCTGCGCAAGAGCGCGCCCAAGATGCTCCTCGCCACCGCCGGCGAGTGCAAGCCGGGCGACCGCGAGCTCGACCTCTTCAACGGCGTGGGCGGCTTCAGCCTCGACAAGTCGAATAACCCGTTCGCGGACGAGGAGCGCGCCCTGGCCAAGGCCGCGCCGCCGCCGACGCTGCCCCCCGGGAGGAAGCCTCCGGTGGCCAGCGTGCGCGAGGGCGCGGTGAGCGTGAGCGGCGGGCTCTCGGCGGAGGAGGTGAGCGAGGCCCTGAAGGGCAAGCGCGACGAGCTGCTCGCGTGCCAGGTGGCGGGGCTGATGAACAACCCGAACCTCCAGGGGCGCGTGGCGGTGAAGCTCGAGATCGGCAAGAAGGGCGCCGTGATGAGCGCGAGGAACGGCGGGTCGGACATGCCCGACGCCGGCGTGGTCTCGTGCGTCGTCAAGACGCTGCTCGCCGCCACCTTCCCCGCGAAGGACAAGGTGAGCGTGGTGGTCTATCCGGTGATGCTGTCGCCGAAGGGCTGACGCTCAGACCGCTGCCGGGGCAGCCTTGCGGGCGAGGAAATCGATCAAATCGATCTTCGTCACCACGCCGACCACCGCCTCCTTGTCGAGCACGATGGCGATCTTGGCGTCGCTGAGCACGCCCTTGAGCAGCTCGACCTTGGTGGCGGGCGTCACGGTCGCGTAGTCGCTCTCGATCAGGTCCTTGATCGACGAGTCGAGCGTCCCCTTGCCCTGCACGAGGTGGCGGAGCAGATCGACCTCTTGCACCATCCCGCGGAGGCGCGTCCCGTCGATCACCGGGAGCTGGCTGATCCCGTGGCTCTTGAGGAGCGCGATCACCTCGCTCACCTTCGCGTCGCTCGTCACGGTGAGCACCGAGGTCGCGGGCTTGCCGGAGAGCAGATCGCGCACCGTGCCGAGGCCCTTCTCTTCCTCCAGGAAGCCGTTCTCGCGCATCCAGTCGTCGTTGAAGATCTTCGAGATGTACTTCGACGCGCCGTCCGGCAAAAGGACGAGGATGTTCTCCTTCCGGCCCGAGGCCTTCGCGTACTTGATCGCGCCGGCGACGGCCGCGCCGCCCGAGCCGCCGATGAAGAGCCCCTCGAGGCGCACGAGATCGCGCGTCATCAGGAAGCACTCCTTGTCGTCGACGCGGATGATCTCGTCGATGATGTTGAGGTTCATCGTCGAGGGGAAGAAGTCTTCGCCGATGCCCTCGACCTTGTAGCTGAAGGGCTTGGTGATGCGCTGCGACTTCACGAAGTCGTAGTAGAGCGAGCCCACCGGATCGACGCCGACCATCTTGATGTCGGGCTTCTTCTGCTTGAGGAACTTGCCGATGCCGCTGATGGTGCCGCCCGTGCCCATGCCGGTGCAGAACACGTCGAGCTCGTGGCCGCACTGCTCCCAGATCTCCGGGCCCGTCGAGAGGAAGTGGGCGTTCGGGTTCGAGGGGTTGTGGTACTGGTTCGCGTAGAAGCAGTTCGGCGTCTCTTCGGCGATGCGCTTCGCCACCTGGTAGTAGCTGCGCGGATCTTCCGGCTCGACGGCGGTGGGGCAGACGACGACCTTGGCTCCGAAGGCGCGGAGGGTGGAGATCTTCTCCTGCGACATCTTGTCGGGCATGACGAAGACGCACTTGTAGCCCTTGATCGCCGCGACCATCGCGAGGGCGGCGCCGGTGTTGCCGCTCGTGGCCTCGACGATCGTGCCGCCCGGCTTGAGGCCGGCGGCCTCGGCGTCGCGGATCATGTTGATGCCCACGCGGTCCTTGTGGCTGCCGCCGGGGTTCATGAACTCGCACTTGACGTAGATGTCGCTCGACAGCCCCTCGGTCACGCGGTTGAGCTTGACGATGGGGGTGTGGCCGACGGCCTTGGTGATGTCGCTGAGAGCGCCTCGCATCATGATGGGTCGCTTCTAGCCCCCACCGGCCGGTGCGACAAGCGCGCCCGCGCGTCGCGTGCGCGTCATGGGCGAGGTCACGATGCGTCATCCCGCGCGCGCCGCCCGCGGGACGGGACGCCCTCCGCCTGATATAAGCCGAGGATGCGCCCGCTCCACCTCGCTTTTCTCCTTGCATTCCCGTTCGCTCTCGCTCCTGCCTCGATCGCCTGCGGCGGCAAGGTGATCGCGGACGGCACCTCCCTCACCGGCGCGGGCGGCGGCGGGACGGGGGGCACCGGCCAGAGCTCTAGCTCGGTCGTCAGCACCGGCACGGTGGGCACGAGCACCGTGGGGGTCACGAGCACGAGCACCACCGGCACGAGCACCACCTCCGTGACGAGCACGAGCACCGGCACGGTGTCGGTCTGCGACAACACCGGCAACTGCCAGGACCCGGGCGGCGACACCTGCGTCCAGTGCGCCGTCAACGGCCCTTGCCAGGCCGAGATCGAGGCCTGCCAGGCGAACGATCAGTGCATCCAGTACAACGACTGCACGAACAACTGCGGCGATCCGGGCTGCCAGCAGGCCTGCGCGATGAAGTTCCCCGACGGGCAGAAGATCTTCTTTGCCCTCGTCGACTGCGTGGTCTGCAAGGTGTGCGTCAACGACTGCAAGGAGATCGGCGCGATGTTCTGCCCGTAGCGCCGCCCGGGGTCAAAACCCTGGGCTACACGAAGGAAGCCCGCCTTCGCGGGCTTGCGTGGGCTTCTGTTTGCCGAACACGATCGAAGCGCTACGGACAGGAACGCGCGGGTTACTTGAGGCCGTAGCGATCGATCTTGTTGAGCAGGCCCTGGCGGGAGAGGCCGAGGCGCGCCGCGGCCTGGCTGCGGTTGCCTCCGGTGGCGGCGAGGGCCTTGCCGATCTCGCGACGCTCCAGGGCCGCGATCTGGGCTTCGAGCGTCTCTCCTCCGGCGGGATCGCTCGGCGCCGGAGACGCCCCGCGGGCGCTCGATCGCTGGAGCGCGGGGGAGAGATCTTCCTCCAGGATCTCGCCGCGGCCGGCGGCCATCACCAGGGCGCGCTGCATCTCGTGGCGAAGCTCGCGCAGGTTGCCCGGGAAGGGGTGCGCTTCCAGCCTGCGCAGGGCCGCGGGCGAGAGCACGGCGGGGCCCGCGCCGGGCACGAGGGCGCGGCCCTGGTTCAGGAAATGCTGCGCGAGGAGGGGCAGATCGCCCACCCGATCGGCGAGGCGCGGCAGGACGATCTCGATGCCTCGCACGCGCCAGTAGAGGTCGTCGCGGAAGAGCTTCTGCTCGACCATCGCTTCGAGGGGGCGGTGCGTGGCGGAGATGAGGCGCACGTCGACGGTGACCGGGCGCGAGGCGCCGACGGGCATGATCTCGCCTGTTTCGAGGGCGCGCAGGAGCTTGACCTGGAGCGGCAGGGGCAGGTCGCCGAGCTCGTCGAGGAAGAGGCTCCCGCCGTCGGCCTCGACGAAGAGGCCGGGCTCGTCGCGCAACGCGCCGGTGAAGGCGCCCTTCTTGTGGCCGAAGAGGGTCGACTCGAGGAGCGTGGGGGCGAGGGCGCCGCAGTTGACGGCCACGAAAGGCTTGGATCGCCGGGCGCTCCGCTCGTGCAGGTAGCGCGCGAAGACCTCCTTGCCGGTGCCGGACTCGCCGGTGATGAGCACCGGCACCGCGGTCGGCGCAGCGCGCTCGCAGAGGGCGCGCGCGGCGGTGAAGGCCGGGGAGCTGCCGAGCGGTCCGCCGGCCTCGGCGTGCGAGGCCAGCGAGCGCTCGAGCTCGCTCACGCGATCTTCGAGGGCGAGGCGCGCCGCGGCGCGGGCGACCACCGCGAGCAGCACGTCGGGATCGACCGGCTTGGCCAGGAAATCGTACGCGCCGCGCTGCACCAAGCGCAGGGCGAGGGGCGTCTCTCCCGCGCCGGAGACGACGATCACCTTGGCCGCCGGGCGCTCGGCGAGGACGCTCTCGGCGAGCGCGGCGCCCTCCTCCGGCCGGCCCGAGGGCGGGAGCATCAGATCGAGCACGACGAGGCGCGCGTCCGAGGCGCGCAGCGCGGCCAGGCCGTCGGGCGCGCTCCCGGCCTCGCGCACGCGGTAGCCCTCGCCGGAGAGCAGCTCCCGGTACACGTCACGGAACGCGGCGTCGTCGTCGACGAGGAGGAGCGTCTCGGCCATGAGCGCTCCCGAGCCTACCGATGTTTCGGCCCGCGCGCTCCGATTCGCTATGCTGCCGCGCGATGAAGCACGCGCTCGAGGGCACGGACCGACCGGTCGACCGGGAAGCCCTCGATCGCACGCTCGCCGCGCACCGGGCCGCCATGGCCCACAAGCTCGGTCAGGTGCGGATCTACGGCGTGGGCGCGGTGCTCCTCCTCTCGCTCCTGCTCTGGAAGGGCTTCGGGCAGGACGACTGGCGCCCCAACGTGCTCATCTTCGGCGGGTACCTGCCCATCGCCGTCGCCATCTACGCCGGCGGCCTGCGATCCGAGCGCTTCGCGCGCGTCGCCGGGGTGGCGGTGGCCTTCGGCGACGTGCCGGTCGTGTGGCTGCTCCAGGCCGTGGCGATCCCCGTCTCCCGCTCGCCCGGTGGCATGGCCGGCTTCGCCCTCGGCATCTTCGTCTTCCTGGTCCTGCTCGCCGCCCTCTCGCTGAGCATCCGGCAGGTGCTCTTCTCCGCCTTGCTCGGCACGATCTTCGAGGTCCTGCTCCAGGCCCAGGCGGGGATCGGCAAGGGCGCGTGGGTGGCCTCGGGCATCGTCCTCGGCCTCTCGGCGATGGCCTCGGCCCAGCTCGTGCGCCGGGTGCGCGGGCTCGTCGCCCGGGTGAACGAGGAGATGGCCCGCCGCGAGCGCCTCGGCCGCTATTTCTCGCCCGCCGTGGCGCAGATCCTCGCCGAGCGAGGCGAGGACAGGCCCGGCCCCGAGGCCCGGCGCGTGACCTTGCTCTTCTCCGATCTGCGCGAGTTCACCGCCCTCTCCGAGCGCCTCCGCCCCGAGCAGGTGGTCGCCCTGCTCAACGAGTACCACGCGCGGATGGTGCGCGAGGTGTTCCGCCACGGAGGCACGCTCGACAAGTTCATGGGTGACGGCCTGCTCGCCTATTTCGGCGCCCCGCTGGCCGATCCCGACCACGCGGCCCACGCGATCGACTGCGCCCTGGCGATGAAGGCCGAGCTCCGGATCCTCAACCTGGAGCGGGAGGCGCGCGGAGAGCGCCCCGTGCGGATGGGGATCGGCATCCACACGGGCGAGGCGGTGCTCGGCGACATCGGCTCACCTGAGCACCGCCTCGAATACACGGTGATCGGCGACGCGGTGAACACGGCCTCACGGATGGAGGGGCTGACCAAGGAGCTCAGGACACCGATCGTGGTGAGCGAGACGACGCGCAACGCCGTGGGCGACCGCTACGAGCTCGACGAATTGCCCCCGGTGACCGTGCGCGGAAAGGCCCAGAAAATGCGGGTGTTCGTGCCGATCGTCGACGGCAAGCAGTACGGCGAGGAATGACCGAGCCCGTGGCTCACGGCGCGCAAACGGCGCTCCCTTCCACACAGAAGGCGCGGTGCTCGTCGTGGGCGCAATGACCCTTGGGGCAATCGCTCTTGTGGCGGCAACCGGTGCCCGGATAAGCGCAATACAGCCCTCCCACCGCGCTCCCACAACAGGGGTCGTCGACAGGCACGCAGCGGCCCTTGGGCTCCTCCGTACAATCGCCGTCCACGCGGCATCCGGCCGGGAGGCAGGTATTGACCGCGTGCGCCAAGAGGCCCGTGGCGAGGCAGATGGCGGCCGGATCGGCGGGGCAGTCTGCGTCGACCTGGCATGCATCGGCGAGGCACTCGTTCTGCGGGCCGAGGATGCCGCCGCAATAGGCATATGGAGGGAAGCACTTTTGCCCCGATCCCATGGGGCAATCGGCCGTCTTGCAGCACCCGCCGAGGCCGCCCGCGCAGGTCTCGATCTCGGGGATCGCGTGCTGGCACGTGCGGAAGCCCCCGGGCGTGACCTCGACGCAGGGCGATCCTCCGCAGTCGCCGGCCGCCGCGCAGTCATCGCCGAGCGAAGGCCCGCCGCCCGTCCCGCCGACGGTGCCGCCGGTGCCGCTCGCGGTCGTCGAAGCACCGCCCGCGCCCGTCGATCCGCCCGCGCCGCCGCACGCGGGCGCGCCCGGAAGCGCGAGGGCGAGGAGCAAGAAGAGCCGTGTAGATCGCATCGATCGTCGCATCGAGCCGGGGCGCAACGATCGCGGACGGCGTCGCAAAGAGCAAGGCCTCCGGCGCCGGTTGACCCCCGCGGCCCGAAGCGGCACCGTGCTCCCCGTGCGCCCCACCCTTGCTGCCCTCGCCGCCTCGACGATCGCCACGATCATCATCGCGGCCTGCGGCGCCCGCACCGGCCTGCCCGTCGGAGAGACCCCGCCCGCGAAAGACGCCGGCGTCGACGTCCCGATCGATGTCCCCGTGGACGTGCCGATCGACGTCCCGGAGGACCATCCGCCCGACGTTCACCAGGAAGACTGCGCGGAGGCCGGCATCACGTTCATCTACGTGGTCACGCAGGCCAACGAGCTCTTCAGCTTCAACCCGCCGACCGCCGCCTTCACGAAGATCGGCGACCTCGACTGCCCCGACGATACCGGCTCGAACCCCTTCTCGATGGGCGTCGATCGGCTGGGCAACGCCTACGTGGTCTTCAGCCCCGACGGCGAGCTCTACAAGGTGTCGACCGCCACCGCGGCCTGCGAAGCCACCTCGTTCCTCGCCAACCAGCAAGGATTTTCCACCTTCGGGATGGGCTTTGCCACCAAGGAGAACGGGCCGGAAGAGCAGCTCTACATCGCCGACTCGACCTTGCAGACACCCTCGATCGGGATCGCGACCATCGACACGACGACCTACTCGCTCGACTTCATCGCTTCTTTTTCGGAGGACCTGGGCACCGGGGTGGAGCTGACCGGAACGGGCGATGGGCGTCTTTACGGCTTCTTCGTCGGCGGGGGCGACGGCGAATTCATCGCCGAGATCGACAAGAAGACAGGGCAGATCTCGAACAAGACCCCCATCATGCTAAGCCCCCCTGCCGATTTCGCCTTCGCGTTCTGGGGCGGCGATTTCTACCTGTTCCACGCCGATCTCGTGGCCGGGCCAACGACGGTGACGCGTTATCGGCCGGAGGATGGATCGCTGGTGGACGTGGCGGAATTGCCGACAGGGGTGGTGGGCGCGGGGGTGTCGACCTGCGCGCCGGCGCATTGAGCGGGCAGCGTCAAAGCGCGAGTGTCCCGAGGTGCCGGTCGAGGGCCTGCTTCGCCTCGTCCGACATCGGCAGCTCGCCGCGCAGGCGGCGCCACTCGCCCCGGGCCCGCGCCGCGCTCTCGTCCGCGATCTCCCTGGTGCGAGCAGGCGGAGCTCCGACCTTCTCCGCCAGCCGCTCGAAGTGTTTCAAGGTGATCCTGGTGAAATCTTTCTCACGCGAAAGATTCAGCGCCAGGCCCTGATCGAGCTCCTGTCCGTAGGCGAAGGTGCACACGAGGTCATAGGCCGGCGAGAGCCGGGGCCTCCGGCGGTCGGGATAAACCAGGGACCAGTTTTTCAGGTGAGCGTCGGCGTTGCCGCTCAGCACCACGAAGACGAGCCGCCGGATCAGCGCTTCATAATCGCCTTCTCCGCAGACGAGCCGGACGATCTTGGCGAGCGTCGCGGAGGAGGCCGAGCCATATTTTTCATCCTCGACCGGCCGCTTGCCGAGGACCTGGGCAAAGTCCTCCTGGTGAATCCGCTCGTCGCCGGGACCGCGGTCATACCGCCGCACCACGAGCGCGTTGGGCTCCGCGAAGTGGAGCTCCGGCGGCAGACCCTCGATCTCGGTGACGGGGACGAGGCGAAAGTCTGGTACGTCGATGCCGATCGCGCGCGCCCAGGTGAGCATCGAGCACTCGTTCTCCGGGACGCGCGCATATCGCCGATCGGGCAGCTTGGCGATCCATTTGCCGCCGAGACCGCTCACGGGGAGCGTGAATCGATCGCGGCTCTCCAGAACGGAGAACTTGAGCTGCATCCCGGCGAGCGAGAAGCGGAGCCTCGGGGTCCCTTGCTCGCGGAGGGGCGAGTCCGGCGAAGTGTCATCGCTGGAGAGGGCACCAGGCTCGGCTGCGCGGACGACGATGGCGCCCGGCAAATCCTCGCCCAGCGCGGCAAGCAGAGGGACCTCATCCCGGCGCTTCACGCCTGCCCGGCGCGCCAGCAGCGTGCGCAGGGCGCTGTGCTCTTCGGGGAGGTAGTTCTGGAAGAAGGGCGGGAGACGATTCCCTTGCTCGACGTATTCGAACGACGGTCCGAGCCTGTCCTCGAACCAGCGGCCGAGCACAGGGCGCTCCGGCATCTCCAGATAAGCCCGATCGAAGCGGAACACCGTGCGCCCGTGCTCCTGCCGTTCGATGGTGCCCACCGGATCATTGCCGAGGAGGACGCGCAAGGTCATGGCTCAATCCTCATCCACGATCATGGCCTCGAGCGAGCCGCTGTCGTCCGCGCCCCATTCGGCTTGCCGCTGAAAGTAGTCGCGCACGAGTCTCGCGAGCGTGCTCTCGCGGAGCGCGAGGAAGCCCGCCCGGTCGCCTTTCCTGAGCGCGTCCTGGGCTTGTGGGGAGATGGCGTGCGAACGAAGGACGGCCTCGTCGTTCGTGGAGATGATGGCGTCGACGAGCTCACGCGTCGGGAGCCGCGGGTGCAAGAGGCGGTTGGCGAGGCCCTGAGCGCCCTCTCCAGCATTGTGCTTGCCGCGGAAGAGAAAGGTTACCTTCTCGTCTCCATCATCCGGGAACAGGCCAGGTATGTCGATCCTCTCTCCGGTCCGCAAATCGAGAGGAGCGAACGACGAGAGCGCGCAGCACTGGAGCTTGCTCCTGGCGGTCCTGAAGCTGAATCCGTCAAACCGGAGCATGTCCTCCACCGGCTCGGTGCCGGCGAGCGCGAGCAGGCGTTGAACCGATCCCTCCTCGTCACCCTGTTTCACGCATGCGAGGTGCTGTCGCATCCCGACGACCGCGCCGGTGAGCTGGGCGCCGAGCGCGCCCCGCCAGAGCCATCGGCGGAGAAGGAGGCGGCTGCGCTCCGAAGGCGTAGGGAACTCATGGAAGAGCTTGGAGAGCACCACGAGGGGCAGGGTGTAAGGCAGGAGGTCGACATGAGCGATGCCGGCGTCACGGCGCAGGAACACGATCGCATCCTGGAGCGCGCTCGCGGTGGAAGCGAGCGCCTTCGGGATGTCTTCACGACGGAGCACCTCGGTAAAGTCCTGGTCGAGGGAGATTCCCTTCACCGCCAACAGGGCGCGCAGCACGTCGCTCTCATCGAGGTGACCAAACCCGAGCGAGCTCACCGCTGCCGCCAGCGCGCGCAAGTCAGACGGCTGCTCGTCCGAGAGAGAGCCGAAGAGCGAATGGAACACGTCTTCTTCCTTCAACGACCGCCCGGCGCGGTTGGTTCGCTGAAATATCGTGCGCAGCACGTGATCGTCCTGCGTCGTGACAATATACGTAGGGATATTGTACTCTCGAATCCTCTTGCCTACATCCAGAGCGACTCCGCGCAGAGGTGCCCCGAGCTCCGGGTGCGAGAAGAGCCATTCCAGCAACCGGTTCGCGTCGAGGACGACCGAGATCGGTAGCTGGTGGGGTGGGGCCTTGTCGTCGACCAATGCCACCTTCGAATAAAAAAACTTCTCCATGTCGAGATCAAAATGAATGGCCTGCGCTCCTTTCGAAGGCCTCCCGAGGAGCGCTTCGGCCAACGTCGTGATCCGCTGCTGTCCGTCGACGACCCACAACGCGTCGTCGCGCTTCGGAGCGTCGATCACCAGCGAGCCCAGCTCGACCCGCGCCGCCGGAGCTTCCCGCTGCCAGAACAGCAGCGTCCCGATCGGGTAACCCCGGTAGATGCTATCGAACAGATTGAGGCGATCTGAGTCTTCCCACGCTGATTTGCGCTGGAACGGCGGAATCCGGATCTTCCCGTCGTTCACTCGAGGGAGCAGCTCATCGATCTGGAACGCCCTCGCTTCGGGGCGTTGCCCGAGCTTCGACGGGGGAGGGAGCGCTTCGCTGCGATTCCGGGCCATGAGGGGAGCACTATACGCTCTCCCCCGGCGCAGCGCCTCTTCACTGCGCTCTCCGGATCGCCTCCGGCAGCGCGCGGATCGCCCCGTGCACCGCGCCGGCCAGCGCGTCGCGCTCGGCGTCATCCATCGCGCCGGGGCCGTCGGCCTTCGCCTTCCCCTCCACGATGGCGAGCACGGCGCTGCGCTCGGCGTCGCGGATCGAGGCGGAAACGGTGCACGACGCGCGCACGTTGCGATCGCCGTCGGGCGCCGAGGACACGCGCACCACGGCGGCGGAGAGCGTGTAGCGGCGGCGCAGGCCCTCGGCCTTCCAGTCGACGGCGCCGAGCTCGGCCTCGAGATCGCGGCGGAGCAGCTCGCCGAGGTTCGAGAGGCGCGTGCTCCCCTCGGCGGGGCTCGCCGCCACCTCGCCGAGCGTCACCGGAGGTGTCGCGCTGCGATCGGGCGCGGCTCTCGGCTCGGCGAAGGAGAGCGTTCCGGAGCTGGGCAAAAGCAGGGCGGCCGCGGCGCACACCGCGGCGCCGGCCGATCGGACGAAGGCCATGCGCGTTCCTCGGGGGGCGCGCGGAGGAGGCTCGGGCCGCGCGCTCGATCTCGGCTAGCAAGCGCGCGGATGACGGGCCAAGTCCGGTGCGGTGGAGAGCTCAATCTTTACTATTTCGATGCAACAATTGACGATCGGGTTGCATCGAGGCGCGATCCGGTCAATCCTCCGCCCGTTGAGCGCTTCCAATTCATCCGGGTCCGCCGGGATCGTGGTCCGCGATCTCGAGAAATCCTTCGGCCCCACGCGGGTGGTCGACAAGGTCTCGTTCGAGGTGAAGAGCGGCGAGCTCGTCGCGCTGCTCGGGCCGAGCGGCGGGGGCAAGAGCACCGTGCTGCGCATCATCGCCGGGCTCGAAGAGCCGGACGCGGGCGAGGTGATCCTCGCGGGCAAGCCGTCGACGCGCGCCCGCGCGCAGGACCGGGCCGTGGGCTTCGTGTTCCAGCACTACGCGCTCTTCCGCCACATGACGGTGCGCAAGAACATCGCCTTCGGCCTGGAGATCCGCGGTCGCCCGAAGGCCGAGATCGAGGCCACGGTGAACGAGCTGCTCGAATTGACGCAGCTCGGATCGCTCGGCAATCGCTACCCGGCGGAGCTCTCGGGCGGGCAGCGGCAGCGCGTGGCCCTGGCCCGCGCGCTCGCGCCGCGTCCCTCGCTGCTCCTGCTCGACGAGCCCTTCGGCGCGCTCGACGCCAAGGTGCGCGTCGAGCTGCGCGAGTGGATCCGCCGGCTGCACGAGGAGCGGAGCATCACGAGCGTGTTCGTCACGCACGACCAGGAAGAGGCGATGGATCTCGCCGATCGGGTGATCGTGCTCAACAAGGGAAAGGTCGAGCAGATCGGGACGCCGGAGGAGATCTACGACAGGCCGGCGACGGCCTTCGTCGCGAGCTTCGTCGGCTCGATCAACGTGCTCGACGGCGAGGTGAAGGACGGGCGCGCCGCGCTCGGGACGCTCGGGGTGAGCGCGCCGCCGGGCGCGGGCGAGGGGCGGAGCGTGCGCGCCTTCGTGCGGCCGCACGACGTGGAGCTGGAGCGTCACCCCGAGCCTGAAAAGCCGCTTGATCCGGCGCAGGACGGGTCGAGCGCGGTGGCGACGGCGAAGGTGGAGCGGATGGCGCGGGTGGGCTTCCTGGTGAAGATCGAGCTGCGCCTCAACGACGGGCAGCCGCTCTCGGTGGAGCTGACGAAGGACCGCGTGGCGGAGCTCGGCCTCTGCGAGGGCGACAGCGTGTTCGTGAACCTGCGCGACGCGAAGCTCTTCGTGCAGGACTACGCGATCTGAGGAACACGACCAAGGGCGACGACAGCGCGGGAGCCCTCGGATATAAGGCTCGCATGCGCCACGGATCGCGTGCTCCCCTCGCCCTCGTCGCCATCTCCCTCGCCGGCCTCGCCGCCTGCGGCCCCGAGCAGCCGGCCGATTGCCCCAAGATCGAGCCGCCGAAGCCGATCGCCTCGGCCTCGGCTGCGCCTCCGGTCACCGCGGCTGCGTCTGCCACGACCGCGCCGGCCGCGAGCGGCTACTCGGGCCATGGCCTCGACAGCGTCTCGCGCGAGCAGCTCGCCGAGTTCGCGCCGGCGCCGCTCCCGCCCGAGACGAGCGCCAGGATCCAGGCCTTGCTCGACGTGCGCGCCCCGGGCGCCGGCCGCCTCTCGCCCGACGGCAAGACGCTCTACTTCTCCTGGACGATCAGCGGTACGCGGCAGATCTGGCGCCTCGACGGGCCCAAGCAGTTCCCCGTGCAGATGACGGGCGGGGAAGACCCGACGACCATCGCCGACCTCACGCCCGACGGGAAATGGCTCATCCTCTCGCGCGACCGCGCCGGCGAGGAGAACCCCGGCCTCTACCTGCAAGCGCCGAAGGGCGGCCCGCTCACGGTGATCCAGCACAAGCCCAAGGTGCAGACGAGCTTCCTCTTCGTGAGCGACGACTCGCGGTACGTTTACTTCCGCTCGAACGACGTGAAGGTCGAGTCGTACATCGTGTATCGCTACGACCTGCAAACGAAGCAGCGGGAGGTGGTCTTCGATCAGGAGGGCATCTGGAGCGTCTCGGACTTCAAGAAGGACGGGCGGCTGCTCCTCGCCAAGGAGGTGGGGAGCAACATGGCCGAGTACTTCGAGTACGACCCGGGCAAGAAGGTCTTGACGCCCCTCTTCGGGCAGGGGGAGCGCGAGGACTACGTGGCCGAGTACGGCGCGGGCGAGGGAGAGGTGCTGGTGCAGACGCCGAAGATCGGCGAGTTCCGCCGGCTCTACCTGTGGAAGGGCGGCAAGCTCACGGCGGTGTCGCCCGAGCTCAAGCATGATGTGGAGTCGTTCGCGACGGACCGGCCCAAGGACCGCATCGTCTACGGCGTCAACGAAGGGGGGTATACCCGCCTCCGGGCCATGGATGGAAAGACGTTCAAGGAGCTGAAGCTCCCGGCCTTCCCCTCGGCGGATCACGTCTCCGCGGTCGCGACCACGCCGGACGGGAAATATACCACCTTCGGCATCGACACCGGCAACGGCCCGCCCCACAGCTACTCGGTCGAGTGGAAGACGGGCAAGCTCACCGAGTGGCATGTGCCGAGCTCTCCGGAGATCGACGCGACGACCTTCGCGCGGGCTTCCCTCGAGTCGTACCCGGCGCGCGACGGGACGCCGATCCCCATGTTCGTCCGGCGGCCCGCGAGCTGCAACAAGCCCTGTCCGGTGGTGGTCGATTTCCACGGCGGGCCGGAGGGGCAGGCCATGGCCGGGTTCAGCGTCTGGGCCCAGGGCTTCGTCAACGCCGGCTTCGTCTACGTGACGCCCAACGTGCGCGGGAGCGATGGATACGGCAAGACCTGGCTTCACGCGGACGATGGGCCGAAGCGGCTCAACGTGATCACCGACATCGAGGACTGCGCGAAGTACATCCGCAAGGCATGGGCCGAGGGTGGCAAGGAGCCCAAGGTCGGTATCACGGGCGGGAGCTACGGTGGCTATTCGACCTTGATCGGGATGAGCATGTTCGCGGGGGCCTACGACGCGGGCGCCGAGAACGTGGGCTTCAGCAGCCTGATCACCTTCCTCAAGAACACCGCGCCTTACCGCCGGCCGCTGCGGATCTCGGAGTACGGTGACCCGGACAAGGACAAGGACGCGCTCGAAAAGCTCAGCCCGATCACGTACCTCGACAAGATCAAGGCGCCGATGCTCCTCATCCAGGGCGCCAACGACCCGCGCGTGCCGGTCGGCGAGGCGATCCAGATTTACCGGGCCATGGAGGCGAAGAAGCTCCCCGCCAAGCTGATGATCTTCGCCGACGAGGGTCACGGGGCGCAGAAGCGCGGGAACGTGGCGCTCACGCTCGGACATATGGTGCGCTTCTTCGAGCAGCACCTGAAGTGAAGTAGCACACAAAAACTTTCCTCTCGCTGGACGCGGGCGGTCGACGATCCCCGGCTCGGTTGCTACGGTCGAGATCCATGCTCGACCGTCAACGACCTTCGCGCCGAGCCTGGCTCGTGCGCTCCCTCGCCCTCGGCGCCACGACGGCGCTCGCCCTCGCGCAGACGAGCTGCGCCTCGCTCATCGGCGTGACCGACACCGAGATCGATTTCACGGTGACCCCGGGCACGACCAACGCCTTCTTCGGGTTCACCGAGATCACCCTCGATCGGGACGCCAACGACGCGAACAAGGCCACGCTGCTCGCGGTCACGCTCGACACGATCAAGCCGTCGACCATCACCGACCTCTCGTACATGCAGTCGCTCAAGGGCGAGCTGGTGCTCGGATCGAAGCGGACCCTGGTCGTCACCGGGGACAAGTTCCCGCGCGGCGAGCAGGCGGTGACGCTCGACGTGCAGTACCACGACGATCTCCGCCCCTTCTTCAAGGACGGCAAGACGATCCGGATCGAGTGGGCCGGCACGACCACCCCGGGCTATCCCTGGCCGGCGGACGGCCTGGGGATCACGATCCGCGGGCGGGTGAAGATCGACGTCGAGTGAGCACCTGCGCGCGCGATCACGGACGCGAGCGCAGCCCGAACGGAAGACGCGGGCGCGTCCCGTTGCTATGCTGCCGCGCATGGCCGAGGTCCCGGTGAGAGAGAGCCGATCGCGCGCGAAGAAGCGCACCGGGAAGCGCCGCCACCACGGACCGAAGCACCCCTCACCGAAGCACTCGCCGAAGCCCGGGCCGGCGCGGCAGAAGACGCCGACGCCGCCGATCACGGCGACGACGGCGGTCGAGCCGGCCGAACCCAGCGCGCCGATCCGGGTGACCATTCCAGAGAGCGAGCGCTTTGGCCACGGGCTCCAGCGCAGACCGCCGTCACGGTCGAGGCCGTCGCCGCGATGGAGCCGGTGGTGCCCTCGTCTCCTTTGCCCAAGGCCGCGCCTCCTCCGCCGAGCCACCGCCCGCGGTGCAAGAGGCGCGCGCCTCGATCAAGGCCGCCGAGCCTGTGAGGTCGCGCGCGCCCCTCGTGGGCCTCGTGCTGGCGGTCCTCGCGGCAGGCACGCTCTTCGCGCTTCGCAACAAGACCGCGCGCCCTCCCGAGCCTCCGCCCGCGGCCTCTGCGCCTGCGAGCGCGGCCGCGCCTCCGCCTGGACCTACCGTTCCGCCCCGCTTCGCCGAGCCGCTCGACGTGTCGACCTTCCAGAAGGGGAACATCCACACGCACACGTCGAAGAGCGACGGGGACAGCGCGCCCGAGGTCGTCTACGGCTGGTACAAGAGCCACGGTTACAACTTCCTCGCCGTCACCGATCACAACACCTTCACGAACCCGAAGAACTTCGGTTACCTCGAGAAAAAGGGCTCGTTCGTGCTGATCTCCGGCGAGGAGATCACCATGATGGGGGCGAACCACCAGGTGCACGTCAACGGGCTCTGCACGCACAAGGCGATCGGCGGAAAGCACTTCGACACGCAGGGCGCGGCGCTCGCGTGGGCCGTCGCCGAGGTGCGCGCGCAGGGCGGCGTCTCGCTCGTCAACCACCCGAACTGGGACTGGGCGCTCACCGAGAAGGACATCCCGTCGGCGCGCGGGGCGAGCCTCCTGGAGATCAGCAGCGGCCACCCCTTCGTGCGGACGGACGGCGACGAGACCCACAAGTCGCACGAGGCGATCTGGGATCACGCGCTCAGCCACGGCGAGGTGCTGGCCGGCGCCGCGGTCGACGACTCGCACTACTTCAAGCCGTACGTGAAGAAGAAGGAAGACGAGCCCAAGGCCCGGCCCGGGCGCGCGTGGGTCGAGGTCTTCGCCGAGGTGCCCGAGCGCGATCGGATCTGCGAGGCGCTCGGCAAGGGGCGGCTCTACGCGTCGACGGGCGTGAAGCTCAAGCGCATCACCGTCGACGCGACGACGTACACGCTCGCGATCGAGGACAAGGACGCCGAGGTGACGTTCGTGGGGCGCGAGGGGCGCGTGCTCCAGAAGGGCAAGGCCGGCGACGACGGGAAGGCGAGCTACACGCTGCGCGGCGGCGAGGGCTATGTGCGGGCCAAGGTGGTGACGCCGGACGGGGCCGCGGCGTGGACGCAGCCCTCGTTCCTCGTGCAGGAAACCCCGGAAAAAGAAGGGCCTCCTGCGCTGCTCAAGCCGGAGGAGCTGGCCCCGGTGAAGCCCGGCGCAAGCGCGACACCGCTCTTGCCGGGGCACTGAGGAGCCCCCACCCAAGCCCGCGAATGCGGGCTTCCTTCGTGTAGCCCGGGGTTTTAACCCCGGGCGGCGTGCGACGATCGCGCTACGCGGAGGGCTCGGAGGCGAGGAGCATGTCGTAGGCGGGGAGGGTGAGGAACTCCTCGAAATCCTCGGCGATCGAGAGCTTTTCGAAGAGCATGCGCGCCTCGTCGAAGCGCCCCCCGTCGTAGCGGGCGGCGCCCAGGGTCTCGCGCAGGGCCGCGAGCTCCTCGTCGAGGACCTTCTGGAAGCGCTCGATGGTGAGCGGCGCGTTGCCGTCGAGCGTGGCCTTGTGGCGGATCCACTGCCACACCTGGCTGCGCGAGATCTCGGCCGTCGCGGCGTCTTCCATGAGGTTGTAGAGCGGCACGCAGCCCGAGCCGCGCAGCCACGCCTCGAGGTACTGCACGCCCACGCGCAGGTTGTGGCGGAGGCCCGCCTCGGTGCGCGTGCCCTCCGGGATCTTCAGCAGATCGGCCGCGGTGGTGTGCACGTCCTCGCGCTTGTTGTCGATCTGGTTCGGCCCCTTCATGTGGGCGTCGAAGATCTCCTTCGCCACGGCGACGAGCCCGGGGTGCGCCACCCAGGTCCCGTCGTGACCGTCACGCACCTCGCGCTGCTTGTCGGCCCGCACCTTGGCGAAGGCCGTGTCGTTGGCGGCGCTGTCGCCTTTGATCGGGATCTGCGCGGCCATGCCGCCCATCGCGTGGACGTTGCGGCGGTGGCAGGTCTTCACGAGGAGCTGGGTGTACGAGCGCAGGAAATGCTGCTCCATCGTTACCTGGCCGCGATCGGGGATGACGGCGCTCGGGTCGTTCCGGTGCTTCTTGATGAAGCTGAAGATGTAGTCCCACCTTCCGCAGTTGAGGCCCGCCGAGTGCTCCTTCAGCGCGTGGAGGATCTCGTCCATCTCGAAGGCCGCGGGCAAGGTCTCGATCAGCACGGTCGCGCGGATGGTGCCGCGCGGGATGCCGAGGAGCCGCTGCGCCTCGACGAAGACATCGTTCCAGAGCATCGCCTCGAGGTGGCTCTCCATCTTGGGCAGGTAGAAATAAGGGCCGAGGCCGCGGGCGATCTGCTCCTTCGCGTTGTGGAAGAAGAAGAGGCCGAAGTCGAAGAGCGAGCCCGGCATGGGGCGGCCGTCGATCTCGACGTGCTTCTCCGGCAGGTGCAGGCCGCGGGGGCGCACCATCAGCGTCGCTGTCTTGTCGCCGAGGGCGTAGCGCTTGCCCGTGCTCGGATCGACGTGGACGATGGAGCCGCGCACCGCGTCGCGCAGGTTGATCTGGCCCTCGATCTGGTTCTGCCAGGTGGGCGCGTTGGAGTCCTCGAAGTCGGCCATGAAGACGCTCGCGCCCGAGTTGAGGGCGTTGATGATCATCTTCCGGTCGACGGGGCCGGTGATCTCGACCCGCCGGTCGGCGAGGCCGGGGGCGAGGCTCGCGCCCGTCCAGTCGCCCTCGCGCACGCTCCGGGTCTCGGGGAGAAAGTCGAAGCGCTCGCCCGCGTCGAGCTTGCCCTGCACCTCGCGCCTTCGCTGGAGGAGGTGGACCAGCCGGGGGGTGAAGAGGCGGCTCAGCCGGACGATGAAATCGAGGGCGTCGCGGGTGAGGATTTCGTCCTGGCCGTGCACCCGGGGGGCCACGATTCGGACGTCGGAAGGGAGGCCATGGGTCGTCGCTTGGGTCATTGGAAGCTCCCGTGGTTCGACGCCGCGCGTCGTTGCCGGAGAGCTTGGGTCAGAACGGGGCGGCGTCGCAAGGACCAACTGACCCCGCGCCCCGGGGCCGGCAGCAGGGCCACACACGGCGCGCCCTCCGGCCCGAGGAGCACCAAAGCGCGCCGGAATGGCGCCGCGGCGCCCTCGGTGACTGGAAAAAGCGGGATTGGAAGGAGCCCCACGCGCCCTTCTCTTTGATCCTCCCCGCGGGCAACGCTAACCTGCCGCGAGTGACTCGCTTTGTCCTGGCCGTCCCCGCGCTTTTCTTCGCCGTGGGATGCGGATTCGCCGTCGAAGGCTGCTCCGTCCTGCTCTCGCCCAACGAGGTGCAGTGCGAGACGGCCACCGACTGCAAGGACCGCGGGTTCTCGGACGCGCTCTGCGTCAACCAGATCTGCGTCGACCCGCTGACGGCCGACCCGACCTGGGGCTGCCTCGGCCGCGTGACCGAGCCCGAGCCCGATCCGACGCAGAAGGTCGAATTCTCCATGCGCCTGGTCTTCGCCATCGGCGGGGCGCCGGTGACGACGGCCAAGGTCGACTTCTGCGACAAGCTCGACGTCGAGTGCACCTCGGCCAACCCGGATTTCCCGAAGAACCTCTCCACCGACGCGGACGGGAACCTCAAGATCAACGTCGTCCAGGGCTTCGACGGCTTCGTGCGCCTGACGGACCCGAAGGCGATCGTCGACTCGCGGATCTATGTGGGCCGCCCGATCGTCAAACCGCCGAAGGTGAAAGAGATCCAGCTCCTCCGCCCCGGCGAGCCCGAGCTCCTGGCCAAGACGGCCAAGAAGACGATCGATCCGATGCGGGGCATGGCCATCCTGCTCGGCACCGCGTGCAACCTCGACGCGGTGGGCGGCCTGCGCTTCGAGTGCCCGGCCGCCGACGACAAGAGCGACCAGTTTTACCTGATCAACCAGTCGCCCACCTTGCCGCCCGAGGCGACGCAGACCGACGCCGACGGGTTCGGGGGCTACTTCAACCTGCCGCCCGGGCAGACGCTCGCCCGCTCCATCCGCGTCGACGGTGACGTATACGTGGGCCAGTCGAGCTTCCTCGTGCTGGCGAGCACCATCTCGTACGTGCAGATCTCCCCCACCCCCCAGTGACCATGCAGACCGATCGCGTTGGAAAGTACCGGATCATCGCCAAGCTCGGGCAGGGCGGGATGGCGACGGTCTTCCTCTCGGTCGTGCCGGGGCCGGCCGGGGTCAACAAGCTGCTCGTGATCAAGACGCTCAAGGAAGACATGGCGGGCGACGCCGACTTCCTCCAGATGTTCTTGAACGAGGCGAGGCTCGCGGCGCGGCTCAACCACGCGAACGTGGTGCAGACGTACGAGATCGGCTTCGAGGCCGGGATCCACTTCCTGGCGATGGATTACCTCGACGGGCAGTCGCTCCACGCCGTGCTCCGCAAGGCGACGCGCCAGGGCCTGCCGCTCGACATCCACCTGCGGATCCTGAGCGACGTGCTCCTCGGCCTGGAGTACGCGCACACGCTCACGGACTTCGACGGCACGCCGCTCGCCATCGTGCACCGCGACGTGAGCCCGCAGAACGTGTTCATCACCTACGACGGCCAGGTGAAGCTCGTCGACTTCGGCATCGCCAAGGCGGCCGGCGCCTCCACCACGACGCAGAGCGGCGTCTTCAAGGGCAAGCTCGCCTACGTGGCGCCCGAGCAGGCCGGCGGCGAGCCCGTGGACGCGAGGGCCGATCTCTTCAGCGTGGGGGTGATGATCTGGGAGGCGATCGCCGGCCAGCGCTTCGCCCAGGGCGACGGGCAGACGGCCATGCTCGGCCGCCGCCTCTCCGGCAACGAGCCGCGCATCCGGCAGGTGGTGCCCACCGTGGACCCGGAGCTCGCGGACATCTGCGACAAGGCGATGGCCCACCGCCCCGAGCACCGCTACCTGTCGGCGCGCGAGCTGCACCAGGCGCTCGAAGGGTACCTGGAGCGCTCGGGCCGGCGCGTGGCGAACCGCGACGTGGGCGACTACCTGAGCCAGCTCTTCGCCGAGGAGCGCGGGCGGATCCGGCAGATCATCGACGAGCAGATGAAGCGGGTGATGCGCGAGACGCAGAACGCGCTGCCCATGCCGAACCTCGATGTCTTCCCCGGCGTCTTCGATCCGACGCCGATCACCACCGTGGAGGCCCGCCTCGCCGCCGAGCGCGCCGCGCAGGCGCTGCGGGCGAGCAGCCCCGTGAGCGGGATCCCGGGCGTGCTCGAGCCCTCGCCGGGGAGCGTGTCCGGCATGCATGGGACGCTGGCCGCGGCCAACGTGAGCCAGTCTCCGCAGCCGGCCAAATCGATCGCGCCGATCCTCATCAGCCTCGCGGCCCTCGGGATCACGCTGATCGGCGGCCTGGTGGTGATCCTGGTCTTCTTCCGCTCCCCGGCCTCGGCCCAGGGGACGCCGAGCGCGAATGTACCGCTCACCGGGCCGACGAGCCCCGCGGCGGAGAAGATCAAGCTCTCGATCAGCTTCGCGCCCGCGGGCGCGGTGGCCAAGCTCGACGGCGTGCCCCTCGCCGAGAGCCCGTTCGTCGCGCAGGTCCCGCGCGATGGATCGATGCACCGGCTCGACGTCGAGGGCCCCGGCCTCAAGCCGGAGACGCGCATGGTGAGCTACGAGAAAGACGTCGTGCTCACCGTGTCCCTCGGCCCGGCCGACGCGCCCACCGCAGATCCAGCGGTGACCGCCACGGCTCCGGTGCTCGGCGGCCCCTTCGATCCCAGCAAGATCCCTGTCCGCCCCAAGGGCAAGCCCCTCGGCATCGACGAGAAGGACCCCTACAAGAAGTGAGACGAACGGCCCTCTCCGCCCTGCTCTCCGCCTCGCTCGCGAGCTCGATCGCGACCGCGATCGCGACCTCGATCGTGACGCTGCCCGCTTTCGCCCAGGGCAACGGCAAGGGCGCGCAGCCGCCGAAGAGCGACGAGGCGAGCGAGCATTTCCGGAGCGGCGTCGGCTTCTACAAGGACCACGACTTCACCGCCGCCATGGTGGAGTTCAAGAAGGCCTACGAGCTCGCCCCGAACTACCGCGTGCTCTACAACATCGGCCAGACGGCGCGCGAGCTGCGCGACTACGCCGCCGCGCTCGCCGCCTTCGAGCGCTACCTGCGCGAAGGCGGGCAGGAGGTGCCCGCAGCGCGGCGCAAGGAGGTGACGACCTCCGTCGACGACCTGAAGAAGAAGGTCGGCAAGCTGACGATCACCGTGAGCGTGGCCGGCGCCGATGTGAGCGTCGACGACACGCCCCTGGGCGCCGCGCCCCTCGCCGAATCCATCACGCTCAACGTGGGCAAGCACAAGCTGTCGGCCACCGCGGCGGGCTACGCGCCGCTCTCGCGGGTGGTCGAGGTGGCGGGCTCGGTCGAGGACACGGTGTCGCTCGATCTGGTGAAGATCGAGACCGCGCCGCCGCCTCCGCCGGTGGGGCCCGATGGAACGCCGGTGGTGGACCCGGTGAAGCCGGTGAAGACCGGGACGCCCATCGCCGTGTGGGCCGTGGGCGGCGTGACGGTCGCCGGCGTCATCGCGACCGGCGTGATGGGCGGGCTCGCCATGTCGTCGCGGAGCAGCCTGACGAAGGCGCTCAACACGTACCCGGGCGACGCGTCGGCGATCGCCGACGCGCAGGGCAAGACGAAGACGTTCGCGCTGATCACCGACATCGCGGGCGGCGTGACGCTGGCGGGCGCGATCACCACAGCGGTGCTCTACGCGGTGTCGCCGCGCGGCGACGAGGCGAAGCCCGCGCCCAAGGTGGGCGTGACGGTGACGCCCGGCGGGCTGTGGGTGCAAGGCGCGTTCTGAGCCGCGCGCCGTGCCCCGCGCACCCCGGCTGCGCTAAGCTCCGCCCATGCCGGTGAACCCCCCGCCCACGATCGACCCCATGGCCGCGCAGATGGCGCAGCTCCTCGCGGCGAGCGACCTCGACGAGCTCCGGGAGATCGTCAAGCGCTGGGTCGCGGAGGCGCCCACGGGCGGCCAGCGCAGGCTCTACGAGAACTTCGGCGCCCGGATGATCGAGCTCAAGCAGGCGCTCAGCGAGTCGCCGGTGCAGCCGACGCGCGAGGAGCTCGAGTCCGCGCTCACCATGATGCTCCGCCTCGCCGCCCAGCACACGCCGGGCGATCCCATCCCGGGGCCGGGGCGCTGAGCGGGCCATCGTGCTGTTCCTCTTCGATTTTCCCGTCTGGTTCCTGCGCGCGTTCGCGCTCTCGCTCGGGCTCGTCTGGGGCAGCTTCCTCAACGTGGTGATCTACCGCGTGCCGCGCGGGATGAGCGTCGTCCGGCCCGCCTCGCACTGCCCGGCATGCGGCGCGCCGATCAAGCCGTACCAGAACATCCCCGTGTTCGGGTATCTCCTGCTCCGGGGCAAGGCCGCGTGCTGCGGGGCCAAGCTCTCGCCGCGCTATCCGCTCGTCGAGCTCATGGGCGGCGTGCTCTCGCTGGCCATCCTCGAGGTCATCATCCTCCGCCTCGATCCGCTCACCACGATGGGGCGGGCGCTCGCGATCTACACGGCGGATTTCGCGCTCTGCCTCGGCCTCGTGGCGGCCGCGTTCATCGACCTCGAGCACATGTTCTTGCCCGACTCGATCACGCTCGGCGGCACGGTGCTCGGGCTCGCCACCTTCTCGTTCCGCGGTGTCTCCTTCACCGACGCGCTGATCGGCGCGGTGGCGGGCTTCGTCATCATCTGGCTCCCCTTCGTCGTCATCTATCCCAAGATCCGCGGCCGCGCCGGCATGGGCCTCGGCGACGCCAAGCTCCTCATGCTCGCGGGTGCGTGGTTCGGCTGGGGCGGCGCGCTCTTCGTGCTCGGCGCGGGCGCGGTGCAGGGCACGATCGCGGCGATCTTCACGCTCCTCTTCCGCGGCAAGCTCGAGGAGCCCGAGGCGGTGAAGAAGGAGCGCGAGGAGCTGCAAAAAGAGCTCGAGGCGTTGAGCCCCGAGGAGCGCGCCGAGGTGGAGAAAGAGCTCGCCGAAGATCCGCTCGCCGAGGAGGCCGGCCCCGGGCTCGGTCAGGCGCGGATCGCCTTCGGGCCCTTCCTCATCCTCGCGACGCTGGAGCAGCTCTTCCTCGGCCGGAGCGCGATCGACGCCTACATCGACTGGATCGATCGCCCATGAGCCGCGCGCGGCAGGCCCGGTGGATCGCGATCGCCGCGGCGATCCTCCTCCCCGCCTGCGCGAGCACGATCCCCGTGCCTCCCCGCGGCCCGCACACGCGCGACGAGCAGACCGTGCCCATCCCGTATCCGCCGCCGCCTGCGCGCGTGGAGATCGTCCCCCCGCAGCCCAAGGACATCCCTGGCGCGGTGTGGGTCGACGGCGAGTGGCAGTGGAAGGGGCGGCGGTGGGTGTGGGCGCCCGGGCAATGGCAGGCGCCGCTCCCCGGCGGGTACTACGCGCCGCCCGCGGTGGTGCGCTTCGACGACGGCACGATCGAGTACTACGCGGGCACCTGGAAGGCGAAGCCGCCCGCGGCCAAGTGAGGGCGCTCCCGAGCACGACGTGAACCGACGTGCTCCAGCGTGCGTCAACGTGACCCACGGGTCACGCGGCGGAGGTCGCGCCGCGCTCAGCCGCCCGCGTTGCGCAGCGGCCCGTGCATCCGCTCGGAGACGACGCCCTCGGGCGCGCCGCTCACGAAGACGCGCGGCTCCGGCTCGTGCTCGACGAGGTAGGCGAACTGCTCCTGGAACTCCTCGAGCGAGATGCCGAGCACGCTCGCGAACTTGGCGAGCTCGCTCGGGTCCTCGAAGTCGTCGCGGCGGAGGCGGAGCATGTACCGGCGGGCGATCATGTAGCGATCGCTGTGGATGTCGACCATGCGGACGCGCACGCGGCCCGTCGATCGATCCATGATGCTCTCGAAGGGCAGGGCGTGGAACACGCTGTGGACCATGCTCACCATGGCCGCGTTGCCGCCCTCGATCATGAACTTGGCGGCGCAGTAGCCGAGGTCGCGCGCGTACTCCATGTCGTAGGGGATCGGGTCGGCGCAGCGCAGCTCGTAGCCGATGTTCTTGGCGACGATGGTGGTCTTGACCTTGAACTCGGCGAGGCGCTTCTGCACCCGGTCCTTGAGGATGTCGCCGAACGCCACCTCGCCGATCCGGAGGTGCCCGTGCGCGTCGCGCTCGACGCCCGCGAGCCCCTCGAGGTCGGTCTCCTCCATGCGCTCGACGAGGCCCTCGGCGATCACCGCCACGCCGTCGGGGCGGCCGGTGGCGAGGCGCTTGACGATGGCGCCGACGAGCGTGTCGACCACGGTCTTGAGCCGGATCGGGCCCTCCGGGTACTCCTCCGGGATGAGGGTGAGCGTCGCGCCGGCGGCCTTGCCGATGCCCAGCGCGAGGTGCCCGGCCTTGCGCCCCATCGCGACGACGAAGTACCAGCGCGAGGTGGTGCGGGCGTCGACCATCAGGTTCTCGACGAGCGAGACGCCGATGTGGCGCGCCGTCTGGAAGCCGAAGGTGTCGATGGAGTGCGGCAGATCGAGGTCGTTGTCGATCGTCTTCGGCACGTGGGCGACGCGGAGCCGGCCCTTCGACTGCCGCTCGATCTGCGAGGCGGAGAAGGCCGTGTCGTCGCCGCCGATGGTGATGAGCTTGTCCACGTCGAGGCGGAGCAGGCTGACGATCGTGTTCTCCAGGAGGTGCTCGCCCTTCGTCGGGTTGCTCCGGGAGATGCCGAGGTACGAGCCCCCGCGGAAGTGGATCCGGCTCACGTCGGAGATGCCGAGGTGGCGGACATGGTCGATGTCCCCCTTCATGATCCAGCTGAACCCGTCGAGGATCCCGACCACGTCGAAGCCCGACAGGACCGCGCGGATGGTGGCCGCGCCGATGACCGCGTTGATGCCGGGGGCGGGGCCGCCGCCCACCAGGATGCCGAGCTTCTTCGGTTGATGGACCATGGGTCGCGACCCCGTACCACCGGCGCGCCCGGATGGGCAAGTCCCGGGCGCTTTGTCGTGGATTCGCCTGGATCTGTGGCCTACGCTCCGCCGGCATGCGGCTCGTCAAGATCGGGATTGCCAGTGTCGATACGACGGTCGGGGCGGTGCGGTCGAACGTCGATCGGTGCTTGCGCCTCGCCCATTCCATGTCGGAAGAGGAGGTCACGATCGCGGTCTTCCCCGAGCAGGTGGTCGGCGGTTACGCGATGGAAGATCTCGTGCAGTGGCGGGGGCTCATCGCCTCGCAGCGCCACGAGCTCGACCGCTTCGCCGCCGAGACGGCCGCCTCGGGCACCGTCTTCGTGCTCGGCGTCACGGTGGGCGTCGGGGGCGACCTCTTCAACTGCGCGGCGCTCGTCCACCGCGGCAAGATCCTCGGCTTTTGCCCGAAAGAAAAGCTCCCGACGTACAACATCTTCTACGAGGCCCGCACCTTCTCCCGCGGCCGCCCGCTGATGCGCTTCGACGCCGGCGGCGTGCCCCTCGGCGACTTCGTCTACACCTTCGATTTCGGCACGATCGCGCTGGAGGTCTGCGAGGACATCTGGTCCCCCGACGGGCCGATGCGGCGCCGCTGCTACTCGGGCGCGGAGATCGTCTGCAACCTCTCCGCCTCGCCGTTCCGGGCCGGCGTCACCGCCACCCGCCGCGAGATGATCGCGACGCGCGCCGCCGACAACCAGGTCACCGTGGCCTACGCCAACCTCGTCGGCGGCAACGACGGCCTCGTCTTCGACGGCGGCGGCTACGTCAACCAGAACGGCCGCCCCATGCTCGACGCGCCCCGCTTCCGCGAGGGCTTCGCCACCACCGTGGTCGACCTCGACCGCACGACGCGCTGCCGCCGCGAGGCCTCCACCTGGCGCAGCGATCTCGAAGATTTCCGCCGCGAGGGGCTCACCGTGCCCGAGATCAAGATCGACGCGAAGACGGCCGATCGATCGAGCTTCGCCTACCCGCCCACGCCCCCGGGGACGACCTTCTTCCTCCCGAGCGCCGCGCTGCCCTCCCGCTCCGCGCGCGACGAGCTGCTCGACGATTTCTACGACGCCCTCTCCCTCGCCATCGCCGACTACTACCGGAAGATCGGCGCCTTCCGCTCGATCGGCGTGGCCCTCTCCGGCGGCCGCGACTCGCTCCTCACGCTGCTCGTGGCGTGGAACGCGCTGCGCCTCATCCACGCGGACCTCGACGAGGAGGCGCTCAAGGCGAAGATGAAGACGGCCCTCCACGCCTTCTACATGCCGACGCGCTTCTCCAGCGGCGCGACCAAGGGCGCGGCCGCACAGATCGCCCAGGATCTCGGCGCCTCGTTCACCGTGCTCCCGATCGAGGAGGCGTTCGCGCGGGAGCTCGACGCGACGAAGGCGATGCTCGGCGAGGGAGGTCCCGCGCTCACGGCGATCACCGAGCAGAACGTGCAAGCGCGCATCCGCGGGACGCGGATGTGGAACTGGTCGAACACGAGCGGCGCGCTCTTCCTCCAGACGGGGAACATGAGCGAGAAGGCGCTCGGCTACACCACCGTGGGCGGCGATCTCGAAGGCGCCTACAGCGCGATCGCCAACCTGCCGAAGACGGTCGTCATGGCCCTGATCGACCGGCTCTACCGGCGCTTCGATTTCGAGGGGATCCGGATGACGATGGGCACGACCGCGGGGCCCGAGCTCGCGGAGAACCAGTCCGGCGAGGCGGAGCTGATGCCCTTCGAGGTGCTCGACGCATGCCTCTACCTCTACGCGAGCGAGAAGCTCGCGACCGACGAGGTGGCCCGCGCGCTGCCGAGCCTCTTCCCCGACCGCGACCCGGCCCAGCTCTCCGCCTGGGCGTCGAAGTTCACCCGCCTCTTCACCCAGTCGATCTTCAAGTGGGTGCAGGCGCCCCTCGCCGTGCACGTGGGCTCGCTGGAGCTCGACCGGGAGCGGGCGCTCCAGCTCCCGGTCGTGCAGCGGACGGAGTGGACGGGGAAGTGACGATTGGGCGAGCGGCCATGTCCCCAAAAGACCGTTCGATGATTTGAACGGCTCAATTTTAACGCAAAGTCGCAAAGACCGCAAAGACGCAAGAAGAGATTCCGGCTCTTTCGTGTCTTGTTTGCGCCTTTGCGCCTTTGCGCCTTTGCGTTGAATTCTGGGGAGCTGACAGCTTATCGCTAGGGTTTCAGCTCCTCAAGAAGCCGACTCTCACGGAGTCGCGCCGAGCTTCTCCCGCACCCGTGCCACGAGATCACGCGCCTCCGCGGCGAGCTCGGCCACCAGGGCTTCTGGAGGTGACACGGGGCTCGCCCCGAACGCCCGCGCCAGCTCGCCGGCCCGCACCAGCGCATGTGCATCCTGCGGCGTGAGCTCGCCCGCGGGGATCAAGCTCCCGTAGACGGCGCCGAGCAAGGCGGCCGGATCGTCTCCGGGGTCTCCACTCGGAGACGCGGCCCGGCAGGCGAAGGCCAGGGCTTCGCGCAGCGCGCCGAGGGCCTCGCCGCCGAGCCCCGCGGCGGTGAGCGCGGCCGAGGCGGCGAGCTTGCGCTCCGCTGTGGTGAGTCGTTGACGGCGCGCCACGAGCGCCGGATCGGGCGCCGCGATCGGCTCCGCGTGGAAGAGCACCTCGGCCTGGGCCAGAGGCGAGGCCTCGCCGAGCGGCGTGAGCGCGCGGGCTGCGGCCTCGGGCAGGAGGAGCGCGGGCGTGTCGAGCACCGGCGCGGCCTCGCCTCGCACCACGCCGAGCAGGCGGCCGTCGGGCAGGCGCACGATGCGCTCGAGCGCGTCGCCGAGCCGCTCGCGCAGCGCTGCCACCTCGTCGCGGGGCGCCGCCGGAGCAGGGTCGGGGATCCTCGGCACGTCGCCCGTCGTGGCCGCGAAATCGCCGCCCATCAGCGTCGAGATCCGCGCCGCGAGCGACGGCTTGTCGACCTCGCTCGCCACGTCGTCTCCCACGGCGGCGGAGAAGAGCGCCCGCTTGGCGTCGAGCGTCCGCTCGATCCGCTCCTCGAAGCTCTCCTCGCTCACCATCAGCACCACGTTGACGGCGCGCCGCTGCCCGATGCGGTGGATGCGCCCGATCCGCTGGGCCAGCACCGCCGGGTTCCAGGGCAAGTCCAGGTTGATGAGGTGGCTCGCCACCTGCAAGTTGAGCCCCGTCCCGCCTGCGTCGGTGGAGAAGAAGACCTTGCACGCCGGGTCCTGGTGGAAGCGGTCGATCAGCTTGCCGCGCACGTCCGCGGGCACGCCCCCGTGGAGGCGCACATGGGCGATGCCGAGCTTGTCGCATGCGTCGGCGGCGAGCTGTTGCATCTTCTCCCACTCCGAGAAGACGACGACCTTGTGGCCGCCCTGGAGGCAGATCTCTTCGAGCAGCCCCGACAGCTCGTCGAGCTTGGGCGCCCCCGCGGTCGTCTTGTCCACGAGCCCGGCCGCGTCGCACGCCATGCGCGCCCGCTGGAAGGCGCGGAACATCCGCTGCTCTTCCGCCGGGGTGAGCGGGCGCTTCGCCATCCGCGCCGCGAGCATCGAGACCTGCTGCTGCGCCTCGTCGTGGATGGCCGCCTGCGGCTCGGTCATCGGGACCACGAGGCGGTTGACGAGGCGCTCGGGCAGCTCGAGCAGCACGTCGTCCTTGCGGCGCCGCAGCATCACCTGGGCGACCCTCCGCCGGAGCAGATCGAGGTTCTTGTAGCCCGTGACCTTGCCCTTGTCGTCGAGGCGCGTGAAATCCTCGTTGAAGCGCCAGAGCGGCCCGAACAGGTGCGGGTCGATGACCTGGATCAGGCTGTAGAGGTCGTCGAGGCGATTTTCGAGCGGGGTGCCCGTGAGCACGAAGACATTCCGGCTCGGGATGCGCTTGATCGCGTCCGCCGTGCGGGTGCGCCAGTTCTTGATCCGCTGGGCCTCATCGAGGATGAGCAGGTCGGGCGCGAGCTCGATCATGTCCGCCTGGTCGGTGCGGGCGAGCTCGTAGCTCGTGATCAGCACCTCGCACGGCGAGCCATAGAGCATGACCCGCAGCTCGCGCACGCCGCTCACCACGGCCACCTTGTCCGATCCCATCCCCGTGAAGCGCTCGATCTCCCGCGCCCACTGCCTCTTGAGCGAAGCCGGGCAGACGATGAGCACGCGTCGCACCTCGTCCTTGCGCATCAAGCGCACCATGGCGGCGATGGCCTGCGCCGTCTTGCCGAGCCCCATGTCGTCGGCGAGCAGCGCCCTGCCGCGCGCGGCCAGGAACGCCACGCCCTCGACCTGATAGGGGTAGAGCGTCGCGGAGAAGCCCGGCTGCTCCCTGCCCGCGGCCCGCACCTCGGCCTCCACGGCGCGCACCCGCTTCTCTGCTTCGGCCGCGGCCCGGGCCCGCTCCGCGAACGCGGCCACCTCGCGGGGGATCTCGATGCCCGCGTCGCTCGCGTCGCGCGAGAGCTCCGGCCACACCGCGGCGACCGGCGAGGCGAGCGCGCCCGAGGCCAGGAAGTGCTTGGTGAGGACGCGCTTCTCCACCTTGCCCGCCCCCTCCGCGAGGCGCAGTGCGACCTGCGCTCCAGCGCTGAAATCGAGGTGGAGGTAGCTCACCTTCGGCCCCTCGCCGGCGAGGCGGGCAAAGCGCTTGCCCATCTTGCTCGTGATCCGGTGGATCACCGCCTCGATGTGCTTGCAGGTGCCGAGGAGGTTGGTGTCGAGGTCAGGGCACGTGCAGCCGTTGTGGTAGGCGTCGAGCGCCCGGATGACGACCTCGTAGGCGCGCGACGAGGGCGACTCGACGCGATAACGGCCATAGCTCGTCGCCCTCTGGAGAGGGACGACGTTGAACAGCTCCGAGGCGCCCCGCTCGCGCCGCACCGCGCGCTCGCGATCGGCGAGCGGAATGGGCACGACGCCGGAGGTCGGCCCGGCGTCCTCTTTTCCGGCGCCGGGGAAGGCCTCGCCGATGAGCATGAGCGCGAGCGCGGCCGCATGCCGGCAAGGCCCGCCTCCGCGGTGACCACACTCGCAGGTGGAGACCGGTCCACGCTCGCCCCATTCGAGTCGGACGCGCACGCGCCCGCCCAGGCCATCGGCGACGACCGACCGGATGACCGACGGCGAGATCGCCGGCCGGGCGACCCTGCCGCGGCTCACGTCCTCACGCGCGAGCTCGTCGAGGCCAATGGGGATCCACCCGAGCACCTGCTCGGGGGTGTAAAGCTCGATCAGCGTCTGCTTGGGGGCCTGGGCGGTCGCGCGCATGGCCCCGCGTCGCACGATGGGCGCGCGGGCGCAACCAGCGAAGGACGCCTGGACCAGAGGGTCAAATCTCCTTCCACACCTTCGCCAGGCTGTCCCCATACACCCCGAGATCCCAGGAGCAGAAGTAGCCGAACGGCGTCTTCTTCACCTGGTATCCCGTCTTCTCGAGCCGATCGCCGAGATCGTTCATGAAGGCTTGCGCGAAGCCCGCCTCGGCGTTCGTCCCGCCGAGGTGGGTGAACGAGTGCAAGACCACGTTCTTCAAACCACGCTTGTTGGCGATCCACTTCAGGTGCTTGAGCGTCTGGTTGAAGACCGAGGTCTTCCGGCTCTCGTCCTCGTCTCTCTGCTCGATATGCAGAAAGGCCACCACGGCCTCGGTCACCTCGTCTTCGAGGTCGAGGTCGGGCACCTCCGGCAAGGTCTTGGAAAAGGTCTTCCAGCGAAACCGGGTGGCCTGGAAGGTGAGGAGCTTCACTCGGGGAGCTTCATCAGCGCGGAGGACGAGCCGCCCTCGTTGCGCCGGCCCTCGGCGTGGCCGCCCACCGGCCGGCTGCTGCTGGCCGGGGGCACGGGGCGGATCTGGCCGTCGGGCATGAAGTACTGCAATTCCTCCGTCACCCGGCGCAGGTTGGCCTGCTTGACGTGGAAGGGCAAAAAGGCGCTCTTGAAGCCGGCCATGATCATCGTCTTGATGTCGCGCAGGCTCATCCCCATCTTCGTGTGACAGAGCCAGAGCTCGTTCGAGACGGTGGTGTCGGTGACGAGGCGGTTATCGGTGTTGATCGTCACCCGGAGGCCGAGGTTGTAATAGAACTTGAGCGGGTGGGAGGCGAGGTCGCGCACCGCGCCCGTCTGCACGTTGGACGAGGGGCAGCACTCGAGGGGGATGCGGTGATCGTTGATGTAGTGCAGCAAGTCGCCGTCTTCCCGCAGCCGGCAGCCATGGCCGATCCGGTGGGCGCCGCACACGTGGAGGGCCTGGGCGATCGACTCGGGGCCATAGGCCTCGCCGGCGTGGATGGTGCAATTGATGTTGTTGTCGCGGACGAGCTGGAAGGCCTTCTTGTGGTGCTTGGCGGGGTGATCGTACTCGGCGCCCGCGAGGTCGAAGCCCACCACGCCGCGGCCCTTGTAGGCGACCGCCAGCTCGGCCATCTCCAGCGACGACTCGGGGGAGATGTTGCGGATCCCGCAGATGATCACGTTCGACTCGATCCCGAGGCTGTCGTGCGCGGCGCGCAGGCCGGCGAGCACGGCCTCGACCACGCTCGTGATCTTCAGCCCGAGGCGGGTGTGGAGCATCGGCGAGTAGCGCACCTCCATGTAGCGCACGTTCTCGCGGGCCGCGTCCTCGGCCAGCTCGTAGGCCACGCGGTAGAGCGAGTCCTCGTGCTGGAGCACCTTCAGCGTCACGTCGAAGGCCTTGAGGTACTCGACGAGCGAGCCGCAGTTCTGGCCGAGGTTCATCTGCTTGCGCAGCTCGGCCGGGTCGGTCGAGGGCAGCTCGATCTTGTGGAGCTTGGCAAGCTCGAGGATCGTCTCCAGGCGGAGGGAGCCGTCGAGGTGGACGTGCAGGTCGGTCTTGGGCAGCTTCTGGAAGAATTCGAGGGGGAGGAGCTTGCTCTGGCCGGTTTCGAGGTCGTCTGACATGGACGCACCTTAGTACGGGCCCGGCCGGGTTCAATCCCGAGCCGCCGGGGGAGGCGAAAGCGCGAGCCCTGCGCGCACCGTATAGGCGCAGACGGCCGCGTAGATCACGCCGAGCAAGGCGAAGAGCCAGCCGAGGCGCAGGCTCGGGTGCGGGCCGGTGAGCTCCATGGCCACGGCGTTCTCCAGGCGGTCGGGGGAGAAGCCGAGGATGACGCGCGGGCCCACGTAGGTGAGCGGCAAAGCCGCGCCCTCGACCTTCTCGAAGAGCGCGCGATCCTGGTCGATCTGCGCGCGGGTCTCGGGCGCGTCGAGGCAGCGCGAGAAGGCCTCGGCGTCGAGCCCGAGCTTGCCCGGGAGGTCGGCGAGGATGGCCTTCTTGTGGAGCGTCTCGACGGGCATCTCGTAGAGCGCCGCCGCCACGGCCGGCTTCTTTTCGGCCGGCGCGCAGACATAGGCGAGCGCCGCCGGGAACGCGCCCGGGTGCCCGGAGAGCGGCATCATCTTGCGGAGGAGCGCGACATGCTCGGTGTCGTGGGTGACGGCATCCATCGTCGGGTGCAGCGCGCGGCAGAAGGGGCACTCGAAGTCGGTGAAGGAGACGATGGTGAGCTTGCCGGGCACCTGGAGCGCGGCGATCGGCGCGGGGAGCGGCGGAATCACGGGGTACGCGCCCCAGACGAAGGGCAACACGAGCCCCGCTGCGCCCGCGGCGAGCCAGGCGAGGACGATCGAGGGGCGGAAGAACGCGGCCATCTCCGCGAGGTACGAGGGGAAACCGCGCTGCTCTTCGGAGCCGCTCCTGTAGCCTCCTTCGCGCTGGATCCTGGGCTCGAGGTCGGGCCCGCCCTTCTGCTCGACGTAGGCGTAGATCAGCGAGCCGGCGATCGCGGCGACGATGGAGCTCGTGTCGACGGCCACGCACCAGGGGCAAAAGGCGTGGATCTGCGTCGCCTGGAGGATGATGAGGTACACGGCGAAGATGCCGCCGAGCAGGCTCGCCGCGGCCACCACGCGGTGCTGGGTGATCGAGCGGGCGGTGAGCGAGAGGACGAAGAGGATCGTGAAGGCGAGCAGGCCCAGGGTGGGCAAGGGCAGGCCGAGCAGGCGGCTGTAGGGCGACATCCGCACGGCCAGGCAGCCCGATCCGACCCCGCAGAAGGCTGGATCGCCCGCGTGGGAGTACTCGACGAAGAGGGCCGCGCTGGCGGCGAGGGCCACGAGCAGGCTGAGCCGGTGGAGGACGAGGAGCGCGACCTTTCGCATGGTGGGCCCTCTTTCGCACAAGACGGGGCGCGAGGCATCGAGGATGGGAAAAACGTGCTACGGGAGGCCACCATGACCTCCCCGAGCCCCATCCGCCGCGACCGGGTGATCGATCTGCTCGCCTCCGCACCGCGCGCCCTCCACGTCAACGAGATCGCCACGAGGCTCGGGATCGACGCGATCGCCTACGGCGCGCTCCACCGCGTGCTCGACGATCTCGCCTTCGACGGGAGCGTGGTGGCCATGACCGGCCAGCGCTTCAAGCTCGGAAAAACCCAGGCCGACGCGCATGGCCAGCGGGTGACCGGGGCGCTCAACGTGAACCCGCGGGGCTTCGCCTTCGTCTCGGCCGCGGGCCTCCCGAGCGACGTGTTTTTGCCGGCCGAGGCCCTCGCCGGCGCCCTCCACGGCGACACGGTCGAGGTGAAGATCGCCTCGCGCTCCCACCGCGGCCTCGAAGGCGCGGTGAGCAAGATCATCCTCCGGCGGAGCCCGCGGATCGCGGGGATCCTGCGCAAGCGGGGGCGGAGCGCGTGGCTCGAGCCGGACGACAACCGGGTGCGCGGGCCGATCGTGCTGGCCCGCGGGAGCGCCGCCGAGGGCAACGATGGAGACGCGGCGGTGGCCTTGATCACGCGCTTCCCCGAGAGCGCCGACGAGAACCCGGAGGGCGAGCTCGCCGCGGTGCTGGGCGCGCCGGGCGACCCGCAGGTGGAGGTCGCGAAGATCCTCCTGCGCGAGGGGATCGAGGAAGACCACCCGCCCGCCGCGGTGGCCGAGGCCGAGGGCTTCGGCGCCGAGGTGCCCCCCGAGGCCCTCCAGGGTCGCGTCGATCTGACGCACCTGCCGCTCCCGACGATCGATCCGGAGGACGCGCGCGATCACGACGACGCGGTGTGGGTGACGCGCGACGAACAGGGCCATTACAAGGCCTGGATCGCGATCGCCGACGTGTCCCACTACGTGCAGCCGGGGACGGCGCTCGACGAGGCGGCCCTGCGGCGCGGCAACTCCGTGTACCTGCCGGACCGGGCGATCCCGATGTTGCCGCGGGCCCTGTCGAGCCACCTGTGCTCATTGTTGCCCAACGTGATCCGCCTCTGTCTGTGCGTGGAGGTCGACCTCGACGCGACCGGCACCGTGCTCTCCTCGAAGGTGATGGAGGGCTTCATGCGCTCCGCCGCCAAGCTGACGTACCCGGGCGTGGCCCGCGCGCTCGGCTTCTCGACGCTCCCCGAGCGGAGCCCCGAGGCCGAGGCGATGCGCGCGGATCTGGAGGTGATGTGGGACCTCGCCAAGGTCTTGCGCAGCAAGCGGATGCGCAGGGGCGCGCTCGACTTCGACCTGCCCGAGCCCAAGGTGACGCTCGATCCATCGACGGGCGCGCCGCTCGACGTGCAGAAGCGCACGCACGATCCGGGCGTGGCCAAGGCCTACCAGCTCATCGAGGAGCTGATGCTGCTCGCCAACGAGTGCTGCGCGCGCCTGCTCGTCGAGAAGGACGTGCCGGCGATCTTCCGCATCCACGGGCAGCCGGACGAGCAGAAGCTCGAGCGCCTCGGCGTGATGTGCGCGGAGCTCGGCGTGAAGTTCGAGATGGAGGACGCGCTCGACCCGAAGAAGCTGTCGAGCTTCCTCAAGAAGATCGCCGCCCACCCGAAGAAGCAGGTGCTCCACATGCTGCTCCTCCGGGCGATGAAGCAGGCGACGTACGACGTGCAGAACGCCGGCCACTTCGGCCTGGCCTCGACGGCCTACCTGCACTTCACCTCGCCGATCCGGCGCTACCCGGACCTGGTGGTGCACCGGGAGATGCGGGCGCTGTTGCGCGGCGAGGAGATCGATCGCAGCAACAAAGCGATGGAGCGCCTGCGGCTCTCGGCGTCGACGGCCTCGACCTGCGAGCGCAAGGCGATGGAGGTCGAGCGCGAGACGGTGGATCTCTACCGCGCGCTCTTCATGAAGGATCACATCGGCCAGGTGCTGCCCGCGACGGCCACCGGGATGGTGGGGACCGGGGTGTTCGTGAACGTGGACGATCCGTTCATCGACGTGCTCGTGCGGATGGAGTCGCTCGGGCCGGACAGCTATGCGCTCGACGACGAGAAGCTCAGGATCGTGGGGCAGCGCTCGGGCGATCAGATCGCGCTCGGGGACGCGATGATGGTGGTGATCGAGGATGTGTCGATCATCCGGCGGCAAGTGTACGGGCGGCGCGTGGTGGCCGAGGAAGAGCCCGTGGAGGAGGCGCGGCGGGTGCGGCGGGTGAAGCGGAGCGCGGCCACCGTGACGGACCGGCCGGGGCCGGCGAAGCGGAAGGTGAGCAAGGCTTCGCTGAAGGGTGGAGCGAAACCAGGCGGGAAGACCTTTGCGAAGGGTGGAAAGAAGGGCAGGCGGAAGTAACCCGGGGTAAAAACCCCGGACTACACGATGGAAGCCGGCCTTCGCCGGCTTGCCTCATGCTCGGTCGGCAGCGCGGCGAGAACGGCGCGTTTTGGAGGAGGGCTGGGGCTCCTCCTCGCCCATGTCCTCCTCTTCGATCCACGTCGACACCGTCACGCCGGGCAGGTTGCGCGCGCGCATCGCTTCCAGAATGCGCGGCAGCGCCGCGACGCTCGCGGGCGTGAAATCGTCTCGCTCGGCCGCGTCATGGAGCAGCACGATCGCCCCGTCGCGGAGCTTCGGCACGATGCGCTTCGCGACCTTCTCGGCGCGCGCGCTGGCGAGCCCGTCGAGGCCGCGCGCAGACCAGCCGACCACCGTGAGATCGAACGCGCCGAGGGCCTTGGCGATGCGCGGGCTCGTGTGCCCCACCGGCGGGCGGAAGAGCGTCGGCACCTTGCCGATCGCGGCCTCCACGCTCTCGATCGCCTTCGCGAGATCGGCGCGCACGAGATCCGGCGAGCGCAGCGAGAACAGTCGATCGTGCGAATAGCCGTGGATGCCGACCTCGTGCCCTTGCTCGGCGATCTGCTTCACGAGCTCGGGAAACGCCTTTGCCTTGTGGCCGATCACGAAGAAGGTCGCCTTCACGCCCGCCTCTTCGAGCAGCGCGAGCACCTTCGGGGTGTGCTCGGGGCTCGGGCCGTCGTCGAAGGTGAGGGCCACGCCGCGGGCGTCCTTCGGGCCGCGGCAGAGCACGTCGACGAACATCTGCAGGCGCAGGAAGAAGACGCCGCAGAGGATGAGGACGAGGTAGCCGCCGAGGGCCACGCCGGCCACCCAGAGGGGCACGGGGCCGCGGATCAAGGAGCGGGCGAGCAGGGCGATGGCCCCCGCGGTCCCGAGGTAGAGCAGGGCCCGGGCGAAGGGCATCCGGGGGACCTTTACTTCTTCGAGCGCTTCTTCTCGGGCTCGTCTTCGAGCTCGTCGACCTCTTCGTCGTCGAGGTCTTCCGCGGCGATGCGCTTGCCCTTGGCAGGGGGCGCCTTGGCCTTGCCGGAGGGCGCGGCCTCGGCCTCGCTCGGGTCGTTGTCGACCTCGTAGAAGCCGCCGAGCAGCGCGGCCACGGACGCGAGGGAGGTGATGGCGGTGCCGCCCAGGGTGCCGGCGCTGCTCGCGGCCTCGCCGAGCGAGTTGTTGGCGGCGGCGAGCGGGCCCAGGGAGAAGGGCAGCGGCATGGTCAGGAAGCGGCGGGCCACGTACATGAGCCCCGCGGCGAGGAGGGCGCCCACGAAGGCCTTCATCCCGGCCTCGATCTTGGCGTCTTTCGCCCAGATCGGCTTGCCGGCGACGAGGCCGATCAGCACCCCGGTGAGGGCGGCCCCCAGGTAGGCGACGACCGCCGCCGGCGCGGCAAAGCCGAGCTTGGCCAGGCCGAGCCCGACCAGGCCTCCGACCAAGAGCCCCTTGACCAGTCCGATGAGCAGGCGCCCGAGCATGGTGCTCCATCCTTGGCACGAGGGCGCCCGCCGTTCAACATGCGGCCGCGGTTCGCTGCTAAATACGCGCCCGGCGCCGGGCTGTCCCCGGCTCGCCGCTCGCTCGTCCCCGCTCGCCCTCGGCTCTTCCCCCAACGCCTCGTGCTCTTCACCACCCTCACCTACGCGATCTTCTTCGCCGTCGCGTTCGTCATTTCCTGGGCGCTCTGCCTCGTCCGAGGCGCGTACGGAAAGCCTGGCGAGCTCGGCTGGGCCGGCTGGGCGCGGGTCCTCTTCCTCCTCGGGATGAGCTACGGCTTCTACGCGGGGTGGAACTGGCGCTACCTGCCGCTGATCTTCGGCTCCTCCACGGTCGACTTCTTCCTCGCCCGGGCCATCGATCGCGAGGAGCGACCGGCCGCGCGGCGGATGATGCTCGCCATCACGGTCGCCCTGAACCTCGGGTTCCTCGGCTTCTTCAAGTACTGGAACTTCGCGGTCGAGAACGTGCACCTCTTGCTGCACCTGATCGAGAAGAGCCCGGCCGACGCGCCGAGCACCGCGCTCAAGGTGCTGCTGCCGCCCGTGGGCATCTCGTTCTTCACGTTCGAGTCGATGAGCTACGTCGTCGACGTGTACCGCAAGGAGCTCAAGCCGCACGGGAGCTACCTGCGCTACCTGCTCTTCGTCTCGTTCTTCCCGCACCTCGTCGCGGGCCCGATCGTGCGCCCGCGCGATCTCTTGCCCCAGCTCGAGCGGATGCCGACGCTCTCGCGCTCGGAGGGGAGCGAGGCGCTCTTCCTCATCGCCTTCGGCCTGCTGAAAAAATTGGTGATCAGCGACCAGCTCTCGCAGAACCTGGTCGACCGCGTCTTCGAGCACCCATCGAACTTCTCCTCCGTCGAGGTGCTCGCCGGCGTCTACGGCTACGCCGTGCAGATCTACTGCGATTTCTCGGGCTACACCGACATCGCCATCGGCTCGGCGCTGCTGCTCGGCGTGCGCTTCCCGCAGAACTTCGACTCGCCCTACAAGGCGCCGAACCTCGCCGATTTCTGGCGTCGCTGGCACATCTCGCTGTCGAGCTGGCTGCGCGACTACCTGTACATCCCGCTTGGCGGCAACCGCGGGAGCGAGCTCTTCACCTACCGGAACCTGATGCTCACCATGCTGCTCGGCGGGCTGTGGCACGGGGCGAGCTGGACGTTCGTGTTCTGGGGTTTCCTGCACGGGCTCGGCCTGGTGGTGACGCGGATCGTGCAGCGGGCGCGGCACCGGCGCGCGACGGAAAAGGCGCTCGCCGCGGGGCCTTACCGCGAGAGCGCGGGAGAAAAGCCGAAGGCCGTGGAGAGCCAGCCGAGCATGCTCGGCCAGGCGCTCGGCGTGTTCCTGACGTTCCACTACGTGTGCCTGGCGTGGATCTTCTTCCGCGCGCCGACCTTCTCCCAAGCATGGTTGGTGCTCAAACAGATCGCCCAGGGGACGACGTTCCACCCCAACTTGCCGCCGCTCGTGCTCACGGTGCTCGGCGTGGGGCTCGTGTCGCACTACACGCCGGAGGGGCTGTTCCTCGAGGCGCGCGAGGGCTTCGGGAAGCTCCCCGCGCCGGTGCAGGGGGCGCTGCTCTTCGGGGTGGCGCTCATCCTCCACGAGGCGGCGAGCACGGCGGCGGTGCCGTTCGTGTACTTTCAGTTTTGAAGGTGCTCGCGCGATCTTGCGCCGGGAGACGACATCGACACGCGACTGTGCTTGGATGCGCTCGATGCGCTGCCTGATCCTGCTCGCCTCGGCCTTGCTCTCGGTCGCCGGCTGCTTCGCGCCCGGCGGCGCCAGCCCCCACGCCCGGACGGCGGTGCTCGTCCAGGCCTCGGACGATTTCCAGTGCGATCAGGCTGCGATCCGCGTCAAGCAGAAGCTCGGCGGCCAGTTCGAGGCGTTCGGGTGCGGACGGCATGCCGTCTACAACACTGCGTGCGAAGGGCTCAAGTGCACGGTCGCCGAGGAGGGCAAGGCCGTCCCCTGGCGGAGCAGGCCGGAGCCGGATTCACCCTTCGTCCCCTGAGCGGCCGCGGCACGAACGCGTCGTCTCGCGGGCGCAGTTTTTCGGGTGTTGCGCCTGGAGCGTTGCTTTACCATGGCGCGCCATGAAGATGCGCTCTGCCTCGCTGCTCGGTTTCACGGCCCTCGTCCTCCTCGGCTGCGGCAACAAGGAGACGCCCTCGCCGGCGCCCGAGAAGGCCAAGCCGGCCGCGGCGGCGCCTGTCGAGAGCGCAGGCAAGATCGCGGCGGCCCCGGCGGCGAGCGCCACGGGCGGCGCCGCTGCGACGAGCGCGAGCGCGGCGGCCGCGCCGGCCTTGCCCCCCGCGTGCAAGGTCGCCGCCGAGAAGGTGTGGGCCAAGGGGGCGAACAAGCTGACGGGGCTCACGCACCTCGAGCTCGCCGACGGGCGGATCGCGATCGGGATGGCCATCGGTAACACGCCGCACTCGCTCCTCGTGGCGAAGGGCGGCGACGGTAAGCTCGCCAAGCTGACGATCTCGGAGAAGAGCGCGCTCAACGAGCCGGTGAAGGCCGGCGAGGGCGATCGGCAGATCCTCCGCGTCACGCCGACGAAGGTGACGGGCGACAAAGTAGAGGCCTTCATCGATCACAAGACGACGATGAAGAACAAGGATCGGCACGTGGCCTGCGGGCCCGCCGAGGCCGCCGGCGAGTGGATCGAGTTCAAGGGCCGGCCGCTCCTCGATCGCGAGGAGAAGCCGACCGACGACGAGATGAAGCAGCTCATGGCCAAGCGCGAAGCCGACGCGGACGAGGGCTACCACGAGCTGCGCGAGTGCCGGAGCTTCGTCGATCCGCACACGGGCGAGGCCTTCATCATCGGCTCCGAGCTGTGGGCGAACCCGGAGAGCGACGGCAAGCTGACGTGGAAGAGCTCGCTCGTGATCGACACGGGCGCGAACAGCCACGAGAAGCACCTGAAGGAGCTGGATCTCAAGGGCGAGCCGATCAAGGTGACGAACTTCGACGTGCCCGAGCTCTACCGCCTGCCCGACAAGCGCTTCCTCCTCACCGCCCGCTACGGCGGCTCGTTCCTCGTGGGCATCCTCAACGCCGACCGCTCGCTCCACGGCGCCTTCCAGACCTACCCGGGGATGCCGACCCGCCCCGAGCTCTCGGAGGACGGCGACGACCTCGTGCTGACCACCTCGATCGTCAAGGACAAGGGCTGGCAGCTCCGCGCGATGCGCATCAACATGAAGGACCCCAAGCTGCCCAAGGCGCTCACGGCGATCGACCTCGGCGACGAGAGCACCGAGTCGAAGAGCGACCCGGACTTCACCGTCGACAGCAAGGGCCACCGCTGGGTCACCTACGTCGAGGGCGAGCGCGGCAAGGGCGCGCTGATGATCGCCCCCGTCGACAAGGACTTCAAGGTGACGGGCCGCGCCTTCGAGATCGCCCCGAAGGAGTCGAAGGTGTCCGAGGCGCGCCTCAACGCGTTCAAGGAAGACGGCGTGCTGAGCGTGATCCTGCTCCGCGACAACGGCGGGCAGACCGAGCTCGTGAGCCAGGATCTGACCTGCGAAGTGATGCCCCGATGATCGTTTGAGCGACAACGGATTGGCGCCGACGCCTCACCCCGGGTTGATGATCGTCATCACCCAGATATCGTAGAGCGCGTGCGTCCACACCGCGGGGGCGAAGCCGCGAAACGCGAAAATCGCCGTCAAGCACAGGCCGCACACCATCCGGAACAGGAACGTCTCGAGCGCGAACGTGTCGGCCATCGGGCCGATGTAGTGCCAGCCTGAAAAGGCTGCCGCGGAGCAGAAGGCCCAGCCGACGAGGAGCAGGGCGCTCACACCGCCCTTGCCGGCGACCTTCTTCAAGATCCACGCGCCTCCGCCGAAGATCGCGACGCGGAACGTCACCTCTTCGTAGAAGCCGGCCCCGAGGGCCATCACCACCTTGGGGAAGATGCCTGTCGCCTCCACGCTCGGCATGAGCCGCAGCGAGCCCACGAGGTACGAGCCCGCGAAGCGCATGATCACCGCGTAGAGGGCGCCCTCGACGATCACCAGGAGGAAGCGCCAGAAGGCGAAGGCCTCCTTGCGGCCGAGCGTCCAGACGACGATCGCGAAGGCCACGCCGATGGCCAGCGTGAGCGCGCCGTACATGGGCAGGCTGTGCTTGGCGAGCGTCTTCAGCTCCGCTGTCACCCAGTCGGCGGCGTTGCGGATGGGCAACAGGGCCACGCCGAGGTGGTAGACGAGGAAGATGGGGAGCGTGAGGGCGAGGTCGGTGAGCGCGTCGCTCTT
>JAXLYT010000080.1:0-46637 GCA_046351295.1 Byssovorax sp.
GAGAACCTTCGACCCGGCCAGATCTCGATGGTGCCGGAGGTGCGGTTCGACGTGAAGGGGATGGAGGGGCTCTGCGGCACCCCGGACTTCATCATCTCGGGCAGCACGACCCATAAGCTGCTCCCCCTCATGGTGATCATCGAGGCGAAGAAGGAGGACGTCGACGCGGCTCTGCCGCAGTGCGTGGCCGAGCTCTACGCCGCGTACCTCTTGAACGGTGGCAAGCCGGCGCAGATCTACGGGTGCGTGACGACGGGAATCGCGTGGCAGTTCCTGGCCTTCTCCGGCGCGAGCATGGAGGCGCGGGTGGACGCCGATCTGTACCAGCTCGCCGATCTGCCCCGCCTGCTCGGCGTGCTCTGCCACATCCTCGACGTGACGCTGCCGGCGGTTCGCGGGTGAGCGTGCGCGTGCGCCCGTGGATGCGCTAGCGTCCGCGCACACAAGAAACTGGCGGTGGCGCCGTTCGGGGAGAACAAGGGAATCGTGGCACAATGTGTTCGCGACTTGTTCGAGGAATGACTCGCCAGGCTGTATGCAGTTTGCGAGAGCAAAATAAAGTGAATTAAGTCGACAAAATTCGCGTTCGTCGTTGACAGGTAAAGTGTGGCCCCGTATCCGTTACGAGTCGGGGCATACGCGGGAGTGTGCTCCGGCGCTTCCTGCGATGGGCGGTACGGGTCATCTGTCATCAAGGGCGTGTGCCTCGTCGCACGGGCGTCGATGGGACTTCTCCAAGTCACCGCCGTTCGCTTCGCAGGTTCGCAGAGCCTGTTTTTGATCCAACGACAAAACACCTGGGAGGAACACCATCATGCCGTTGCCGCAGCTCTCGAAATCATGGCAGTTCGACGTGAACCAGACCTACAACCGCGGGACGGACGAGACCGCCACCTCGATGTACCGGAAAATCCTCTGGGGGATCAAGGAGTCGCTCGTCACGACGCTTGGCGGGAGGGTGGAGACGGACAGCCGCTGGACCGTCGCGCGGTCGAGCGGCGGCGCCGGTGACAGCCTGGCCGCGGGGCCCGAGGACCACTGGACCAGCGAGGCCGCCCTCCGGTGGCCCAGCGGCGAGTCGGGGCGGAGCTGGATTGTCCTGGCGCAACAGGGGATCACCACCGGCTCCCAGATTTGCATCGATCTCGATGGCACGGTATCCCCGACGGTGACCATCACCTGGGCGCCGAACGGGTTTGCATCGGGCGGCACGACGACGGCGCGCCCGACAGCCACGGTTGAAGTGCAGCTCCTCAACGGTCTCCTCGACGGCGGCGACGTCACCGCGGGCGCGATGATCGTCCACGCCATGCAATCGACGGATGGGCAGTGCACGCGCGTCATCGGCTACCGCGACAACGCGCCCGTGCTGTTCTGGCTCTTCGACCGCGTGCGAAACCCCGTCGCGGGCTGGAGCACGCCCGCGGCGATGCTCGCCGTCGGCGACGCGACCAGCACCGCCCACTACGCGCGCCTCCAGTCCCCGACGACCCCCAGCCTGCGCGGCTATGGCAGCGCGCTCATGCACCTCTTCATGTCGACCGAGTCCTTCGGCTCCACGGTGGGCGGCGTCGGCTTCAAACTCGAGGGGCCGAACGACTTCGACCTCAACTGGCCGCTGACGCCGATCGGGCTCGCGTGCCTCGACGACGGCCACAAAGGACGGCACGGAGAGATCGCTGATCTCTGGTTTGCCTCGAAGGGCGCCAACGATGGCGATGCCTACCCGTCCGACGGATCGCGGCAGTTCGTGCAGTTCGGGCACCTCGTCTTCCCGTGGGACGGCACGGCGGAGGAAGACGGAACGAATCCGCTGATCAGCTAACGCCCAACGCCCGTCGGCGCACGTTCAACTCGGGAGGAACAAGGTCATGGCGAACCTCGGTGGATCGGTTATCGACTTCAGCGGATCGTACGTAGCGCGCGCCGGCGGCGCGGTCATCGCGAGCGCCAAGCGCTCGGCGGACCGCAGCGCGACCCTCCTCGAAGCGGCGTTCGCCGACACCGGCGCGCGTCGGATCTCGCGGCGGCGCACGCGGGGACGCCGGCGGTGGCGCACCTGGATGCGCTCGGGCGGACGTTCTTGACCCTGGCTGACAACGGGGAGGCCGGCGTCTATGCTACGCGCCTCGCCCTGGACATCGAAGGAAACGCGCTGGTGGTGACGGACGCCCGAGAGAACGCAGCGATGCAGCACGTCTTCGGGATGGGCAAGCGGAAGCTCTACCAGACGAGCGTCGATGCGGGCGAGCGGTGGATGCTGCTCGACGTGGCGGGGCAGCCGTTGCGAGGGTGGGACGGGCGCGGGTTCGCGCGGCGGGCGGCGTACGATGCGCTTCGGCGGATGACCCACCAGTACGTGAAGGATGGAATGGCGGACGAGCTCCTGATGGAGCGGGTGGTGTACGGAGAGGACCATGCCGACCCGGCGGTGCTGAACCTGCGCGGGAAGGCGTACCGGCACTACGACGGGGCGGGGGTGGTCACCACCGGGGCGTACGACTTCAAGGGGAACTTGCTCCAGGTGGAACGGCGGATTGCGAAGGCGTACGCGACGCAGGTGGAGTGGTCGGCGCTCGTCGGGCTCACGGACGTGGGTGACATCGAGGACGCGGCGGAGTCGTTGCTCGAGGAGGAGGTGTTCACGACGCAGACGGCGTACGATGCGCTGAACCAACTGGTGAGCGCGACGACGCCGGATGAGAGCGAGGTGCGGCCGATGTACAACGAGGCCGGGCTGCTGGAGAAGGTCGATATCCGGATCCGGGGCGCGGAAGACTGGACGTCGTTTGTCGATGACATCGATTATGACGCGAAGGGGCAGCGCGAGAAGATCGTCTACGGGAACGGGACGGAGACGACGTACACCTATGACCCATTGACGTTCCGGCTTTCACGGCTCAAGACGGTGCGCCACAACGAAGACAGCACGGTTAGCGTGCTCCAGAACCTCTCCTACACCTACGACCCGGTGGGGAACATCGTGGCGATCGCGGACACCGCGCAGCAGACGGTGTTCTACAACAACGCCGTGGTGTCGCCGAGTATGCAGTATGTGTATGACGCCATCTACCGGCTGACCAGGCGAGCAGGCGGGAGCATGCGGGTGGGGTGGGCGATGTGCAGCGGGATCAGAATGACCTACCGCTGATGAACCTGCCGCACGAGAACGACTCCGCGGCGCTGCGGAACTACACGGAGCTCTACGGGTACGACGAGGTGGGGAACATCGTGTCGATGATCCTGAGGCGGGGATGGCGAAAGCCAGACGCGGCGGTACGAAGGAGTCGCTTCGGGGAGCAATCGGCTCCTCAGCACGAGTTGCGGGGATGAAGCAACGCCTCGGCGACGTATTCGTATGACGCGCATGGGAATATGACGGCGATGCCGCACACCTGTCGAGCGTGGGGTGGGATTTACCGGGATCAGATGATGTCGTCGGACCTCGGCGGGGCGGGGTGGTGTATTACACGTATGACGCGGGCGGGCAGCGGGTGCGGAAGGTGTGGGTGCACAGCGGGCACGTGGAGGAGCGGATCTACCTCGGAGGATATGAGGTCTACCGGAAGCGAGATGTGAGCGGGCTCTTGCTGGAGCGGCAGACGCTGCATGTGATGGATAAGGGAGAAGCGCGTTTCGCTGGTCGAGACCACGACGGTCGACACGGCGGCCGGGGGGAGCTTCGAGTGAGCACGGTGATCCGGTTCCAGCTCGGGAACCACCTGGGGTCGGCGGTGCTGGAGGTGGATGGGGAGGGAGCGGTGATCTCGTATGAGGAGTATCACCCATATGGGACGAGCGCGTACCGGTCGGGGACGGGGTCGGCGGAGGTGAGCCTGAAGAGGTACCGGTATACGGGGAAGGAGCGGGATGAGGAGACGGGGCTTTATTACCACAGGGCGAGGTACTATGTGTGCTGGCTCGGGAGGTGGACTAGCTGCGATCCGTTGGCGTCAACAGGAAGTCCCAATTCATACATATATGTTAATAATAATCCGATGCGACTGACCGATCCGTCGGAATGCAGGGGAAGGGAAGTTTGTCGTCCGCGCCTGGCACAGTGGTCCACATCGAAGGCGTGGGAAGTGTTCCGATCTCACTTGCCGGCAAATACCTTCAAAGAGTACCGGCGACTCAGATTACAGTCAGTACCCCAAGACGTATTCGAATCCCATTGTGCATATCGAAGAAAGAAATCGGCGATGTTCCGCTGGATGACCTTGCCCCCGGGAGACATGGTGTGCTTTGGCATGAGTCGCCACGAGAGCCGTCACCGGACGACTTTAAAATATATTACATCCGGCAATTCCTCTCAACGCTTTGGTCACTGTTCCATTGGGTCCATTGATATTTTTTGCAACGCATGCCAGCGAGGAGAATTACCAAAATCGATAGAGATAGAAAAATTAACGCATTGTCCCGTACAGAACGGAGGAAGAGGCAAGAGCGAGCGGGTTTATGGAAGGTGCAATTGGTTAGTTGTCATTGGCCGGTTCCGTGGGAGAAATAACTGGCGCAATTGGATCCGTCGAAGTAGGCAGTAGTCTTCGCCCCAGCCTTTCACTGGTTGGGGATGGGTCGGCGCTTGGACGAACTAAGTGGTTTGATTTTTGGAATGATCTCGGAGGCTCTACTACGACGACTAGTTTTGGTGCTCCATATAGCGGGCGGCTATCATTCTTGAATCGGTTTGGGCTCAGGCAAGGATTTCAGACAACGATAACAAATCTGGATGCAACATCGGGCGGAGCGGCCGCTATCGACACTGCTGCACACGAAGGATTTCATGCATTGGTCGCCCGGCATATTCCGACCATATGGAAGATGGGCGATGCTCAGGTAGGGGTGATTCCGATCGGAGCGCCAGTTAAATACCTAGAAGAGGTGGCTGCCTATGGTGTTGGACATGTGGCGGCGCTGCGGCCACACGGTGTTATAGTGGCACCGATTGAGGCATTTAGAAGCCTAAAGACAGCAGAGCAGGCAACCACGCTTGGCACGATGGCCATCGGAGGCGCTGCCGGTTATGCTATCTACAACTGGTGAGCAAATGGTAATCGCTGTTACTGTCTGCCTTTTGTTGGTCGCGACGTTCTTTTTTTGTGCGTCGCCTTTTGTTGCCAAATTATATTTAAATAGGAGAGTTGGTCTCCTGCGGGCGCGCAATTTGCTGCTTCTGGATGAGGATGAACTGCGATCAATCTTCGATGAGCGGTGGTCCATTGTGAAAATAAATTTTGGCCACGGTGAAGAGCTATGGGTTTTTAAGGATGAGCCCCACATTGACTTTCAAAATAGTATGGTCGCCGGAGGCAAGATGGTAGCGCCGAATATGATTAAATTGGCAGAGGAAATTTCTCGGCAAAGAGGTATCGAGGTGCGGAAAATTTATTTTCGAAAATAATTTCGATGACACGTGACCGCTCAGCGACGGCGAGATGACAACGCCTAAACGCGCGGTTACCGTCGTGCGCCAAGCGACGGAAGATTGAGGACAACAGGGATTCACGCGCGTGCTTCCGCGCCGCAAAAGCCGCTCGGCTCAGCGTTGGCGTGCGGGCATGAGACAACGGGGTGGACGGCCCGTCGCTCAATGCCTGGCGGATCAATCGACTAGTCGCTCGCACTCTCGTACGTCGAAACGTGAATGATCAGCGGCAGCAGCCGAGATGTGCTTCGGACGCAAGTGAACGCTGCCGTCAGCCGCGTGTGTGCGAGGACGATGTGTCCCCTCCGGCCGGCGGAGCCCGCCTTGGAGGGACCGGCCGCCCGCAGCAGCCGAAGGCTGCGAAGACTGACGAGCGGATGCATCACCTCTTACTCTGAAGGATCCTCGACATGCGTTCTCTCATGCAAGGTCCTCGTCATCCACTCATCACCTACAAGCAGACGCTCGCATAGCCGAGGGAGGCCACCATGGACGACACGCGCAAGCCCGCTCCGGTCAAGGCGCCTCTGGGCGCGGCCCGGCCCAGCAACCCCGCTCCCCCAGGAGACGCGCGACACGGGGTGAAGGCGCCTACCCCTACGCTGCCCAAGGGCGGCGGGGCCATCCGGGGCATCGGCGAGAAGTTCGCGGCCAACCCGGTGACGGGCACCGGATCAATGCGCGTGCCGATCGCGACGAGCCCCAGCCAGGGCGGCGCCGAGCCCGCGCTCAAGCTCCGCTACGACTCGGGCTCCGGCTCCGGCGTCTTCGGCTCGGCTGGCTCTCCGTACCGCGGATCGCGCGCAAGACCGACAAGGGCCTGCCCGCGAGCGACCGCAAGGACGTCTTCGTTCTTTCGGACGCCGAGGACCTGGTCCCGGTCACCGACGACTTGCTGCCAGGCGCGGTCGTCACGACGGCGGAGGGCAGCGGACGCCGTCGTGACCTATCGCCCGCGCGTCGAGGGGCTCTTCGCGCGCATCAGGCGGCGCGTGCGCGCCGGACGGCACCACGTACTGGCGGGCGGTGACGCCCGCCAGGCGAGCCTCTACGGCACGACCGCGCAGGCGCAGATCACCGACCCCGAGGGCGCCGGCGAAGGTCTTCTCCCTGGCTGCTGGAAAAGACCTTCGACGACCGAAGACAATGTCCTGCTTTACGAGTACCGCGAAGAGGACCTCACCAACGTCGTCGGGACGGCGCCCTGTGAAGCGCCGCGCCTCGGCGGCACCGCGAAGATCACCAGCCGGTATCTCAAGCGCATCCGATGCGGCAACCGGACGTCGGCCACGCCGGACGCGACGCCGGAGAGCGACCCCGCCGCGAGCGACTTCCTGTTCGAGGTGGTCTTCGACTTCGGCGAGCACGACCCCGACGTGCCCACTGTCGAGGCGGCGGATCCCGCAACCTGGCCGGTGCGGCAAGACCCGTTCTCGACCTTCCGCTCTACCTTCGAGGTCCGCACTTACCGGCTCTGCCGGCGCGTGCTGATGTTCCACCGGATGAGCGAGCTCGGCGCCTCGCCCTGCCTCGTCGCCTCGACGGATTTCACCTACGACGAGAACCCCTCGCTCACCAAGCTCGTGGCCGTCTCATATGCGGGTACATCCGCGCCGAAGACGAGCTGAGCTACCTGAAGAAGAGCCACCCTCCGTTGAATTCGGCTGCGAGCCCTTCGCCCTCCACACGGAGGTCGAGACGCTCGACACGGCGAGCTTGCAAGGCTTGCCCGGCGGGCTCGCCACGCCGGGCGCGCAGGCGATCGATCTCAACGGCGAAGGCCTGCCCGGCATATTCTTCGAGGCTGCCGGCGCTTGCTACTGCCAAGCCCGGCCTCGGCGGCACGCTCGCGCCGCCGGCGCGCCTATCCACGCTCCCGCCTCGCGCTCGCCGAGGGCGGCGCGCGCAAAAGCTTGCTCGATGTCGACGGCGACGGACGCAAAGAGCTGGTCGTCTTCCAGCAACCCCGCGCAGGGTACCAGGAGCGCACGGCGGAGGGCGGCTGGGGGCCTTTCATGCCTTTGCCTCACAGCCTCTCGCCGGAAGAACACGTCCACGCGGCGAACGCGCCATCGATCTGACCGGCGACGGCCACGAAGACCTGCTTGTCGTCGAGCCGGCGCACCTCGTCTGGTATCCCTCGCTCGCGAAGGGAGGATTCGGGGCGCCGCGCCGGATTCCCCGGCCCTCGAACGAGGAGGCGCGGGCACTCCTGGTGTTCACCGACGAAGTGCGGAAGTCGATCTTCCTCGGCGGACATGACCGGCGACGGGCTGACGGACCTTGTGCGAATCCGCAACGGCAGCGTGTGTTACTGGCCCAACCGGGGCTATGGCCGTTTCGGCGCCAAGGTGACGATGGCCGTGCCGGAGCCCTTCGACAATCCCGCGAGCTTCGATCGAGGCGAATCTTGCTCGCGGACGTCGACGGGTCAGGGACGACGAACGTCCTGTATGCCCACGCCGGGGTGCGCTTCTACGCCAACCAAGCCGGGAATCGCCTCGCGCCGGCGGTCCTGCTGCCGAAGCTCCCCTCGGCCGACGCGAGCGCGCGGGTGCAGACGATGGATCTCCGCGGGACCGGGACGGCGTGCCTGGTCTGGTCGTCGGCGGCGCCGCGGTTCGCGACGACGCCGCTGCGCTTCATCGATCTGACGGGCGGCAAGAAGCCGCACCTGCTCATCTCGACGAAGAACGCTCGGGCTCCAGACGACGCTGCGGTATGCGTCATCGACGACGTTCTACTTGCAGGATTTGTTGAGCGAGGAAAGCCATGGGCGACGAAGCTGCCGTTCCCCGTGCATGTGCTCGATCGGGTCGAGGTGCTGGCTGGATCACGAAGCATCGGTTCGTGACGGAGTACAGCTATCATCACGGCTACTTCGACGGGGTGGAGCAGGAGTTCCGGGGCTTCGGGCGGGTGGAGCAGCGGGACGCCAGTCGTTCTCGGCGGTGACGGGCCAGGGAGCTTCCCCGCGCCGGACGACCCGCTCGATCCGGAGCTGCGCCTGCCGGTGGTCACCAAGACCTGGTTCCACACCGGCGCCTGGCTCGATGGGAAGACGGCTGTCGCAGGCGTTCCAGGCTGAGTATTACCAGGGCGATTCGGGCGCGACGCTTCTGCCGGATACGATCCACAAGCGGCCTCTCCACGGTAGAGCAGCGCGAGGCGACGCGGGCGCTCAAGGGGAGCCTCTTACGGCAGAGTTTATGCGAGCGACGGCTCGGACGTTGCCGGACACCCGTACACGGTCTCGGAGCGGAGCTATGCGGTGCGGCGCGATCAGAGAGCGACAGGCAGGCGGCACGGCGTCTTCTTCGTGCATGCGCGCGAGGCGATCGAGTACCACTACGAGCGAATCATCCCGCCCGACCCGCGGGTGACGCACGCTTTCACGCTCGAGGTCGGTCCCTTCGGCGCCGTGCTCCGCTCGGCGGCGGTGGGGTATCCGCGCCGGAGCGCGGAGGGCTCCCGATGAGCAGACCCGCGGGGCGGTGACGTTGACGAGACCCAGGTGTTCGACGAGGCGGACGAGGAGCACGTGGTATCGCCTCGGCGTCCCGATCGAGGCGCGCACGTACAAGCTGCCGGGCTCACGCTGAGCGGGACCGAGGTGCTCTCGTTCGACACGGTCTTCGCCGCGGCGAGCGCGGCCACGGAGATTGCCTATGAGGTCGCGCCGACAAGTGGTTTCGAAAAGCGCCTCCTGTCCCAGGAGGGCGGCACGTCACAAGAACGACCTGAGAGGGCGTTGAAAAACCTCTCATGCTGCGAGTCGCCGCACCAGCAGGGCCGGATCATCGCCACGTGAATCCCGCCGTCTCGCTGGTCGCTGTGAGAAACTCGTAGTCCTTGCTCAATCGACGGTAGCGCCCCAGCCGCCGAAGGTGCGCTCGACGACCCGCAAACGCGGCAAGAGCTTGAAGCCCTTCAGGTCGTCGGTACGCTTGACGATCTCCAGCCGCAGCTTAGGGCGGCGACGGAGCGAGGTCACCCACGCGAGCAGCGCTCCAGCGTACGCCGCGTCGGCCCAGATGAGGCGCATCCGGGCGAAGAAGGTGTGGGCAGGCCACTGAAGCACGAGCTTGGCGCCGTCGCGATCCTGGACGTTCGCCGGGTGGACGACGACAGCGATCAGCAGCCCGAGGGTGTCGACCAGGATGCTTGACGCTTGCGCCCGTTGATCTTTTTGCCCGCATCGTACCCGTGAGGCCCCCTTTCCGTCGTCTTGACGGATTGGCTGTCAAGGATGCCGGCGCTCGGTTCGCGCGCGCGTCCCTCCGCCTCGCGGACGTCGCCTCGGAGGTGTTCATGAAGGCGGACCCATGTGCGTCCTTCCTCCACTTGCGGAAGTAGTGGTAGGCCGTGTCCCAGGGCGGAAGATCGTGCGCATCATGCGCCAGGCGCAGCCGCTCCGCGTGACGTAGCAGATGGCGTTGAGGATCTCCCGCCGGGCGTACTCCTCGGGGCGGCCGCCGCCTCGTCCCCGATTTGCAGGGGGGAACCAGGGGCCGAGGAGGATCGCGTACTCGGCGTCGGTCAAGTCGGAGGGGTAGGGCTTGCGGGGCTGCATCCTCGACCTCTGCGCACGGGTCGGATCGCTGGGCCAAGTTTTTCAACACCCTCTGAGCGGCGCCCTCGCCTTCGGCACGGTCGAGTCGCTCGCGCTCCCGCATGGGACATGCAAAGGCGTTCACGCCTGCAACCGCGGCGCGCTCGGCGCGCGGGCGACCGACCCGATCCTCGAAGAGGGCGGCTACGTCCACTTCGACGAGGACGACGACTGGTGGGCCCCCTCCGGACGGCAGGTGTTCTCGGCGAGCACGTTCTACCTGCCGGTGAGCTTCGTCGACCCGTTCGGGAATGCGACGAGCATCGATTGCGACGACTATTCGCTGCTCGTGGTCGGCGCGATACGATCAAGATCGGCAACGTGGTCGCGGCGACGCCTGACCTGCACGCTCTACGTCGCTGGTCACCGACCCCAACGGCAACCGCGTGGCGGTCGAGGTCGACGCGCTCGGGGTCGTCGTGGCGACCGCGGTGATGGGCAAGGTCGGCGACACGGACGGCGATACGCTCGCCGATCCGACCACGACCTTCGCGTACGACCTGGAGAGCTTCCGCGACGAGCGGCAACCCACGGTGATCACGGACGCCCGCGGGGCGCACGGCGACCCGGCGACGCTGGCAGGAGAGCTACAGCTACTTCGACGGGATGGGGCGGGAGGTGATGCGCAAGGTGCAGGCCGAGCCGGGCGACGCGCCCGCGCGCGACGAAGATCGACACCTCGTGCATGACGGCGACGGTGCGATCGTGATGGTCGTAACCGATCCGCGCTGGGTGGGCACGGGGCGGACGGTGGTCGACAACAAGGGCAACCCCGTCAAGCAGTACGAGCCGTTCTTCAGCGACACGTTCGAATGAAGACGACCTTGGAGCTCGTAGAGTGGGAGCGTGACGCCCATCCTGCGCTACGACCCGCTCGGCCGTCTGATCCGCACCGACTTGCCCAACGGGACGTTCAGCAAGGTGGTGTTCGATCCGTGGAAGCAGACCACGTTTGACCCGAACGATACGGTGACCGAGAGCCTCTGGTACGACCCGGCAGGAGCTGGATCACTCAGATCCGGGTGGAGGGCGTCGAATCTCGCGGCGGACCACGCGGGGACGCGGCGGTGGCGCACCTGGACGCTTTTCGGGGCGGACGTTCTTGACCGAAGCGGCAACGGGAAGCCGGCGTCTATGCTACGCGCCTCGCCCTGGACATCCACGAAGGAAACGCGCTGGTGGTGACCGACGCCCGAGAGAACGCCGCGATGCTCCATACCTTCGGAATGGGCAAGCGGAAGCTCTACCAGAAGAGCTGCGACGCGGGCGAGCGGTGGATGCTCTTGGACGTGGCGGGGCAGCCGTTTCGGGCCTGGGACCAGCGGGCTTTGCCCGCCGAACGGAAGTCGACGATCCTCAGGCGGCCGACGCATCACTTGGTGAAGGAGGGCGCGGGGGACCGAGGTCCTCGTCGAGCGGGTGGTGTACGGGGAGGCGCACGCGGACGCGGCAGCGGCTGAACCTGCGGGGGAAGGTGTACCGGCACTACGACGGGGCGGGGGTGGTCACCGCAGGCGTACGACTTCAAGGGGAACCTGCTGTCGAGCGCGCGGCGGGTGGCCGTCGCGTACGCGACGCAGGTAGAGTGGTCCGCCCTGGTGAGGTTGACGGACCTTGGGGACATCGAGGATGCGGCCGAATCCCTGCTGGAGGCGGAGACATTCACGACGGCGACGGCATACGACGCGCTGAACCGGCCGGTGAGCGCGACGACGCCGGACGCGAGCGAGGTGCGGCCGACGTACAACGAGGCCGGCTTGCTCGAAAAGGTCGACGTGCGGATCCGGGGAGCGGTGGACTGGACCAGCTTCGTCGACGACATCGACTACGGCGCGAAGGGGCAACGGGAGAAGATCGTCTACGGGAACGGGACGGAGACGACGTACACCTATGACCCGTTGACGTTCCGGCTTTCGCGGCTCAAGACGGTGCGCCACAACGAAGACAGCACGGTTAGCGTGCTCCAGAACCTCTCCTACACCTACGACCCGGTGGGGAACATCGTGGCGATCGCAGACAGCGCGCAGCAGACGGTGTTCTTCAACAACGATGTGGTGTCGCCGAGCACGCGGTATGTGTATGACGCCATCTATCGGCTCGTGCAGGCGAGCGGGCGGGAGCACGCGGGTGGGGTGGGCGATGTGCAGCGGGATCAGAACGACCTGCCGCTGATGAACCTGCCGCACGAGAACGATTCGGCGGCGCTGCGGAATTACACAGAGCTTTATGGATATGATGAGGTGGGGAACATCCTGTCGATGATCCACCAGGCGGGGATGGCCGAAAATGGACGGCGGTACGAAGGTCGCTTCGAGGGCAATCGGCTCCTCAGCACGAGCTTGCCGGGGGACGAAACAGCGCCTTACTCGGCGACGTATTCGTATGACGCGCATGGGAATATGACGGCGATGCCGCACCTGTCGAGCGTGGGGTGGGATTACCGGGATCAGATGATGTCGTCGGACCTCGGCGGCGGCGGGGTGGTATATTACACGTATGACGCGGGCGGGCAGCGGGTGCGGAAGGTGTGGGAGCACAGCGGGCGCGTCGAGGAGCGGATTTACCTCGGAGGATATGAGGTCTACCGGAAGCGAGATGTGAGCGGGCTCTTGCTGGAAAGGCAGACGCTGCATGTGATGGATGGGGAGAAGCGCGTTGCGCTGGTGGAGACCAAGACGGTGGATGAGGACGCCGGGGGGAGCTTCGAGCCGAGCACGGTGATTCGGTATCAATTGGGGAATCACCTCGGGTCGGCGGTGCTGGAGGTGGATGGGGACGGGGCGGTGATTTCGTATGAGGAGTACCATCCGTATGGGACGTCGGCGTACCGGTCGGGAACCGGGGCGGCGGAGGTGAGCCGGAAGAGGTATCGGTATACGGGGAAGGAGAAGGACGAGGAGACCGGGCTGTATTACCATGGGGCGCGATCTTATGCGTGCTGGTTGGGGAGGTGGACGGCTGCGGATCCAGCGGGATTAGTCGATGGGCTCTGCCTTTACGCATATTCGCAAGGTTGTCCAATTTGCCGCCATGATTCAAATGGACTGCAGAGCAGCGGCATGGATACAAAATTTAAGCTGTCACCATCGTTGTCATCGTTGGCAGAATCGGCGGGGTATCATCCGAAGCCAGTCACCATCCCGATTCCGGAATTGAGTCTAACCCCCATCAAAAAACCGGTCGTTCCGCGAGAAACATCTGACGAACCTGCAAAAAAAGACGAGAAAGAAAAGAAGTCTACAATTAATCTAATTGAAGGCGCAGGCAATGTATCGATCTCCGTAGGTACGACGATGACCGCCGAAGCTGGGTTGCGTGCGGTTTACGATCAGAGCGCGCACAAGATCACCGAACAAGCGCTCAAAATGGCTGCCGAAGGTGGCAACACATCAGAGGCGGTCGAGGGGGCTGCGCGCTGGGCGAATCAGGCGCGAAACGAACTTAAAGTTGTGCTTCGCGACAAGGGAAGTGTCTTCGCCAAAGCACTCGCCGAAGCGCGCAACGTCACGAGGTCTGGAAATAAGATCGGTCCCACCTTCGATCAGTTGATCCTCGAAGGCAAGACGCCAACGGACATCATTGGAAGCGCAGGCAAAGCCAATATCAAAATAAGTCGCGCCGCAGCGCGCATGAAATTGGGAGGAAAGTTCCTCATTGCCATCGATATTGCCATCGTTACTTGGGAGGTCATCAGCGCCCCCGAGGGGTCGCGGTTGCGCACTGCCGCGGGCGGTGCCGGAGGAATCGCCGGAGCGATCGTCGGCGGTAAGTTGGGGACCGCCGGAGGAGTCAAAGTGGGTGGGGCAGTCGGCACCCTTATTGAACCTGGCGGCGGAACGGCAATTGGAGGCGCTGTCGGCGGGCTTCTGGGCGGAAGCGGAGGCGCTATCCTCGGCGGCTTCTACGGCAAAAAAGGCGCCGAATCCCTCTTCGATATTGCCGAGGACATTACTGCGCCGAACATCAGCGCCGACATGGCCAAGATCGACGCGGAACAGGACATGATCTTACGCCGGAGAGCTCGATAGCGTGGTGTTTTTATGATGACAAAAATAGATCCCATGTACGCAGCCTGGACGAGTGAAGCAGTCCTCATTTATCGACGCGGAGGTAAGCAACTCGAAACAGAGCGCATAGAACACCGGACGCCAGCCAGCGTGCGTTACTTCGTACGGCTCGTTCGCCGTTCTGGCGCATTGTTGCTACGCAGCGCCGATGGAGACACCACTCGCATCAACATCGCGAACGGAGAGGGTGCGTTTTATCCCATTCCCGGGTGGCCGGACGAGCTCGCGTCGTTGCCTATATACCGAGTGTTTCCTCTTGCAGATGGCGGCTTCGCTGGGTTGTCAGGCGAGAATAGCATCGTTCTATGGCGACCCGGACAAATGGTTGTCGTTCACGCGTTGCCACCCGGATTTCACGCCCGTGCAGTGGATCAAGACCAATCCGGACGGCTCTATGTCGCCGGCTCGACCCTCGCCACGACTCTACGCTCAACGAAGCGTAGTTACGCATTTGCTACGAGCACGGACCACGGCCACTCCTGGTATGTCGACGAGAAAGCCCACGGCCGGATCACGACGACCTTGTATGGCCACCTCTCCGGTGCAGAGATCGAGTATCGAACCATCAACGCAATTGGCCAACATCTGGTATTAAGTGCTGAAATGGGAGATCTAGGCGAAGAATCGACCCTGCTCTTTGTGCGGAACTCACGAGGACACTGGACGAGTGACCTAATTAGGCACGATGTTTTTCGGGCTGCGTTGGCGCTAGGCGACGGAGGAATTGAGAGCTTCTTCCATCGCGCCCAAACCGTCGTCATTGACGCCGCTGGTCGTCGTTGCAGCAAAAATCTTCTAGGCAGAATCGAAAAAATGATGGCGGGATCGAGCTTTTTGCCCTCCATCGGTGCTCGCTACATGATCATCGATGTTGCTCCGGTGGATGCCGGCGTTGCCGTTCTGGTGTCGATCCGTGCTCAGGACTTCGTTCGTTTGGGCGAAGCAATTCTTTGCTTTGGCGACAAGACCGACAGTATATTATTTATACAACGAGCGCCTGCTCCCGAAATGATCACCCTCTGCTGACCCTGCGAAGGCGATAGTTTTGCGAGCAGAGATGCCATTGAATGACGTGTCCCAATGTCGCCGTCGTCTATGGTCCCAGCCCGGCAACCATCCCGCGCAGGGCGCCTCGTATGGCGCTCCCGGACCCGTTGCATCCGTCGCAGCCGGTGCAAGATCTCCGCGGTTCGTGGCAACTGGAGGGCGAGTCGTGGCGGCGCGTCGCAAGCTGTGCCGCGTTATAAACGGCGCGGCTGGGCGTAACAAAGCTCGACGGCCTGGGGAAGCGCAGGCTCTTCGGCCCGGGCCCCGAGAGGCACCGCGATGAGCAGCAGGCCGAGCGGAAGGACGCGCGCGGATCCCATCGGGAGCGATGCCCACCGTCCGGACGCCATGCAGCGCCAGCAGCATCGAGCAGCGCGGCGTGATCCCTCTTCCCGCGACCCGCCGACGCTCCTGGCAGCATCAGCGCGCAGGAGCGCCGAGGAGCCTCACGAAACGCTCGACCTCCCCGGGCGTGCACGCCGGTTCCCCAGAGGGGCGCGCTTCCACCCCACCCGGATCCGCGGCGCCTCTCCGCTCCGCCCCTGCGGGGATCCCCGTCCTCGACGCCGGCATCCCGCGCTTGGATAGGTCTTGGCCCGCCAAACACGCCAGGAACCCTCATCAACCGTAGCCATACCCACCTCGTGCGCCCAAGGATGGGTGCGCAACGATCGCCCGCTCGTCCACCGCACCCATCCCATACCCCGCGCGGCTCGCGATCTCTTCCCCCGCGTCCCCTCTCCCCAAGGAGCGCGAAGCGCCTACATCCCCGCACGCCTCCCCCCACCGGCGCCCCTTGCCCGACCTTTCCCCCGCGCGCGGAGAGCCCGGCGTCAACCGTCGCCCGACCTTCCCCCGCGGGCGAGGGGCCCCACGTCGAACCTCGCCCGACCTTCCCCCGCGCCCCGCCGCCGGCCCGCTACCCTTCGCGCCTGCACCTCAGCGGCCTCCCTCGACCCTGTCTCGCGCAGCCATGCCGCCCGCGCAGCCTCGGGTGACCCCGCGTATCGTTGCTCGGCCGGCGGGGCCACCCGAGGATCACCGGGAGACAGTTCATGACCGTTCCTGGCGCCTCCTCGGTGGACATCCCACCATTTGCGAAAAATTTTTCGCGGAGCTTGAACAAGGCGACACCCCCTCCGTCTGTCAGGGCATGCCCGTACCCATCATTGCACAAGACACCTCCCTGGCCACCGTGCTGGAGGAGAACACCATCACCCTCGCGCGCCTGAAGGCCAACCCGCTCACCGCGGATATGGCCCAGGACTTCACCTCCTTCTACAACGCCTGGACCAAGGTCAACGCGCAGGAAATCAACCTGCGTGTCGCCGTGGTCACCGCCCTCGCCGAGGTCGCGGTCGTGGACGAGACGCTCGATCCTCTGGTCGACGCCCTCGCCGCCGCCGTCCTCGTCATCACCAAGAACGATCGCAAGGCGCCGCTCTACCAGCTCTACTTCGGCACCAAGCGCCCGAGCGAGCTCAAGCGTCCGGTCCTCGGCGCCGAGCTGGAGACGGTGCGCGGGTTCATCCCGTCCCTGGTCGGGTCGTCCAATTCATCGCTCGTCAACGTGGGCAACCAGATCGCCGACGTCGTGAACCTCGCGGACCTCGCCGTGGCGAAGCTCGCGCTGGCCGAGCAGATGAACCGCGACTTCCGCGCCATCGGTGAACGCAAGGCGCTGATCGATCAGTTCAACGCCGTGCGCAAGGTCACCTACGGCAAGCTCTCCGAGATGCCCCACGCCCTGCCGGACGAGCACTTGCCGGCGACCTTCGCGGAGCAGTTCTTCCGGCATGATAAGTCGCGGAGCAACGGCAGCGGCAAGCCGCTCGACACCGAGGACATCGAGGCGATCATCAAGGCCAAGGAGGCCGAGCTGAAGGCGCTCCAGGACGAGCTGATCAAGGCCCAGCAGAAGGAGGCGGCCGAGGCCGCCGCCAAGCAGAAGGCCGAGATCGACGCGGATAAGGCGGCGCTCGAGGAGGCGGAAAAGGAGGCGGCCGAGGCCGCCGCCAAGGTCCAGGCCCTCAAGAACAAGCTCGCCCAGCCGAGCTGATCCCGGCGCTCCTCCCCATCGCTGTCAGCAGCTCTTCGAGCCTGCTCTCTCTCGGCAAACAGAAGCCCCCACGCAAGCCGGCGAAGGCCGGCTTCCTTCGTGTAGCCCGGGGTTTTAACCCCGGGCTACTGCGAGCTGAACGCGGAGAGCCCGGGGCCGATGGTCCCGGGCCTTCGTCATTTCTTCACCTCTCGATCCATGTCCCTGCGCTTCCTTCGCGGCGGCGGCGTCTCCGGATCGGCGACGGCGACGGCAACGGCAACGGCAACGGCAACGGCAACAGGGGGCTCGGGGCCCTGCCGGGTGCGTCGGGGTTTGACGCGAGGCCCCGCGGTTCGTAGGGTACCCGCATGCGGGCTCGGCTCGTCGCCGGTGCGGTCTTCGTCGGTTCACTCGCGCTCCTTCCCGGACTGACGGGCGGAGCGGCATGGGCACAAGGGCCTGCGGATCCGCTCCCCGCTGCGCCCTCGGCGGTTCCATCGGCTGCGCCCTCGGCGGTTCCATCCGCTCCGCCCGCGGCGGCCCCCGCTCCACCTCCTGCCGCCCCCGCGCCCGCGGCTGCGCCCAAGGGGGCGATCGTCGTGGCCGTGGGCGATGACGCGGGCGGAGCAGCGCGCGCCCTCGCGAAAGAGGTCTACCGCGAGGCCGCGCTGCGCCCTTCGCTCGACGAGTTCACCGCCAAGCTCCTCACGGGCGACGCCGCGACCGAGGCCCGCGCCACCGCAAGCTCAAGGAGCTCGGCGAGATCCGCGGCTCGATCGCCAAGGCCGGCAGCGATCCGGCGGCGCGCCACCTCCTCGCCTCGCTCGGCGCCGAGCTCTCCGCGGTGGTCGTCATCTCCGTCACGATCGACCAGGGAAAGCCCTTCGCGCGCGCCCTCCGCACGTCGAGCGCCATGTACGAGGGTGCGACGCTTGCGGGGCAGGTCGACACGCTCGAGTACGGCACCAAGGTCTATTCCTGGCCGGGCGCGGCGACGACGCTGCTCGCCCTCTTCCCCGGGGCCGCGCCGCTCCGCCCCGCCGCCGACCCCGCCGGGCCGCTCGCGCCCGGGAAGCTCCCCGCCAAGGACAGCACCAAGGAAGGGACGCCGTTCTACAAATCCGGCTGGTTCTGGGGCACGCTCGGCGGCGTCGCCGCGGTCGGCTTGACGGTCTTCATCCTCTCCAAGACCACGTCGAACACCAACACGGTTCACATCGACGGCACGGTGAGCCCATGATCGCCGGGCCCGGCCGGCGCGCCTCGATCGCCCTGCTCCCGCTGCTCGGCGCGCTGCTCGTCGCCGTCCCTGCCCATGCCGCCGATCCGCGCCCGCTCGACGCCCCGCGCCTGCCGCCGGCCTCGCTGGTCGTGCCCCCGCTCCCGCTCGAGTACCACACGCAGGAGCGCGGGGGCATCCGCCTCTCGTATCACCCCTCCACCGGCGAGCGCGTGCGATCGCTCGAGGCCACGGTGGCCCAGATCCGCGCGGAGCTCTCGGCCGAGCTCGGCCGGCCCGTGCTCCGCGCCGTCGAGATCCGCGTGGCCGCGTCGCCCGTGGAGATGAGCCGCCTCGCCCCGGCCGAGCGCCTCGGGGGCAACGCGTTCGCGTTCGCGTTCCACGACGCCGGTCTCGTGGTGATGACCGCGCCCTCGTCCCGCTCGATCGACGCGCCCGCGCTGGAGAGCTTGCTCCGCCACGCGCTCGGCCACCTGGCGCTCGACGAGGCCGTCGACGGAAAGCCGCTGCCCCCGTGGCTGCACGAGGGCTACGCGGTGGAGATCGCCGGCGACGACGGTTTTTCACGGGCGCGCGCCCTCACCTTCGCCGCGCTCGGCAAGCGCCTCGTCGGGATGAAGGTCATCGAGGAGAGCTACCCGGACGGCCCGCCCGAGGGCTCGGTCGCCGAGGCCGAGGCCGCCGACTTCGTGCACTTCCTCCGCGATCGCCCCGATCGCGAGCGCTTCGCCGCGCTGATCGCCGCGCTGCGCGAGGGCAAGACCGTCGATGTCGCCCTGGCCTCGGCCTACGGCGAGAGCCGCGCCCAGATCGAGGATCGCTGGCGGAAGGACCTCGGTCGCCGGCACGGCTTTCTGCCGGTCTTGATCGCCGCCACGCTCCTCTGGGTGGTCGTCGCGGTCGGCCTCGCGATCCGCCGCGCGCGCCGCCGCAAAGCACTCGCCTCCGCGCAGAAGATCGAGCGCGCGGCGATCGAGCGGCGCAGGGCCGTGCGCGCGTCGCGGCCCCGCCCCGAGCGGCTCGACGACGAGATCCTCGCCGAGACGATCGTGCCCGAGCCGGAGGTGCCCAAGGTCGAGCACGACGGGCGCTGGCACACGCTCCACTGAGCACGATCATGAGCGCGCTCCGAGCCCCGCTGATCGCGGCCTTCACGCTGCTCACCGCATGCGGCGGCCACGAGTTCGTGTCGCCGACCACGCCGCAGGGCCCGCCCCGCTTCACCGGCCGGCAGAGCCTCCCCGAGCCCGAGACGCCCCCGCCGCCGGCCCTCACCGGGGAGCCGAAGGTCGCGCCGCCGCCGAGCAAACCGGAGGCGATCACCTTCTTCAAGACGGCCGACTCGAACGCGTGGGTGACCCACAACTTCCACCTGCAGAAGACGTACGCGCGCGTCGTGCTCGTCGATCCGAGCGGCAGCCCGCCGGCCAAGATCACGACGGGCATCCTCGACCTCAACGCCCGCGGCACCCCGCAGGCGCAGGTCGAGCTCGACGTGACGGTGAGCGTCAAGACGCTGCAAGAGGCCGCCGCGATCGCGAAGGGCGGCGATCTCGTGGCCGTCATGCCCGGGCGCTACACCGGCTTCTCCTTGCAGGACAAGGAGGGCACCGGGGACGAGCGCTACATCCACTTCAAGGCCCTCGGCAAGCCGGGCGAGGTCGTGATCGATCGGCCGAACCTGCTCGATCCCAAGTGGATGATCCTCCTCAGCTCGGTGCACCACATCGTCCTCGAAGGCTTCAACATCGCCGGCCCCAACACGCCCGACGCGCCCCCCACCGGGCCCAAGGCCGGCATCTTGCTCAACGGCGATTTCCCCCTCACCGGCAAGCTCGCCCACCACATCGCCATCGTCGGCAACTACTCCCACGACCACAAGCACTGGGGCTTCCACTCCGTCGACAGCTACACCGTGCTCCTCCAGGATAACCTCTTCGCCCGCTCGGCCCTGGAGCATGCGGCGTACGTGTCCGATGGCTCGGACGACTACGTGATCCGGCGCAACGTGTTCTTCGGGAGCAACGCGAGCGGGCTCCAGTGCAACATCGACGCGGTCTCGTCGCTCGAGAAGATCAAGGACATGCCCGATCTCGCGAGCGCCGGGCCCTACCGGCCGACGCGCAAGATCGCCCTCGCCTTGATCGCCAAGGCCAACGAGAAGTTCGGGGCGAACGGCTACCCCGACGGCCGCGGGTTCAACTTCCTCATCGAGGACAACGTCATCAACGAGAACGGCCGCGCCGGCGGCGGGGCGATCAACCTCGCCGGCGTGCGCGAGTCGATCATCCAGAACAACCTCGTCTACGACAACGACTCGAGCGGCATCGTCGAGTGGGACAACGCGAACCCCTACGACGCGCCCCTCGTCTCCCCGGGGCCGAAGAACGAGGCCGAGCTGACCGAGAACCTCCCGCTCTTCGGCTGCTTCGGCAACACGATCCGGCACAACACCGTGTTCTCCCACAAGCATGGGCGGCCGACGTTGATGGTGGGCAACGGCAGCTGGGGGAGCCGCGTCTTCAACAACATCCTCATCAACGAGTCGAAGCCCACGATCCTGCTCTTTCCCACGGGGATCTGGCGCTTCGAGGCGACGCGCAACGTGCTCAACACCTCGGGCTTCGAGGGCACGGCGCAGAACCTCAAGGCCCTCGCGACGCGCCTGCCGGACGACCCGAGCAACGCGCAGGGCGTGACCTTCGATCAGCTCTCGCCGCAGATGGTGCGCGCGAGCAACGAGCCGTGGGTGCTCTTCGAGAACGGGTGGTGGAAGCTCAACCCGAAGCGGCCGGATTTCCGGCCCAAGGCGACCGCGCTCCACCTCGCCGGCAAGGGCGATCCGCGCGAGGTCCCGCCGCTCGATCTGGACGGACGGCCCCGCGCGGCCGCCGACATCGGCGCCTACGCCGCCGCCTCTCCGTGAGCCATGGCGAAGACCAAGAAGAAAGACCCCGCTCCGCCCCGCCCCGGTCCGCCCCTCGTCGAGCTCGGCCTCGGCGCAGCCTGGCTCCTCGGCCTCTCCGCGGTGCTCGCGATCGTCGAGGTGCTGCTCGGTAAATCGATGGTCGGCGTCGCGATCGCCGGCGCGGTGATCGTCGATCTCGCCGCCGGATACGCCGGCGCGCGCTGGGATCTCGGCGCGCCGCTCCTCCCCGCCGCGGCCGCGCGCCGCGTCCCCGCCGGCCTCGGGCTCGCGCTCATCGTGGCCGCCGCGGGCATCGCCGTCTCGCTCGCCGCAGGCTGGGCGCGCGCCTCGCTCGGCCACCCCTCCGTCACCCTGTTCCTCGCGCTCCTGCGCGCGGCCGGCACGGGCATCCGCGACGAGATGCTCTACCGGGGCATCCCGCTCCACGCCTGCGAGCGCGCCGGCGTGCGCGCCCAGCATGCGCGCATCTTCGCCGCCCTCGCCGGGGCCGCGCCGCTCGTCCTCGCGCCCGGCACCTCCATCGCCGCGATCCTGCTCACCGCATGCCTCGGCTTCCTCTTCGCGACGCTCTGGCAGCGCGACCGGAGCGGCTACAGCGCCGCCGCAGCCCACGGCGGTTACCTGCTCATCGTCCGCTCGCTCGCGCAGGGCGAGCTCTTCGACCTCGACTGGGCCGCGGGCTCCCTCTCCCCCGGCGCGCGCGCCGCCGGCTTGCCGGCCTTCGCCATGGCGATCGTCACGATCGGCATTGCACTTTTCCTGGTCCCCCGCCTGCGCACCTTCGGCCCGCCCGAGGCAGCGCCGGCGCCAGTGGACGAAGGCGCGTGAACGCTGGACGCAGCCCCCGCCACGAAGAAGCAGCGCGTCCCGCTCGCCGGACGTCAAAGCTGAGCATTGGTCACATTTCCGCGGGCGAGGTCCTGGAGGATCCGGATCGCCCTGCCCGAAACCCCTCCCCGCACGCGGGGAGGGGCCGGGGGTGGGGTCTAAGCAGCGCGCCCGCACAAATGCGGATGCCCTCGACTCGATGTAATACGGAATCCTCCCCATGACGGACGACCCCCAGAAGCCGGCCGAGCCCAAGGCCGGCGCGACGCAAAAAAGCCCGGCCAAGAAGCGGACGTTCCTCCCGAAGCTCCTCACCCTCCTCCTGTCCACGGTGCTCTCCTTCGGGGCGATGGAGCTCTTCTTCACCATCCGCGAGAAGGGCGAGCTCGCCAAGACCTACCACCACAACGCGGGCGGGACGCCCATGCGCGACAAGCGCTGGGGCTGGAAGCCGACGCCCGGCGATTTCGACGAGGGCACGAGCGAGTTCTCGGTCACGGGCAGCGTCAACGCGCTCTTCATGAACGACGGCCCCTTCGATCCGAAGGCCGACGAGGGCAAGACGCGGATCATGGGCCTCGGCGATTCGCACACGTACGCGACGGGCGTCTCCATGCAAGATGCCTGGCCCAAGGTGCTCGAAGACCGCCTGAACCAGGGCAAGAAGGACGGCCCCTTCCGCGCCTACAACGCCGGCTGCTACGGCTACAACCTCCATCAGTACCTGCTCCGCCTCATCGATCAAGGGCCCTTGCTCAAGCCCCATTACGTGGTCGTCGGCCTCTCCTACGCGACCGATCTCTACGACCTGCTCCCGCCCGATCACGGCGGCTGGACGTACGGAGCCCCCGAGGACGACCGGGACTATTTCGATTTCGATGCCAATGGAGCGCTCACCCTCCACCACTCCGCGGGCAAAGATCCCAAGGCGCTGAGCGTCTCCAGGGAGACCACCCGGGCCACCGAGCTCAGGGCCCTCATCTGGCGGTTCGCGACCTTCCGCGCCATGCGGCGATCGAGCCTGGCGCTCTTCATCGGCAGCCATTTGACGGTCGGCGGACAGTCGTTATGGCCCAACATGGATGTCATCCTCGAAAACGAGGTCGCGCCGTCCCACGAGTATGCGTGGAGATTGGCCTTCGCGCTCCTCCTCGAAATGAAGAAGGAGAGCGAGAAGCTCGGGGCGAAGCTCGTCGTCGCGGGCATTCCTTATCTGCCGCAGGTCTATGACGAGGTGTGGAAATCGACCTTCGCCAATGACCCGAAATTCAGCAGGACCGCCGCGATCGAGCGCGTCCGCGCGTTCTGCGACAAGAACGGGATCACCTACGTGGACACCCTCTCCGCCCTCATCGACCGCAGCAAGAAGGCGGGGCGCTGGCTCCATCACCGCCAGGACGGTCACCCGACCGCCGAGGGGCAGGCGGTGATCGCCGAGGCGATCGCCGGATCCGGGGCGTTCACGCCGGCCCCGCGGAGCGACGCGCCGGCGCCCTGACAGGACAGGCCACGATCTGCCGACATCACGTTGCGGGTCCCTCCGAAAGGTGAGACGATCGTTTCTCGATGCGCTTCGTGGCCCTTCCTCTTCGGCTTGCTCTCCAGCGCGCCTCGCGAAGGCCCTAGGTGACATCCATGAGCGCCGCCGAAGCTCCGGTCCGCCAGGGGGATGTCCTCGCCGGGAAATACCGGGTGGACAAGGTGCTCGGCGTGGGCGGGATGGGCGTCGTGGTGGCCGCGATGCACCTCGAGCTCGATCAGCGGGTGGCGCTCAAATTCCTCCTCCCGGCCGCCGCCGACAAGCCCGAGGTGATCGCCCGCTTCGCGCGGGAAGCCCGGGCGGCGGCGAAGATCAAGAGCGAGCATGTGGCGCGCGTGAGCGACGTGGGGACGCTGGAGAGCGGCCTTCCGTACATCGTGATGGAGTTCCTCGACGGCGCCGATCTCGCGGAGATGCTCGGCGAGCGAGGGCGCCTGCCCGTGAGCCAGGCGGTCGGCTACATCCTCCAGGCATGCGACGCGATCGCCGAGGCGCATGCGCGCGGCATCGTCCACCGCGATCTCAAGCCCGGCAACCTCTTCATCGCCCGCCAGCCCGACGGCTCGGAGAAGCTCAAGGTCCTCGACTTCGGCATCTCCAAGGCCGTCATCACCGCGTCCGATCCCTCCGGCCTCGAGGACGCCAAGCTGACCAAGACGACCGACATCTTCGGCTCGCCGATGTACATGTCGCCCGAGCAGCTCCGGTCGGCGCGCGACGTCGATCACCGCGCCGACATCTGGGCCCTCGGGGCGATTCTCATGGAGCTCTTGACCGGCAAGGCGCCCTTCGAGAAGAACACGATCGCCGAGATCTTCGGGGCGATCCTGCACGAGCGCGCGCCCCTGCTCCGCGACCGGCTGCCCTCGGCCCCGGAGGAGCTCGAGCGCGTGGTCGATCGCTGCCTGCAGAAGGACGCCGATCAGCGCTTCCCGCATGTGGCGAACCTCGCCCAGGCGCTCCTGCCCTTCGGGCCGAGCTCGTCGCGGCCCGCCGCCGAGCGGGCCATGCGCGTGGCGAGGCGCGCCGGCGTGGCGATCGCGTCCGTGCCTCCCCCGCCCGGCGAGGACGAGGCGGCGCCCACCTCGGATCCGATCCCCCTCCGATCCGCGCGCCCGGAGGACGTGGCGAAGGCCGTGGCCTCCACCGCGCTCGCGCCGCCCGCGGCCGCCTCCACGCGCACCTCGTGGGGCAAGCCGGAGACCACCGCGGCGCCGCGCTCGGCCCGCCGCTTCGTCGCGATCGGCGTCGCGCTCGGCGCGGCCGTGGCCCTCGGCGGGCTCGCCGTGCTGCGCGCCCAGCTCGCGCCCGCCCCCGCCTCCGATCGCGGCCTCGTCCAGCCTCACCCGGAGGCCGCGCTCACCGCGAGCTCCGCAGCGCCGGCGCCGCCGTCGCAGAGCACCTCGCCGATCGCTTCGGCGAGCGGCTCCGCGAGCGCCCCGACGCCTGCGGAGTCGAGCAGCGCCGCGCCCTCGGCCGCACCCCTGGTGGCGCCCTCGGCGCCGCTGACCGCGTCCTCGCCGAGCGCAGAGGTCCCCGCGGTCTCGGCCTCGTCCGCGCCGAAGCCCCACCTCACGGGCCGGCTGCCGGTCCGCCCCGCGCCCTCGGGCCGCCCTGCCCCTCCACCCGCACAGGATCCCGATGACTTCGGCGGCAGGCTCTGATCGACAGCGACGCGGCCCGCGATCGGCGCGAGCCGCGCTCATGGCCCTCGCCCTCGCCGCGGCGATTGCCTCGTGGAACGGGCGGGCGGCGGCCGACGCGACGCCGGCCGACAAGGCCACCGCGCAGGCGCTCTTCGACGACGGGATGCGCCTGCTCAAGCTGAAGAGCTACGCCGAGGCATGCCCCAAGCTGGCCGAGAGCCTGCGCCTCGATCCCGCGCTCGGCACCAAGCTCTACCTCGCCGACTGCTACGAGAAGAACGGCCAGACGGCGAGCGCCTGGGCCCTGTTCCGCGAGGCCGCCGAGCAGGCCAAGATCGCGGGCCAGGCCGAGCGCGCGAAGAAGGCCGAGGAGCGGGCGACCGCGCTCGCCGCGCGGCTCTGCCGGCTGCGGATCGACGTCTCGACCGAGGCCGAGGTGACCGGGGTGGAGGTGACGCGCGACGGCACGGTGATCGGCTCGGCCATCTGGGGCACGGCCGTGCCGCTCGATCCGGGCGAGCACCGCATCCGGGCCGAAGCGCCGGGGAAGAAGCCGTGGACGGCCACCGTGGTCCTCAAGGACGGCGAGACGGCGCCCGTGGTCGTGACCATCCCCGCGCTCGAGGAGCTGCCCAAGCCGCCGGAGCCGCCCAAGGTCGAGCCGCCGAAGGTTGGACCTCCAACGATCGAGCCGCCGAGGCCCCCGGACGAGCCACCCAAGGTCGAGCCACCGAAGGTCGAGCCGCCCAAGGTCGAGCCGCCGAAGGTTGGACCTCCAACGATCGAGCCGCCCCGGACGCCGCGCACCACGCCGCCCCCCGCCGTCTCCAGGATCGACGAGCCCCCGCCGCCGAGCGCGGGCCGGAAGGTCGGCTACGCGCTCACCGCGGTGGGCGGCGCCGGCACCGCCGTGGGCGGCGTCTTCGGGATGATCGCGCTCGTGAAGAACAGCGACGCCGCGCCCAACTGCAAGCAGTCGAACGCCTGCAACCAGGAGGGCACCACGGACCGCACGCAGGCCCTGCGCTTCGCCAACATCTCCAGCGTGACGCTGATCGCGGGGGGCAGCGTCTTCGTCGCCGGCATCATCACGCTCATCGCGACGCGCGCCCCGGAGCCACCCGAGAAGCTGGTGCTCTCGGTGAGCCCGCTCATCGGCCAGGGGACGGGCGGCGTCCTCGTCGGGGGCTCGTTTTGAAGGCGCGCGCGATCTTCCTCCTCGCCCTCGGGGCGGCCGCGGCCGGCCTCGGGTTCGGGTGCGCCGTCATCGCCGGCATCCGCGAGGCCGAGCCCCGCTGCGAGAACGGCGTCCACGATCCGGGCGAGGGCGGGGGCGAGACGCGCATCGACTGCGGCGGCATCTGCGGCGGCAAGTGCGAGGGCGAGAAGTGCACGGGCGACGCCGACTGCGCGAGCGGTGTGTGCGGCGGCGACTCGACCTGCAAGGCGCCGAGCTGCGACGACGACGCCTGGAACGGGCAGGAGACGGACCAGAACTGCGGCGGTCCCCTCTGCGCCCGCTGCGCGCTCGACAAGCACTGCCAGAAGGACACCGACTGCCTGAGCGCCGCGTGCGGGAGCGACGGCGTGTGCACCACCTCGTCCTGCACCAACAAGGTGATCGACCACGGCGAGGGCGACGTGGACTGCGGCGGCGATCGGGGCTGCCCCGCATGCGACGGGACGCAATGCCAGGGGCGCGCCGACTGCCAGAGCGGCAACTGCGTCAACGGCGTGTGCCGCCCGGGGAGCTGCATCGCCGACCCGGCGAGCGACGGATGCGGGGCCGACGGGCTGTGCGGCCTGTGCTGGGGGGCGACCTGCAACAAGGGCACCGCCTGCTTCAGCGGCCGCTGCGAGGCGAACAAGTGCGTGATGCCCTGACCTCGCGGACACGGAAGGGCTTTCGCCCGCGGGCTCGCCGGTGTACCAAGACGAATCGTGGTGAGCCCCCGCCGAGGTCGAGCCCCCTGGACCGATAAGCCATCCGCCGCGAAGCCGCGGTCCCGGTCGGTGCCGGCCGCAGAGCCCGCCCCTCCGCCGCCGATCGAGCCCCCGCGCGAGCCGAGCCGCCTCGCGCGCAAGTACCCCGTCGGCCAGCGCGACCGCACGGTGCTCGTCGCGCTCGTCTCCCTGGCTGTCGGCGCCCTCGCCGCCCGCTACGCGATCCCCACGGACGACTTCGATCCGCAGAGCCCCGAGCTCGGGCCGATCCTCGGCGCCGCGCACCGCGCGTTCCCCGGCGAAGACGACAGGGCCGCCCTCCGCAAGCTCGGCGCGCGGCTCGACGAGCAGTACCCGAAGGGCACGACGGGCGAGCCCGGCCCGCGGGGCATCTCGGCCGCGCAGCGCAAGGCGATGGTGGACACGCTCAAGGCCGAGTCGGGCGCCATCAAGAAGGCGTGGATCGCGGTGCAGGCGACCAACGCCGAGGCCGTGTCCTTCCAGAAATGGATGGTCGCCGTCTTCCAGGAGGCGGGATGGCAGGTGGAGACGTCCTCGTGGCCCGGCGGCGGGCTCAAGCCGGGCGTCTTCTTCTTCGCCGCCGAGGAGGAGAACCCGAGCTTCGTGGAGACGGCGCAGCGCGCCCTCGACGCGGCCGGGATCAAAGCCACCGCCGCCATCGGCTACCGGGCCTACTACAAGGAAATGAAAGAGAAGAACCCGAGCTGGGCGGGCATCGACATGAAGGGCGATCAGGCCTACGCGATCGTGATCGGCCCGAAGGACGAGGCGAAGCCGGCGCCGTAGGCGGTCTGCTCAGACCAGATCCGCATCCCCGCGCGCCTTGAGCGCCGCCACGACATCCTTCACGTCCTGCGCGCGATCGCGCGGCACCACGAGCAGCGCGTCGTCGGTCTCGACCACCACGAGGCCCTCGACGCCGACGAGCGCGATCACCCGCTTCTTGTCGCTCGGGCTGCGCAGGTCGACCACCTGGTTGTCGCGCGCCTCGACGAGCACCGTCCCCGCCGGGGCGGCGTTGCCCTCGGCGTCCTTGCTCGCGAGCTCGTACGCGCTCTGCCAGCTCCCGAGGTCGTTCCAGCCGAAATCGCCGGGGATCACGGCCAGCCGGTCCATGTGCTCCATCACGCCCTTGTCGATGCTCACCGCGGGCAAGGTCGGGAAGATCCGCGCGAGCGCCTCGGCCTCGTGGCCCTCCGCGGCGGCGCGATCGAGCGCGGCGAGCCCCTCGGCGAGGGCGGGCTGGTGGGCGCGGATCGCGGCGAGCATGTCGGAGGCCCGGAAGATGAACATCCCTGCGTTCCAGAGGTGCTTGCCCCCGGCGAGGAACTGCTCGGCCAGGGCGCGCGGCGGCTTCTCCACGAAGCGCGCGACCGAGAGGGCGCCGCCCTCACCCGCGATCTTCGAGGGATCGATCTCGATGTAGCCGTAGCCCGTCTCCGGGTGCGTCGGGCGGATGCCGATGGTGGTGATCACCCCAGCCCGGGCCGAGGCCACGGCGCGCGACAGTGTGTCCCGGAAGGACACGACGTCCACGATGTGGTGATCGCTCGGCAGCACCATCAGCACCGCGTCCGGATCGGTCCGCGCGACGACGGCCGCCGCCCAGCCGATGCAGGGCGCCGTGTTGCGCGGCGTCGGTTCGACGAGCAGGTTCTGCGCCGGCAAGCTCGGCAGGATGGCCGCGGTCGGCGCGGCGAGGTGCGCGCCGCTGGCGATGAGCACCCGCGACCAGCCGGCCTGGTCCGGGCCGCCCGCCGCGCAGAGGGGCAGGACGCGGCGCGCGGTGTCGAGGAGGAGCGGATCGTCGCCGATCAAGGGAAGGAGCTGCTTCGGGCGGGAGGCGCGGGAGGCGGGCCAGAAGCGGGTGCCGGCGCCGCCGGCCAGGATGAGGGCGTAGGTGCGGGGGTCGATCGCGGTCATGGTCGACGGGGAGGCAACGCGAGCCGCGGCGCGAGGTCAAGCGCTCGGCGCCGATCGTGCGTCCTCTGCGGATCAAGCGCCCCGCGCGGGGAGGGCGCGGGCGTAGGCCAGGAGCGCGAGGCCGAGCGGGATCACCCAGAGCGCGAGGGCCGCGGCCCTCCGGCGCTCGGCGAGGCGGCGGAGCAGGGCCGCGGCGAGGAACGCGGCGAGGAACGCGAAGAGCAGGTCCGCGACGAAGGTGCCGCCGTCGGTGCCAGGTCCGCCCCGGGTGGCGCCCTTGATCGCCTGCAAAACCAGGGGCGGGGCGCCGAGGAGCAAGGCGAGGTCGACGGCCCGTCCCGCGCGGACGCCCATCCAGAGCAGGAGCACCAGGGCCGCCCCCACCCGGGACGCGCCGGGGAAGATGGCGAGCCCGTGGACGAGGCCGACCAGCGCCGCCCCGAGGAGCGAGGGGCCGGGCCGCGCCGCCGAGGCGCGCGGCCCTTCAGGACGCACGAGCAGCGTGGTGCACAGGCCGAGCCCCGTGAGGACCAGCCCCATCCCCACCGCCGCAGGAGGCTCTTCCCATCGCTCGATCCGGGGGGCGAGCAGGAGGGTCACCGTCATGCTCACGCCCGCTGCCACGGTGAGGATCCCCGCGTCGCGCGCGTCGGGGGAGGTCCCGAACAGCTCCGGGCGCGCGAAGGCCCGTAGCACCGCCGCGAGGCGGGCCCGCGCAGCGACGAGGAGGCCGACCGCCGTCCCGAGCGCCGCCGCCGCCCCGAGGAGCGGGGAGAGCAGCGAATCCAGCCAGATCCGCGCGGTGAACGCGTGGCCGGAGCCGGAGATCGGCAGCGCCTCGGCGAGGCCGGCGAGCGCGGCGAGGAGCACGACCTGGGCGAGCGGCATGCGAGCGCCATCCTACACCGAGCGGCCCGATCGAGCCGCCCGGGGACGGCCCGCGAATCGTCTTCTCGATCGGTCCTACCCGTACCCGTTCCCGTACCCGTTCCCGCTCCCGATCCGGAGCTTCGGGAACGGGAACGGGAGCGGGAACGGGAACGGATCCAGTTGCCTCCCCCCGCCTTTTCCCCTAGAAGAACCGCGGCTCTCTCCCCCTCTGCTTGAGGTCGTTTTCCATGCTGATGGCGTATGCCAGCGTCGCCGCGTTCTTCCTGGTGGCGATCGGATTCATCCTCGGATCGCTCCTTGCCGGGAAGCTGATCCGCCCCAACAACCTGTACGCCGAGAAGCTCGAGACGTACGAATGCGGTGAGGCCCCGGTCGGCCCGGCGTGGTTCAACTTCAACCCGCGGTTTTACATCATCGCGCTCATCTACATCGTGTTCGACGTGGAGATCGCGTTCGTCTACCCGGTGGCCACCGTCTTCCGCCGCTGGGTCGACCAGGGCAGCGGGCTCTTCGCCTTCGTCGAGATCTTCCTCTTCGTGGCGATCCTGATGCTCGGCCTGGTCTACGTCTGGGTGAAGGGCGACCTCGAGTGGATCCGCTCGATCAAGGGCGATCCGCGCGGCATCCAGAACGTGTCGAGCCGCACCAAGCCCCGCCTCACCCCCTCCGCGGAAGACGTGGAGCCGGCCCTCGCCCGCGAGGCCGCCGAAGGAGCGCACTGATGTCGTCGAACCTGAACCTGATGGCGCCGCCCAAGGGCTGGGACGCCAAGTACTCCGACGACGGCGGGACGGTGATCACCACCAACACCGACCAGGTGATCAACTGGCTCATCAACTGGGGCCGCTCGAACAGCGTCTGGTACATGCTCTTCGGCCTCGCCTGCTGCGCCATCGAGCTCATGCAGACCGGCGGCCCCCGGTCCGACCTCGAGCGCTTCGGCGCCGCCCCCCGGCCGAGCCCGCGGTCGAGCGACCTCTTCATCATCGCCGGCACGCTGACCTACAAGATGGCCCTGCGCGTCAAGCGCCTCTACGACCAGATGTCGGAGCCGCGCTACGTGATCAGCATGGGGAGCTGCTCGAACTGCGGCGGCCTCTTCCAGTACGCCTACTCGGTCTGCAAGGGCGTCGACCAGATCATCCCGGTCGATGTGTACGTCCCCGGCTGCCCGCCCCGCCCCGAGGCGCTGCTCGAAGGCCTGCTCAAGATCCAGGACAAGATCAAGAACGAGAAGTACCTGCAGATGCGCTACGGCGCCTGAGACGCCGGCTCCCTCGTTCGTTTGACCTCCAACCATCCATCCCCTGTGCGGCGACGGCCGCGCCCCGCCCCATGACCCCCGACGCGATCTTCAAGCGGCTCCAGGAAAAGTTCGGCACCGAGACGGTCTTCGACCTCCACGCCGACCCGAAGAAGGACCAAGACGCCTGGTTCCAGGTGGCCCCCTGGGAGATCGAGGCGGTGTGCGAGCACCTCCGCGCCGACCCGGAGCTCGCCTGCAACTACCTCGAGTGCATCACCGGCGTGGACTACCCGGACGACCACAAGATCGCGGTCGTCTACCACGTGTACTCGTACAGCAAGAAGCACCGGGTCGTGCTCAAGTGCTTCCTCGACCGCGAGGACCCGATCATGCCCACGGTCGTCAACGTCTGGTCGACGGCCAACTGGCAGGAGCGCGAGTGCTTCGACCTCCTCGGCGTGCTCTTCGAGGGGCACCCCGATCTGCGCCGCCTGCTCCTCCCCGACGACTGGGAGGGCCACCCGCTGCGCAAGGACTTCGAGGAGAAGGAAGACTACCACGGGATCCCGACCGTCCGGCCGAACCCGATCGAGCTCTTCAAAATCTCCCTCCCCAGCAAGGAGCCTGCGAAGGCATGAGCGAGCTAGTCTTTACCAACGAGATGGACGAGGAGATGACCCTGAACATGGGTCCTCACCACCCCTCCACGCACGGGGTGCTCCGGTTCGTCATCCAGTCCGACGGGGAGATCATCCGCAAGGCGGTGCCCGACGTGGGCTACCTCCACCGCAGCATCGAGAAGATCGGCGAGCGGTGCACGTACCCGGGCTTCATGCCCTACACCGATCGCGTCGACTACGTGGCGGCCATGTTCGCCAACGAGTGCTGGGCGATGGCCTGCGAGAAGCTGATGGGCGTCACCGTCCCGAAGCGCGCGCAGTACCTCCGCGTCATCTCGTGCGAGCTGAACCGGATCGCCAGCCACTCGATCGCCCTCGGCGCGATGGCGATGGACATCGGCGCGACCACGCCCTTCATGATCTTCCTCCGCGAGCGCGAGGCGATCAACGACCTCACCGAAGAGCTCTGCGGCGCTCGTTTGACCTACAACTATCACCGCATCGGCGGCGTCTCCTTCGACATGCCGAAGGGCTGGGCCGACAAGGTGAAGCGCTGGCTCGACCGCGTCGAGCCCTTCATGCAGGAGTTCGACCGGCTCATCACGGTCAACGACATCTTCGTGAAGCGCCTCGCCAACGTGGCCGTGATCAGCAAGGAAGAGGCGATCGACTGGGGCCTCGTCGGCCCGAACCTCCGCGCCTCCGGGATGAAGTGGGACCTCCGCAAGGAGGACGCCTACTCCGTCTACCCCGAGCTCGACTTCGACATCCCCGTCGGCAAGGGCGAGCGCGGCACCGTCGGCGACTGCTGGGATCGCTTCTACGTGCGGAGCGAGGAGTGCAAGCAGTCGATCAAGATCCTCCGGCAGGCGCTCGAGAAGATCGACGAGCACCCGGAAGACGACATCGTTGGCAAGCTGCCCAAGAAGATCAAGCCCGAGGGCGAAGCCTACGCGCGCGTCGAGAGCGCCCGCGGCGACATGGGCTGCTACGTCATCGGCAAGGGCGCGGAAGAGCCCTACCGCGTGCGCTTCCGCACCGGGAGCTTCACCGCGATGGGCATCATCGAGGCGAAGAGCCCCGGCCTCTTCCTCGCCGACCTCGTCGCCCTCATCGCGAGCTTCGATGTAGTCGCCCCCGAGATCGATCGCTGATCGCGCACAGCGCAGGCACGCGGGGCGCATGAGCCCCCCGCACCCCGCGACGATGCCCTGGACGGCCCGCGATCGGGCTCGGTAATCTCCCGGCACTCTCGGGAGGTCTCGATGCGCTTGCGTCTCCAAGGTCCCCTCGTCGTCGCGCTCATCCTTTCTACCAACCTCGGCTGCGAGCTGCTGGCCAGCGCGGACCGCAGCCTCATCGGCGGAGCCACCGGCGCCGGTGGGAGCACATCGTCCACATCGTCCACAACGGGTAGCGGTGGCTCCGGTGGGAGCACCACGGCGACCACCACCTCCGGCACCGGCGGCGCGGGCGGCAGCACCACGGCGACCACCACCTCGGGCACCGGCGGCGCGGGCGGAAGCACCACGTCCACCACCTCCGGCACCGGTGGCACCGGCGGCACCACGTCCACCACCTCCGGCACCGGCGGCACCGGCGGCACCGGCGGCGCGGGCGGAGGCACCACCTCGACCACCTCCGGCACCGGTGGCGCGGGCGGCATGCCCTGCGTGCCGGTCGATGACGGCAACGACTGCACCATCGACCTCTGCTCGTCGGGCGTGCCCACGCATGATCCGGTGGGGGCGGGCACCCTCGTCGGCGCGCAGGTGGATCACGATTGCATGAAGCATGTCTGCAACGGCAGCGGCGGCGCGGTCGATGTCCCGGACGACGGTGACCTCCCGCTCGACGATGGCAACGCATGCACGAGCGAGGCGTGCGACGGTGGTGTCTCGTCCCACCCCGCCAAGCCGAACGGGACTGTGTGCAACGACGGCAGCGCATGCACCCAGGGCGACACCTGCCAGGCGGGCGCCTGCACGGGGGCGAGCTCCGTCACGTGCAGCGCGATGGACTCCTGCCACACGGCCGGGGTCTGCGATCCGCAGACGGGCGCATGCTCCAACCCACCCAAGGCGGACGGCGCCGCGTGCAACGATGGCAACGCGTGCACGACCGGGGAGACCTGCCTCGCCGGCGCCTGCCAGGGCGGGAGCCCGGCCAACGTCGGCACCTTCGCCTCGAAGTTGGACATCCCGCTCCCCGGCGGCCCCTTCGGCATCGCCGCGGCCGACGTGAGCGGCGACAGCAAGGTGGACCTGCTCGTCACCAAGGCCTCGGGGACGAGCGTGGCGCTCATGCTCGGCAATGGAAACGGAACCTTCGCCGCCCCGACCGACCTCGGCGTCAACTTCTTCCCGACGGCGGTCCTGGCCGTGGATCTCAGCGGGGACAACAAACCCGACCTCGCGGTGGTCAACAATTTCTTCTCCGACGACGTGAGCGTCCTCGTCAACACCGGCAACGGCACCTTCGCCCCCAAGGTGGACTACCCGGTGGGCTCGGCGCCGATCCACCTGACCACAGTCGATCTCAACGGCAACGGCTCGCTCGATCTCGTCGTCTCCAACCCCTCGTCCAACACGCTGAGCCTGCTCCTCAACAACGGCAATGGCACCTTCGCGCCCAAGGTGGACATCGCGGTGGGCGCCTTCCCGGACAACGTGGTGGCAGGGGACATGAACAAAGACGGTATCCCCGATATCGCCGTCGCCGAGGTCGACGCCGGCGCGGTGGGGGTCTTGTTCGCCAACGGCCCTGCCCTTTACACCATGCGCACCGACATCCCGGTCCCACCCGCTCCGGCCGGGCTCGCGCTGGCCGATTTCGACGGCGACACCTGGCTCGATCTGGCGGTGACCATCCCGGGCACGAACACGGTCACCCTCTTGCACAACGACATGTCCGGCGGATTCCCCACCTTCAGCCAGACCGATTATGCGACGGGGATGGCCGCGACCTACGCCGTCGCCGCCGATCTGAACGGAGACGGGCACCCCGACCTCGCCGTGATCGACTCCTCCAACAACAAGCTCGGCGTCATGCTCAACACGGGCAACGGGAGCTTCCTTTTGCCGGCCATGTACACCACCGGCGCGCTCCCGCGGACGATCGCCGGCGGGGACTTCAACGGCGACGGGCGGCTCGACCTCGCCACCTCCAACACGGACGGGAACAACGTGAGCCTCTTCCTCAACACCTGCGTCCCCTGAGGGGCGCCTCGCGCGAACAGCTCAAGCTCCGGCGAGATCCGCCGTTCCTCGGGGGCAGCCGCCGACCGTGTCCTCGGTCGGGCCGCCCTTGCCCTCGGGGAACCCCATGACCGCTGTACCTCGAACGCTCCCCGTGCCCGGCCGGAGCCGGATCGCCGCCGGCCGCGTGCTCTTCGCATGCGCCTCCACCACCGCCCTGCTGATCGCCGTGAGCTGCGGCGACGCGGCGAGCCACCTCCCCGGGCTCGATCGCGCGGGCGATCCCTCGCCCGGCGCTGGATCGAGCCCATCCTGCGTCCACCCCGGCCCGGGGTGCCCGTGCGACGAGGAGGAGAGCCGGATCGTCTGCGGCGAGGTCGAGAGCCAGGTCGGTGACCAGACGGTCTGCGGGCTGGGCTACGCCGTGTGCACCGGCGGGCGCTACGACGCGTGCATCATCAACAACACGATCTCGCTCGTCCCGAGCATCCCGATCGAGCCCGGCGTGGGCCCCGGCTACGAGCCGACCTCGCTCGGCGATCTCACCCCCTGCCAGAACAACCCCTGCGACCCGACCTGCAAGCATTTCCCCGACACGCCGGTCGGCCTCTCGAACGGCGACGCCGGCGTCCTCGCCACCGACGCGGGGCTCACCTTGCCCGGCTCCGGCACGTCCATCCCCGACCCGACCTGCACCGGCGGCGTGACGGGGACATGCCCGCACTCCGTGTGCGCCGCCGGCATGCGCCTCTCGAACGGCTGCGACGACCCCGCGCCCCCGGCCGCCGCGTTCGGCTGCGTGAAGAGCGTCTGCGCGGCGATGCCGAGCTGCTGTACCACGGCGTGGAGCGGCGCCTGCGCGGCGCTCGTGCCGAGCCTCTGCAAGGTCGACTGCGGCAACCTCGGGGGCACCTGCGTCGTCTGCTACAAGGACGCGATCGACCACGACGGCGACGGCTTCTCGTTCGCCGCGGGCGACTGCGCCGACTGCGACCCGAACATCAACCCGGGCGCCTACGATTTCCCCGGCAACGGGGTGGACGAGGACTGCAACGGCAAGGCCGACGACGAGCCGGTCTCCTGCGACACGGGGCTCGACATGGCCTCCTCGGCGCCGAACGATCACGTCAAGGCGCTCGACCTCTGTCGCACCACCACCGCCTCCGCCACCGGCCCCGCCAAGACCTGGGGCGTGATCTCCTCGAAGCTCGTGCAGGCCGACGGAACGCAGGCGCCGCACGCGCTGAGCTACGGCATCCTCGGCAAGTTCGGCCCATCGAACCTGCCGCAGAAGGGCGCGGCCATGGTCGTCCTCTCCTCGGGCACGGCCCGCGCGCAGGGTGATCCTGGGTGGGTGAACCCCAACGGCCAGTCGGGGAGCTTCAACCAGAACAAGTCGTGCGCCTACCCGCCGGGCTTCCCCAAGAACAAGGCGGGTTGCCCCAACGGCTCGGGCAACACGGCCAACGACTCGACCGGTCTTTTGCTCGGCGTCCGTGTTCCCACGAACGCCAAGTCGTTCAGCTATCGATTCAACTTCTTCTCGAGCGAGTACCCCGAGTGGGTCTGCTCCGCCTACAACGACGGCTTCGTCGCCCTGCTCAAGACGGGCTACGTCCCCTCGAACCCGGCGAGCAACTCGGGCAACATCTCGTTCGACGCCGCGGGCAACCCGGTCAGCGTCAACGTCGGCTTCTTCACGGTCACGAGCGGGCCCAAGCTGACCGGCACGGGCATGGACGGCAACTGCGCCGGGAAGATCTGCGGCGGCGCGACGGACTGGCTCGAGACCTCGGCGCCCGTCGTCCCCGGCGAGACGATCACCCTGCAATTCGCGCTCTGGGACACGGGCGATCACCTGTGGGACTCGTTCGTGCTCCTCGACGATTTCACTTGGTCGCTCAAGCCCGCGGCGATCACCACCGACAAGCCCGCCGTGCCCTCGGCGCCGACCTACAGCGACGGCTACTTCATCCGCGACTACGACGGCTCGAAGCTCTGCCCGCTCGGCACCAACCTGACCTGGGGCCTGTGGTCGTGGTCGGCGCTCACCCCGTCGGACAGCAGCGTGAGCTTCACGATCCAGACCGCCGCCTCCGCCGCCGAGCTCCTGTCCGCGCCCGCCGACGCGCTGCTCTTCTCCAACCCGCCCGGCCCCTCGGCGCTCGCCGGCAAGCCCGCCGTGGCGAAGAGCGGCTCGCCCAGCACGTCCGCCGGCTCCGCGGTCGTCGACGCCACGCTCGCCGCCCAGAACCGCGCACGCCATCACCCCTACCTGCGGGTGATCTCCCATCTCACGCCCTCGACTGACAAGCTGAGCCCGCCCGTGCTCTCCGCCTGGGATCTCCAGGTCGACTGCCAGCCGGACGAGTGAGCTTCCGTTGCAGCCCGCAACGAAGCTCTGACTGCCCAAAGGATCGTTCAATAACTTGGACGGTCTAATTTTAACGCAAAGTCGCAAAGTCGCAAAGACGCAAGAAGAAAGAACTACGCTGGTTCTTCCTGCTTTTTTGCGCCTTTGCGCCTTTGCGCCTTTGCGTTGAACTCTCGGGCGCTCACAACGCGCTGACCCCAAAAACGCGCGGCGCGCGCCCGGGGAGGAGGACCGGGGCGCGCGCCGCGCGAAGCTTGGTTGAGCGCTCTCTCAGATGGACTGCGCGCCGGGGACGGTGCAGACATCGCCCCAGGCGCCGTCCTCGCAGATCTGGACGCCGCTCATGCAGTCGGTGACGCCGTTGTGCTCACCGAGGATGATCTTGCAAGGGCGCGTCTTGCCGTCGACGCAGGGGATGGGCCCGTTGTCGGGTGCGCCGTTTCTCGACGCGGGATCGCGGGGAGAGCCGCAGACGGCGCTCTCGCCGCAGCGGGCGTAGGCGCGCGGCGAAGGCGCTGCGCCCTCGTCTGGAGGGAGGCCGGGCAGCCGATCCGGGACGACGCCGCAGCCGGTGAGCAAGTGGGTGAGGACTACGCTGAATGTCGGAGAAATCAGGCGCCGCAGCGCTCTGGAGAGTGGGTTCATACCCCAGAAGACGGCGCGCTCCGCCCCGCCTTGAGCGCGCGATCCACGGCTCGCCGAGAATGTCCTTCGACCGCGCGCTACCGGTACGGACCGCCCCGCGTGATCCCCGGGGAGAGCGCCTCCGCGGCCAGGAAGCCTGCCTTGAGGAGGTCGTCGAGGTGGTCGGGGGACACCAGGACATCGGGCACGCAGCAGCGCAGCACACCCTTGTCGAGCGCGAGCACGGTGGTGCGGGCTTGGAGGGCGAGCAGCGCCTGGCAGGCGGCGGGGTTGAGCAGCGCGCGCACCTGCGCTTCGGGCTCGCCCTTGACCACGAAGGCCGCGTCGAAGTCGGGGTGACCGATCTTGATGTCTTGCCCGCGGAAGAAGCGGAAGAGGAAGTTGTCGCCGCCGTGTTGCCGCGCGAGCGTGAGCCCGCATGCGGCCGGCAGCGGCAGCGGAAACCGCACCTCCGTCGCGAGCTTGTCGCCCCCGAGGAGGACCACCGAGGCTTCGAGCCGAAGGCCGCGCGCCTCGCCCTTGATCGTCACGCGCGGGGCGTCGAAGTCGAGCCGCCAGCCGCTGGCCACCGCTTGCCACGTCCGGCGCAGCATCGGCTCCCACGCGGCGAGCTGCTGCGCCCGCTGCGCGAGGATCACCTCCCCGAGCCGCCCGGCCGTCTCCAGGCCGGCGCGCACCTTGTCGAGATCGCGCTCGTACTCGGGGTACTCGACGGTCGCGTAGATGTCGCTGATCCACAGCTTCGGGTGGCGCTTTTGCTGCGCGAGGAGCTCGGTGCCCACCGGGCCGTAGAGCAGGCGCCGCACGTGATCGGCGTCGAGCCCGCGCACGTCGAAGCGATCGTCGAATTCGGCGTGGCCGACCTGGATGTCCTTGCTACCGAACAGATCGCCGAGCACCTTGCCGAAGCCCCCGCGCTCGTACACGTGGAGGCCCATGTGGAGCGGCGGATCGAGCAGCGCGTAGAGCTCGGTGTAGTAGCGGTAGTACTCGTCCTTCTGGTGGTTCGTCGGCCGCACGAGCTCGTAGGTGTGGAGCCCCCGGATCTCGATATGCCCGTTCCATCGGCCGACGAGCAGGCCCGCCTCGTTCACGCTCATCCCGAGCTGGTGCGGCAGGTCCTCCCAGTCGGCGGCGTTGCCCCGGAAGATGCGGAAGCTCATGGGGGCACGCTATCACGGAAGCGGCATGTCACCCTGGGCCGGCGCGCCGGACGCGCCGCCCCTCGACCCGCGGAGCGCGACGTAGGTGACGATCGCGAGGAGCAGCAGCACGCTCACGATCTGGCTCGTGGAGAGGCCGAGGAGGATCCCGCGATCGGCGTCGCCGCGCAGCGCCTCGATCGCGAAGCGGCCGATCGCGTAGAGCCCCGCCGCGCCGAGGAAGAGGAAGCCCCTGCCGCGAAGGCGCGGGGCGAGCAGGAACAGGCCGAGCGAGAGCGCCCCGATCACGAGGCCGAGCAGCGACTCGTAGAGCTCGGTCGGGTGCACCGGCAGCGACGACGGCGAGCTCGGGCCGACCCAGCCGAGGCGGAGGTGCGCGCCGAAGGCCAGGCTCCCCGGGGGAAAGCGCACGCCGAGGGACGACGCGGTGGGCGTGCCGTAGTCGCAGCCGGCCAGGAAACAGCCGATCCGCGTCAGCATGGTGCCGAAGCCGAGGGCCGGGGACATCACGTCGCCGAAGGCCAGGAAATCGCGCCGGCCGAGCGCGAGGTAGGCGCCGAGCGCGCCGCCGAGGAAGCCGCCGTAGGCCGCGAAGCCGCCGCGCGTGACGAGCCGGAAGAGGTCGCCCGAGGCGAAGGCCTCGGGGATGTAGACGAGCACGGTGAGCAGGCGGCCGCCGAGGAGCGCGCCGAGCCACGCGCCGAGCAAGGCGCCCGCGGCGCGGCGTCGATCGACGCCGATCATCCGGCCGAGCCGGAGCCCGATCGCCGCGCCGACGAGCATGGCCAGGCAGAGCATGCCGAGGTACGTCGGCGCCAGCGCTTCGCCCGCGCCCGCGAAGAGCAGCCCGTCGAGGAAGGTGACGACCCAGGGCCTCATCGCGTCCACCCGGCCGGCGCGCCGCCCTGCGCGCCGCGCGCCTTGTTCCCGCGACGAAACAGCAGCGCGAACACGAGCGGCGGCAAGAGGAAGGTGAGCGCGTCGCGGGCCGCGGTGACGACGAGCGGGCGCGACGGCGGCGCCCGGCGGGGCGCGATCGGCGGCGCCGGCGGCAGGCGATCGGGCGATTTTTCGAGCGCCTCGTCGAGCATGCCGCCGTGGCGCGAGCCCGTCTCCCCGCAGGTCTTGGTGCACGAGCGGCTCGCGTCGCCACCGCAGCGCGCGCCGCAGTCCGCGCAGTTGTCCTCGCAGCCGCGCGCGCACTCCGACGCGCACGCGTGGCCGCAGATGTTCGTGCAGTCGCGATCGCACTGCGCCGTGATCCCGCAGGACATGCACACCGAGCCGCAGGCCTTGCCCACCTCGCGCCCGCAGATCGAGCCCCCCTCGGAGCCGGCCACCGAGCAGGGCGTGCCGAGCGGGCCGGCGCCGGCGCAGGGCGAATCGAGCACCGGCTCGACCGAGCAGGTCTGGATGAGGAAGGCGCAGCTCGGCCGGGCGGCGATCACGGCGCCCACGGTGGCCGGCGCCGCCGGGACGCAGGCAGGATCGATCCGCGTCACGCAGCGCTCCACGGTGCGCAGGGCGATCGCCTCGTTGAGGCAGGCGAGATCGGAGCTCCCCTCGCCGCAGCGGCGCACCATCTCCCGCGTCCCCTCGCCGTGCTCGGCGAAGGCGCGATCCTCCGCGGCGTCGCTCAATTCGAGCACGACGGGGTTCAAAAAGAGGCGATCGGCCGCCGGCGCGTAGAGCAGCGCGAAGGGCATGGAAGGGACGATCACGACCTCGATCGGCTCCCGCCCCGCGCGCGCCGGGAGCGCCGCCGCGAGGCGCGCGATGGTGTCCTTCGACGGCGAGAGCCCCTCGGCGAGGACCGGATCGAAGCGCAGCTCGGGCGCGCCGGGGGCCGCCGTCGCGGGCGCGAAGAGCGAGGCGACGGGGAGCACGGTCACGAGATCGCCCTCCACGCTCGCGGCGAGCAGGGGGAGCTTGCTCGCCTCGCGGCGATCGAGATCGAGGGCGAGGGCGGCGCGCACCGCGGGGGCGACTGCGAGCGCGACGACGGGCGCCACCGGGACGGCCGCCGGATCTCGGGCGCGCGCGGGCGGGTCCGTCGCCTCGGCGCGGAGCGCGAGGTCGAGCCGCTTGCGGAGGTTGTCGCGCTCGGCCGCCGTGAGGTGCGAGAGGGCGCGCGGCGAGAGGGCGAGGGTCTCCCGCGGGTCGAGCCGCGCCAGCGGGGGCGCGCCGGAGGGAGCCTCGGCGCAGCCTACCGCGACGAGCGCGAGGAGCAGGGCGGAGACGAGCGGGACGCGCAAGGAGCGGGACCCTCGCATCCGATCACCCGTCGAGGTCGAGCAGCGCCCCTTCGGGCAGGCCCGCCGCGAAGGCGTCGCGCGCCGCCTGGGCCAGCTCCTTCGAGGTGCAATCGAACGTGAGCTTCGTCTTGTAGCGGGGGTCGTTCCACTTGGGGTACGAGCCGATGTCGACCGCGGGGTGCGCGGCCACCACGCGATCGAGCAGCGCCTTGATCTGCCCCTCGTCGAGCGGCGTGTAGACCGCGAGCGAGACGAAGGGCCGATCCCCCGAGAGCTCGTGCTCGACCTGGGCCATCTTCATCTGGAAGATCTCCGGCACCCCGGGCAGCACCCACACGTTCTTCATCACCACCGTGGGCCACGGGGCGCCCGGGCTCGTCACGAGGCGCGCGCCGGCCGGCACCCGGGCCATGAGCAGGTGGCCCTCGGTCACCTTGTCGCCGTAGTAGCCGCGGAGCAGGCCCTCGATCACGGGCGACATCTGGAGGTCGACGCCGAAGGCGCGGCCCACGGCCTCCACCGTCAGATCGTCGTGGGTCGGCCCGACGCCGCCGCTCGTGAAGACCACGTCGTACGTCGTGGCGAGGTGAGACACCTCGTGGACGATGGTGTCCATCTCGTCGAGGATCATCACCGAGCGGCAGAGCTTGATCCCGAGGGCGCGCAGCGTCCGGGCGAGCACGAACAGGTTCTGCTCGGCGATCTTCCCGCTGAGCAGCTCGTTGCCGATGATCAGGGCCGCGGCGGTGCGCATCGGACGCTCCTCAGCTCTCGAAGTCGCGGACCATGGGCTTGCCCTGCTCGTCGACGCCGAGCAGCTCCTCCACGCGGCGCTCGGCCTTGTCGAGGCGCTCCTGCGCGCCCCGGGCGAGGCGCACGCCCTCCTCGAAGAGCGCGAGCGCCTTTTCGAGCGGAAGGTCGCCGCCTTCGAGCTCGGTGACGATCTGCGTGAGGCGGCGGGTCGTCTCCTCGAAGGAGCCCCCGCCGAGGGCGGTGTCCTGCTCCTCTGCCTTCGCCTTGCTCCGAGCGCTCATCGCGCGGAGGGTTGCAGGGCCGCGGGCAGGGCGCAAGAGGGGCGCACGCGGCCGGGGGAGGCCGCCGTCAGCCCACCCTGTCGAGCATGTCGTCCCACTCGTCCTCGCTCGACCAGGCCCGCTCGATCCCCTCGCAGCGATCGCCGAAGGCCGGGCAGGCGGTGCAGCTCTCCCCGCGCAGCACATCGCCGAGATCGGCCGGCGGGTGGCGGAGGGCGAGCGCCTCCCCCGCGGCCCGCGCCGCCTCGGCCTCGCCCTCGGGCGGCGGCGAGGCGAGCTCGCCCACGCCCGCGCGCAAGAAGCGCCGCTCGGCCTCCGGGAAGAGCACGTGGTTCTCGGCGTCGATGTGGTGGAGCAAGGCCTCGCCGTAGCGGCGAGCGCACGCCGGCATCTCCGCCGACGCTTCCCGCGCGAGCAGGAGCGGCTCGAGCCGATCGAGCAGGCCCGCGATCACGCGGTGGTCCTCGGTCAGCACCGCCACCGGCCCGCGATCGACCGGCGCGAACGTCTGCTCGATCAGCGCCGGGAAGAGCACCGCCTCTTCCCGCGCGTGGTGATGGTGGCCGGCGTAGGCGCGGAAGAACCGCAGGAACGCTGCCCCGTCCCCGCGGTCTTCGCCGCCCGCCGCGCGCGCCTCGGCGAAGGTGAAGAGCGCGCCGATCACGCGCTCGATGAGCCGGTGCTCGTCCACGAGATCGTCGAGGATCTTCATCGCGCCCTCACGGCCCGAGGTGCCGCGCCCGCGGATTGGCCGTCCGGTAGCGCTCGAGCAGATCCATCGTCTCCTTGAGCGACGCGGTGTAGTCGAGCACGTTGCCCTTGGGCGTCGCGTACTCGAGGTAGAGGTTGTCGTCGGTCGAGACGACCGGATCCTCCGTCTCGTCCACGAGGCGGGTGAGCTCTCCCTCGGAGGCGACGAGCTCGTCGAAGAGATCGACGCAATCCTGCCCGCTCAGCGTGGCCCGCACGGAGGCGCGGCCGCAGAGGTCGTCGAGCCTGCGCTGCGACGCGACGAGCGGGGACTCGCTCGCCACCAGGATGCCCTGGGCGCCGCCCACGAAGAGCGCGACGTGCGGGAAGACGCCGTGCAAGGTCTTGATGATCGACGCGAGCTCGCGCCGCCGGATGTGGTGGAGCTGCACCCACTGCTGGAGCACGCCGCCCGGGGCGAGCCGCTGCTTGACGAGCCCGTAGAACTCCCGGCTGTAGAGGCTCGCCGCCCCGGCGAACCACACGCTCGACAGCTCGATGGTCACGAGGTCGTAGGGCTCGCTGGCGACGAGCAGGAGGTTTCTCCCATCGTTGAGCGTCAGGTGGACACGCGGGTCGTCGAGGGCGTGGAAGCTCTGCGGCGCGAAGTAGCGGCCGGAGGCCTCGACGATCGAGGGGGAGATCTCCCCCACGTCGATCCGCTTCCAGGGGTAGGCGGCGATGGTGCCGAGCGTGGTGCCCGTGCCGAGGCCGATGACGAGCGCCCGGTCGAAGCGCTGGACGAAGAGCGAGGGGAAGTGGGCGAAGCGGCGCTGGGCGCCCATCTCGAACCCGTCGTCGCCCTGGAATTTCCCGTTGGTGTACATCGTGGTCACGCTGCCACGATGGACCACGGTGGTGACGCCGCCGTGCACGTCCTCGCGCACGAAGTCGATCGAGTCGGGCGGCGAGCCGACGGAGAAGTACACGTTGGCCCCGCTCGTGAGCCGCGCCATGTCCCAGCGCGGCAGGAGCAGGCCGAGGGCGACGGCCGATCCGCCGAGCACCATCGCCGTGGTGGCGGAGCGCGACGGGACGCCGGGGATGCGCGTGGCCGCGACCGAGGCGAGGGCGAACGCGGCCGCCACCGCGATGAGCGCCCGCTGCGAGCCGAGCGCGGGCAGGACGAAGTAGCCGGTGAGGATGGAGCCGGCGATGGTGCCGAGCGTGTTCGCCACCGTCAACCGGCCGACCCGGTGGGCCACGTCGTGCTCCGCCGCGACCCGCTCGAGGAGCAGCGGGAACGTCGAGCCCATCCAGAGCGTGGGCAGCGCGAGGATGACGAGCGCCGTCAGGGCCCGGCAGATCTCGCGGCCCGTCCACGAGTCGACATGCTCGCCCGCGAAGACGAAGAGGCGCGGGAGCTGGTCCCAGAAAGGCAGCACCACCGAGAGGCAGACGGCCGAGGCGGCGAGGCCGAGGGAGAGGGCGGCGGGGCCGTGCTTCTTGGCGAAGGCCGGCGCCCGGGCCGCGCCGATGGAGAGGCACACGAGGAAGATCGCGAGCATCAGCCCGAAGGCGTACGCGCTGTTGCCGATGAGCAGCGCGAGCAGGTGCGTCTCGATCACCTCGGTCGCGAAGACCAGGAAGCCCGAGCCGAGCGCGAGCGCGAGGAAGAGGCGCTCGTGCTTCGACGCGTGGAGCGGCTCCGCGGCGGCAGGCGGCGCGGGCGGAGGGAGCGCGGCGTCGCGCCGGCCGGTGAAGAAGGCGATCGCCCCGATGGCGAGGTTGGCGAGCGCGGCGGCGCGCATGGTGCCGGCGACCCCGAGCAGCGGGAGGATGGCGTAGGCGCTCATCAACGCGCCGAACGCGCCGCCCGCGGTGTTGATGGCGTACAGCGCGGCGAGGCGCTTGCCCGAGGCCAGGCGGACGAGCTCGCTGTCGCTCCCGGCGATGACGCGCGAGAGCAGCGGCAAGGTCGCGCCCATCGCCACCGTCGGGACGATGACGGCGAGCGCGGTGAGCGCGGCCCGCGCGGCGGTGATGATCGCCAGCGAGCCGGGCGCGGAGCGCGCGATGGAGACGTACGTCGAGGTGACGAGGGAGAGCACCTCGGGCGAGACGGCGCAGATGACGCCGACCATCATCTCGAGGGCGCCGTAGACCATCAGCGGGCGCGCGGCGCGGCCGGCGTTCTTGCCGCCGAGGTGGGCGCCGAGCGCGAGGCCGCCCATGAAGGCGGCGAGGACCGTGCTCACCGCGTAGGCCGTCGCGCCGAAGACGTACGCGAGGAGCTTGGAGAAGGCGACCTCGTAGAGCAGGCCCGTCGCCCCGGAGACGAGAAACAGGGCAGCGACGAGGGGAAAACGGCGGCTCACGGCGCGCACACTAGCGCGGCGGTCATTTTGGTTGATGGAAAAGCGACGCCCGCTCGCCGCCGCCCGAACCGCGCGCGGGAGCAAGCGGCAAACGTCACCGCTGCCCAGGACGACAATCAACGCCTCCAGCCGTCGTTCTCGTCAACAGCGCCCCCAATTCCCAGCGTTCGGGCGCCGCCCGCCGCCTCGCCCGGCCCGCCCTGCGCGGACTCTTCGCCCCCGGGCCGGGTTCGGGGTAGCCTGTCACGGTCATGCTTCGCGGCGCGGCCGATCGTTCGTCCCGAGGGAGGGCTCCCGGATGAGCGCGCTCGCCTCCGGGGCCGTGATCGCCGGCAAATATCGCCTGGAACGGGAGATCGGCCGAGGCGGGATGGGCTCGGTCTGGGCGGCGCGGCACCTGACGCTCGACACACCGGTCGCCCTCAAGTTCATCGATCCCGACGCCTCCGCGGAGGACGCCCACCTGCGCTTCGAGCGGGAGGCCAAGGCTGCCGCCCAGCTCCGCTCGCCGCACGTGGTGCAGATCCTCGACCACGGGCTCGACCACCGGCCCGAGGGGGAGCTGCCCTACATCGCCATGGAGCTGCTCGACGGAGAAGACCTCAGCGAGCGGCTCCGGCGGCGCGGCCGCCTCTCGATCCCCGAGGCGGCGAACATCTTCGGGCAGGCCGCCAAGGCCCTGCGGCGCGCGCATGACGCGGGCGTGATCCACCGCGATCTCAAGCCGAGCAACATCTTCCTCGCCCGCTTCGACGACGACGAGGTGGTGAAGCTCCTCGACTTCGGCGTGGCCAAGCTGCGCCGGGGGGAGATGGATCCCCAGAACCCCGCGACGCAGACCGGGGTGATCTTCGGCTCGCCCACGTACATGAGCCCCG
>JAXLYT010000081.1:0-46572 GCA_046351295.1 Byssovorax sp.
GCGGCCGAGCGGGAGACCCGGCTGCGCGAGGAGAGCCGGCGGCTCAGCGAGGCGCGCGACGCGCTCCGCCGTGGAGACGCGGCCGGCGCGCTCGCGCTGCTCGACGAGATGCGCCGCAAGTTCCCCCAGGGCACGCTCGCGCAGGAGCGGGAGACGCTGGCCGTCGAGGCGCTCACCCGCAGCGGGCGGACGGACGAGGCCAAGGCCCGCGCGGCGTCCTTCAAGGATGCCTACCCGGAGAGCCCGCACGGCGTCCGGGTCGACGCGTTCGCGGGCGACGCCGGATCAAAATAAACGCGCCGCACGATTTTGGTGATGGCCGTCGGGCCGTCTCGCCACCCACAGCCCGAACAGCATGCGGCCGGGAGATCCCCGAGCTTCCGCGTGCACCATGACGCTCGTTGGGCGCACGCGCCGAGGAGATGGTGATCATGCGACGATTTACCTTTGCGGCATCCGGATTGGTCCTGGCCTTCGGGGCGATCGCCCTCGCGGCATGCAACGGCTCCTCGGTGATCGGCGGCGGAGGCGGGAGCACGGGCAGCACGACCAGCAGCGGCACCGCGGGCGGCAGCAACACGGGAGGCAGCGGCGGCGGCTCGCAGCTCGCCAAGGTCGACAAAGTCGACATCGTCGTCGGCGTCGACAACTCGCGATCGATGGCCGACAAGCAGGCCGTCCTCGCGCTCGCCCTCTCCGATCTCGTGCAGTCGCTCGTCAACCCGCCCTGCCTCGACGGCTCGGGAAATCCCGTCTCTCCGCAGCCCCCGAGCGGCAACGACGTCTGCCCCCAGGGGAGCGCGCGCGCCTACGCGCCGGTGCTCGACATCCACGTCGGGATCATCTCGAGCAGCATCGGCGGCCACGGCTCCGACGCCTGCTCGCCGGCGGAGACCAACTCCTGCAACGGCAAGCCCAACGCGAGCAACAACGACCAGGGCCACCTCGTCTCGCGCGAGGACGCCTGCGGCGGGATGAACGTGCCGACCTACCAGGGCCAGGGCTTCCTCGCGTGGGATCCCGCGCAGGTGCTCATGCCGCCGGGCAGCGCCGACGCGGCCGATTTCACGTCCAAGTTCCGCACGATGGTGCTCGGTGTCGGCCAGGTGGGGTGCGGCTACGAGTCGCAGCTCGAGAGCTGGTATCGCTTCCTCGTCGACCCGGAGCCCTACGCGTCCATCCCCGTCGTCAACGGCGTCGCCACGCCCACGGGCATCGACCAGACCTTGCTCCAGCAGCGCGCCGAGTTCCTCCGCCCCGACTCGCTCCTCGCCATCCTGATGCTCAGCGACGAGGACGACTGCTCGACCAAGGAGTTCGGCCAGTTCTACTTCGCCAACCAGCAGCGCAGCCCGGCGAACCCCGGGCAGGCCTTCCATTTGCCGCGCGCCCGCGCCGTCTGCGCGACCGACCCGAACGACCCTTGCTGCACGTCCTGCGGCGCGCAGACACCGCAGGGCTGCGCGGACGATCCGACGTGCAACGGCGTGCCGCTCAGCGACCTCGAGGACGACATCAACCTCCGCTGCTGGGACCAGAAGCGCAGGTTCGGGATCGACTTCATGTACCCGGTCGATCGCTACGTGCAGGGCCTCTCCTCGCCGACGATCCCGAACCGCGCGGGCGACCTCGTGCCGAACCCGCTCTTCACCAACCCGGGCGGCGGCGCGGCCCGCGATCCTGGGCTCGTCGTGCTCGCCGGCATCGTCGGCGTCCCGTGGCAGGACATCGCCCGAAACCCGGCCGATCTCTCCCAGGGCTTCAAGAACGCGCAGGAGCTCGCCACGAGCCAGAACGGCAAGACGAGCTGGGACGTGATCCTCGGCGATCCGGCGACGTACACGCCCCCCGCCGACCCGTTGATGATCGAGTCCGTCGACCCGCGGAGCGGGCAGAACCCGATCACCGGTGACGCGCTCGTCGCCCCCGGCGGCGCAGGGCAGAACCCGATCAACGGCCACGAGTACACCATCGGCAAGCGCGACGACCTCCAGTACGCATGCACCTTCCCGATCCTCGCGCCGCGCGATTGCACCCAGCCGGGCACCGTCGCCTGCGACTGCACCGATCCGCAGAACGACAGCCCGCTCTGCGATCCGAGCAACAAGACGAGCCAGATCGCGGCCAAGGCCTACCCGAGCCAGCGGCAGCTCTCCGTGCTCAAGGGGCTCGGCCCGCAGGGCGTGGTCTCCTCGATCTGCCCGAGCCAGCAGGAAGATCCGTCGAAGGCCGACTACGCCTATCGCCCCGCCGTCCGCGCCCTCATCGATCGCGTCCAGGCCCGCCTGAAGCTCTGACGCGCAGGCCGCGGCCCGGGGTTAAAACCCCGGGCTTACACAACGGAAGCCCGCCTTCGCGGGCTTGCGTGTGGATCCGGGCCGGCGCGACACCGTATAAGATCCACGGCCCATGCTTCGCATCCCCTCCGCCGCGCTCGCCATTGCTCTCTCCCTCACCGCGGGCGCGGCCTCCGCCCACAGCCTCCTCGTCAACCCGCCGCCGCTGACCTCCGACGACAACGCCAAGAGCGGCCCCTGTGGCTGCTACTTCGGCGCCGGCCCGGAGGACCCGAACGACGACGGGAGCCCCTCGCCTTGCCCCGGCAATTTCCCGAAGACCGATCTCGTCGCGGGCGAGCAGATCACCGTGAGCTGGAAGGAGACGGTCAACCACGACGGCGCCTTTCGCCTGGCGATCTCGACGCAGCCCGTCGACGGGGTGGTGAAGGCCGACCTCAACGCTGGCGTGGTCTACGATCAGCCCGACACGAACAGCACCTCGGGCGCGACGATCAACGCCAAGATCACCGTCCCGCTCACGCCCTGCGAGAGCTGCACCCTCCAGCTCCGCCAGACGATGAACGGCGCGGCCAAGCCGTACTACTGGTCGTGCGCGAGCATCCGCATCCTGCCGGCCGGGGGCACCACGTCGAGCACGAGCACGGGCGCGGGGAGCGGCGCGGGCGGGGCCGGCGGGGGCAGCGGATCGGGCGGCGATCCGGCCGGATCGGGCGGAGATCCAGCGTCCGGGAGCGCCACCCTCAGCGCCGGCGCAGGGACGGCCGTGCCACCGCCGCCCTTCCACACGGGGGCCTGCGCGTTCACGGCGACGGGCGCGGCCGGCTCTTCGCTCGGCGCGGGCGCGCTGCTCGGGGCGCTCGCCCTGCTCTACCGGCGGCGCCGCGGGCCCCGGGCTTGACCCATTGACCGGCCCGGACCCTGGCACTAGACCGCCCCCCGTGCGCAAGGCCCTGTCCTCGATCCCCGCAGCGCTGCTCCTCTTCGCCTCCACGGCCGGCCTGTTGGGCTGCATGGATCAGGCCGCGGAGCACCGCACCCGGGCCAACGCCTTCCTCCGCGGGGGCGACGCCGCCGAGGCCCTGAAAGAGTGCGATCTCGGGCTCGCCGACAAGAAGGACAACCTCCCGCTCCTCATCCTCCGCGGCAAGGCGCTCTTCGAGCTCGATCGCCTCGACGACGCGAAGGAGGCCTTCGGGCGCGCGGTCGAGGTCGGCAAGAACGAGGAGCAGCGCTCGCTCTCCGAGGCCTTCCTCGGCCTCGCGATGGTGGCCTCGCGCCAGCACGACTGGCCGGGCGCGAAGAAGCACTTCTCGACCCTGGTCGCGGTCAACCCCAAGGACGCGATCAGCCACCTCAACGTGGCCCGCGCATGCCTCGAAATGAAGGACCTCGCGTGCGCCATCGAGCACGGCGAGGAGGCCGGCAAGCTGCGCGGCAACGAGGAGCCGGTGCTCTACACGCTCGGCACGATCTACCTCGCCGCCGATAAATCCAAGGAGGCCGAGCTCACCTTCCAGCATATCTGCGAGGTGATCCCGGGGGCCTCCTCCTGCCCCTACGGCCTCGCCCTCGTGGCCGCGAAGAGCGGCGACAAGGCAAAGGCGCTCAGCCAGCTCGACGAGGCGATCAAGCGCAAGGTGCCGAACCCCGACAAGCTCGCCATCGAGCCCGGCTTCGCCTCGCTCAAAGACGATCCGGCCTTCCAGGCGCTCGTCGACAAGGCCCAGCAGAAGTAGGCCCAAGAACAGAGGGTGTTCATCGGGCGTCGCGAGCGGGTCGAGGCTAGGGCGGAATCGCGAGCCGTACATCGTACGGTGAGCGGTTCCAACCGACGCATCGGCCCGCGCAGCAGCCCGAGGAATACCCTCTTCAGCGCGCGTGGCAGCCGAAGCAGATCGGACACGTCCCGTGCGTCGTGTGCGCGGGGACGCGCGTCGCGAAGTCGGGCACCCAGTCCCAGCGGTCGGCGTCGCCGGCCCGGCGGAAGGTGTGGCAGTAGCTGCACTCGAGGATGAAGCCGTTGTCCGCGCGATAAAGAGCCTCGATCGGCCGCCCTTCGAGCGCGGGCGCGCCCGCCTCCACCACCGGCACGCTCGTGTACAGAAGGCCCGAGCCCCAGAGCGGGAGCAGGTGGACCCGCCGCGGCGCGAGGCCCGAGCGCGACGTGTCCTCGATGTGCCGGAAGGCCTTGCCCTTCTCGACCACCCGCTGCATCTCCTCCACGTAGGTGAAGCGCAGCTTCTCCGGGATGGCCGGGAGGATCGAGCCGCCCACGCCCCACGCGCGCGGCGCGCCCGGGAGCGAGCGCACCAGCGCCTCGCCGGCCGCGTTGAAATAGGCGACGCGCAGGTTGCTCCACAGGCCGAAGGTCGGCGCCTCGCTCGCGTCGAGCCGCCCGATCCCGAAGGGCTCCAGGATCGGGACGAAGGCCGGGTCGATGTGGGACGCGAGCGTCATGAAGAACGGCGCATCGTAAGGCTCAATCGACGCTGAGCACCAGCTTGCCGAAGATCGTCCGCCCTTCGAGCGCCTCGTGCGCCGCGCGGGCCTCGGAGAGCGGCATGATCCGGTCCACCGTGGCGCGGATCCGGCCGTCGAGGATCATCGGCAGGGCCTCGCAGAGGTCACCCTTGCTGCCCATCGTGGAGCCGAGGATCTCGACCTGCCGGAAGAAGATCTGCCGGAGATCGACCTTCGTCGCGAAGCCCGCGGTCGCGCCGCAGGTGACGATCTTCCCGCCCCAGGCCACGGCGGCGATGCTCTTCTCGAAGATCTCGCCGCCCACGTGATCGAGCACCACGTCGGCGCCGAGCTTGCCGGTGAGCCGCTTCGTCTCGGCCACGAAATCCTGCTCGCGCGTGACGATGACCTGGTCGGCGCCGATGGCGAGCGCGCGCTCGCGCTTGCCCGGGTCGCTCGTGGTGGCGAGGACGCGGGCGCCGACCATCTTGCAGAGCTTGATGGCGAGCGACGAGACGCCGCTCCCGGCCGCGTGGATGAGCACCGTCTGGCCGGGCGCGACCTTCCCCTTCTTGAAGACCATCTGCCAGGCCGTGAGCGTGCAGAGGGGCAAGGCCGCGGCGTCGGAGAAGCTCAGATCGTCGCCGATCTTGAGCAAATTCTGATCGGGCAGGTTGAGGTGCCGCGTGTAGCCGCCCTGCGCGTTTTCCCCGAGGATCCGGTAGCTCTTGCAGAGGTTGTCGTGCCCCGAGAGGCAGGCCTTGCAGGCCCCGCACGAGAGCCCGGGTGAGACCATCACCCGATCGCCCACCGCGACGCCGCGCGCGCCCGGGCCGAGCTCGTCCACGACGCCCGCGATGTCGCAGCCGAGGCGGTGCGGGTAGGTGAGGCGGAAGGCCGGACCGCCCCTCCGCACCCAGAGATCCATGTGGTTCATGGCCACCGCGTGGACGCGGACGCGCACCTCGCGCGGGCCGGGAGGGGGGATCTCGATCGTCCGGGGGACGATCACCTCGGGCCCGCCATGCGCCTCGATCACCATCGCTTCGGTCTGCATGGAGCGACGGTAATACGGCGGCCGGGTCGACGGAAAGCGCCCGGACGAGGCCCGGCGCGCGCGGCTCGTTGCGGAGCCGCGCGCGCCTTCGCTACCATCGCCCCGAACGGCCGAGCTCGATCGACCCCGGGAGCGCGCCCGCGCGGAGGAGCCTTCCATGACGACAACCCGCCCGACCCGGCTTCCTCGCCGCGACGCGCGCCCCACGATCGCCACGATCGCCACGATCGCGGCGCTCTCGGCGCTGTGCGCGGCTCCCTGGGCATGCACCCTCTCCACCGCCGGCATCCCCGGCGGCGCCGGCGGATCCGGCGGAGGCAGCCCGTGCAAGCCGGGCGACACGCGATCCTGCTTCAGCGGGCCGGCCGAGAAGGCCGGCAAGGGCCCGTGCAAGGCCGGCACCCAGACCTGCGGCGAGGACGGCGCCTGGTCCGAGGAGTGCAAAGGCGAGGTGCTCCCCGCGGCCGAGGAGACCTGCAACAACGCCCTCGACGACGACTGCGACGGGCAGGTCGACGGCCCGAGCTGCGGCTGCGTCGTCGGGTCGATCCAGGCTTGCTACACCGGCGATCCCGCGACGCGCGACATCGGCGCCTGCAAGAGCGGCCAGCAGGTCTGCGAGGCCGCGAGCATGACCTGGGGCGCGTGCACGGGCGAGATCGTCCCGGGCCCGGAGGACTGCGCGAGCGGCCTCGATCAGGACTGCGACGGCGCGCTCACCGCCTGCACCGGCGACCCGATCTCGCTCCTCCAGAGCGGCACGGCGATGCCCGCGCCCGACGACGACGTGGGCTACGCCGCCGCGGCCGGGCCGGAGGGGACGTTCGTCTTCGGCGGCGTGCAGAAGGCCTCGCTCATGCTCGGCGGCTACGACGTCATCTCGGGCAACGGGCTCCTGATCGCGACCGGCGCCGATGGCCAGGTCGCCTGGGCGAAGACCTTCGAGCCCAACGCCGGCGGCGGGCACCACGTGGTGTTCCGCGGGCTCGCCGTCGACAGCGACGGCGCGGTGGTGGCCGTGGGCGAGGCCGCCGGGCACGTCGATTTCGGCGGCGGGATGCTCAAGAGCAGCAGCGACTCCAGGGACATCGCCGTGCTGAAGCTCGACAAGGACGGTGGCTACCTCATCAGCGATCTCTTCGGCGACGGCCAGACCCAGACCGCCCTCTCGGTGTCGCTCGACGCCGATCACAACATCTACATGACCGGGATCGCCAACGGGAACATCAACTTCGGCGGCGGCGTCGAGCTCAAGGGCGCCGTGGCCGATCTGTTCGTCGCCAAGATGGACAAGGACGGCAAACCCCTCTGGATCAAGGGCTTCGGGGACGGGCTCTTCCAGGTCGGGTGGAGCATCTCCGCGCGCGCGAAGGGCAAGGTGATCGTGGCGGGAGACCTCGCGGGCACGGCCGATTTCGGGGTGACCAAGCTCACGAGCGCCGGGGCGAGCGACGTGATGGTGGCCGCGCTCGACGCCGAGACGGGCCAGGCCCTCTGGGCCAAGCGCTTCGGCGACGCCTTCGATCAGGTGGCCTACAGCGTGGCCGTGGACAGCGCGGGGAACATCGCCCTCGTCGGATCGTTCCGCGGATCGCTCGACTTCGGCCCGACCCACCTCGCCAACGCCGACGCCGTCAACACGAGCCGCGACATCTTCGCCGCCCGCCTCGATCCCGACGGAAAGCCGCTCTGGGCCCGGCGCTTCGGCGACGTCCGCGATCAGGACGCCGAGTCCGTCGCGGTCGACAGCGGCGGCAACATGACGCTGACCGGCTCCTTCGTCGGCACGCTGGCCTTCGACGCCCAGAGCCTCGTGAACGCCGATCCCGGCCAGCTCAACGCCGATCTCTTCGTGGCCAAGCTCCGCGCCACCGACGGAGGCACGCTGTGGGCGAAGCGCTTCGGCGACGCCGCCGAGCAGCGCGGCTGGGGCGTCGCGGTCGATCCCGTCCACGGCAACATCGGCGTGACGGGCGGCTTCCGGGGGACGCTCGACGCCGGTCCGCCCGCCGGCGGAGCGGCCAGCGCCGGGGACAGCGATCTATTCGCCCTGCTCCTCGCGCCGTGAGCGAGGTGAGCAAGGTGAGCGAGGCGAGCGAGCGCCCCGGGCGAGCGCCTCGACCTTGCCTGTTTCGCGATCGGCCCGTCTTGAGTAGGCTGCGCCTCGTCGTTGTCGTCGATGCCGAGCCGAGGCCCGGCCGCGCGGGATGTCCCGCGCCTAGCCCGAGGAGACCCATCATGCGCAAGATCGTCGCTTCAGCCCTCTCTCTCCTGATGCTCTCCGGCACGGCGCTGGTCGTGTCGGCCTGCGGCCCTGCCCCTGCCGAGCCCGCGGCCACGCCGCCGCCGCCGCCCCCGCCGCCGCCGCCGCCCCCGGAGAAGCCGCACAAGGCGCTCAACTTCCAGGTCGAGAACGGCGCCCTCAAGCTCCCCGGGCCCGTGGTCTTCAAGACCGGCAGCGATCAGCTCGCGCCCGAGAGCGATCCGGTGCTCGAGGTCGTCTCCGAGTACCTCCGCGCGAAGCCGGAGATCACCCTGCTCCGCATCGAGGGCCACACCGACAACGACGGCACGGCCGCGGGCAACCAGACCCTCTCCGAGAAGCGCGCCATGGCCGTCGCCAAGTGGCTCACCGTGCGCGGCGAGAAGTGCGATCGCCTCCTGCCCGTCGGCTTCGGCCAGATGAAGCCGATCGCCGGCGCCGTCGACAAGCAGACGCCCGACGAGAAGAACCAGAACCGCCGCGTGGCCTTCGTCAACGCCGCCCTCAAGGGCAAGCCGATCGGCGGGATGCCCGTCGACGGCGGCGGCCACGTCGCCGGCGATCCCTGCAAGTGAAGCCCAACCTCCCGAGCCGCGATCTGATGCGCGCGGTCCGGGAGGTTATTGTCTCTCCCACCGGAGCGAATCTCCCATCAAGGTCGAGATTCGCTTCGGCCTCCCCCCGTCGAGACGCATGATGTAGAGCCCCGGCCCCTCGCCGCTCGTCCGCGTCGAGAAGAAGGCCACGAGCCGCCCATCAGGGCTGCACGCCGGGTAGGTGTTGCGCCCCTGGTGCTGGGTCAAGCGCACGAGCGGCCCGCCGTCCTCCCCGGTCGACACCAGATCCGCGTCGAGCCCCGCGCCGGCCGCGAACACGGCGCGCGCCCCGTCGGGGTGATTGCAGAACGCAGGCGCCGAGGCGAAGATGCCCTCGGGCGTGATGGGCTTGTCGCCCACGTAGATGCGCTGTCCCGTCCGCCCTTCTCCGGAGAAGGCGAGCTTCCCGCCCGGGGTGAAGGTCGGCCGGAGGGCCATACCCACGGAGGAGGCGGGCGCGAGCGACTCGAAGCTCGGGCCGGTGAAGAGGCGAATCGTGTCGCCGACGCCGATCGACACGGCCACCTGCGATCGGTCGCGGGAGAAGGCGAGCCCGTACACCGAGCCTGCGATGGGAAGCGCGATGGGCGCGCCGTCCGGGCCAAAGAGCTTGTAGAGGTCGTTCTTGACGCTCGCCGAATAATAGATCTCGCCGTTCTTCCCGAAGGCCGGCGCCATCGCCACCGCGTCCGCGGGAGAGACGGCCTTCGCGTCGTGCCCGTCGGCGTCGATGGCCAAGACCCGCCGGAGCGTGCCTGTCCCGCTCGTGAAGACCATCCGGCTGGCAAAGCCGCCATCTTGCCCGGTGAGCGCCCCGATCACCTTGTCGGCCAGCCGGTGCGAGCCGAGGCGCACCTCGGCCTCGGGCACGGTGATGCGCTGATCGAAGGCCGCCTGATTGCCATTCTGCACGAGGTACGCCTGGACGCGCAGCTCGGCCTTCTCGCCGCCCGTGGGCTTGCCGGTCACCTTCACCACCGCCTCGACGCCCTTCTTGCGCCAGGCGCCGACATCGATGGGGCTGTCCGAGAGATACAGGCCCTCCGGCGCCGCGCTGTCCGGCAAGAGCTCGAACTCGCCGCACAGGTCGAGATCCCGCGAGACCACGCTGCGCAGCGTGACATCTTCGAGGTCGGACGAGAGCGAGGGCAAGACGCCGATCTTCGGCAAGGGGCGGCCCGCGCCGGCCTCGACCACGAGGTTCCCCAGCCGATCCGTCACCGGCGCTTCCCCCGGCGACAGCCCCTCGGCGCGCGCAGGAATCGAGAAGAGCCCCGGGACGAACAAAACCAGGCACCCCCAGAGACAAGAACAACGACCTCGTTCTTGTCTTTTTGCGCCTTTGCGCCTTTGCGCCTTTGCGTTAAATCTCTGGTGAATTCGCCGCATGGTCAGTCGCATCGGTGCTCCCTGCAAACGAAGGTGAGGTTGATCCGGCGCTGCACAGTGTCAGGGTAATTCTCAGGCGGCGGAGGGAGCTCCGCGCCCCTCGCCCCGTCGAGCGTCGCCCGGGCCGCCGCATCGAAGGCACCGTTGCCGCTCGGCGAGAGGGTATAGCTCGCGACGCGCCGATCCGCGGTGAGCTCGACGGACGCGCTGACGCGATATTTGCCCAATTCCTCGGCCGACAGGCCCGATCCCGTGACCCGGAATCGCCCCGAGAACCACGCGATCAGCCGCGCCCGGTAGAGATCCACGGCGCGCGCCTTCAGCGGGTCGAGCTCGGTGCCCTCCTTCACCCCGTCGGCGTGGCCTTCCCGATCCACGTTGGCCGGCGGCCCCGCGTCGGGCACCTCCGCGAGCGGCGTGTCCACCTGCTTTGCGATCTCGGCCCCGGGTGGAGGGGGCTTGTCGCCCTTCGCGGCGAGCTTCACCTCCGGGGGTGGAGCGTCCTTGTCGGTCTGGCCGGCCTTCGAGGAGACAAAAGCCTTCTCCTCGGCGCGCGCCTTCGGCGCCTGCTTCACCCACCGATCGGGCAATCGTTGCAGGTCGCGCTCGCCGCCCAGCTTGAGGAGCGGCGCGTCGAGATCGAGCACCGGCGTGACGCGCACGGGCAAGGCCGTGCCGCGGTCCACCTCGGGCACCGCGGCCGGCTTCTCCAGCGCGGCGGCCATCAGCGCGAAGCTCGATCCGGCGAGCACCGAGAGGGCGAAGAAGACCGAGACCATCACCTCGCTCGCGCGGAAATCGCGGCGCAGGCTGGGCGCGCTCATCGGCTCTCCGCCGCGGCGACCGGAGAGGCCTTGTCCCCCGGGGGCTCCGGTTCGACGAGGAGGTTCAACCCCTCCACGCCGGCCGCCCGCGCCGCCGCCACCACCCGCGCGACCGCGCCGTAATGCGCGTTCTTGTCGGCGCGGATGTAGAGCTCTTTCTCCTTCTGCACCCGCGGGTTGCCGGCGAGCTTCGCCTCGAGGCCGGCCGTCACGTCTTCCTCGCCGAAGAGGATCTTCTCCTCCTTCGTCACCGTGATGACGAGCTTACTGTCTTTGACCGTCGTGTCGTGCGCCTCCACGTTGGGAAGCTCGACGCGGAGCCCCGCCGTGAGGAGCGGCGCCGTCACCATGAACACGACGAGCAGCACCAGCATCACGTCCACGAGGGGCGTGACGTTGATGTCGGTGAAGCCTCTCCGCCGGCCCTTTCCTCCGAGCGACGCGCCCATGATCGACCTCAGGCCGCCCTCGCGCGGGCCATCTCGACCGGCGCAGCGCGCAAGGGAATCGGAGACGCCTCCGCCGCGGCGGAGACGATCGCCACCCAGCCCTCGGTCGAGGCCTCCAGCTCGGCGAGCAGATCGTCGACCCGCTTGGAGAGCGCGTTGTACGCGAGGACGGCGGGGATCGCCGCGAAGAGGCCGATGGCCGTCGCGATCAGCGCCTCGCCGATCGCCGGGGCGACGACGGGGAGCGAGGCGCTCTTCTCCTGCCCGATGCGGAGGAACGCATCCATGATCCCGTACACCGTGCCGAACAGCCCCACGAAGGGCCCGGCCGAGCCGATCGACGAGAGCGTGCCCATCAGCGATCCGGCGCGCTGCTGCTCCGTGACGATGGCCCGCTTGGCCACCGACTCGAGCACCTTGCCCGCGCCGCCGCGCTTCGACAGCTCGAGCACGACGCGCGCGCCCGGCGCGTCCGGGTGGCTGCGCGCGAGGGCGAAGAGCTGATCGGCGCTCACCACCGGCGCGCTCTCGGCCTCGAAGCGACGCTGCGCCGAGGAGAGGCGGGAGACCTGGAAGAGCTTGAGCAGCGCGATGGCCCAGACGAGGGCCGCGGCCGCGACGAGGCCCCAGACGACCAGGAACACGGGGCCGGAGGCGTGGACGACCAGCGAGACCGGGTCGAGCTTGATCGAGACGGGAGGAGCGGCGAAGGACATGCGGCGGGCCGGCGGGGTGAAGGTTGGAGCTCCAACGAGATCAGCGGGGCGCCGGAGAGATCGGCGACGGCGACGGCGACGGCAACGGAAAAAAAGGCTTGATCTGGAGGGATTCAGTCGACCAGGGTGACCTCGACCTTGCGGTCGCGGGCCCAGCCTTCCTCGTCGGTGCCGGTCGCTTCGAGCGAGCCCTTGGAGGTGGCGGCGACCTTGCTCTTGTCGAGGCCCTTCCTGTCGAGGTACGCGGCGACGCTCCCTGCGCGCTTCTGCCCGAGGCCCATGTTGTACTCCAGCTCGCCGCGCGGATCGGCGTAGCCGGTGAGGCGCATGGTGTGGCCCTTGAGCGGGCCCGTGGAGAAGCAGCGGCCGAGGGCGTCGAGGGCGGCGGCGGCCTCGGCGTCGATCTTCGACGAATCGAAGGCGAAATGGGCGGTGGGGATGTCGCCGCAGGCCTTGACGATCCGGTCGTCGATGTGGAGCGAGCCGGCCGTGGGCGAGCTGTGGTCCGCGCGGGCGCTGCTCGCCGCCGCGTGCGCGCCGGCGTCGCTGCCCGCGCCGGGGGCCGCCGAGGGGGCCTTCGCCAGCGGCTTCGGGCTCGCGGTGCACCCGGTCAGGGCGCCGAGCAAGAGGGAGCACGAGAGGACCGCCCCGAGGGGGCCGAGCTTGTTTCGCAGCATGGTCCCGCCCCTATCACGCACGATCGAGACTGGCCCAGCTTCAGGCGATCTTTCCCGGAGCCGTCCGTCCATCGGCTATGCTCGGCGGCCATGATCTCCGCGCTCCGCCGCCGCTTCGCTTCGCTCCGCGCCTTCGCTCCCGCGACCTTCGTCGCGGCCCTCTCCGCGGCCACCCTGGGCTCCTCCGAGGCCCGCGCCGAGGTGCCCGTGCAGCGCACCTTCTACCGCCTCGCCTCTTCCAACGGGCATGGCGCCTTGCTCCTCGATTTGCAAGAGGCCCGGCTCACCCACTTCCGCGAGCACCTCTTCGCCGCGGAGGAGCCCACCCTCGACGCCCAGGGCAAGGAGGTGTGGATCGGCAACCAGCCCCAGGGCGTCGCCTCGCGCGACCTGCTCTACGACGCGTACTTCGGCCTGCGCGTCGAGGGCAGTCAGCACTGGCTCACCAGCGTCCCGGTCGACCTCGACCAGAGTGGATATGCCGCGTGGAGCGCCGGAAAAACGGCCGGCACCGGCATCGCCACCATGGTGCAGCACGACGGCGTGCTCGAGGTCACCCAGTACTTCTTCGCCCCCCGGGGCATGCCCCACAACGGCTTCGTCATGGCCATGCGGGTCAAGAACACCGGCGGCGGCACCGTCTCGGGCGTCTCCGCCTTCAGCCTCCACAACTTCCACATGGGCTTTGGCCGCCCCGGGGCCATGGCCGATATCGGCGAGCAAGGCGAGACCATCGGCTTCGACGGCACGGGCGGCAAGAGCGACCTGCTCGAACGGGCCTTTGCCGGGGTGATCGTGGGTCGGGGCCTCGGCACGGTGTCCCACCACGCCGCGTCCAATTCGGCCTCTCCGGCGAACGCCAACGTGTACCAGATCGTCAACAATGGAGGACAGGCCGACCTGCCCGACCTCAACGGCGAGGCTCCGACGCACGATGGCTCGGTGAGCGCCTTCCAGTTCGATTTCGGTGACATCCCCGCGGGCAAGGAGCGCTGGGCCGGCGTGGCCTTCGCGCACCACGGTGACCCGTTCGCGGGCGCCGTCGCGCAAAGCTGGCTCGACGCCTACGTGGCCGGCAAGGACGCCAAGGTGCTCGTGGAGGACGAGATCGCCTCCTACGCGGCCTTGCAACAGTCGCTCACCCTGCCTCCCGGCATCGGCGCCGGCGAGGAGACCTTGCTCCGCCAGTCCGCGGTGATGCTCTCCATGGCCCAGAACCAGGAAGACGTAATCTTCCTCCGCGAGTTCTTGACCACCGACGGAGAGGCCCGCAAGACGCGATTCGGCACCATGCCCGGCGGTAACCCCGCCTCGCTGCCGAACACCATCGCCCACCGCGGCAAGGGCGCGGTGATCGCGAGCCTCCCCCCGGGCGAGTGGACCGTGGCGTGGATCCGCGATGGAGCTTATGCGGCCACCGCCATGGCCGCGCTCGGCATGAAAGACCAGGCCCGAGACGCGCTCTCGTTCTACCTCGGCGCCGAGGGCGGCCGCTTCCAGAAATGGAACGAGCTCATGCCCTACAACATGCCTCCGTACCTCATCAGCACGGTGCGCTACTACGGCTTCGGCGTCGAAGAGACCGATTTCAACGACTTCGGCCCGAACCTCGAGTTCGACGGCTTCGGCCTCTTCCTCTGGGCCCTGCACCACTACGAAGAATTGACCGGCGATAAAACCCTCGTCGACGGCGCCTGGCCCGAGGTCTCCACCAAGGTGGCCGACGTGCTCGTGGCCTTGATCGACCCCGGGACAGGCCTGCTCCGCCCCGACTCGTCGATCTGGGAGAGTCACTGGAACGGCCGGCAACGGGCCTGGACCTACACCAACATCACCGCCGTGCGCGGCCTGTGCGACGCCTCGACGCTCGCCGCCCGGGTGGGCGACCAGGCCCGCGCGCAGACCTACCACGACGCCGCCGTGGCCCTGCGCGCCGCGATCGCGCAGAAGCTCACCGACGGCAAAGGCGCCCTCGCCTCCAACGCAGAAGAGCTCGCGAGCGGCGAAGGCTACTGGGACGCCGCCGTGCTCGACGCCATCGCCATGGGCCTCTTCGACCCGAACGGGAAGATCGCCAAGGCCACGTTGGCCGGCCTCGATCAACACCTGACCACGCCCGCGGGCGCCGGCTGGTCCCGCAACGACGACCTGACCGATCACGCGGGCGGCAACGATGTGAGCCCCTGGGGGAGCGACTACGACAGCGCAGAGTGGGTGGTGACCGACCTGCGCGGCGCCGTGGCCGAGCGCCTCGCGGGTGATACGGTGCGCTCCGATCGACTGCTGCACTGGGTGCGCGATCAGTCGCTCGCCAACTACCTGGCCGTCGCCGAGACCTACGATCCGCAGACAGGCAAGTACAAGTTCAACGCTCCGATGATCGGCTTCGGCGCGGGCGTCTACGCGCTCGGCCTGATGGGCGTGACGAGCACGCTCGACGGGCCGGCATGCGGCGCCTTCTACGACGAGAGCGGCTCGTCGAGCAGCAGCTCGTCCTCCTCGTCGAGCAGCAGCGGCGCCGGTGGCGGAGGGAGCTCGTCGTCGAGCAGCAGCGGCGCCGGCGGCGCAGCGAGCTCGTCGTCGAGCAGCAGCAGCGGATTCGCATCCTCGTCGAGCGGGAGCGGCGAATCGTCGAGCAGCGGGGGCAGCAGCGGTGGGATCGACGAGGGGTGTAGCTGCCGGATGGCCGGGGAAGAGCGGGAGAGCGCTGCGCTCGTGTGGCTCGCCGCGCTCGCGCTCGCGACGGCGCGGCGGCGCTTCAAGCGAGCGTGAGAAAGGCCGCGCGCACCTGCTCCGGCGAAAGGTGGGGCAGGGGCTGCGCGGCTCGTTCCAGGTCGTGGACGGTGTTGACGATCCATCGATTGAGCGGCGCCTTCTGTCCATGGGCTTCGGCCAGCGAGACGATGGCGCCGTTCAAGAGATCGATCTCGGTCGGGTGACCGCGGTCGAGGTCTTGTAATGTGCTGGATCGGGCGGTCGGGTCGACGCGGACCATGGAGCGGGCGATGAAGGAGAAGAGGGGTGTGGGCAGGCGGAGGAGGCGGGCGATGAGGGAGAGGGGGACGCGGTCGGGCGGCGCGACGGGGCGGCCGGCGGCGGCGAAGGCGCGGAGACCTTCGTGGATGATGTCGGCGTAACAGAGGCGGAAGGGGCGGGAGAGGAGGGTTTGTGCGGTGGGCAGACCGGTGACGGCGGAGAGGCCGTTGCCCAGGTTGATGAGGAGCTTGCCGGCGGCGACGGCCGCGATGTCCGGGCGCAGGGCAAAGGGGATACTGGTGCGCGAAAAGGCGCCGGCGAGCGCCTGAAGAGGGGAGGGGAGCGGGTCGAGGGTGCCAGTGTAGACAGGGCCGCTCGTGGCCTGCCGGAAGGTGGCGGGGGCCTCGCGGACGACGTTGAAGGTGACGATACCGTCGATCACCGGGCGATCGAGGCCGGCTTCGCGGAGGCGAGCGGCGTTGTCGATCCCGTTCTGGAAGCAGAGGACCGGTGTGCCCGGCCGGAGGCTCGACGCGAGCACGGGCGCGGCCGCGGCGCTGTCCTGGGACTTGACGGTGAGGAGGCAGAGGTCGACCTCGGCGAGGGAGGCCGGGTCGGCGGTGATCTGGAGATCGGGCGCCGGCGTGCATGCGACGCCGTCGAGATCGACGGCGCGCAGCGAAGAGCGCTGCTCGACGAGCGCTTGCCTCGCGATCAAGGTGACGGGCGCTCCGGCTGCCGAGAGGCGGACGCCCAGGTAGCTCCCGATGGCGCCCGCGCCGAAGATGCCGATGCGCATGGGCGCGACCGTAGCACGAGCTGGTCATGCAATTGACCAAGCCCACCCTCCAGGAGGGCAGCGCACGGGCGCAGGTCTCTTCGACGCGCAGCCCTTTCATTGCGCGGCGCAAGCCTTGCGTTTCGTGAAATCGGCGCGCAGGTGACGCGCTCCGACCCCTGCGGATCCACGCGATCTCGGGCCTCCAGGGCTGAGCACGCCCCGTGCATGAGAGCGCGTGCGATGATGCACGTCAGCTCCCTCGGGCAACCTCCGGCGGCGACCGCCCCCTCGACACGCCGGCCTGGAGCGGGCGATCGGTCCCTCGCGCCTCGCGAGCATGGAGCGTATGGACAGCTCGGTTTACCGCTCGTCACCGCGCTTTGCATGGGTCGACCGGGCGCCTCGGCGGTGCTCCTCGCGGTGGCCTCGCTCGCGGGTTTTCTTGCGCACGAGCCCCTGCTCCTCGTCACGGGGCAGCGCGGCTCCCGCGCGGCGAGAGAGGTGGGCGCGCGCGCCTATCGCCGCCTCGCGTGGCTCGGCGCGATCATGGCGATCGCGGGCGGGCTCGGCTTCCTCCTCGCGCCGCCTGCGGCCCGCCTCGCGGTGATCCTGCCCCTCGGCCTCGCGGCCCTGCTCACCCCCTTCATCCTCCGCAAGCAAGAAAAGACGGCCGCGGGCGAGCTGATCGCCGCCGCGGCCCTCTCCTCGGCGGCCGTCCCCATCGCCTTCGCCGCCGAGGTCCCGGCAGCGCTCGTCTGGAGCGCGTGGCTCTCCTGGTGTCTCGTGCTCGGCGCCTCCACGCTGGCCGTGCGCTCGGTCATCGCCCATGCGCGCGCGCCGCTCGCCCTCGGCCGCCGGCTCGTCCTGCCGATCCTCGCGCTCGTGGCGGGCGCCGCCGTCGCCGCGAGCGGCTGGCTCACGCCCCCGGCCGCGCTCGGCGCCTTGCCCATGCTGGGCCTCGCCCTCGGCCTCGCCGCGCAACCGCCGAGCCCACGCTCGCTCAAGAAGGTCGGCTGGGGCCTCGTGGCGAGCAGCGTGCTGCTCGGCGCGGCGCTCGTCGTGGGAGCGCATGTTTGATTTGCCCGACACCACCGTTCGAATTCGAAGCTCAGGAGTTTTCATGAAGTCGACCGATATCCTCGTGGAAGAGCACAACGTCATCCTCAAGGCCCTCGCCGTCCTCGGCGCCCTCGCCGATCGGGCCTCCCGCGGCGAGCCCGTGGACCGCGCGCCGGTGGAGCGCCTCGTCACGTTCTTCCGCGAGTTCGCCGATCGCTTTCATCACGCCAAGGAAGAGAACGAGCTCTTCCCCTTCATGGTGAGCTGTGGAATGCCGCGCAACGCGGGCCCCATCGCGGTGATGCTCCACGAGCACGAGCAAGGCCGGGCGCTCGTCGGCAAGATCGCCGACGCCGCGAGCAAGCTCGATTCGTCCGACGGTCGAGGCCAGTTCGCGGACGCCGCCCACGGCTTCGAAGATCTGCTCACCCATCACATCATGAAAGAGAACGAGATCCTCTTTCCCATGGGCGCCCGGCTGATGAACGCCGAGGCCGACGACAGGCTGATGGTCGCCTTCGATCAGCGCGAGCGCGCGGCCCTCGGCGAGGGGAGGGCGGCCTTCCTGCGCGCCGAGGTGGAGTCGCTGGCCAAAGAGGTGTTGTGATCTCCGACTGAGCCGGCTGCAACATTCCAGCTCTGTCAAACCATTCTCGATCCTCTTTTCCTGTTGGTCCCCGCGAGCGAGGCGAGCAGGATGCGCGGATGCTTTCCCTCCCCGCGCATCGATCCCGGCTCGTCCCGCTCCTCGCCTCCTCGCTCGGCCTCTCCGTGGCCGTCGCGGCATGCGGCGGCTCCGATCCCAACCTGAGCGGCACCAGCGGGACCACCGCGGGCAGCACCACCAGCGGACAAGGCGGGAGCACAAGCGGGCAAGGCGGCTCCTCCACCACGAGCGGGCAAGGTGGCTCCTCGACCACCACGAGCGGTCAAGGCGGCGGCCAGGGCGGCGGCGGGACGACCAGCGGCAGCGGCGGATCGAGCGCGGGCGGCGGTGGATCGGGCGGCGGCGCTTGCCCGCCCGTCCCCGCATGCGACGCGGCGCCTCCGGATCCGGGGCCCGCGCAGCCGTGGAACCACACCTTCGAGTCGCCGATCATCGTGGCCACCGGCGCGCCCAACCACCGCGGGCGCGATCTCTTCCTCAACCCGGGCGACACCCAGTGGATCATCGGCAAGTTCGCCTATGGCCTGATCGACAAAGATCTCAAGGAAGAGAAGGTCGACATCTGGCTGCTCCGTGACTGCGGCAACAGCTGGGAGAAGCTCGGCACCGCGCAGACCACCAACGACAACGAGCATGCGACGGTGGAGGGCGTCGACGACAGCGGCGGGCGCATCTACTTCGAGGTCCCGGCCGCCAAGGCCCTCGGCCCGGGCCGGCACCGCGTCCGCCTCGTGGTCGAGGGCGATCTCTCGGCCACCGAGCTGTTCATCGAGGTCGTCCCCCCGGGGACGCCGATGTTCGTGAGCGACGTGGACGGCACCCTCACCGACACGGAGAACGCCGAGTTCGGCGCGCTCTTGACGGGCATGCTCCCGGGCGTGCACGCCGACGCGGCGACGGCCTACAACATCCTCGCGTCGAAGGGCTACCGGCCGATGTACCTCACCGCGCGGCCCGACTGGCTCACCGAGCGCACGCGCGAGCTGCTCGCCGTCAACGGCTTCCCGCCCGGGATCGTGCACACCACGGTGACCTTGACCGGCGCGACGGGCGACGCGGCGGCGGCGTTCAAGACCGGCGAGCTCGCGGCCATCGCCGCGCGCGGGCTCATCCCGACCTACGCGGTGGGCAACACCGCGAGCGACGCCACCGCCTACGACAACGCGGGGGTGTCTCCGCTGAGCGATCGCATCTTCTACCAGTTCACCGACAGCGTGTACGGCGGCCGGAGGATCGAGGCGTACAGCGAGCTGCTCGGAGAATTCGGCGGCTTGCCGCTCGTCTGCCCCTGACGTTCACCCGGGCTCTCCCTCGGCGCCCTCGGGCTTCGGCTGGAGCTCCTGGTACGTGGCGGAGAAGATCTTCTCCTGCTCGGGATCGGACGAGAGCACCTTGGCCCAGTGGCGCGAGAGGCGCAGGTAGTCGGCCATCGACAGGCCCCGCGCGGCGAGCGGGCGGGCCGGGCCTCCGGCGAGCTGCACGTCGACCACGAGCTTCGCGTACGAGGCCGCGTCGCTCGGAGGAACCGGCTTGATCGCGTCCTGCGCGTCGGAGAACGCCCGCGAGTAGACATGCGGCAGCTCGGCGTCCTTGCCCCGCGCGAGCGTCTCGTCGCCGATGCGGCCCATCCAGTGCATCGTGGCCTCGTTCCACGCGGCCTCGGTGAGCTTCAGCGGCTCGAGGATCGCGGCGAGCGGGCGATCGCCCTCGGCGATCTGCGCCGAGATCCGCGCGTGATCTTCGAGCGTCACCCCGTGGGGGGGCGGCACGGTTGCCTCGGGGCTCGGCGCCCCGGCCGGCGCGGTGTCCTGGGCCACGGGCGCATGGTGGGATCGCGCCGCCGATCCGTAAAGAGATTTCCTGGATCCTCACCCCGAACCGGGTGATGCTTCGCCCTGCGCCGGGCGGCCCGCGACGCGCGGCGCGAGGTCGTTTGCGGGTCCTACGGAGAGGGACGATGCGAGGGCGCTGGCGGTTGAGCACGGGCTTCGGAGAGGCAGAGATCGCCACCTGGATGGACGCGATCGGCGCCGGCTCGACCGCCTTCGGCGCGGATGGCGCGGCCGTGGCCGCGGCGGTCGCGGAGCTGCCCCGCTGGGCGAGCGACGACCGGGCCGCGCGCTCGCTCCGCGAGATGTTCGAGGCGCTCGAAGGCGCGCCCACCGGCCGCTTGCTCGACATCCACCGCGACGTCGTCCCGGTGATCGAGGGCGGGCTGCGCGACGGCCGTCTCCTCCTGCTCCGCCTGCGCGAGCGCGCGCTGCTCGTGCCGCCGATGCTCGACCCCAAGTCGGAGCCGCCGCCCCCGCCCGGGCCCGAGCCGACGACGGACAAGACCTGGTTCGAGGTCAAGCTCGTCGACGAGGTGGGCGACCCGATCGGCGACGTGGAGCTCGCCGTCGACATCCTCGGCGGCAGCAAGCGCACCGAGAAGACGAACGGCGGCGGCAAAGTGCGGATCGACAACGTCGACGCCTCGTTCGCGCAGGTGGCCATCAAGGACGTGAGCGCCCTGCGCGACAAGCTGCGCCCCCGCTGGAGCAAGCCCCGCAAGGCGAAGATCCCCACGGGGCAAGACGTCTTCACGCGCGAGCTCGGCAGCTCCGTCGAGGCGGTGTCCATCGAGAACGAGGTGCCGGCGACGATCGTCATCACCCCGTATTTCCGCTGCAACGAGGTCGCCGGCGCGCACTTCGACTTCGGCCGCAGCTTCGTCCGCCGCGACGCCGTGGGCCCGCTCTCCGCCATCGCCGAGGACCTCCAGGGCGAGCCGATCCGCAAGGCGATGATCTTCACCCACACCGACAGATCCGGCCCCGAGGCGCTCAACAAGGAGCTGAGCGAGCGGCGCGCGAAGGCGATCTACGCGCTCTTCACCCACGACGCGGACGCCTGGGAGGACCTCTTCACCAACAAGCCGAGCGGCGGCAACTGGTCCGAGTCCTGGGGCACGAAGGAGGTGCAGCACATGCTCAACGCGCTGCTCTGCGCCGACGACGCGGGCAACCCCCTCACCGAGAACGGCCAGCGCGACGCCCTGACGATCCAGGCGATCAAGCGCTTCCAGCGCGGCGACTACCCCGACGTGCCGGCCGAGCAGGCGCCGCTCGCGACCGACGGCGACCCCGGCCCGAAGACGCGAAAAGAGCTGTTCCTCGCCTACGCCAAGCGCATCTCCCGCGAGCCCGTGCCGGCCGATCGCATCGCCAAGGTGAACGGCAACAAGTTCATGGGCTGCGGCGAGTTCAACCCGCTGAGCATCTCGGTGAAGGACGAGCAGAGCCGGCGCGGCGTCGTCTTCATCTTCGACAACGCGGCGGAGCCGCAGAGCCTCCCCTGCAAGCTCGGATCGATGGGGCCCTGCAAGGCCAACGTCGGCCCCGAGGCGAAGGAGCCCGACCCGGACGGCAAACCGCCTTACCGCTGCAAGGTCTACCGCGAGGTGGCCGTGCTCTGCCCGTGCAACGGCGGCGCCGCGCTCGCGCACGATCTGGTCATCCAGCTCCCCTTCCCGCTCAAGGACGCCAACCAGATGCCCCATGTGTTCATCGTCGAGAGCGAGGACGGGACGATCACCCAGACGCACTCCCTCGCCTCCGACGCGCGGGCCAACGACCTCGGCTTCAGCGAGGTCTACTTCACCGATCTGCCCCCGCACCACGCGTACCGCATGCGCTGCGAGGGCGTCGACGAGCCGTACACGGTGTTCGATCTCACGCCGTACGAGAAGCTCTCCAGGCTGGCGCTCGGGCCGAGCGCGACCGACCCGAACCCCTTCCTCTCCTGATCCAGAAGGCGCGCCATGGCCCCTCCCCAAGTCCTCGCCCCCGGGCCCAACCAGCCGAACAACCCCGCTCCGCCCCCCGTCGGTCAGGGCGCGCAGATCGTGCCGCTCCAGGCGGTGCTCCAGGTCGTCAAGACGACGTACATCGACCCGCGCAGCGACACCGAGACGGCGCTCCCGCCGCACCGGTGGGAGGTGCAGCAGGTCAAGGACCCGAAGATCGTCACGCGCGGCGCGCTGAGCGACGCCCAGGGGGTCTCGAAGATCCTCGACGCGCCCGAGATCCGCGCCGCCAAGGCCGACGAGAAGTGGTTCCTCTCCCTCCGGCCCGAGCTCGACGATCCGGACCTGTCGCGGGTGCGCGCGCAGGGCGAGGTGTGGATCGATCTCGACAAGAACGCGTGGGTGGTGCCGACCTCGTTCCCCGACCTCGAGAAGCGCAAGCTCCTGCGCATCCCGCTCTGGACGAGCCGGTGGAAGGTCAAGCTCGGGGGCTTCAAGAAGAACCTGGGGAAAGACTTCGACAAGGACGGGTCGCTCCGCTCCGACGAGCTGACCACCGCGAGCGGGACGGTGGCCGCGCCCTGGGAGATCCAGGTCGACTTCGGCTGGCTGCGCACCTTCGTGCGCTTCCAGTACTACGACGTGAAGCAGAAGAAGACGCTCGTCGTGCCGCCGGGCCTCTGCCTCCAGGCCCTCGGGAACAAGCTCGATCCGGTGACGCTCGCCACCGCCAAGGGGCGCGTCGGCGCGGGCACCCGCATCGACGACGACGGGACGATCTGCGTGCTCTCCGAGCGCACCATGGAGGGCTCGTTCGACATGGAGCTCGGCTTCGACAACTTCTTCGCCGAGGAGAGCGTGATCGACCTCGGCGCCGCCGCCGACGCCGCGAGCAAGGTCGACGACCGCTTGATCCGCGAGACGATCAAGTCGCGCGATCCCGAGAAGTTCTACAAGATCCCCAACGCGTGGAGCACGCTCGGGATGGAGGGGCATGTCGGCGCCGGCGCGCGCGCCAAGTGGACGGCGCTGCGCCCCACGCCCAAGGGCGCGGCCAAGCCCGTCAAGCTCGACACCACCAAGGCGAGCCCGCTCTTCTTCCACCTCGACGATATCGTGTTCGTCGATCACGGCAAGGGCCCGGTCACGATCGCCAAGGACGCGCGCGTCACGATCTTCGACCGCCGCCTCCGCTTCCGCGGCCCCTTCGACGCGGTGATGGTGCCCCTCTGGTCGGGCAAGCTCGCGGAGAACTACGGCCGCGCCGAGGACGTCTATTGCAAGGACGGCGACGCGTGGAAAGACCTCGGCTTCGTGTTCAACCACGAGGCCGACTTCTTCGTGCTGCGCGACGCGCGCGTGAGCGGCACGCTCGGGACGACCAAGTTCCTCGGCGCGCGGCAGGCCGAGGCCCGCTCGCCGGAGAACCCGATCGGCAACTTCCTGAGCGGTTACCCGAACCTCAACAACGACGGCACCGTCGAGCTGCACCTGATCCCGGACGCGTACCCGGGCCCGTACACCGCCGCCGACGAGGGGAAGTTCCTCGAGGACCACCCGAAGGCCAAGCTCTGCCACCTGCTCGTGTACGTGCCGATCAAGGTCATCAAGCACCCGGTGAACCCGGCGGCCAACATCAACCCGGTCTTTCAGGAGCTGATCAACGCGGGCGACCGGTGGGATCAGGCGCACCCGGCGACGGGCGCGGCCGGCAAGAAGGACTACGTCGTCATCCCCGAGGCGGGGGTGAACGACGACACGCGCGTGATCAAGCTCCGGCATTTCTTCGGCTCGCGCACCGACGGCAACCACAAGTTCACGATCCAGTGCGCGAGCACCATCCCCCCCGACAACCGTTCGTTCGTGCAGGGCAAGACGATGACGCTCCTCGTGAGCGGCGCGGGTCCGATCCTCACCGACCACGCGCAGGACAGCGACGGGGTGGACCTGCCCTGGTTCACGCTGGCGCACGAGATGGGGCATGTGCTCGGCCTGCCGGACGAGTACGCCGAGAACCTCGATCTCTCCGCGGCGCCGGCGCTCGACACGCTGACGGAGCCTCGCGTGCCCCGCTTCGGCCAGCGCGATCCGGGCTACCCGTTCTACGCCGATCAGGTGGCGATGGAGCGTTCGAACAAGCTGCCGCGCCAGCGCTACAACTGGCACCACATCCAGTTCCTGAACAACGGGGCCAAGGCGAAGCTGCCCGAGGGGCCTTACGTGGGCGCGTATCCGGCGTTCGACGGCGGCACGACGCACAAGATGCCCGACGGCAACACGACGAACCCGTGGAAGCCCTTCGGCCAGGGGGCCATCAAGAGCGGGCGCGCCACCGTGGTGCTCTACGGATGCGGCGACGACGAGGGCACGGTGGAGCGGATGCTCAAGCGCCCCGCCGCCAACGGGAAGAAGCCCGGCGAGTGGATGAACGGTATTGCCATCGTGCGGACGAAGTTTTGGTTCAACTTCCTGGCCTCGACCGCGGGCGATTTCGCCAACGATCCGGCGCGCTGGACGGTCGTCCGCGACCAGTTCTATGCAAAGGTCTACGACCCCGACGCCAAGCCCTTGCAACGCTTCTGGCTCGACGGCCCGCCCGCCGCTCGGCTGCCACGCATCGCCGTCCTCTTCCAGCCGTGGATCGAGTTCGGACCGCGACCGAATCCCCGGTCCGGCGCCGCTCCGCCCAACGTGACCGAGGCCGACGCCGACATCGTGGTCGACGTGCTCTTCCAGACGGCCGCCGGTCCGGTCGCGGCGCCCAAGAATCCGCCCAAGACGGGGGCCAAGCGGCTCCTGATCAACAAGGGCGACGTCGGGCTCTCGCTCCTGCGCCATGCGCTCGGCGTCGCCCCCGTGGCGCCGGCCACCGTGCCGAGCAACGGCGCCATCGTCGTGGCCGATCTCGCCCAGGTGGCCGCCCAGGTCGAGACGCTGATGAGCTGCGGGCCGGGCACGTACCTCGTCAAGGACATGCCGTGAGGATCGGGATCCGGCGCGCTGTGTTCGCGCTGCTCTTGCCGCTCACCATGCTCGGCTGCCGGCGCGCTGCCGATGCCGTCGACGCCTCACCGCCGTCGCCCTCTGCGATCCCTGCGAGCTCAATTCCAACCGCCGCTCCGCCGCCGCTCCCCTCAACCCCCGCATGGAAAGCCATGAAGAGCTACGCCACTGCCTACGCCTCCCCCGCTCGCTCCTCACGGGTGCGCCTCGCGGCGCGCCCCCTTGTGAGCCTGACGCGCGTGGCCGACACCTCCGGCCCGCCCGTCTCCGTCGTCGTGAGCCCCGCGGTCGATCACGTGGGCGCCGCGTACGCGTCCGGGTACGAGCTATGGACGGCGCAGGGCGCCCAGACGTACAGCGAGCGAACCGGCGATCACAAGGTGTTGACCATGCTCGACACGGGCTACGCGTCGAATGGATCGGCCAAGGACTACCGCGGGCGATCGTTCCCGATGGCCTTGCGCGAAGGCAACATCCAGTGGGCGCTGGAGGTCGGCGATGCAGTCACGAGCGCGGTGTTCCTGCTCACGCCCATGGTGGTCCCGGTGCAGATTCCGCTCGACGGGGGCGCCGTCGCGCGCGGCTGGGATCAGGTCGGCGCGCGGATGCGGATCGTCTCCGAGCGATTTTACCTGCCCGAGCGGTACACGAGCGACCTCGTCTGGCAAGAAGACCTCGCTGGCGCAGGCTGCGGTGCCATCGCGGAGGACCGGCGGATCGCCGTCGCCATGCGCGCGGGCCGCTTCCTCGTCTTCGACGGCAACAACGCGACGCCCGACCTGAAGGGCGTGCGCCTCGTCGATGTACCGATCTCGTTCGCCGCGTACGATCTCTCCGTGGTCGAGGGCGGCTTCGCGGCGCTCTCCGTGGGCGCGCCCATGCCCGAGAGCGCGCCGCCGTTCTCGCCGCTCGGCGCCTCGCTGGCGAAGGAAGCCCGGCGCGTCGAGGGCCTCAACGCCCCGCCGCTCCGCTTCCACACCGTGGTCCATCTGCTCGATCCGCAGGGGCGCGTGACGGCGGAGACCGAGGTGCCCTTCGAGGTCTTCGAGCCGCCGATCGACGGGGGCGGAGGGCGCGTCTACGTGTTCGGCCACGGCGTGGCCGCCTTCGATCAGGGGCGCCTGCTCTACGCGCAGCCCTCGCCCCTGCCGATGCTGGCGACGGCGTTCGAGGACGGGTCGCTCGCGCTCGCCATCGGGCACGAGCTGCGCCTCCTGTCGCGCGACGGGGTCGTGCGACAGTCGTTCTTCACGGCCGCCGGCGAGACGATCTCCGCCCCGCCCGCGATCGGCGCCGACGGCTCGATCTGGGTGGGCACCGAGCGCGCCCTCTACGTGGCCCGGTGAGCGTGACCATGAGCGACGAGACGAAACCTCTCCCGGCCTTCCCCGGCGGGCCCGACCCCTCCGCGCCCATCCCGACGACGCCCGTCGAGGGCCTGGATCTCGCGGCGTTCGCGCGGGCGTCGGCGCGGCTCGCCGATCGATCGCGCCCCCGCGCCGCCACCCTCGCCGAGCTCGGTCTCGACGAGGTGCGGTGGGCCACGATCGAGCAGACCTGGATGCTGCGCATCGCCGCCGCCCTCCTGAAGCAGGATCTCGCCCTGCCCACCGCCTACGAGAATGCGCTCGCGGAGGCCCGCCGCGGGCTGTCCTCCGGGCAGACCTGAGCCTTTGCACGAAAGGAGCCTTCGGATAGCATCGAGGGCGTCGAGGAGAGTGGAAATGAGGCGTGCAAAGCAGGCCGGCGCCGCGGTCAGAGCCCCCGAGCGCGACGACGTCGAACCGATTCGCGAGGGCGCCGTGGTGCGGCACCTCGCGCCCGTCGCTCCCCCGCAGTCGACACAGGCTGCGCCATCACCTGCAGCGCAGCCGGCGCTCCCTTCGCTCGTCGCGCTGACGATCGTCGCGCTCGACGCCGAGGCGCGCGTTGCGACGCTGCTCGTCGGGGGCACGCCCGTCGCCGCGGCGCTCGATCCTTCGCTCGACGTGGCCGTCCTCCGCACCGCCGTCCTCCGCCGCGAGCGGGTGATCGCGCAGCAGGAGGCGAGCCCGGGCGGCGACGCCGACGCCGGCTGGGTGATCCTCGGCGTGCTGCGCACGGCCGCGACCCCGGGGGTGGACGAGGGCGACGAGTTCTTGATCAAGGCCCGCCGCGTCACCGTCGTCGCCGCGAACGAGCTCGCCTTCGTGACGGGCGCCGCCAGCCTCGTCCTGCGCGCTTACGGGCACATCGAGTCGATCGGGCAGGACATCACGAGCCGCGCGGCGAGCGTGCACAAGATCATCGGCCGCATGATCCGGCTGAACTAGCCGGCGGCGCCCCTTTCGCGAACCGGAGGACCGAGTGGCAAAGACGCTGGGCCTGACCTTCACCTGCTCGGCCCTCGAGGGCGAGCTCACGGTCACCTCGGCCCAGGTGGTCGAGGCCATCTCGCGCCCGACGGCGGCGACCGTCTCGCTGCTGTCGAAGGACGACATCGACGGCGAGCCGGCCATCGGGCAGCCGGCGCACCTCGCCGTCTCGCTCGCGGGCGAGGGGTCGCGCGACTTCCACCTCGTCGTCACCGCCTTCCGCTTCGAGGGGCTCCACCGCGACGGGCGCCGCCGCTACGCGGTCGAGCTGATGCACGAGCTCTGGCTGCTCACGCTCCGCACCGACGTGCGCATGTTCCAGGACAAGGACGCGCGCGAGATCGTGGCGGCCGTGCTCGACGGCGCGGGCATCCCGGGCGGGGACGTGTCGTTCTCGATCCAGCGCAAGCTCCAGAAGCGCACCTACTGCGTGCAGTACCGCGAGACGGATTTCGCCTTCGTTTCGCGCCTCCTCGAGCACGAGGGCGTCTTCTACGTGATCGCCGACGACGAGTCGCAGACGCACGTGACGTTCGCCGACGCGACCACCGCGTTCTCGCCGATCGACGGCGAGGCCTCGATGCGGCTGCTCGACGACGACATGCACGGCGAGGGCGTGCACGACTTCGTGCTGGAGTCGCGCCCGGTGCCCGGCAAAGTCACCCTCGGGGACTACAACTACGAGAAACCCGGCGCCGATCTGAACGTCACGCAGCCCGGGCGGGAGGGCGCCCCCGGCGATCGCTTCGACTACGCGGCCGGCTTCGCGACCGGCGCCGAGGGTCAGGCGCTCGCCAAGCTGCGGATCGAGGAGCTGCTCTGCCACCAGACGACGGGCCGCGGCGGGGGCGACCGGCTCTCCTTCCGCGCCGGCCGCACCTTCCAGCTCGAGCAGGCGTCGCGCGACGCGCTCTCGCAGGAGTACCTGATCACCCGCGTGGAGCACCGCTTCGTCCCGCTCGCGCTCGAAAACACGGTCGGGAGCTCGTCGTACGAGAACCGCTTCACCTGCGTCCCCGCGTCGAACCCGTTTCGCCCGGAGCGCGAGACGCCGAGGCCCCGTCTGCGCGGCGCGCATGTGGTGGTGGCCACGGGCCCCTCCGGCAGCGAGATCCACACCGACAAGCTCGGGCGCATGAAGGGCAAGTTCTTCTGGGACCGCGTCGGCAAAGACGACGACACGAGCTCGTGCTGGATCCGCCTCGCGCAGGCGCCCATCGGCGGCTCGATGGCCCTCGCCCGCGTCGGCTGGGAGATGTCGATCGTCTACTTCGACGGCGACCCCGACCGGCCCATCGCCGTCTCCCGCCTCTACAACGCCGAGAAGACCTCGCCCTACGGCTACCCCGCGGCCGCCTCGCGCATGGCTCTCCAGACGGCGTCGAGCCCCGGCGGCGGCAAATCCAACGAGATCCGGATGGAAGACGGCGCGGGCGGCATGGAGATGTTCATCAACGCCTCCAAGGACTACGACGCCGTGACGAACAACAACAAGACCGAGAAGATCGGCGTCGACGAGAAGCGCGAGGTGGGCACGGACGAGCAGCTCACCGTCGGATCGAACCAGAAGGTGACGATCGGCGGCAGCTCCACCACCACCGTCTCGGCCGACGAGGGGCTGCGCGTGGGCGCCGATCGCACGAAGAGCGTGGGCGCCTCGGAGACGGTGACGGTGGGCGGCGACATCGCGATGACCGTGACCGGCGCCGACAGCGAGACCACCGGCGGCAGCCACATGACCACGGCGCTGCTCAGCATCAGCCGCACCTCGAAGGGGTCGCACTCGCTCACCGTCGGTGGGTCGATGATCTCGGCGGCCGGGCTCGGCGTCTCGCTCGCCGTCGCGGGGGCGAAGAGCGAGACGGTCGGCGGCGCCAAGATCTCGGCGTCGGCGGCGGGCGTCACGGAGTCGGTCATCGGCGCGCTCGCGAGCACCGTGGGCGGCGTGCGGGTGCAGGCCGCGGGCGGTAACCGCATCGGCTCCTCCAAGGGCCCTTCGGTGCTCACCGTGGGCGGGCTGCTCAACGGCAACGCCGCCAAGCAGCTGACGATCAAGGGCAGCAAGGTCGGCATCAAGGTGCTCGGCGTCGCGAACTTCCTCGGCGGCGGCGGCATCGTCACGCTCACCCCGGCGAGCGCCTCGTTCATCGGCCTCGTGACCTACGACGCGTCGAGCATCACCTTCTCCGGCAACCCCAACCTGGTCGGGTGACGCGATGACGCTCATGGCCCTCACCGTCGGCGGCGCCGCGATGTCCGCGAGCAGCGTGCGCGGGCACTCTGCGCTCTCGGAGCTCTTCCGCTTCGAGGTCACGGCCATCGCGCGCGAGGCGAAGCCGCCGGCCGAGATCGTGGGCAAGCCCTTCGAGCTCACGCTGAGCGATCGCTTCGAGCGATCGGTCGTGGTGCGCGGCGTGGTAATGGAGGTCGAGCGCGTCGGCGGGACGGGCGGCGGGGGCGCCTTCCTGCTCACCCTCGGGCCCGAGGTCGAGCCGCTCACGGTGGGCCGCGACAGCCGCGTCTTCCAGGAGATGAGCGCCGTCGACATCGTGAAGAAGGTGCTCGACAAGGCCGGAATCCCGGCCTCGAACGTCGACTGGCAGCTCCTGTCCGATTACCCCAAGCGGCACTACACCGCGCAGCAGCGCGAGTCGGACTGGGCCTTCGTCTGCCGCCTGATGGAGGAAGAGGGCATCTACTACTACTTCGAGCTCGGCGACGACGCGACCAAGCTCGTCTTCCGCGACGACTCCACCGGCGCGCCGGAGATCGACGGCGGCGCCGAGATCCCCTTCCGCGACGATCCAGGGATGCGCGCGACGCGCGACAACATCGCCCGCGTCGTCCGGCGGCAGGCGATCGCGCCGGGCAAGGTGCGCCTGCGCGACTACAGCTTCGAGAAGCCCAAGCTCGTGCTCGACGCCGAGGCCGGCGACGGGACGCACGAGATCTACGATTTCCCGGGGCGATTCTCGACGCCGGGCGACGGCAAGCGGCGCGCCCAGACGAGGCTCGAAGCGCTCCGCGCCCGGGTCAGCGTCACCTCGGGCGAGACATGGACGACGCGCCTGCGCACCGGGCTCGTCTTCGAGCTGACCGATCACCCGATCGAATTCATGAACGGCCGCTACCTCGTCGACGCGCTCGACATCGAGGTCTCCGAGAGCCGGGGCGGCGGCGAAGAGTCGCTGACCTCGCGGTTCACGGCGATCCCCGCGGCGACGCCCTTCCGCCCGCCGCAGGCGGCCGTCACCCAGGCGACGCGCGGCCCCGAGACGGGCGTGGTGTCGGGCGCGTCGGGCAAGGAGATCGACCCCGACGCATCGGGCCGGGTGCGGGTGCAGTTCTACTGGGATCGCGAGGGCGCGCGCGACGACAAGGCCTCGACGTGGATGCGGGTCGGCCAGGTGGCGCTCGGCGGGTCGATGATCTTGCCGCGCATCGGCTGGGACGTGCTCGTCGACCACCACGAGGGCGACGTCGACGACCCCTTCGTGGTGACGCACCTCTACGACGGCCAGTTCCCCGTGCCGTACGCGCTCCCCGCCAACAAGACGCGCACCGCGTGGCAGACGGCGACGACGCCCGGAGGCGGGTCGACCAACGAGATGCGCTTCGAGGACAAGAAGGGCTCCGAGGAGATGTTCTTCAACGCCTCGAAGGACCTGAACGTGAAGATCGGGGACAAGCGCTCCGAGAAGATCGGCGTCAACGAGACGGTCGAGATCGGGTCGAACCTCGACGTGAAGATCGGGTCGAACCTCAAGGTCGGCATCGGCGCCTCGCAGACGACGAGCATCGGCGCCTCCGAGTCGATCACCGTCTCCGGCAACCGCTCGGTCGACGTGGTGGGCGCCGAGACCGCGAGCATCGGCGCCTCGCGCACGGTCACCGTCAAGGGCATGAAGCTCGAAGCCAACGCCGGCCGCACGCTCACCGTGGGCGGGTCGATGATGGCCTCGTCGCTGCTCGGGGTGAGCCGGATGGTGCTCGGATCGCTGAGCGTGAGCGTCGGCGGATCGTGGATCTCCGCCGCGGCGACGGGGCTCGCCAACCTCACCGGCGGGGCCGGCGCCGAGACGGTGGGCGGCGCCAAGATCCAGGCCGCCGCGAAGAACGTGACCACCAGCGTCAAGGGCGCGGCGGCCGAGACGGTGGGCGGCGCCTACGTCATCGCGGCCGGCGGATCGGCGGGCGAGACCGCGACCGGATCGCTGACCGTGAACGTGGGCGGCGCGCTCCTCGGCAACGCCCCGAAGATCGTCATCGAGGCCAGCTCCGAGATCTCGATCATGGTGGGCGGCTCGTCGCTCACCATCAAGAGCAGCAGCGTCGAGGTGAAGGCGCCGCTCGTGGCGTCGCCGGCGGCCACGTTGAAGAAGTCGGCCTCGTCGATTCACCACAACTAGGCGGGCGGAGGAGACGACGATGGCGCGCGAAAAGAGCCAGATGTACGAGGTCTTCTTCACGACCGAAGGCCTCGAGCCGGGCGACGCGCGGGTGCGCCGTGTCGCCGGGCACGAGGGGCTCTCGACGAGCTACGCCTTCGACGTCGAGCTGGAGATCCCCGGCGGCGCGTTCGATCCCGTCACCTGGCTGATGGCGCCGGCCGCCGTGCTGATGGTGCGCACCGGCGACGGCACCCTGCTGCGCCGCATCGCGGGCTACGTGGGCCGCGTGGCCGAGCGAGCCAGCCGCGGGCCCAAGCAGCGCATCGCGCTCACCCTCGACTCGCCGCTCGCGCGCCTCCGCCTGCTCACCGATCACCGCATCTTCCAGGAGATGACGACGAAGGACATCGTGGCGGCCATCCTCGGCGAGGCGGGCCTCGACGCGTCGCTCATCGAGTGGCGCCTCCAGGGCTCGTACCCGACGCGCGAGGTGTGCACCCAGCTCGGCGAGACGAGCTTCGACTTCGTGTCGCGCCTCCTCGAGGAGGACGGCATCTTCTACTTCTTCGAGCACAGCGAGGAGGGCTCGAAGATCGTCTTCGGCGACTCGTCCTCCGCGTATGCCCCGACGACGCCGACCGACGAGATCTCCTTCAAGAGCGCGAGCGGCCTCGTCGCCGACGAGGCGATCGCCGAGCTCGGCGAGCGCGAGCGCGTCCGCCCGGCGAAGGTCACGCTGCGCGACCACGACTTCAAGAAGCCCAAGCTCGACCTCGAGAAGTCCGCCGAGACGGACGCTCCGCTCGGCCGCGAGCTCTACGACTACCCCGGGCGCTACGTCGATCCCGACGAAGGCGCGCGGCGCGCCAAGCTCCGGCTGGAGGCGCTGACGGCCGAGGCGGTGACGCTGCGCGGCTCCGGGAGCGCGGGCTCCTTGACGCCCGGGCACACCTTCAAGCTCTCGGGCGCGCTCGATCCGGCGCTCGATCGCGAGTACGTCGTCCTCTGCCTCGACGCGGGCTGGGACGACACGAAGGGCGAGGGCCCGGTGTGCACGAGCCGCTTCGAGCTGTTGCCGAAAGAGGTGCCGTACCGCCCGATGGCCCGCACGCCGCGCGCGGTCGTACCCGGCCCGCAGCTCGCCACGGTGACCGGCCCGGCCGGCGAGGAGATCCACACCGACGAGTATGGCCGCATCAAGGTCTCGTTTCCGTGGGATCGCCGCAGCACGAAGGATGACAAGAGCTCCTGCTGGGTGCGCGTCGGCCAGCTCCACTCGAGCGGCGCGGTGATCATCCCCCGCATCGGCTGGGAGGTGATCGTCGACTTCGAGGACGGCGATCCGGATCGGCCGATCGTGCTCGGGCGCGCCTACAACGGCGTCTACGGGCCGCCCTACGCGCTGCCCGGGAACAAGACGCGCTCGTCCCTCCAGTCGGCCTCGTCGCCCGGCGGCGGCGGTCACAACGAGGTGCGCATGGAGGACGGCGCGGGCGGCGAGCATGTCCACCTCCACGCCGAGAAGGACATGAACGTCGTCGTCGCCAACAACAAGACCGAGAAGGTCGGCACGGCGTCGTCCTACGGCGTCGGCGCCGACGAGACGATCAAGGTGGGCGCCAACGAGACGCTCAAGGTCGGCGCAGGCCACGAGATCACGGTGGGCACCTCGCAGAGCCACACGGTGGGCGCCTCCCGCAGCAAGAGCGTGAGCGGCAACGAGAACGCGACCATCGGGGGCTCGCGCACGTGGACCATCGGCGGCAGCCACATGACCACGTCGTCGCGCTCCGTCGAGACGAGCACGCCGGCCGGCCTGACCGAGACGGTGGGCGGGAGCTGCATGGAGGTCGCGGCGCTCGGCGTGACGATGGCGGTCGCCGGCACCGCGAGCGTCAGCGTGGGCGGCGCCAAGGTCGAGGCCGTCGTCACGGGCAAGAGCGACTTCACGATCGGCGCGCAGGCCACGACGGTGGGCGGCGCGTTCATCTCCGCGGCCGCGTCGGACGTGGGCTTCAACGTGAAGGGCGCCAAGGCCACCACGGTCGGCGGTGTGTGGACGGCCAGCGCGGGCGGCGACATCGAGCTGTCGAGCGACGCCGCGGTGAACATCAACGTGGGCGGCGCGGTGGCGCTGAACGCCGCCGAGATCGTCCTCAAGGTCGGCGGCTCCTGCGTGACCATCGCCACCGGCTCGGTCGTCATCAAGACGACCGACCTCAAGCTCACCGCGACGGGGCCCCAGCCCGAGCTGTCGGCCGGCGTCGAGGACGCCTGATCAGACCAGCCGCTTCTCGAAGATCAACAAGCTCTCCAGCATCTCGTGCTTGCGCGGCATGGGCACGGCGGCGCGGAACGTCGCCTCGACGGTCCCCTCGTCGGCGTCGATGAGCAGCGTGTCGAGGTGCGTGCGGTGCTCGGCGCGGCCGCCGGGGCCGAAGCTGGAGAAGCCCGGGGAGAACCGAGGGAGCGAGAAGCGCCAGGCGCCGTCGGGCGTGGCCCCGAGCACCTCGATGGGCTCGTTGCCCTTGAGCGGCGTCGGCGACCACTGATCGTGCGGCACCGCGACGTGGAAGCGCGCGTCGAAATCGTCGGGCAAAAGAGGCATTTTCGTCTCTTCCCACGCCTTGTCGTAGGTGCCGGCGAACGAGGCGCGCGGCTGCCAGTGGCGGTGGATGGCGCCGAAGCAGAAGGGCACGTTGGCGGTGCCGCGGATGGGGTTGTCCGGGTCCTCGAGCTGCGCGGCCGGCTGATCGACGAGGCGCTTCGGATCGCGCGCGACGCCGCGCCCCACGGTGTTGCGGGGCTCGCCCACGAGATTGTCCGGGTCCGTGTAGTCGGCCCCGCCCCACGCCAGCTCGTAGAGGAGCGGCACGGGCTCGCGGATCGGCAGCGCCGGGCCCGGCGCGATCCCCCCGAACGCGGCCGATTTCCAGGCGCGCAGGCCGTGCGCCCGCACCGTCTTGTGGATCGGCCCCACGCGCAGCGACACGTCGACGTGCGTGGCGCTGCCGCGGATCGGCGGGTGCGCGTGGCCGACGAGGATCACGTCCGTGCCCGGCTTGTGGTCGAACAGGAGCGAGGGCTTGCGCAGGCTGGCCGTGTTCGGGTCGCTGCCGTTGTACTCGTCGACGAGGCGCGGCGGCGGCCCCGGCGAGACGACCTCGACCCGCCCGAGCGGATCGACCGCGAAGGTGTAGGTGAGGATCAAGACCAGGTGCTCGCGCCCCGTCCGGTCCTTCATCGGGACGGCGACGTGGCTGCCACGGGTGGATCTCTGGACGTGCACGGGATCCTCGCGATCAGGAGACGCGGTGCTCGAAGCGGCGCAGCCACTCGGTGATGGACGCCTCGTCCCACGGGCCGAGGAACGTCATCCCGCGCCCGTCGGCCGCGCGCAGCGGGCGGACGAGGGCGTCCGCGGCGCGGTAGGCGGCGGGGAAGTTGAGCCGGTTCACGTCGCCCCGCTCGGGCGCGCCCCCCGCGCGGAGCAGGACGCCATCGCCGTGCGGGCGCACGTCGACGCCGCCCACGGGCGCCATGACCTGCCCGGCCTTCTGGAGCTGCTCGACCATCGAGGCGCCGAGGAACGTCAACCAGCTCACCGTGCGGATCCGCGCGTAGAACGGCTGCACCATGCGCACGTACTGGGCCACGTCGTAGCCGGGGTACCGCCGCGCATGCGCGTAGCGGCGCTGCTCGGGCTCGTTGTGCGCGTGCAGCCCGAACCCCGCGTAGGTGTAGCCGGCGGCGCCCCAGCGCAGCCGCAGCTCCGCGGCGATGGCCGTCGTGCGCTGGTAGAAGTCGTCGAGCGGCCAGGCGTCGGGGACGGTGAAGCTCAGCACCGGGTAGGCCGGCAGGCGCAGATCCGTGGGCGACACGCCGCCGATCTCGGACCAGAAGTGGAGCGAGAAGGGCGACGCCTCCCGCGGATCGTCGCCGCCGCCGCACAGCACCTCGTGGTCGTTGCGCCCCATCTTGGTGAGGTTGTTGAGGAGCTTCTGCGTCGACGGATCGTCGGCGGCGCGGACGTCGAGGCTCTCGGCGTACGAGGAGATGTAGTCGAGGTGCGCGCGCCGCGTCGCTTCGACCTCCGGCGCGCAGGAGAGCAGCGTGAGCCGGAGGCTCGCGCCCATCCAGTCCCAGAGGAGATCGCACGCCCGGTCGAGCCGCTCCCCGTCCTCCGGGCCGAGCTTCTCGAGGTGGAGGACGGCGCCGAGCGCGCTGTAGAGCACGGGGATGCGGCCGTTGGCCCGCGCGAGCGGCTCGCCCGGCGTCACAGCGCGACCTCCGCCTCGGCGATGCGCGCGACGCGCTCGTGGAAGCGGGTGAGCATGTTGATGACGAGGGCCCGTGACGGCATGCGGGCGTGGGGGAAGTCGCCGTACAAGGCTCGAAACTCCGACTTGCCCTGGCCGAACGAGGGCAGCGTCCGGTGCGGGTCCGGGTACACGGGGCCCCCGTGGTCGCCGATGTAGTTGCGGGTGAAGTTGAGCCAGTTGACGGAGAGGTCCTCGAGCGCGGCGCGGATGGGCGGGGTGAGGGGCTGCGCCATCGTGAGGCGCAGCGCGGCGCCCGTCTCGCGCGGCACGACGCTGATCGGGAAGCCGGGTGAAGGCCACGCCGGCAGGTACGCGGCCGGGTCCTCGATCCACGCGCGCACCTGCGGCTCGCGCACGGACATGGGCGAGGCGTCGACCGGGAGCGAGCCGACGAGGCTCATCGCCACCACGTCCTGGTTCATCCCGGAGCGGCGCAGCTCCTCGACGATGTTGCGCACGAAGAGGGGCGCCACCGAGGCCACCTCGATGACCCACCGGTAGCTCCGGCCGAGCGCGCCGCCGTCGAACCAGGGCCCCGCGAGGCGCTCGGCGCGGCCGGCGCTCGGCGAGAACACGTCGCCCCCCGCGGCGCCGGCGTTGATCGCGTCGACCACCGCGCGCATCGCCATGTGGGCGAACGGCGCGGCCGGCAAGCCGGCTGCGGCCACGTCGATGGTCAGGTCCTGCGGGTCCGGGCTCGCGCGGTAGGCGATCGTGAGCGCCCGCGCGGTGAAGTCGAGGTAGGGCAAGAGCGGCATCTAGGTCTCTCGGCCGGCGAGGATCCGCGGCGTCAGCGGCAGCCGTCGTCTCCGCGCGGCAGCGGCCCGTTCTCGCAGTTGGCGTTGCAGGACTTGCAGTCGGGCTCGATGGGGGCGTTGGGCGCGCAGAACTGCTGGTAGTCGGTCTGCTGCGCGGGCCTCCGGTAGTAGTCGGCCGGGCCCTTGATCTCGATGATCCGGTTGCCGAGCAGCCCGTCGGGGAAGCGCAGGCGCGTGCCGGCGCGCGCCAGGATGCCCCACGCGCTCGGCGCGCCGCGGACGAACATCGCGCCGATCCCGAGGCAGTTGCCGACCACGCCGCCGAACGCGCCGGTGACGACGTTGCCCGCCTGGAGCGCCTGCGCCGCGCCCTGGTAAGCGCCCGCCAGGTTCTGCGCGACGGGGCCCACCGTGCCGGCGAGCGCGGGGGCCTGCGCCACCGCCTGCGCCGTGCCCTGCACGGCCCCCACGAAGATCGGCGCCTCGCGGACGATCTCGCCGGCGAGGGCCTGCCCCATCTGCGCGTTCGGCGCCGGCAGGTTGTTGAGCGCGTTGAAGAAGTAGTTGTTGAAGCCGCCGCGCGGGCGGGGCGGGTTCTGGCTGCAATAGTCGTCGACACCCTGGCGGAAGGCCTCGCAGAGCAGGTCTTTCACCTGCTGCTCGGTGAGCCCGAGGCCGGCGTGGATGATGTTGGTGGGCGCCTGCGTCGCCATCGGTCGTGTCGGCTCCCGATCAGGTGTTGGAGTTGCCCATGTCGCCCGTGCGCGTCACCCCGCCGCCCTCGGCGTCGACGTCGTTCGAGGCCATGGTGATCGCGCACATGCCCATGATCTTGTTGCTCACGACGCCGAGGGCCACGCCCGGCTGGTCGCCGTTCGACAGCGCGCTCTTGCCGCTCTTCGTCCACATCGGGGTGCCGATCACCAGCGTCTTCGTGGTGTAGCCGGGGCCCATCGTCGCCGAGAGCGCGACGTTCGGGTAGGGCATCGGCACGGGGCCGCCGGGCGTGGGCGTCTTGCACATGTCGAGCGGCCCCGAGGAGACGGCGGTGTGCCCCGACGAGACGCTGGCCACGAATTTTTTCTGGTTGACGAGCGGCATCGGAAAAAACCCTGCTCCGAGCGAAGATACCACGGGCGGAGCGGGGCAGATCAACTGGCGTGCGCGCAGCCTTTGAGTTCGATTACCATCTCGCCCCCGATCGATGGCGACGAGCAAGAGCACCAAGAAAGCGGCGGGGAGCGGCGCCGCGGGCGCGCCCCCTCGGGTCCCGGTGTCGACCGATTTCGCCGGCGATCCGGCGGGTCATCCCTTCACGCTCCGCTTCGTGTCGCCGCCCGACGGCGCGGCACGCGCGGCGATCGCCGAGGCGATCGAGCGGGCCGCGACGAAGACGCTGGCCGAGACGCCGCCCGCCGAGCACCCGTTTCGCTGGGCCGGCGCGCGGGTGACCTTCCGGCTCTTCGAGTCCCCCGACACGCCGCCGCCCGAGGAGCGCGGCTTCGCCCGGTTCTTCCGCGACGTGGAGGCGATCCTCGCCGCCGTGCATGTCGCGTGTCCGATCGCCGAGGCCGCCGAGACCGACGCGGCGGAGGGGGAGGTCGATCCGGCCTTCGAGGCGGCGCGCGCCGCCGCGCGGGCATCGATCGCGAAGGCGGCGGCGAAGCGGGGGAAGCAGGTCGCGGCCAGGGGAGGCGTCGGGCTCGTCCCCGTCGACGCGCGCGAGATCCCGCCCGCGCCCGCGCCGCCCGCGTGGGCGATGGCGGCCTGCCGCGCGATCGCCCCCAAGGGTCCGCGTCAGATCGAGCCGGCGTCGGGCGGCGCGTGGGTGGCGCTGCTCTCCCCCGATCCGCGCCGCAACCTGATCGCGATCCTGCTCGCCGAGGGGGCCGAGCCTCGCCTCGTGGAGGTGCCGCGCCTCGAAGGCCGCGCGGTCTTCCGCGTCCGCCCCGACGGCGCCGCGGCGCTCTACGCGGAGGGGCACGACCTCCGCGAGATCGACGTCCCGAGCGGCCGCGCCCGCGCGCTCTGGCAGGTGGAGCGGACGAACGTGGAGAGCTGGGTCGAGGGCGTCTACCTCCCCGGCGATCGGATCGGCGTCGTGACGCGGCTCGGCCTGCACGTGCTCCGGCGCGAGGGCGACGCGCTCCGCCGCGTCGATTTCATCCCGGTCGAGGGCGAGTACCACGCGCTGGCGATCACGGCCGACGGCCGCGCGCTCGTCGCCACCACGGTGGTCGGCAAGACGAAGGCGGCGCTCTTCGCCCTGCGCGGCGACGAGATCCGCCCCATGGGCACGCTCAAGCAAGAGGCGCAGGGCCCGTTCGCCCGCGGCGATCGGCTCTTCGCGGACAGCAAGGGCAAGCCCGCGGAGATCGTGGGCCTCGCGGGCGCGTGGGAGGCCGCCTTCGCCGAGGCGCGCGCCTCCTCCCCGCGCGAGCGGCTCGCGTCCGAGGCCGAAGCGCGCCGCGCCAAGGGCGAGCCCAGGCTGGTCCCGATCGCGGAGGGCGCGCTCCCTCCGGCCGCGTCGCCCTCCATCGAGGCGAGCGCTCCGGGAGAGCCGGTGGTGACGGCGGCGGTGGCCGGCGCGGAGGGCGCGACGCTGGTCCTCACGCGGCATGGCGACGACGACGTCCGCGCCGCCGTGATCCCCGCGCCCGGCGCGCCCCCGCGCGACGTGGGCCTGCCCCGGGGCCGCCACGCGCTCTTCGCGGTCTCGCCCGACGGCGCGCGGGCGATCGTGGCCGCGGTCCCGCCCAACGACGTGTTCGAGGTCTCGCTCTCCTCGGGCGACGGCCGCTTCCTCCTCCGCAAGCCGCTCCTCTCGGCCGCCTACCTCGCGGGCGACAGGCTGGCGCTCGCCGACCCGTGGAGCCTCGACGTGTACGCGATGGCCGGCGGCAAGCCCGAGAAGATCGCCTCTGCGTCCCTCGCGGCGCAGGCCCTCACCGCCAGCGGCAGCTTGCTCTTCGCGCGCAGCGCCGAGGGCCGGGTCACCGTGCTCCGGATGGACAACGATGGTCTCTCCCCGGTCACGTCGTTCGACGACGTGGCCGCGCTCTTCACGCGCGGAGGGCGGCTCTTCGCCACGGTCCACGGCGTCGATTGCGCGGTCGAGGGCCTGCCCGGGGAGCCCGCGTGAGCGCCGGGGGCGCGACGATCATCGGCGTCGGCGCGCGCACGGCGAGCGGCCTGACGGCGCTCCAGGTCGCCATGAGCGCGCGCGCCCTCAAGTTCGCGCCGCGCCCCTCGCACTTCATCGATCGCCACGGCGAGCCGATCGGCACGGCGAGGCTGCGATCGATCGCGGACAACGTGATCGGCATCGACCGCTTCGTGGCCCTGGGCGGCCCCGCGCTGACGCAGGCGGCCTTCCCCTGGGTGTCGGCGCAGGCGAGCGGCACGCGCATGCCCGTCGTCATCGCGCTGCCGAGCGAGTCCCGCCCCGGCTTCGACCCGCGGATGAAGGCGCACCTCCTCGCCGCCCTCGAGGCGCGGTCGCGCGTGCCGATCGATCGCGATCGATCGGAGCTCGTCCTCCGGTGCCGCGGCGGCGGCGTCATCGCCTTCGAGAAGGCCATGGCGAAGCTCCGCCGCGGCGACTGCGAGGCCGTGGCCGTCGGCGGCATCGACAGCTACTTCGACCCCGACGCGCTCGAGTACCTCGACGCCGAGCTCCGCTTGCACAGCATGGAGACCGAGAACGGGTTCGTCCCCGGCGAGGGCGCGGGCTTCGTGGTCCTCGCGCCGCGCCGGCGCCTGCAGGGGCAGAAGCGGTGGGCCGAGGTCCTCTCCGCCGGGAGCGCCGACGAGCCGCGCCCCTACGGATCGGAAGAGCCCTCGATCGGCCTCGGGCTGACGCTCGCCGTCAAGCGCGCCGCGGAGCAGGCCGGGCTCGGGGACGGCGCGATCGGCTGGGCGCTCACCGATGTCGCCAACGAGCGGCACCGCGTGGACGACTGGTCCTACGCGCTGGCGCGAAACCACGCGGCCTTCGCGCAGGATGTCATCCACGAGCAGCCGCTCCTGAAGACGGGCGACCTCGGCGCTGCGAGCGCCGCGGTGCTCCTGTCGATCGCGGTGATGCGCTGGGACACGGGCTCGGCGGTGAGCCCCGCCGCGCTCATCGCCACCGCGTCGGACGGCGCAGAGCGAGGCGCGCTCGTCGCGACGGCGGCGTCATGAGCGGCGCTCCGGCGATCGGCCCGATCGAGCGGGGCCCCGGGCACGAGGCCGCGCTCGCGGCGCGCGGCGCCCTCGAAGAAGCGCTCTTCGCGATGCCCGACATCCCGGTCGATTTCGATCGCGGCGACCTGCGGGATCGGCTCCTCCGCGCGGTGCAGTGCTGCTACGCCGCGCTCGACAACCCGGTCGTGGCCACGGCCCACATCGCCGCGCTCGGCGAGGCGGCGTCCATGGCCGCCGAGTGCCGCGCCCTGCTCTCCCGCGTCGGTGACGCGGCGTCGATCGCGCCGCTCGGCCGGGCCGTGGAGCGGCTCGGATCAGCCGAGGCCGCGCTGCGGAAGGGCGGCGAGGCGGTGGCGCAGATCCAGCTCGCCCGGCGCAGCGAGCTCTGCGGCGGCGTGCCCATCGGCGCGCCTCCCCCGCCTCGCCCTTTCCGCGCAGGCCTCGGCGAGCCCGCGCTCCATGCGCCGCCCCGCCAGCCCCTTTTGCCCCTGGTGATCGTCGACCCCAAGGAGCCGATCGCCGAGCCGCCCGCGCCGCCGGTGACGCTGCCGCGCCCCAAGGACTTCGCCGCGCTCGCCGCGCTCGCCGAGGACGCCGCCTCCGGCGCGCTCGAGAAGCGCATGCTCGACCCGGACGAGCCGCCCGCGGTCGCGCCCGAGCCCGAGCTTCCGCCCGCCTACGAGCCGGCGATCGAGGAGGTCGAGGTGCTCCGCCGCCTCGGCCGCGACTGCCTCGAAGACATCGCCGTCCACCGCAACCTGCGCAAGCCCAACGCGATCGAGGGCTGGCTCGATCAGGCGCCCTTCGAGCAGCGCCTGATCAACAACCTCGACGCCTTCGCCGCGCTCGGCGGCCCGGCGCTCCCCGTCGTCGCGCTCTACAACGCCGAGGCCAAGATCGCCGACCCGGAGCGGGCCTTCGCCGTCGCGCTCATGCTCGGATCGATCGAGGGCACGGACACCGTGGGCGCGGCGGTGATGACGCTCAAGCAGAGCCCCCCGGAGACGTTTCCCGGCTGGATCGAGGGCTTTTCCCTCGCGCCGAGCCCCGCGGTCGACCCGGCGATGGCGGACCTCGCGACCTCCTCGCGCGCCGACCTCGCCGCCGTCGCGCTCGACGTGCTCTGGATGCGCGGCGCCACGCCCGACGGCGTGATCCGCGCGCTCCTCGATCGCCCCGAGCCCTCGATCGCCCAGCGGGTGGAGCGGGCCCTCGCGGTGGTCCTCCCGCGCGAGGAGGCGTTGCCGCGGCTCGAAGCCACCATCGAGACCACGCCCGATCCGGACCGGTTCTTCACCGCCATGGAGTCGCTCCTCCAGCGCGGCTTCGGCCCCGCGCTCGTCCGCCTGCGCGACGCCGCGGACGACACCGCCTCGCCCGACCGCGCGCTTCGCGCCCTCGAGCTGCTCGGCCTCGTCGGCCGCCCCGCCGACGTCGATCGCCTCTTCGCCGCGGCGCGATCCGCCCCCACGCCCGCGCTCGTCCGGGCCCTCGGCCGCTTCGGCCATGTCCACGCCTTGCCGCTCCTCGTCGACCTGCTCGCGAGCGACGACGAAGACATCGTGGCCGCCGCCGCAGAGGCGCTCGATCGGCTCACCAACGCGGGCCTGCGCGCCGTGGTCGAGGAGCCGTGGGACATCGAGCTCCCGCCCGAGGCCGCGCTCGGCGGCGGCACCCCCGTGCCGCTCCGCCGCGTCGAGCGCGTGGTGACCGATCCCGAGCCGTGGTCCGCGTGGATCCGCGAGCGCGCCGGCAAGCTCGATCCCAAGGTGAAGACCCGCGGCGGGGCGCCCTTCCACCCCGCGCAGATCGTCGCCGAGCTCGGCGCCGCCACCACGCCCCCCGATCGCCGCGGCGAGGCCCTCCGCGAGCTTTTGGTCCTCACCGGCGTGCGCACGCAATTTTCGCCCGACGACTGGGTCGCGCGGCAAAAGCGACACCTCGACGCGCTCCGCGCCGATGTCGCCACGATCTCCTTCGCCCCCGGATCCTGGTCGTTCGCGGGCGCCTCCGGCTTCGACGACGCTCGATCGCGGCCTGCCCCGCGCCCCGCTTCGGCGGCCTCTTCCCCGTCGCGCGCTGCGTTCGCACCGGCCCCGCCGCTCCCGAGCGCGCCCGCGATCCCGGCGCTGCGCGACATGCCCGCCGCGCCGGTGCCGCCCGCGCCCGTGGCTCCGCCGCCCGTGGTCCCCGCGGTCGCCGCGCCACCCGTGCGCCGTCTCGACGCGACCATCGCGAGCCCCGAGATCTCGCCTTTTGCGGCGCTGCCCTTCGAGGCCGCGAGCGCCGCGCCGCCGACCCTACCTCGTACGGCGCCGTTGCCGGTCATGCGGACGCCCTCCGCCGAGTCGCCCGACGAGATCACCGGGCTGCCGACGGCCTCGCCCTTCGCCGTGCTGCCGTTCAAGCCCGGCGAGGCCCCTCCGTCCATCGCCGCGCCGAGCCCCGCCGCGCCCGTGAAGATCGCGCCCAAGCGCCCCGATCTGGGCGCGACCACGGTCGGCGCGATCTCGCCCTTCGCGTCGCGCTCGGTGCTGCCCTTCCAGACCGCCCGCCCGCCGAGCGACCCCGCCGCGAGCACGCCGGTCACCAACGTACCCGCCGCGAGCACGCCGGTCACCAGCGTCCCCGCCGCGAGCACACCGGTCACGAGCGTCCCCGCCGCGAGCACACCGGTCACGAGCGTCCCCGCCGCCAGCGCGCCCGCCGCCGCCCCGCCGCACGATCTCACGATGGCGCAGTACGCGAGCCTGTGCGCCGAGGTGGCGGCCTCGCCGGCCGACGCCGAGGCCACGTTCGCGCGCTATGGCCTCGCCTCGCCCGCGGATCGGCAAGCCGTCGATCAGCGATGGCGCGAGCGCCTGGCCGCCGATCCGGAGCAGCACCGCGCCTGGCAGCGGCTCTACCGCAGGCACACGGCGCTCATCGAGGAGAGGAAGAAGCGCGGCTGAGCGCAGCGCGCCGCGCGCGGTGTCAGCGCGAGAAGCAGCGGTCGGGCACCTTCTGCGCCTTGCGGAGGAGCGCGGTCGCCTCGACGAAGCGGGCCGTCACCGGGTCGTGGTAACCGCTCGCGTCGGGCAGCTCGGGCGCGGAGCGCCGGTAGTGGCGCACGATGCGCGCCATCAGCGCCTCGCGCAGGTACTTGCCGACCATCGAGGCCATCGCCACGCAGAGGTCGGAGTCGTCGCCGTCGCGCACGAACGCGATCTCGCCGAGCCCCGGGAAGTGGTAGGCGCTCTTCGCCTGCCCCTCGACGAGCACGGTGTGCAGGCGGCCGGAGAGCGGGCCGAAGGAGGGGCCGTACTTCCCGAAGCCGCCGACCTTGCCGCAGATGGCGAGCACCTCTTGCCCTGCGATCGCCCCGAGATCGAGGATCAAGCGCTCCATCGCGTGCAGGTCGAGCAGGAAGCGGTTCTCGCCCCGGTCCTTGCCCTCGTTCATCCGCAGGGGGCAGAGGATCACCGAGCGCGCGCCGAGGAAGACGACGCCCTTCTTCGCGAGCCGATCGAGATCGCCGCTCACTTCCTCGACGAGCGCGTCGGGCGCGAGGAACGCCTCGCCCTCGTCGGACCAGCACTGCGCCTCGACATGCGAGGGGCAAGGGGCGCGCAGCGCGGCGCGATCGTCGGCGGAGAGCGCGTGGATCAGGGCGTCGGGGGTCCTGATGTCGGGCGCGCCGAGCGGCCCGTGACCGCGCGCGACGAGGGCGCGGGCCCAGGCTTCGCCGAGGGCCACGTCGCCGTGGGCGATCATCTGCTTGGAGTCACCGAGCCGCGTCGACAGCGCGCCCTTCGGCTTGCTGCCCGCGATCTTCTCGCCTTCGCCCTCGATCCGGCAGAGCACCGCGGTGACCACCATCGGGCCGAGCTTGGGGCCGAGGCCGTTCTCGTCGGCGCCGATCCGGTAGCGGGCCGGGGGTGCTCCTGTGGGGACCGTCATGCAAGCTCCCTTCCACGTCGCGGGCCGCCGTGGAAGGGATTTTCACCGCACGCCTCGCGGCCGGCGCCGATGTGCCTCGCCCGCCCGCGCCGCCGATCCGCTGCTATGCTTGGCATCCTGCTCGCAGCGAGCGCCGCCGTCATGGAGAGCCGAGCCAACCGACCCGAACGATCGTCGAGGCGCCGTCCCGCGGTGGCCCGGCTGTTCAGCGCGGCGCTCGCGGTCCTCGCCCCCCTCGCCGCGCTCTCGTCGATCGGGTGCGGCGCGCCCGTCCTCACGCAGGACGGGCAGCTCGTCTTCACCGAGGGAGGACGCCACGGCGCCTCGGTGATCACCGCGCACGGCGTCGAGTTCCTCGATCGGGCCGAGGTTCCACAGCCCGTGGTGCGCCGCAGCGTCAACGAGCCCTGGACGCCCGCGACGGGTTTCCTCATCCCGAAGGACGGCATCTGGCGGAAGACCTCGGTGGCGGTGCCGGTCGAGGGTCATGGGCTCGCCGTGGTGCTGCGATCGAGCGACGTGCTCGTGCCCTCCTGGGGCGGGGAGATCCTGGTGCGCCTCGACGCCGTGGCGCCGGCCGAGGCCTTCCCCGCGGCGACGCCTTCGCTCCGCCCGGTGACGGATCTGGCCATCGTCATCGATGGACCACGATCGGACACAAGAGGCCTCGTGGCGACCGCCCTCGAGGACCTCGGCGGGGCCGACAAGGTGACGCTGATCGACGCGGGATCGACGGGCAGGGCGAAGCTCGTGCTCCCGCTCGTGCCCGGCTCGCACCGGACGTTGGTCGGGGCCACGGTCGAGCGCCTCGTGGCCCAGGCCGCGAAGAACAACTTCGCCCTCTCCGCGCGCGACCTGCCCGGCGCGCTCGCCCTCGCGCGGCAGACGCTCGACGGCAAGCTCGCCGGCGACGCCGCGCCTCGCCACAAGCAGGTGCTGGTGATCTCCGACGCCGCCGGCGTCCTGCAAGGCGGCGCGCGCGTGGACGCCGAGGTGAAGGCCGTCGCGGCGGCCGGCCTGCGCCTCGGCGCGGTGGGCGCCGATCGGCTCGATCCCACGGCGCTCGCGCCCCTCGGCGCGGACGTGCACGCGAGCGGATCGCTCGCCGAGCGGCAAGAAGCGCTGGAAGACCTCGTGCCCCCGCCCGGCGACGTGGTGCTCGATCAGGTCGAGCTCCGCCTCTCCTCGGTGCCCGCCCCCGCCCGGGTGATCGAGGCCTCGGGCGGCCAGAGCTCGCTCGGCCTCGATGCCGACCGCCTGATCCTCGGCGAGATGTACGCCGGCGAGGCGCGCACCGAGATGCTGCGCCTGGCCCTGCCCCCCTGGGTGCCCGGCGAGCCGATGGAGATCACCGTGAGCGCGCGCTACCTCGACGTGGCCTCGGGCCAGCCGCAGGAAGCGCGAGCCTTGCTCGTCTGCCACTACTCGGCCGATGTCGAGGAGATCGCCGAGGCCCGCCACGGAGACGTGATCGCCTACGCCTCGGCCCTGGCGATGGTGCGCCGCCTGCACCGCGCCTTCCTCGGCAGCGAGGTCGACCGCCTGGGCGGCCTGCGCCCGATGGTGCAGATGCAGGCCCGCTCGCTCTTCGCGATGGACGCCGCCTCGCACGATCC
>JAXLYT010000082.1:0-45686 GCA_046351295.1 Byssovorax sp.
CCGCTGCTTGCGAAGATCGAAGCCCCCCAGATCCGTGAAGGGATGCCGGAGTTCCGCGTCGGAGACACGGTCCGCGTCCACTACCGCATCGTCGAGGGCGAGAAGGAGCGCATCCAGGTCTTCCAGGGGGTGGTGATCAAGCGCCACCGCGCCGGGGCCCGGAGCACTTTCACCGTGCGCAAGGTCAGCTTCAACGTCGGCGTGGAGCGCATCTTCCTCACCAACAGCCCGCGCGTCGACAAGATCGAGGTCGTGTCGCGCGGCGTGGTGCGCCGCGGCCGCCTCTTCTACCTCCGCGAGCTCGCCGGCAAGGCCGCCCGCGTCCGCGACGCCAAGGACGGCTGAGAGGGCGTCCCCCAGGCTGCTGCGCGGCCCGATGCGTCGGTCGGAACCGCTCACCGTACAATGTACGGCTCGCGGTTCCTTCCTAGCCTCGGGCCGCTCGCGACGCCTGTGGAACACCCTCGCAGGTTTCCCTCGGCCTCGCGGTCTCCTCCCTTCGTAGGTTCGCTCCCCCGGCGAGGTGTCCATCGCCTCGCGCAGACCGCGCATTACGCCTCTCAGGCGCATCCTGCTTGCGCGCGTTCGTCGCACCTCGCACGTACATTCTCTTGATCAGGCACCGCGGCTGCACGCTATGCTCCCTCGCGCGGCGCTCGTGCGTCGCGACCCGGTCGGGTCTTCGAGAGAAGGGTCAACATGATCTGTCCGCGTTGCGGGGCTCCCGCGACTCCTGCCGATAAGTTTTGCCCGGTCTGCGCTTCCCCCCTCGGCCCGCCCGGGCCTCCGGGGCCTCCTGGGTTCGGGCCGCCTCCTCCGGCCCCCGGTGGCTTCGGCCCCCCGCCCGGCTTCGGCCCGCCGCCTCCCCCTCCGGCCATGGGCGGCTTCGGCCCGCCGCCTCCCGCGCCTGGTGGGTTCGGCGCGCCGCCCCCTCCTCCGCCCGGCTTTGGTCCGCCTCCCGGCCCTGGCCCGCCGCCCGCGCCCCCCGGCTTCGGCCCGCCTCCCGGCCCGCCCGGCTTCGGCCCGCCGCCCGAGCCCCCCGGCTTTGGACCGCCGCCCGGCCCGCCCGGCGGCTTCGGCGCGCCGCCTCCCCCGCCCATGCAGGGCGGTGGCTTCCCGCCGCCGCCTCCGGCCTTTGGACCGCCGCCCGAGCCCCCCGGCTTCGGCCCGCCCCCCGGGATGGGCGGTGGCTTCGGCCCCCCGCCTCCGGCCCCCGGCGGCTTTCCTCCGCCTCCGGCCCCCGGCGGCTTCCCGCCTCCCCCGCCTCCGGCCCCGGGCGGCTATCCCCCGCCGGGCGGAGACGCAGGCGGCTATCCCCCGCCGGCACCGCCGCCTGCCTACGGCGGTCCCCCGGGTGGCGGCTTTGCCCAGCAGCCTCCGCCGGCCCCGCCGATGTCGCCCGCTGCTCCACCCAAGGGCGCGATGGCCGGCGCCGGGCCGGACGGCCGTCGCGCCCTCGCCGGCTTCCTCGTGAGCTACCAGGACGACGCGCTCGGCAAGTTCTGGCCGCTCTGGCAGGGCAAGAACACCATCGGCCGCGCCGAGACGGGGCAAAAGGTCGACATCGAGATCGCCCATGGCACCACCTCGACGCACCACGCCTTCATCGAGTGCGAAGGCCAGCGCTTCGTCCTCAACGATCAGGGCTCGACGAACGGCACCTTCCACAACGAGGAGGCGATCGGCTTCCAGGGCCGGCGCGAGCTGCGCGACGGTGACAAGGTCCGCTTCGGCGGCTACAGCGTCATGATCGTCAACGTCGTGGGACGAAGCTGACCACGCGAGGCCGGCCGGGGACGATGGACCCCGGCCGGCACAGAAAAAGCTCGCGTCCGGAGGGGAGAGCGAGCAGAAAAGGACGGCCGGCGAGAAGCCGCCCCGGCACCGTTGGAGAATCGGACATGACTAGGACTCCTGCTGATCGATGGGAGCTCGCCCGGCGAGCCGAGGCCTGCCCCCATCTCCCAGAGAGAACGCGCTCCCCTCGCTCCCCCCGCTCCCGCGACGCCGCGACGCGCCTCGCGATCCTGCTCGCCACCGCGCTCGTGCTCCTAGGCCGACCGGCAGCCGCCGCGCCCGAGGCGCACATCCTCCGCATCGACCCGCGCGCGAGCACCACCGACGGCTCCCCGATCCTCACGACGGTGATCGAGGTCGTGCAGAACAAGCGGATGAGCGACCTCACCCGCCCCTGCGCGGCGCTCTCCGGCGACGCCAACCTCGACTGCGTCTCCAACGCCCTCGACCAGAACGGCGCGCTCTACTCGTCCTTCGATTTCCCCGAGAAGAACGCGATCCTCACCGTCACCGTCGACGGCACCGACACCCCGGCGAAGTTCGAGTCCAAGGCTCGGTGGGGCGACAGCGTGGCGCAGCCCGGTGTCGGCACCGCGTGGCTCATCCTCGTCGACGCGGCCTCCAGCATGGGCGAGCGCTTCAACGAGGCCAAGGTCGTCGCGGGCGCGTTCGTCAACGCGATGGGCCCGAACGACATCGTCGACGTGATGTTCTTCAACGACAAGGGCGTCGTCGAGGACTCCAAGTGGACGAACAACAAGGGCGCCGCGAACAACACGATCAACGGCGTCGTCCGCACCTACCCGACGCAGGGCCGCACGCGCCCGCTCTTCAACATCATCAAGCAGGCCGCGACGGACGGCTTCAAGGAGCTCGGCAACGCCGGCCAGAACGTCGTCGTGCCGATGCACCAGGCGATGGTCGTGCTCTCGAACGGCTCCGCCGGCGCCGACCCGACCTCGAACGCCGCCGCCTCGAACCTTCTCAAGGACTACCTCACGAAGGGCCGCTTCCCGGAGAACAACGACGTCCTGCCGAAGACGCCGGTGCCCGTCATCTCCATCTGGTTCCCCGGCCGGCTCATCGAGGAGTTCAGCGCCAACGCCCGCGAGTTCATGGAGGGCATGGCCAACACCGAGATCGGCGGCTTCTTCACGATCGTGCGCGACGGGCAGGGCGGCCGCTCCGCCGCGATCGTCAACACCATCCGCACGCGCTTCAACAAGATGCACATCGTGAAGTGGCGGGTGGCATGCGTCGCGCCCTCCATCACGCAGACGTTCAAGCTCTTCTTCAGCAACACCAACCCGCCGATCGCGGGCGACGCCACCTTCCAGAACGTGCCGATCGGCATCGATCCGACCACCTGGCCGCTCGACATCGATCGCGACGCCACCGAGCGCGCCGCCAAGCAAGACCCGATCTACCCCGGCGGGAGCGTGAAGATCTTCGGCAACTTCTGCTGGGGCGGCAACCAGCAGCGCGCCGAGATCTACATGGTGCCGGCCAACCAGGCCGCGCCCGCCACCTTGCAGGGCGGCTCGATCGACGACGCCAAGCGCGCCCAGCGCACGCTGATCGAGGCCGGCATGCGCGGCAAGGCCGTGAGCGCGGGCGACAGCGTGGTCGAGTTCGAGCTGCCGAAGAGCGAGAAATTCCTCTCCGGCAAGAGCGACAAGCTCACCGCGCGGATCATCGTCTACGACAACCAGGCGCGCCGCACGAGCGCCGTCACGGCCGACAAGATCCTCACCCTCAAGGCCCAGACCGCCCCCCTGCCCTACCTCCTCATCGGCGGCGCCACCTTCGGCGGCGTCGTGCTCGTGCTCCTCGTCGTCTCCATCGCCCGCGGCGGCGGGGGCGGCAAGCGCCGGGGCGGGGCCGCGCCCCTGCCCCCGCGCCCGGTCGTGGCGGGCGGCCCGCCCGGCGGCTTCGCGCCTCCCGGCCCGGCGCCCGGCGGCTACGGCGGCCCCCCGATGGGCGGTCCCCCCATGGGCGGCCCGATGGGTGGCCCCCCGATGGGCTTCGACCCCTACGCCGGCGGGCCTCCCGGGGGCGCCACGCGGGGCGTCCTCTCCGGCGCCGCGGGCATCTTCACCGTCACCCCCGGCCTGGAAATGCGCGCCGGCCGCGACGGCTCCGCCTGCCAGATCCTCCTCACCGAGCCCCGCGTCTCGGGCGTCCACGCCGTCGTGAAGTTCGAGGCCGGCCAGCTCCTCGTCCGCGACGAGGGCTCGAACAACGGCACATTCCTCAATGGCCAGCGCATTCCCGCCGGAATGTGGACCCCCGTGCCGGCCGGCGCCTCTCTCCGCTTCGGCCCCGTCGAGTTCGCCGTCCGTTTGGAGTAGGCTAGCTCCCTCCCCATGGCCCCGAGGCTGTCTCACCACCGTCGCTCCCCGGAATGATGCAGCCCTCGCCCGCGTCCAGCATTCGCCTCAAGATCGAGTTCGCCCAGGCCAGCGATCCCGGGCGCGATCCGAACAAGCAGGTCAACGAGGACTCGTGCGGCTACGCCGAGACCAAGTTCGGCCACCTCTGCGTGCTGTGCGACGGCATGGGCGGGCACTACGGCGGCAAGGAGGCGAGCCGCACCGCCATCACCACCATCTTCGAGCTCTTCGAGCAGCTCCCCGCCACGACCAACCCCGCGGGCGCGCTCAAGGCCTCGATCGAAGAGGCCGCGCGCCGCGTCTACCTCCTCGGCGGCCCGCCCGAGAACCGCACGCGCCCCGGCTCCACCGTCGTGGCGATGCTCTTCCACGATCGCGGCGTCGACGTGGCGCATGTCGGCGACAGCCGCGCCTACGTGATCCGCTCGAACCAGATCTACCCGCTCACGCGCGACCACTCGATGGTGCAAGGGATGATCGACGCCGGGATGCTCACCGAGGAGCAGGCCATCGGCCACCCCGACGCCAACAAGATCACGCGCGCCCTCGGGATGAAGCCCGAGGTCGACGTCGAGGTGCGCCCCGAGCCGATGGAGCTCTTCCCCGGCGACGTGCTGCTCCAGTCGAGCGACGGCCTCACCGACCTCGCCCTCGGCGCCGACATCCTCGCGGCGACGCGCCAGGCCCTCGCCTCCGGTCCCGTCTCCCACGCCTGCAACATGCTCGTGCAGATGGCGAACAACCGGGGCGGCCACGACAACATCACCGTCCAGATGGTGCGGATCCTCGAGGTCGGGCCGAAGGGCGTGACGACCATCCCCGGCGCGCCCGGCTCGAACCCCGGCGCCCGCCCGAACCTCACGCCCACCGCCCCACCCAACGCCCCGGTCGAGACGATCTCCGACCAGCGCGCGCCCGTCCCGGCCTACCCGCTTCCCCAGAGCGCCGGCGCCCCCATGGGTGCTCCAGCGGGCAACGCTGGCATGCAATGGTCCCCGGTGTTGCCCACCGCCAACGATGTACCCCAGGGTGGCGCGGGCCAGGGCCTCCACGGCACGCGGCTGATGAACCCCCCGGGCGTGCAGCCCACCCAGGGCCCCGGCCCGACCATCAACGAGGCCGCCGCCGGCCAGCCCGGCGCCGCCCACCAGCCGTGGAGCTGGGCATGTACACGGGCCCGCCCGTGACCGCCCAGGCCGCCCCCGCGCCCGGCCTGCAAGCCTACGGGCGCGACGGCAACCTCCCTGCCGCCGCCCTCGATCCGCCAGCCGATGGCGTCTGCGCCGGCCATGTCGCCCGGCGCTCCGGGAGGCTTCGCGCCGCCCGGCCCGACCCAGGCCTACGCGCCCCCGGCCCCGACGGCCGTGCAGCCGATGCCCTACACGCCCCCGTCGATGTCGGCGCCGAGCGTCCGCCCCTCGAAGGGCGGCATCGTGTTCGTGATCATCGGCCTCTCGGCGGTCATCGCCGTGCTGATCATCATCCTGCTCTGGGCGCTCGTGCTCCGCTGAAGCGTGTCGGGTCAGTAGCTGTCGCTCGACCCGCCGCCGCCCGATCGGCCGCCGCCGCCGCCGTAGCCCGAGCCGCCGCCTCCACCACCGCCGCCGCCCCCGCCGCGCAGGGACATGTACAGGAGCGACCACAGCACCATCCGGAAGCCCGGCGACACGATGGCGAGGATGATCACGAGCAGCAGCGCGACCGCGCCGATCACCAGGTTGATCGGCTCCATCGGCGCAGGCGCCGCCCCGTCCGGGGGCGCGCGCTCCCCTGGAGGCGTGCCGCCCACGAGCGCTTCGGCGATCTTGCTCGTCCCGCGATCGACGGCCTCGGCGTAGCGCTCCGCCTGGAGCAGCGGGGCGATGTCGTTCCGGATGATGTCGTTCGACTGCAGGTCGGTGAGCGCGCCGCCCACGCCCTTGCCCGTCTCGATCCGCACCTTGCGCTCGGCCGTGGCGATCACCAAAAGCACGCCGTTGTCCGCGCCCTTCTGCCCGATGCCCCACGCGTTGAACGCCTCGTAGGCCACGTCGTCGATCGTCTCGGCCCCGAGCGACGCGGGCAGGAAGACCACGATCGCGAAGCCCGTCTCCCGGCGGATCTTGTCGAGCTTGCCGTCGAGGCGCCGCACGTCCTCCGCGGAGAGCTTGCCGCTCTGATCGAGCACATGCCCGTCGAGGGGCGGCGGCGTGAACGCGGCGAGCCCGAGGCGCGGGGCGAGCAGCGCGAGCGCGAGCGCGAAGAGCGCGGCGAGCCGGCGCAGGGCCGCGCGCCCCGGCGCCCGGGCGCGGCTCCTCGCCGCGGCGCGGAGGGCGGCGAGGGCGCTCATCAGAACGTGACCTTGGGCGCGGTCTGCGACTCGGCCGACGCCGTGAAATAGACCCGCGGCTTGAAGGGCTTCCCGGTCAGCTTGTTCACCACCTGACCGCCCACCTTCATCAGCTCGGCGTTGTACTCGCGCGCGGCCTGGTTGTACTCCTCCCTCGCCCGCAAAATCCGGTTCTCCGTCCCTTCGAGCTGAACCTGGAGCGCGTGGAAAGAGGCATTGGCCTTCAGATCGGGATATTGCTCCTGCACCACGAGGAGCCGAGACAGCGAGCCCTTGAGCTGATCTTGTGCCTTCTGGAAGGCCGCCATCTTCTCCGGATCCGAGAGATCGTCGGGATCGAGCTTGATGCTCGTGGCCTGGGCCCGCGCCTCCGCGACCTTGGCCAGCGTCTGCTCCTCGTGCTTGGCCGAGCCCTTGACCACCTCGACCAGGTTGGGCACGAGGTCGTAACGGCGCTGGAGCTGCGCCTCCAGATCGGCCCATTTCTGCGCCGCGATCTGGTCCGCCTCGATGAGCTTGTCGTAGCGCGCGCAGCCGGGAATCGCGAAGACGAGCGCGAGCAGCGCAAAGATTGCGAGCAGCGGGTGGAGCGCCCGGGACGCCCGCCCCCGGGCAGCGAGAGAGATGTCCATGCGCTTGTCGTAACGCCGAGATCGCCCGGCGCAAGAACCCGGCTCACAGCCGGGCAGGAGCCGCCGCAGGAATCAGGACACGACCTCTGCCATTTCCCGTCCGCTGGCCGGCGCGCGGTGCGCGGGTGAGAGGCCGTCGAGGAACCCACAGAGCCACTCGTCGCTCACCTCGTCCCGCGCCCGGCTCCACCACCACGTCTCCGCGTGCGGAAAATCGGCCAGCGCGAACCACGAGCCGCGCGGCGCGAGGTGTTTCATCAGCCCCTCGACGAGCAGATCGCAGAGCGCCACGTTCGAGATCCCGAGCCGATCGCGCGCGGCGAAGAACGCGTCGCGGATGGAGGCAGATCCCACCGGCGCTGCCACATGCTCGTCCCCGACGGCGGTGTTGAGCGCGTTGATCTCGATGTTGTCGCTCCGGGCCCAGCCCCCGTGGTTGATGAGCCGGAACACCACGGCGGTGCGGCGGAGGCACTTGAGCATGTCGGGGCGCGGCAGCGCGGGGGACTCGATCAGCTCGTGCGGGTCGCGCGCCGACGAGAAGACCATCTCGTGGGCGATCGCCTGCTCGAGCAGCTCCGTGCCGGGCAGCCCGCGCATCACGTGGCAGCAGAGCAGGTGGGCCCGGCTCCGGCGCAGGCGCTCGATCATGTACTCCAGGGTCCGCTCGATGGAGCGGAGGTCTTCTCCGGGCAGGCCGATGATCAGATCGATCTTCGCGAAGATCTCGTATTTTTCGAGCAGCGCGAACGTCGCCTCGAACTTCTCCACGCTGATCCCCCGGCGCATCTTCCGCAGGATGCCGAAGTTGATCGTCTGCACCCCGACGCCCAGGGTGATCTCGTTCCACGGGTGGAGCGCGTTGTACTCGCCCATGAGCGCGGCGAGCTCCTCGTCGAGGAAGCCCGGGATGAGCTCGAAGGTGAGCTTTGCCTCGACGTGCCGTACGATGAGGCCGCGCATGACGGCCTTGGCGTGATCGAGGTCGGAGCTGAAGTTGGCGTCGACGAACCGGATCTTCCGCACGCCCTTGTTCACGACGAACATCACCTCGTCGAGGACGCGATCGGCCCCCGAGTAGGCGATCCGGCTCATGTCCTTGTGGTAGATGCAGTAGGTGCACTTGAGCGTGCAGCCGCGCTGCGTCTCGATGTTCGCCTCGACGCCGGGCCGGTGGAGCACGGCGTCGTCGACGACGCCGGTGAGGTACGGCGAGGGGACGTGCGCCAGCGACGGGAACGGCTCGCGCTTGTCGTTGATGGTGAAGGCGCGCTCGCCGGGGCGCCGGTACGAGAGCCCGGCGATCGACGCGAGCGCCTCCGGGTGCTCGGGGAGCGCGAGGAGGATCTCGAGAAACGACTGCTCGCCCTCGCCCGAGACGATGAGATCGATCTCGTCGCCGTCGAGCTTGCCGGCCGCCACGTAGTCCGTCGTCATCTCGGGGCCGCCCCAGAGCAGGACGACGCCCGGCAAGGCGCGGCGGAGCAGGACGGCGAGCGCGCGGAGCTCTTCGAGGTTCCACAGGTAGCAGGAGAAGCCGACGAGCGTGGGGCGCAGCGCGGCGATGCGATCGGCGAGCGCCGCGACCTTCTCCGCGCGGGCGGCCACGTCGATGAGCGGGTGCTGGAGGACCTCGATATCCCAGCGCCTGCGCGCGCCGGGATCGCGGTACGCGTGGGCCTTCAGGTTGTAGAGGGAGAGCGAGAAGGCGCTGTAAGAGCCCGCGATCCCCAGCAGGACCGCGCGCTTCCGCGAGCTCGAAAGCATCCGGCCGTTTTACACGCGCGCACGGGTCGGCGCAAAGCCCGTCCCGTCGAGCCGAGGGCCAATCCCCATCACCACCAACCCCGGAAGTGTGAGCCAACCTTCCATCTCCGCCGACCGATCTTCCTTCGCCCGCCCGGCAGCCACATCCACCCACCTTGGTGCCTCCACCGCGGCTCCCGGTTGTGGTCCCGCTGGTCGTGGCGCCCGCTCCGCCTATACCGCCGTTCCGACGAAGTAGATGAGACTGCCGTCCATCGACATGGAAGGCCGTCCATGAACGGAAACAACGCCGCCCCGCGCGGGCCGTCGCGACGCGCGCGGCGGATGCGTCTGCCGTAGTCCAATGCCTCATTCTTCACGGATCTCGCGGACGCGGTCCCGGCGCTGTCCAGGTCACCGCGACCAGCACGCCGAGTGCTAGCAGCCCGTTGATTTACGTCGTGAGCGCCCCGAAGCTAGGGAGGGACCGCGAGGAATACTGCTGTATTTCGAGCGGTCTCGACCGACGATTCGGGGCGCGGAACAGAAAATCAACGGGCTGCTAACGAGGTGAGCTCGAAACCGAGGTTGATCATGATCAAAGGCTGCTCGCTCCGCATCGGCCTGAATCGAGTCGATCCCTCCCATGATGGGAGCTCGCTCGTGCTCGGGGGCTGCCACAACGATGCTCGGGACATGAGCGCCATCACGACCGCTCGCGGCTTCGGGGCCGAGGTCCTGCTCGACGCCCAGGCCACCGCGGCGCGGGTGCAGGCTCGAATCGCGGCGGCCGCGGCGAGCCTCTCGGCGGGCGACATCTTCGTCCTCACCTACGCCGGCCACGGCGCGCAGGTGCCAGACCAGAACGGGCTTCCTTTTCGATCAACGCGATCGAACACGGCGCCGGCCCCGGAGAGGCAGGGCGCCGCAAGCGCCCGCGATCCCCAGGAGGACCGCGCGATTCCGCGAGCTCGAAGGCGTCCGGCCGCTTTACGCGCGCGCCCGGGCCGGCGCAAAGCCGCCCCGGGCCCGTCCCCATCCTGCCGTCCGCCGTGCGGCTCACGCCGGCCAGGCTCGCTCAGGGCGATCCTTCGGAGAGCGCGTCGGAGAAGTCGGTCTTGGCGTGGCTCCAGATCTTGAGGTTGTCGATCGCGACGCGGCGCCCCGGCGCGAGGTACGACGTGCCGATCAGCCAGAGCGGCGCTCCCGGGACCGAGATCAGCATGCTCGGATCGTGGACCTGCCCGCACAGGTTGGGTGTCCCGTGCGGCGCGCCGTCGAGGTAGATCTGGATCTTGCCGCCGACGCCCGGGATGCCGTTCACGTCCCAGCTCAGCGCGACGTGGTGCCATGTCGCGGCGCTGCCCAGGAGACCCTCGTAGGTGTAGCTGCCCGTGAAGCACCCCGTGCCGACGCTCGTGTTGCCGGCCCACGCCGTCAGGCCTCCCGCGGAGTTACCGTTGTTGCCGTTGAACATGATCGAATACGACAGCTCCGGCGCCGCCACATCCATCCGATAACCGAAGAGCGCCGGCGCCGACCCGACGGGCACCACGCCGGTGTAGCCCGTGAGCCGCGCCCACATCTCGATGGTGCCTCGCCGCGTCGGGATGACCTGGCCGGGCAGCACGTCGCCCGACTGACCGACGAGCGCGCCGGGCTCACCCATGTCCACCTCGAGCGCGGAGCCGAGCACGCCGGGGACGAAGCTGCCGGTGGCGAACGCCCCCGCCGGCCCCACGTCCGGGTGGAGCAGATCGGCGGCCGAGTCGAGCCGGCTGAAGAGCACGAGCCCGCCCTCGCCGGGCGCCACGCACACGAGGTGATCCTGGCAGATCCCGGACAGGCAGTCTGCGTCCACCTGGCAGCTCGCGTTGGCGGGGCACGTCGGGCAGCGCCCGCCGCAGTCCACGTCGGTCTCGTCGCCGTTCTTCACCCCATCGGGAGCCGCGCAGGAGGGCTCCTGATAGCAGATGTCGAGCGCGGGTCGCAGCCCGGCCACGGGCCACTCGCTGCTCTTCACGTAGGTGGGCGGGGCGGTCACCTGATCGAGCAGGATGCCGTGATTGGGTATCAGGCCGGAGAGCCAGGCGTCGACGAGCGGGGCCACGTCCACCACGACCTTGCCCACGGTGGGATAACCATTCTCGATGTCGAAGAGCGGGGCCGGGTCGAAGATGCCCGCGGCGCTGTTCCAGGTGATCGTGCCCTCGCTCCAGGGCGCGAGGACGCGATGGACGCGCAAGGTCCCCGCCCCCGCCGAGCTCAGGCCGAGCGTGAGCGTCGCCTGGATCAACGTGGATCCGTGCGGGATCGAGCTCAGATCCCACCGGTAGATCGACATGCGCGCGGTCCCCTGGATCACGCCCGTGGCGAGCAGCGGGAGCGCCCCGTAGTTCTTGGAGCCCGTCCCGGGCTCCTGGTTGAGCAGGCTGTCGAAGGCATTTCCGCGGGCGCCGCGGGCGAACCTGGCGCACACGATCGCGGGGGCGGCCGCGCCGCGGGCTTCACCCGTATTCTCGGAGGCTCCATCCTCGGCCGGCTTCCCGGAGGATCTGGAGGAGTCGATCGATCCGCACCCTGCCAGCATGGCTATCGCGCAGAGCAAGAGCGAGATGACCCGAGGTCCGGGAGGCCGCCTCTCTGTGGGGTCGACAGCACGGGATTCGCGCGCTTCGCGGTGGCTCATGGGGGTCTCCTTCGGGCTCGCGGGGAGCCCGCGTACAGGGCGCGCGCGGCGGACGCGCGCCGGACGAGCACGAGCGCGCACCCACGACGCCGGACCCACGGTCGGGTCGCGGGAGCGCCTCGTGGACCCGACGGCGCCTGCATTCTGCGGACCACGGAGCGCGCACCGCGAGAATCGCTCGAACGCGGGCTCATCACCGCAACCCCTGCGTCCCCGCGAGCGATTTGCAGGGATACAGGCGAAGCTCTCCCGCCGCGGCGCGGGAGGGCGATGTCCTCCCGCGCCCCTGCGCGCCGCGTGCAGCGCTGCGCCGGCGCAGGACAGCCGGCGACCGCTAGCGCTGCCCGAGCGCGGGTCCGCGCCGCGACCGCCGCCGCATCGCGCCCACCACGCCGAGGAGCGCGAGCCAACCCGCCGTCTCTCCCGATCGGTCCTCACCGACACGGCAGCCGCACCCGCCCACCTCGGTGCCTCCACCGCCGCTCCCGCTCGTCGTCCCGGTCGTCGTCCCCATTCCGCCCATCCCGCCGTGGCCACCCGTGCTCGATGATCCACCGGTACCCGACGTGGTCCCGCTCATCCCACCGGCTCCGGTCGTCGTCACCGTGGAACCACCGGTACCCGACGTGGTCGCCATCCCGCCCATCCCTCCTGCCCCGCCGCCGCCTGTGCCCATCACCGGGGCCGTCACCGTCACTCCATCGGACACCGCGTCGGTCGACGCATGCCCCATCGCGTCGAGCGCCCGCACCGCGCAGAGGTACACGGCGCCCTCCACGAGCGCGAGCGGCGAGAGGCTCGCCGACACCACGTTGCCCACGTTGATCCAGTGCGGCGAGGTCACGAACCCACCGCCGGCGTTCAGGATCGCCACCTCGTAGGCCGCCGCGCCCATCACCGGCTTCCACGCGCAGGACAGCTTCTTCTCCGTCATGATCACGTCGATGTCCACGTTGTTGACGCCGTTGTCCGGGTCGGTGTCGAGCACCTCCCCCGGGGGCGGCAACGCCGCGTTCTTGAGATCGTAGAGGAAGCCGTCGGCCACCGAGACGAGGATCTCGTCGCGCCCGTCACCGTCGGTGTCGCCATACACGGCCTCTCCCACCGCCGCGTTGAAGCCATAGGTGAAATCGAGCGTCGCCGCGCAGGGGTTCAACCCGTACAGGTAGCCGTCGCCCGAGCCCACGAGGGCCGAGGGGCGCCCCTGCCCGCTCAGGTTATCGTGCACCGTCGCCGAGGTGAGCTGGCCCATGCGCGCGTTGGCCGCGGCCGCGGCGGCCTCGTCGGCGTAGAGCGCCCCGCCGGCCAGCACCACCGTCACGAAGGTCCCGGCCTGGGCGCCGCCCATCTTGGTCATCTTCAGCCGCGACGGGTGCTGCCACGAGCCCTCCACGAGCACCGGCGTGCCGTTGCACACGGCCACCGCGCCGTACGGATACGGCCTGTCGTCATCGTTGCTCACCCACACCGTGGTGCTCAGGTTGTGGTTGTACGTCCGCGCCGGGGAGAAGCCGCCCTGGAGCGTCACCTCGTTCACCCCATCTCCGTTGACATCGTAGACGAGCGGTAAAAAGTACGAATCGCCCGATCCGCCCGCGGCGAGCTGCGTCCCGTCGACGCCGGTGAGCACCTTGGTCCCGGCGGCCTGGTGGAGCACGTCGTCCTTGCCGTCGCCGTTCCAGTCGACCACCGTGACGCCGGCCGGCTGCCTCCCCGAGCCGGGGCTGACGGGGGCGGCGTTCCACAAGGTGGTTCCATCGGTCCCGGAGATCCCGCGCGTCCGCAGCAGCACGTCGCCCGGATCGCCCCACTGCACCACCAGATCGGGCGTCGCGTCGCCGTTCAGGTTCGCCGGGACCACGTCGTTGAACGGTGTGGTCTCGACGGGCTGTTGCCAGATCACGCTCCCGTCGTCGTGGAGCGCCTCGACCAGGTACGTCGCCGGGATGGGCACCGGCTCGGGGTTGCCGAAGCAGGCGATCCCGGGCTTCTGCCCGTCGAGCCCGGCCACGATGGCCGGCGCGAAGGCATGGGTCTTTTGCCAGGTCTTCGCGGGGGGCGAGACGAGGCTCGCCTCCTTGGGATCGAAGCGCAGCAGCGCGCCCCGGCTGTCGCGCACCACGATGGACTCGGCCGCTCCGCCGTCGAACGAGCCGACCACCGGCGAGCGCTGGAGATCGCGCCAGGCCCCGGCGGCGTAATATCCACCGATGCGCAGGCCGGGCCGGCCCTGGGCGGGATCGGCGTTGGTGGCGAGGAAGGACTTGTCATAGATCGTCAGGTATCCATCGTTGGTGGCCACGGCCAGCTGCGGATACGCCTTGGTGATCGGCGGGACGACCCAGGTGACGAGCGGATCGATGTCGGCGGGGAACGGGTGCTCGGCGAGCAGCATGGGCATCGCCCCCGTGGCCTTGTACGCCTCGATCGAGGCTCCGCCCGCCTGCTTGCTCGCGAGCAGATCGCCCGTGCCGTCGGCGTCGAGGTCGATCACCGCGGTGCGGCTGTAGAGCGTGGTCGTCCGCACACGGGCAAAATCGGGCACGTTGACGACGGTGCGATCCGGCAAGCTCCACGCGAGCGCCGCCGCGGGGTTGTTCTGGCGCACGAAGGTCCACGCCGAGAGGCCGGCCGCGCCGGTGGTGAACACGAGCGAGTGCGTCGGATCGGCCACGGGCGCGGCGCCCGCGATGCGCTCGCCGGGCAAGGTCGCGAGCGAGGCCCCGGTGGCCGCGTCGAGCACATGGGTCGTCCAGGTGCCGGCCGCGTCCTTGGAGGAGAGGATCAGCTCGACCATACCGTCGGCGTCGAGATCGATGATCGGGTCGACCCAGGCCATGTCGCCTCCGGCGTCGGGCGCCATCACCTGCGACCACATCGGCAGGAGCGTCTTGGCCACGGGATCGTACTTGACCGCGTAGGCCTTGCGCTGGTTCACCGCCGGCAGATCGCTGCTGTTGACGATGCAGACGAGTTCGTCGCCGGGCATGGCGTCGAGGTTCACCCCGCGGCAGAAGCTCACCGAGGTCCATGTCCCGAGTTGCGGGGTCGTCGCGAGGATGTTGCCCGTCACGCCGTCGAGGAGCTGCAAGGTCTGGTACGTCGAGATCAGCACCTCGAGCGGGCCTTGCCCGTCGGCGTCGACGAGCGAGAGCGCCCTGCTCCCGCCGCATGCGACAGACGGCATCGCCCACAGCTTGCTCGGCGAAAAGTCCATCGCGAACGCGTAGGCGAAGCCCGTCTTGCCGCTGTTGACGCCGCAGCAGCCGCACTCCTGCACGATCACGTCCGGCCGGCCGTCGCCGTTGACATCGCCCATCCGCACGGCGCCGAGCGTGCCCATCTCCCCGTCTTCCTCGGCCCATTCGAGCGCGCCCGTCGCGGCGGCGAAGACATAGGCGTGGTTCGAGGCGCTCACGACGATGTCGAGCAAGCCGTCGCCGTTCACGTCATCGAGGCCGACGATGCTGCCGATGCCGAGCGGGGGTGTCTCCCAGACCGGACTGTCGTCGGCGAGCTTGGCGACCATGCGCCCGCCGGTGACGTAGACGACCTCGACCTTGCCGTCGCCGTTCACGTCGGCCGAGACCATGCCGAGCGAGCTTATCGATCCGCCGAGGTAGGTGCGCCAGTAGGGCACGGGCGCGGTGATGTCGCTCGTGCCCGTGGCCGCGCCGGTGCGCTTCGCGTCGTGCCGCGCCATGGGCCAGCTGGCCTCGGCGGGCAGCGCGCAGGCGACGCCGGCGAAGGCGAGCAGGGCCGCGAAGCTCCGGGGAGAGCGGCGGAAGGAAGGCGAAGACAGGCTCGGGCGCATCGGCGTTCTCCAGCGAGGTCGGCGGCGCTCTGCCGCGCGATCGAGCCCTCGATCCTAGAGGATCGATCCGCTCGGCTTCCACGACAAAGCGCGCCCGCGTGGTGGGGCTCAGCCTCCGCCGCGCGCGTCGCCCCCGTCGATCCCGAGCTTCTTCATCAGCCGGTAGAGCGCGTAGCGGCTCGGCAAGCCGAGCGCCTCGGCGGCCCGCGTGATGCTCCCTCCCGCCGCGGCGAGCGCGTTCTTGATCTCCTCCTCGGTCGGAGGCGGGCGAGCGCCGATCGGCGTCTCCCGATCCTCGCCCGCCGCCGCCGGCTCGCCCGCGATCGCGTCGGCGAGCGCAGGCGAGCCCTCCACCGCATCGCCCTCGCTCAGGGAGACGGCGCGCCAGAGCACGGCGTCGAGGCCTCGAACGTTGGTGCTGAAACGAATCTGGAGGAGCTGTTCGACGAGGCTCGGCTTGACCCGCACCTCACCCGCGCGCGGCCCGCTCTTCTCCACGAAGCGCTCGAGCGCAGCCGGGCTCTTCTCCGCGGCCCGGCGGAGCAGGTGCCGGGCGAGCAGGGGCACGTCGTCGCGCCTCGCCCGGAGGTCGGGCAGCTCGAGGCGCAGCACGAGGCGCGCCGCGAGGTCGTGCTTGAGCGCCGACGCGTCGCGGTTGGTCGCGCCGATCAGCCTGAAATTCGAGCGCATCACGCTTGCGCCCCCGAGCGGATGGTACTCCCCGCCCTGGTCGAGCACGCGGAGCAGGCTCGCTTGCAGCGCGACGGGCAGCTCGCCGATCTCGTCGAGGAAGAGCGTCCCCTTGTTCGCCGCGCCGACGAGCCCCGATCGCTCGGGCATCCCCGGGTTGGGGTAACCCTTGATGTTGCCGAAGAGCTCGGCCTCGACGAGCCCCGCGGGGATGGTGGCGGCGTTGCGCGCCACGAAGGGTTTGAGCGCGCGCGTCGATCCGGCGTGGATGGCGCGCGCCGCGAGCTCCTTGCCCGAGCCGCTCGGCCCGAGGATCAGCGTGTGCTCGTCGGCCCGGCCGAGCCAGGCGATCTGATCGCGGAGCCGCCACGCCGCCGGGCTCTCGCCGGTGATGCCCTGCGCGTCCGGCTCGCCGAACACGGGCAGATCGGCGAGGGCGCCGCGGAAGGGCGCGAGCCTGCGGGGCCGCGTGGTGCAATGGAGCAGGAGCTGTCGTTTGAGCAGCAACGATTCCCCGGGCGCGATGGTCGCCCTCTTGACCGGCTCGCCCTTGACGATCAGCGGGCACCTGCCGATCTGCTCGATCTCGAGCTTGCCGTGACGGAGGCGGATCCGGAGCTGCTCGCGCGAGATGCCCGGGCTCGCGAGCGGTGGTCGCCGATCGTTCAGGCCCGGGCGCTGGCGGCAAAAAACGACGCGCCCACCCTCGCCCTCGCCGCGACCGAGCACGAGCGCGCTCCCCTCGGCCTCGAAGAGCGCGACTTCGCCGGCGCGATCGCCCTCCTCCGCCGACCAGGCGATCATCAGCGCGACCAGCCCATCCTCCTCGTCCCGGGAGGTCACGTCGCTGCTGCCGGTGTCGATGGTGGTGGTGAATTGGCTCATGGCGTGGCGCGTTCGACGCTATCCTAGAGGCCGAGCGCCGTCGCGAAAACCACCTCGCGCCTCGCCCCGTCCGAGCCATCATGCCCGAGCCCACCCGCGTCCCTCTGCCGACCGACCTGCCGAGCGACGCGGGCTCGACCTCCGCGGTCGTCGAGAGCGGGATCACCGATCATCGCGGCGCAGATCGGCCTTTGCTCCCCGGTCGCTACCGGGATCTCGGCCTCCTCGCCCGCGGCGCCTTCGGCGAGGTGCGCCGCGTGCACGATACCTTGCTCGACCGGGCAGTCGCGATGAAGGTGCTCCACGGCGAGCACACGCGCGATCACCTGCGGAAGCGCTTCCTCGCCGAGGCGAGAATCACGGCGCGCCTCGATCACCCGGGGATCGTGGCCCTCTTCGACCGGGGCGAGACGCCGGACGGCCGGCTGTGGTTCACGATGAAAGAGGTGCGCGGCGCGACGCTGCGCGAGGCGATCGACGCGCTGCACGAGGCGTCGCGCCCCGAGGGTTTTCGGCCCATGGCCTCGGGGTGGACGTTTCGCCGCTTGATCGAGGCTTTTTCGCGCATCGCCCAGGCGATCGCCCACGCCCACGGGCGAGGCATCCTCCACCGCGATCTCAAGCCCGACAACCTGATGGTCGGCGAGCTCGGCGAGGTGCTGGTGATGGACTGGGGGCTCGGGCGCGATCTGTCGCTGCGCGAGGAAGAGTCGGTGGACGAGGCGGCAGAGATCGAGGTCGCCCCGGGGCTGACGCGCCACGGGGACGTGCTCGGGACACCGGCCTACATGCCGCCCGAGCAGGCGCGCGGCGAGACGGCGCTCCATGGGCCGGCGAGCGATGTGTACGCGCTCGGCGCGGTGCTCTACCACCTGCTCGCGGGGAGGCCGCCGTACGCGGGGACGAGCGCGGAGATCCTCGCATCGATCGCGCGCGGGGTGCGGCCTTTACCTCCGCGCGCCGGGCGAAAGGGCGCGCCTGTGCCGGCCGAGCTCGCGGAGCTCGCGATGCGCGCGATGAGCCCGACGATCGGCGATCGGCCGACTGCGGAGGCGCTCGCGGGTGAAGTGGTGGCGTGGCTCGATGGAGCGAAGCGAAGAGAGCAGGCGGAAGAGGCCGTGCGGCGCGCGAGGGCGATCGAGCCGGAGATCGCGGCGCTGCGTGCGCGGGTCGGCGCGCTGCGCGCCGAGGCGCGCGAGGGGCTCGACCGGGTGCGATCGTTCGATGGGGTCGATAAGAAGGCGCCGAGCTGGGCGCTGGAGGACGAGGCCGCGGCGCTCGATGTGCAGGCGGCGCTGCGGGAGACGGAGTGGATGGAGGCGCTGCACGGGGCGCTGACCATCGATCCCGATCTGCCCGAGGCCCACGCGGCGCTTGCCGAGCCTCATAAGGGCGCGCTCTTGGCCGCGGAGCGCGCTCGTCGTGCGGCCGAAGCCGCGCAGGCGGAGGCGCTCCTCCGTGCCCATGATCGCGGGCGTTTTGCGTCGCTCCTGCGCGGCGAGGGAGCGCTCACGCTGGTCACGGATCCACCGGGCGCGGAGGTTTGGCTCTCCCGATATGCGCTCCGCGGGCGGAGGCTCGTGGAGGAGGATATGGGGCTGCTCGGCGTGGCGCCGCTCCGAGGTGTGCCGTTGCAAAAGGGCAGCTATCTCCTGCGGATTCGTGCCCCGGGCCGGAGCGAGGTGCTCTATCCGATAAGGATCGAGCGGGGCGAGCACTGGGATGGTGTTGCGCCGGGAGAGAGCGAGCCTCGGCCGATCCTGCTCCCGGAGGAGGGCGAGATCGGCCCGGACGAGGCGCTGATCCCGGCCGGATATGCCCTCATCGGGGGCGATCCGGAGGCGCCGGATGGGCTCGTGGGGCGGAGGATATGGGTCGATTCGTTCGTGATTGGCAGGTATCCCGTGACGAGCGGAGAGTACCTCGGCTTCCTCAACGACCTCTGTGCGCAGGGGCAGAGCGATAAGGCAACGATCGTATGTCCGCGGAGCGATCTTGCTCTTTCGACGAGCGTGGAGTCTCGCTCGGCGCTCCCTCAATGGGGTAAGGATGGACGCTTTCATCCACCGCCTGACTGGAGCGACGACCTGCCGATCGTGCTCGTGGACTGGCATGGTGCGATGGCCTATGCGCGCTGGAAGGCCGAGAAGACAGGGCGCCCTTATCGTCTCCTGAACGAGCTGGAGCGGGAGAAAGCGGCCCGGGGCGCCGACGGCCGCTTCCTCCCCTGGGGCGATCACCCAGAGCCGACCTTCTCCCGGACCTCGGAGAGCCAGGAAGAGGCCGCGGCGCGGGTGAGTATCCACGCCTATCCCACCGACGAGAGCCCCTATGGCGTGCGCGGGCTCGCGGGGAACGTCCGTGACTGGTGCATGAACACCTGGAAGCTCGCCGGACCGACGGTGGAGAGCGATCGCTTGCGGCTGGATCCGGCCGGCGCTGATGACCCGGATTTCAGGGCGATCCGCGGCGGCGCCTGGGGAAGCGCGACCGCAGGGAGCCGCGCCGCCTCCCGATTCGGCGCGCGCCCGGCCCACCGCGGGCTCGGCCTCGGACTGCGGATCGGACGGCGATTTCCCCGGGAATGACCTTCGACTCCCCAGAATTCAACGCAAAGGCGCAAAGACGCCAAGGCGCAAAAAAGACAGGCAGAGCCCGCTTCTTCTCCTCTTCTTGCGTCGTATCCGTTCACGGGGCATATGGTCATGATCCTACGTGACGCTATGTGATCCTATGCGAATGGGCCTGTTCGGTCGGGGAAAAAGGTGATGGGAATGAGACATGGGCCGCGATTGGCGAGACGACCGGATTGCCGAGCTGGAGGGAAAGCTCGAGGTCGCGCTTGCCCGAATCTCGGCGCTCGAAGCGGCGCTCGCGAAGACGGCCGAGCTCGATGCGAAATTCGAGGCTGCGGTCGCCAAGATCGCCAAGTTGGAGGAGAAGCTTCGCGTGTCGTCGCGCAATTCCTCGAAGCCGCCTTCGAGCGACCCTCCTTCCGCGCCGAAGCCGCCGGCCCGGAAGCCAAGCGGACGCAAGCCGGGAGGGCAGCCCGGTCACGAAGGGCATCAGCGTGCGCTCGTGCCAGCCAACGAAGTGGACAAGCGCGTCCCGTGTTTTCCCGACCGCTGCCGTCGATGTCATGCCGGTCTGACGGGCTGCGACGCATCGCCCCGTCTGCACCAGGTCTTCGAGCTGCCCGAGGTCAAGCCCTTCGTCACCCAGTACGAGCTTCATGCGCTGGTGTGTCCGTTCTGCGGTACCCGCACCGCGGCCGATCTGCCGGACGGGGTGCCTGCCGGGGCCTTCGGGCCGAGCGTCACCGCGGTCGTGGCGCTGCTCATGGGCGTCTACCGGCTCGGCAAGCGGCCGGTCGAGATGCTGATGGCCGACCTCTTCGGCCTGACGATGAGCGTCGGCAGCGTCGTGGCCTGCCAGGAGCAGGCGGCCCTTGCGCTCGAAACGCCGCACGCCGAGGTGCACGCCTACGTCCAGGCGCACCCGGTCAAGCACGCCGACGAGACGGGGTGGCGAGAGGCTCGGTCGCGTGCGTGGCTGTGGACCGCGGTGACCTCGTTCGTGACGGTGTTCCTCGTGCAGGCGCGGCGCAGCACCGATGCGGCGCGCGCGCTGCTCGGCGATACCTGCGGTGTCTTGATCACCGATCGATGGGGCGCCTATGGCTTTTGGCCCGACCTCGCGAGACAGCTCTGCTGGGCCCATCTCAAGCGCGACTTCATCAAAATCCAGGAGCGCGGAGGTCCCGACGCGACCCTCGCTGCGGCCCTGCTGGCCGAGCGAGACCAGATGTTTGCGTGGTGGCATCGGGTTCGCGACGGAACGCTCGCCCGGTCGACCTTCCGGCGCTACATGAAGCCCCTTCAGGATCGGGTCTACCATCTGCTGGGAGAGGGGATGGTGCACGGATCCGCCAAGACCATGAAAACATGCCGTCTGCTGCGCAAGCACGCCGACGCACTGTGGACGTTTGTCTATCGCGAGGGCGTAGAGCCGACGAACAACGCCGCAGAGCTGCGCATTCGCCATGCGGTGCTCTGGCGGAAGACCTCGTATGGGACCCACAGCCCGGACGGCAGCCGCTTCGTCGAACGCGTACTCACCGCGCACGCGACGTTGCGGCAGCAGAACCGCAATGTCCTCGACTTCCTCCGCGAGGCTTGCGTTGCTGCGCTCAGCCATGCTCCGTCCCCGTCGCTTCTGCCACAGCCCACCTGAGCCGCTTTGGCTCTGTTCGCTCATGCGGAGTAGGGCGTGAACGGATACCTTGCGTCTTTGCGCCTTTGCGTCTTTGCGTTAAAATCGAACCGTTCAGACCATCAATCGGCTTCATTTCACAGCGAGCCGGCGACTGCCGAGTTCCACCGCAATCAAGCCGACTTCGCCCAGACCATGTTCGCGCTCTCCGGCAATTCGCTCGGCGAATACTTGTCGCTCGCCGAAGGGCTGAACGGTTCGGTTACCGAAGACACCCCGTCCAGATACCACAGGACCTCGCTGAGCGTGAAGGCGCCGCTCGTCGACTGCGAGAGGTTGAACAGCACATACACCGCCGTGGTTCCAGTCGGCGGCGGATCGTCGAAGGCGGAGAGCGCCGGGCTCTTGTAGATGTAGCTGTCCCCCGTCGTCGGGGTACCGTTCCCAGGGGTCCAGGAGAACGAGGTGGCTGAAGGGGTGAAGGTCGGCGAGCTCGCCACGCCGGATCCCTGGGTCACGCTGTACACCTTGGTCGTGTCGTCGTGATCGAAGCCTGCTCGCGCGATCTTGATCCCGCTCTTCGACCCGCTGGACAGGGAGTCGAGCGCCGCGTCGTTGACGAACCAGTATTCGGTCTTCGGGGAGCTGCACGAATAGACGCGGTTACCAGCGGAATCGATCAGCGACACCGGGTTGTCCCCCGTGACGACGACCTGCGCGAGGAGGAGCTCGGTGTCATCCTCCAGCGTGATGTTGTAAAAATAATCCGGCGTGATCTGGATCCGATCGCGCTCCCCGTCCGGCTTCTTCTTCACCTCGCCGCCGTCCGCCTCGGCCTTCGGGTGGAAGAACGGCATCTCCCCCACCGAGGGTGGATAGACCTCCGCGGTCTGGTTCTCGTAGTTGAGCACCCCGAGCAGCTTCTGGCAGGTCGAGCGCGCCTCCTCGTAGCTCACGTCGATCCGCACCGCCCCGTCTTCCTCGACCGGGCGCCACTGGAGCAGCGACGCCGTGAGGGCCCAGGTGAAGGCCCCGTGGAACTGGCTCGTGAACTCCGACTGGTAGGCCACCTGAGAGGCCCCGCAGGAATAGACCTCGCGCGCGCCGAGCCGCGGCCGCTCGCCCTTCGCTTCGGGGGTGCTCGCCCCGCGGAGCGAGAGCGAGAGAGAAGCGGGGCGCGCCGCTCCCGCTGCGTGGCAGCAGTCGAAGACCACGGTGAGCAGATCCTTCGCCTTGCCGGCCGAGAGCAGGTCGGAGAGCTCCTGCAAGGTCACGAGGTTCTTGATCCCGGTCTTGCCCTTCTTCACGTCCAGCGGGCAGAGGGCGAGCTGTCCGTCGTCCGTCACGTCGCCGTGGCCCGCGTAGGTCAAGAGGCCCGGCACCGTCCCCGACGCGAGCTTCTTCGCCAGCCACTTCACCTCGGCGAGGATGTTCTTGCGCGTCGCCTCCTTCACCTTCACCCGATCGCCGAAGCGGTTCGGCCACCGCTTGTTCTTCACCGCCCCGTCGACGAACGTGCGCGAGCCGAGGATGTGCACGTTCTTCGGCGACACCCCGAGGGCGTTGCACACCCGTTGCCATGCGGCCACGTCGTTGACGCTACCCTTCAGGTTCTGCGCCGGGTCGTACGCCGAGTAGTCGTCGACGCCGATGAGCAGGGCGCACGCGTCGTTCTTGAGGGCGGTCATGGTGCTCGTTTCTCGGGGATCCCCCGGTGGTGGAAGAGCGGACGAAAGGGTGCTGCATGCGAGGATAGCCCGGGCAGGCGCGCTCCCATGCAGCGATTCGCCGATCGCACATCAACCTCCGTGCCAGGCGCATCTCCGCATGAAGCCGGCGCGCCGCGGGGTGCGGAGGTGTGCGCGCGCGCCGGGCACACGGGGCGCGCACGGCGCGCGCACGCACCCCGAACACGCGCCGCGAACGAGCCGGGAAGGTGCTGGGGGTTGCCCTCGCGAGGCGATCGTGCTGAAAAGACGCGCGTGATCCCCGGCTTCGGCAAGCAGAACCTCACCATCGGCAGCTCGCCCTCATGCGACGTGGTGCTCACGGGAGAGGGGGTCATGCCGGAGCATGCCCGCCTCATCCATCAGGGCGGCGGCAAGCTCCTCTTCGTGTGCGGCCACGGCGCGGCCACGGCGAACGGCCGGCGCCTCGCGCCCGGCGAGAGCGCGGCCTTCGACTTCCGCACGCAGTTCACCGTGGGCGCGGCGCAGCTCCCGCTCCACCACCCGGCGATCACCCTCGCGCTGATGGCGACGGGCACGCTCGGCGCGCCGCCCGGCCAGATCATCCTCGGCCGCGATCCGACCAAGAGCTCGCTCGTCATCCAGCACCCGAGCGTCTCCAGCCAGCACGCCACGATCATCCTCGACCGGATGATGGTCATCGATCACAGCTCGACGAGCGGCACCTACGTCGGCACGACCAAGATCGCCGCCGGCACGCCCACGCCGATCGATCCGAACGGCGTGCTCGCCTTCGGCCCCGTGCCCGTGCAGGTCTCGCTGCTCATGCGCCTCGCGCAGGCGATGGCCGCGCGCGGGCCGCAGAACAGCCTGAACACGCCGGGGCCCTCGGCGGTGCAGGCCGCGCCGGCGCCGCAGCAGGCCCAGCCGATGATGGGCGCGACGCCGGGCACGCAGGCGATGGGCGCCGTCCCGGGAGGCGCGGCGCCGGCGGCGGGCGCGCCGATGGCCGGAGCGCCGGCCAAGAAGAACAAGACCGTGCTCGGGCAGCTCGATTTCTCGGGCGGCGCGGCGGGCACCGGGGTCAAGAGCATCGGCCGCACGCCGGACAACGACATCGTGCTCTCGCACCCGCAGGTGTCGAGCCACCACGCCTGGCTGCACAAGATCAACGGCCAGCTCTTCGTCGAAGATCGCGGCAGCGCCAACGGCACCTTCGTCCGCGGCCACCGCATCCCCCGCGGGCAGAAGATCGGCGTCCAGAGCGGCGAGAAGATCTACATCGGCCCGATGCCTCTGCAGATCGAGCAGAGCGCGTCCGGCGCCGCGGAGATCGTCCAGGAAGAGTACTCGGCCGATCGCTGGGCCGGCCGCCCGCTCTACGAGATCGAGGCGTGGAGCCTCGCGCTCGAGGTGCCCGACCGCGACAACCCGCGGGAGATGAAATCGCTCCTCGAGAACGTGTCGTTCAAGGCCCTGCCCGGCGACATGATCGCCCTGATGGGCCCGTCGGGCGCCGGCAAGACGACGCTGCTGCTCACGTTGAACGGCTACTTGCCGCCGACGAGCGGCATCGTCCGGATCAACGGCGAGGACCTCTACACCATCTACGACAACCTCCGCGGCTCGATCGGCTACGTCCCGCAGGACGATCTCGTCCACCCCGAGCTCACCGTGTTCGAGGCCGTGCGGTACAGCGCCAAGTTCCGCCTCCCGCCCGACTACTCGGAGGACGAGATCGACGCCCGCGTCGACCAGACGATCAAGGACCTCGGCCTCGAAGGGGTGCGCAACCTCCAGATCGGCAAGCCCGAGAAGAAGATCCTCTCCGGCGGGCAGAGGAAGCGCGTCAACATCGCCCTCGAGCTCGTGACCGATCCGGTCATCCTCTTCCTCGACGAGCCGACCTCGGGCCTCGCCGCCGACGACACGACGGCGCTCATCACGCTGCTCTCGGACCTGACGAAGCAGACGGGCAAGACGATCATCATGACGATCCATCAGCCCGCGAAGGACGAGTTCGAGAAATTCACCCACTGCCTCATCATGGGCTACGGCGGCGTGCCGATGTTCTTCGGCCCCAACAAGGACGCCTACAGGTTCTTCGGGACGTGGAAGGAGCGGCAGCGCCAGCCGAACGACATCGACAACCCGCGCGACATGTTCGACATGATCGCCGCCCGCGAGCGGACGATCTACGACGCCATGAAGGCGCAAGATCCGAACGTCCCCCGCGGGCATGCGCGCAAGCACGCCGCGGGCGAGTGGCGCAAGGAGTACGAGAACAACAATAACCCCGTCTACCGGAAGATGTACTCCGGCAGGCGCGAGGTCGGCACGGGCCAGGGGCAGCGGGGAATCCCCGCGTCGCGCGTGACGACGAGCGGGCAGCTCGGCCTGCTCCTGTCGCGCTACTTCAAGGTGAAGGTCAGGGACATCGGCGGGACGGCGATCATGCTGCTCCAGGCGCCGATCATCGGCATCCTGCTCGCCATCGTCTTCGGCGGACAGCAGAAGTCGGTGCCGGCCTGGTGCCTCGGCGCGCTCAACGACCTCAGCCGCAAGGCGGGCAAGAGCGCCGGCGGGGCCGACGTGCTGAGCCGCCTCGACCCGACGACGGATCACACGGCGGCCATCTTCTTCCTGGTGGTGGCGGCCATCTGGTTCGGCACCTCCAACGCGGCGCGCGAGATCGTGAGCGAGCGGGCGATTTACCTCCGCGAGCGGATGGTGAACCTAGGGCTGCTCAACTACGTGCTCTCGAAGTACATCCTGCTCGCGCTCTTCTGCGTCGTGCAGTGCACGATCCTCCTCGCGATCGTCTTCTTCGCGCTGGGCTTCCACGGCGGCCCGCAGGCCTTCGCCCAGCAGCTCGCCGCGCTCATCGCCACCTCGCTCAGCGCCGTGGCCCTCGGCCTCATGCTCTCCACCGTGGTGCAGAGCTCCGAGGCGGCCATGGCCTTGACGCCCATCGCCCTCATCCCCCAGGTGGTGCTCGGAGGCCTGATGGTGCCGATGACGACCGTCCCCCACCTGCGCGCGCTGATGTACGGGATCCCCGCGCGCTGGGGCTTCGAGGGCTCGATCGCCCCCGAGCGGGTCGCGCTCCAGAACGACCCGGCCTGGCTCATCGACCTCGGCAGCCCCGGCCAGTCGAGCCCGGGCGACTTCGTCGAGGGCGGCAAGTTCAAGTGCGCCATCGCCCAGATGGCCTCGGACAGCTTCCAGGGCGCCTGGGGCTTCACCACCTACGAGTCGATATGGATACCGTACGTGGTCCTCGCCGGGATGATGATGTTCTTGCTGGTCTCCCTCTGTATCATCCTCAAGCGCCGCGACCCGGTGTGATGACGAGGAACCCTCCGGTGAAGCCCACGTCGAGCGCTCTCCTCGAACCACGAGCAGCCACCTCCCCCGCACAGCCGCTTGAAGATCCGATGAGGTCCAATTTAACGCAAAGGCGCAAAGAACCGCAAAGACGCAAGAAGAAAGACGAGACCAGCTCTTCGTTCTTTTTTGCGCCTTTGCGCCTTTGCGCCTTTGCGTTGAAATCCCCGAGAGCAGGGGCACCCCTCGTCGCCTTGGCCGCTCTCCTCACCGCGGTCCCCGCGTTCGCCCAGCAGCCGAAGCCCGATACGCCGGATCAAGGCTCGGTGCCTCGCGGGCCGGGCGGGGCCATCATCAAGCCCGCGGAGACGCCTCCCCCGGACGCGGCGCCGGGCCAGGTCACCATGCCGCGGCCCCTCAACTACACCCCGCCGGATTACCCGCCGGAGGCCGAAAAAGCGGGGATCGAGGGCACGGTCACCCTCCAGCTCGACATCGACAAGCAGGGCAAGGTGCTCCGGGCCACGGTCGTCGATCCGGCCGGGCACGGGTTCGACGAGTCGGCGCTCGCCGCGGCGAAGAACCTCAATTTCGAGCCGGCCCGCAAGCCCGATGGCACCCCCTTCGCGGCGCGCATCCTCTATCGCTACTCGTTCACCCTCAAGAAGGTCGAGCCACCGCCGGAGCAGACGCCGGCCGCCGCGCAGAAGGTCGCGCAGGCCCTGCGCGGGACGATCGTCACCTCCGAGGGCGAGGCCCCCATCGCGGGCGCCCGGGTCACCGTCACCGGCCCTGACAATTTCAGCGAGGTCGCGGAGGCGAGCCTGCTCGGCGCGTTCACCCTCGACGACCTGCCCCCCGGCACGGTCAAGGTCACCATCGACGCGCCGGGCTACGAGCCCCTCACCGTCGAGGAGACGCTCGAAAAGGGCGAGTCCGCGGAGGTCAAATACCGGCTCGTCGCCAAGGGCGGCGGGCTCGAGGTGGTCATTCGCGGCGCGCGCCCGCCCCGCGAGGTGGTCAAGCGCACCCTCGAACAGCGCGAGATCAGCCGCATCCCCGGCACCAACGGCGACGCGCTCCGCTCCATCCAGAGCCTGCCCGGCGTGGCCCGCCCGCCCGGCCTCGCCGGCCTGCTCCTCGTGCGCGGCTCCGGCCCGCAGGACACCCAGACCTTCATCGACGGCACGCCGGTGCCCTTGATTTACCACTTCGGCGGCCTCTCCTCCGTCGTCCCGACAGAGCTGCTCGACAAGATCGATTTCTATCCCGGCAACTTCAGCGCCCAGTATGGCCGGGTCCAGGGCGGCATCGTCGACGCGGGCCTGCGCGCCCCCAAGGACGATGGCAAATACCATGGCCTCGCCCAGCTCGATCTCGTCGACGCCCGCCTGCTCTTCGAGGGGCCGATCCCCCTCGTGAAGGGCTGGACCTTCGCGCTCGCCGGCCGGCGGAGCTGGATCGACTCGTGGCTCGGCCCGGTGCTCAAGGCGGCCGGCGCGGGCGTGACGCAGGCGCCCGTCTATTACGACTACCAGGCGATGGTCCAGACCAACCCGACGCCCGACTCGAGCTTCCGTCTGGCCCTCTTCGGATCGGACGACGCGCTCAAGCTCCTGCTCGATCAGCCCTCGCCCGGCGAGCCGGCCCTCTCCGGCAACGTCGGCCTCCACACCGCCTTTCAGCGCGTCCAGGCGCGCTATCGCAACGATCTCCCGAGCGGCGATAAAATCGGCACCGTCTTCGCCCTCGGGCAAGACGTGGTGGAGTTCGGCCTGGCGTCGCTCTTCTTCAAGCTGAACGTCAAGAGCGCCAACGCTCGATTCGAGTACTCTCACCGCCTCGGCAAGGGCGTGACGCTCAACGCCGGCCTCGATGTCTTCGCCGGCTACTACGACGTGAACGTGCGCCTGCCCGCCGCCCCCCGGCCGGGCGAGCCGCCGAATCAGCCCTTCTCCACGCGCAACGTGGTCGAGCAGCACCTGACGGGCGGCTACGCGCTCCCCGCCGCCTACCTCGAGGCCGAGGTCGCCCCGACGGGCCGGGTGAAGATCGTGCCCGGCGTGCGCGTCGATTACCTCAACATCAACGATCGCTTCGATTTCAGCCCCCGCGTCAACGGCCGCTACGAGCTCTTCCCCGAGTTCCCCAAGACGACCTTGAAGGCCGGCCTCGGCATCTTCCACCAGCCCCCGCAGTTCCAGGAGCTGTCTCCCCCCTTCGGCAGCCCCAAGCTGAAGAGCAACCGGGCCATCCATTACGCGCTCGGCGTCGAGCAGGAGATCACGAAGCGCATCGAGGGCTCGATCGAGGGGTTCGTCAAGCAGCTCGACAGCTCCGTGGTGAGCCAGCCGAACTCGCAGGGTTCGGGCGTCGAGTACACGAACGCCGCGAGCGGCTACGTGGTCGGCAGCGAGATCCTCCTGAAATACAAGCCCGACGACAAGTTCTTCGGCTGGCTCGCGTACACGCTCTCCCGCAGCGCCCGGCAGAACGGCCCCGGCCAGGACGAGTACCTGGTCTCCTTCGACCAGACGCACATCCTCACCGTGCTCGGCAGCTACCGCCTCGGGAGCGGCTGGGAGTTCGGCGCCCGGTTCCGGCTCATCTCCGGCAACCTCGTCACGCCCAACGTCTGCGACGCGAGCGCCGAGACCTGCGACCGCAACCGCACGAACTCCCTCTTCCACGCCGCCTCGGGCGTCTACACGCCCATCCCCTACTCCGGGCCCTTCAGCGAGCGGTTGCCCCTCTTCCACCAGCTCGACATCCGCCTCGACAAGAAGTGGGATTTCAAGACCTGGCAGCTCTCGACCTACCTCGACATCCAGAACGTCTATAACCACGGCAACGTCGAGGCCATCTCGTACAACTTCAACTACACCACGCGGCAGTACGTCACCGGGCTCCCGCTCCTGCCGAGCATCGGTGTCCGCGGAGAGCTGTGATGAGAACGCACCCGAAGCGCCACACGCCGCCCGGGGTTAAAACCCCGAGCTACACGAAGGAAGCCCGCCTTCGCGGGCTTGCGTGGGGGCCTCTCCTCGCCACGAAGAAGCAAGATCCAAGGGCCACTCACCAGGACACGAGGCGCCCCCTCCAGCGGCTCCTCCTGGCCTCGGCCGCCGCGCTGACCCTCGCCGCGCCGGCCCTCGCCGGGGGCTGCGGGGGCGCCACCGACCGGATCAGCCAGATCGACTCGCTGCGCGTGCTCGCCGTCGTCCCGGCCGTGCTCGACAAGGACCACCCGACGCCCGACGTCGCGGTCACCGGCTCGTACGCCAACCCCGGTGACAAGGTGACCTTCTCGATGTCGTACTACGACGGGTACGTCGACCCGGCGAACCCCGGCGCCGATCAGCCGAAGCCGCAGATCTTGTGGCTCGCCGGCTGCTACGACCCGCCCGGTGACACCTACTACGGCTGCTACTCGCAGCTCGCCGAGGTGCTGAAGAACTTCGACCCGGCGAACCCCGATCTCAACTACGTGGGCTTCGGCCCGACCTTCACCACCCAGCTCCCCGACGATATCATCTCCCGTCGAGAGAAGCCCTCCATCGGCCCCTATTACGGCATCGCCTACGTGTTCTTCGCCGTCTGCGCCGGGACGATCAAGGCGATTCCTCCCTCGGGCACCGGCCAGGCCGGCTCCTTCCCGCTCGGCTGCTTCGACGAGAAGGGCAACCAGCTCAACGCCGATCGCTTCGTGCCCGGCTACACGCAGATCTACGCGTTCGACGACAAGCGGACGAACCAGAACCCCAAGGTGAAGGGGATGCACCTCTTCACCTCCACCGGCCTCGATGTGTCACGACAGGAGCTGACGGACGACCCGACCGCGGCCGTGTCCGTCTCCTCCTGCGGTGTGAGCGAGGACGACCGGAACGCGCCCCCGAGCTGCGGAAAGGCCGATCCGCTCGCCGAGTGCGCCGTCTACACGGTGGACATCGACGTGGACGAGGACGTCGCCGAGCTCGACCCCGACAGCACGTCCGCCGACGGCAAGCCGCTGAAAGAGGTGGTGTGGGTCGATTACTTCGCCGACAAGGGCGATTTCACCGTCGACGTGAAGCTCGTGAGCGACGCCACCGACGGCCTGCTCTACACCCACAGCAGCAAGTTCATCCCCCCGGCCGAGTCGGGCCTCGTGACGATCTGGGCCGTGGTGCACGACGCGCGCGGCGGCTCGACGGTGGTCACGCGGTACCTGCGGGTGGAGTGAGATGCCCGCGCGCCATGCGTCATTGACGCTTTGCCGCGCCGGGGCGCTCTGCCTCTCCATCTCGCTGGGCGCCGCCTGCGGCCCCACCCAGAGCCCCTCGGCGCCGTCTGCGATCAACACCGCTGCTCCGTCGAGCCCGCCCATCGGGACCGTCCCTCCCCCGCCGGTCGAGGAGAGCCCGGTCGATCTCTCCATCACCTATCACCCGGGCTTCTCCGGCAACGTCGGCTGGATCAAGCCCGCAAAGCCCATCCCGCTCGACCTGCTCGGCAACGTCGGCTCCACCATCCTCGACCTCTCCACGAAGCGCACCTACCTCGCCGAGGACGCCCCCGAGCGCGCCGCGTGGCTCGATGCCGTCCTCTCCCAGGCGCCGATCGCCGACACATCGCTCCTGGCGGACGAGCCGGCCCTCTGCTCTCCTTCGCTCAGGGACGCGATCGACAAGGCCCATCCAGCGCGGTTGCTCGTCAGCATCGATGAGTATGGCACCCTTACGCCGAAGGCCCTCGCGTGCATCGGCGCGCTGCGCACGGAGCGACTCTACCTCACCGGCTGCCTCTACCGTGACCACCGCGACAACGCCTGTGACGGCAACGCCGAGCTGTCGGCGATCCTCGCCGACGAATCGGTCCGGCCGAAGGTGCGCGGCCTCGCGCTGAGCCTTTCGGGCCGGGAGGCCGTGCAGAGCCTCGAAAAGCTGCCCGACCTCGAGTACCTCGCCCTCTCCCCGGGGCGCGGCGAGAAGAGCTATGAAAGCGCGCCCGTCGAATCTCTCCCCTTCCACGCCCTGCCCCACCTCCGCTACCTCGAAGCCTCGGGCGAAAATGGCAGCGCGCGGCTCTTCCACCCGGCAGCGCCCGCCTTCTTTGCCCACCTCCACACCGTGCGCTGGCACGGCCAGCTCGATTTCCCCCTGCCGTCCCCCTGCACGCTCTCCCGCGCCTCCTTCGACCACCTGCGCCGGGAAGACGTGGCCGCGCTCGCCGCCTGCACCTCTCTCCGCGAGCTCTCCACCGACAGCACCGACCTCCCCTCGATCGAGCCAATCGCTCATTTCCCCGCCCTCGCGCACCTCCACCTCCGCCACTGCAAGGCCGAAGACCTCTCTCCCCTCGCGCGGCTCCGGGAGCTCCAGGTCCTGAGCCTCCCGGGCGCCCGTGCCCGCGACTTTTCCTTCGTGGCGGGCATGAAGCAGCTCGTCGAGATCGATCTCTCGCAGAGCCCGATCCAGAGCCTCGCGCCGATGCGCGATCTCACGGCGCTGCGCGTGCTCGACGTGGGCTTCGCGCCGGTGAGCGACCTCTCCCCGATCGCCGCCCTCACCTCGCTCGAACGGCTCGATCTCCACGAGACGAAGGTGACGGACCTCGGCCCGATCGCGCGCCTCACCGCGCTGCGGGAGCTCTCCGTCTCCAACACCGGCGTCTCGGATCTCGGCGCGCTCAAGGGGCTCGTGAAGCTCGAGCGGCTGATGCTCTACGGGAGCAAGGTCACCGACGTGAGCGTGCTCGCGGGCCTGCCCGCGCTCACGCGGGTGAACATCCGCGAGCTCAAGCTGCCCAAGGAGCAGGTCGAGGCCCTGCGCAAGCGGCTCGGGTACGAGCTGTACCAGTGATGCTCTTCGAAGAAGGCGTCAGCAGATCCGCGTCATCAAGCTGTCGTCCTGCATGTCCGACGACGTGCCGAAGCGGAGCGTGAGCACGTTCGCCACGACGACCACCGTGCCTGGCAGGACGGGCGCCTCCTCGCCGAAGGTGAGCGGCCGACCGTTGACGATGGTGGACGATGTGGACACCGAGCGCAGGCGGAACCCCTCGTCCGATCTCCTGAGCTCGAAATGATGCCGGCTGATCGATCGCGTCGTGTCGGGGTCGCGCGTGGCGAGCGCCACGTCGTTGCCCGCGCCGCCCTCGCCCCCGCGGGCCCGGCCGAAGGTGATGAGCGCCTTCTGCGGGAGCTCGATGTGCTCGTCGGTCTCCTCGATGTGGACGAAGGCCGCCGCGCGATCGTCGCCCGTCGTGTCGAGGCGGGTGAGCCCGGCGTTGTCGCCCGAGCGCGGCCCGCGGAACCGGAGCGTGAGCGTGTTCGCCACCCGGACGACCGCGCCCGGCAAGAGGCGCACCTCGTCGCCCTCGGCGAGGCGCTTGCCGTTGACCTCGGTGATGCCGCCGGAGAGGACGCGGAGCAAGAACGACCGCGACCCGCGGCGGAGGTCGAAATGATACCGGCTGATCGCGTTCGCCGCGCTCCCCTTCACGCCGTCGAGCACGATGTCGTTGCCGAGCTTCTGCGGGCCGCCGGCGAACCGCCCGAACGTGATGGTGTCCTTGGGTGGGAGGGCGATCTCCTGCCTCGTCTCGTCGATGAAGACCGAGGTCACGAAGTCGTCCTTGTCCTGCCATTCGAGCCTGAACAGCGCGACGGGCCCGCTGATCCCCTTGAACTCCCGCTCGGGCAGCTCGACGCACGAGAGCTTGAACCGCGCGGAGAGCTCGTAATAGGCGTCCTTGGTGATCCACACCTCGCCCCCCTCCGAGCCTTGCCCGACGCGGGCCGCGAGGTTGACCGCCTCGCCCGTCACGTCCTGCCCGTCGGTGAGCGCGTTCCCCCAGTGCAGGCCGCAGCGCACGGAGAGGCGGTGCTCGGGGGGATAGGAGAGGTTGTCGTCGGCGAGCTTGCAGTAGAAATCGCAGAGGGCCTTCGCGGCCTCGTTCATGCTGGAGAAGCAGCAGAACGTGCCGTCGCCCGCGGTGTCGACGATCCGCCCGCCGTGGGGCTCGATGGCCCGCTGCAGCGTCTCGAAGTGGCGTCGCTTCTGCCGGCTCCCCGCCTCGTCGCCGAACCGCACGATGTACGCGGTCGATCCGACGGTGTCCGTGAAGCAGAGCGCCATCTTGCGCGTGAACTTCCGCGTGAGCGTCTCCGTGAGGAGGTTCTGCAGGTGGATGATCTCCTGCATGCTCATCGCCTCGATGTCGACGTCGCGGCGGCCGGGGGCCTTCGCCCTGGGCCGGGACGACGGGGGCCGGGTCGCCGACTTCATGCGCCGGGCTCCGCGCTCTTCAGCTTGAGCCTCCGGATCTCACACACCTCCGGGATGTTCGTGAAGTAGTCCTTCCACATCGGGTCGGGGATCAGATCGGCGCGCGCCTTGATGCGCCGCCTGGCGTCGTTGAGCTGGCGCGCCGCCCGGGTGAGGTCGCCGTGGGCCTCGAGCGCGCGGATGAGCGCGAGGCGGATGGCGAGCTCGCCCTCCTCGAGGCTGCCGAGCTGCTCGAAGATGCCCATCGCCTCCGACGCTCGTTCGAGGGCGCCCGCCACGTCCTTCAGGAGCAGGAGGATCCGCGAGAGCGTCGCGAGGGCGTAGGCCTGGATCGCCGGGATGGAGTGGGACGACGTGACGGCCGAGGACGCGCTCGACCTCGCCTCGTGGAGGCGATTGAGGAGGCGCAGGCTCTCGGCGAGGTAGATGTGGCAGACGGGGACGAAGCGCATGTACCCCTGATCGAAGCAGCACCGCAGCGCCAGGGTGGCGACCGTCTCGGCCTCCTTCGGCCGGCCGAGGCGCGTCAGGGCGAAGGCGAGGTTGGCCTGCGCAGGCGCGAGCACGTAGAGCTGCTTCGCCTCGGCGATCTCGATGGCGCGGCGCAGCTCGGGCTCGGCGTGCGCGAACGCGCCGAGCTGGATCAGCGCGTTGCCGACGTTGGTGCGGTACAGGCTCTCGTTCTTCTCGTCGCCGAGGAGGGCGAACACCTTCACCGCGCGCTTCATGAGGTGATGCGAGCTCACCTGATCGTTCCTGTGCAGCCCGATCTCCGCCTCGGCGAGCGTCAGCCACACGGGGCTCTCGTTGTCGTCGTAGGGGATCAGCTCGGCGCGCCACTGCGCCCTCTCGATGAGCTTCTGGGCGAACCCGATCTCGTCGATGCGGACGAGCGAGATGGCGCACTGGCAGAGGGCCTTGATCTCCGCACAGCGCGCGGTGACGTTGGGGTTCGGCTCGGCGTGGAGCAGCTCGTCGGCGAAGGCCCGGAGCGCCTTGCCCCGCGCCAGGTTGACGCAGAGCACCGAGATCAGGTTGAGCGCGTCGAACCACCAGCTCGTCCCCGGATCGAGCGATCGGTACGCGTCGATCGCGTGCCGCTCGGCGTCGGCGAAGCTCCCGAGCCAGCGGAGCGCCGTCCCCTGCACGAGGTGCATGCGCCCGCCCGAGGCGCGCGAGATCTCCGGCCTCGACAGGGCCGACTCGGCGCACTGGATGGCCGCGCCCAGGTCGTTGAGCCGCAGCGCGTCCTGCGCGAGCCGGTAGAAGTCGTAGGTGTTCGACTCCTCCGCGCCGGGGCCGAAGTCGAGGTTGACGGGCGCCGGCGCCGCGGCCTCGCGCGAGCCGACCTCGGGCAGCGCGTACGCCCCGAGGGAGATGGTGTTCATCAGGTGCGGGATGGACGGGGCATGCCGCCTGGAGAACAGGGGGTCCCTGCTGTCCGCGAACCTGAGGACGTCGACGATCAGCTCGCGCATCGATTGATAGCGGCGCTTGACGTCGGGCTCGAGCGCGTGGTGCACGATCTTGACGAGCTCGCGCGGGAGCTCGGGCGCGAACTTGCTGAGCGGCCACGGCTGCTCGGATTTGATCTTCTGCAGCACGTTCTCCACGCTGTCCTCGTGGTAGGGCCGCTGCCCCGAGAGCGCCTCGAAGAGCACGACGCCGATCGACCAGATGTCCGTCCGCGCGTCCACCCTGTCGCCGCGCGCCTGCTCGGGCGACATGTAGCTCGGCGTGCCCAGGATGGCGCCGTCGCGGGTCAACCCCTCGGTCCGCTCGCTCATGATCTTGGCGAGCCCGAAATCGATGAGCTTCGGCGTGACCACGTGCAGATCTCGAGGGTCCGTGTGCGCGAGGAAGATGTTCGCGGGCTTCACGTCCCGGTGCACCACGTGCTTGTGGTGCGCCGCCGCGAGCGCCCCCATGATGGGAACGAGGAGCTCGAGCGTCTCCGGGAGCTCGAGCCTGTACCTCTGCCGGAGCACGTCGCGCAGCGTGCTGCCCTCGAGGAACTCCTGCACGATGAAATAGATTTGATCGAACTCGTGGCCCACCTCGGCGGAGACGATGTTGGCGTGCTTGATGCTCGCCGTCACCTGCGCCTCCTGCTTGAACCGCCACATCACGTTTCGGTTCGCGGCGACGTGCGGGAACAGCGCCTTGATCGCCATGCGGCGGCTCGTCTGGTTGTGCACCACCTCGAAGACGATGCCGGTCGCGCCCCTGCCGATCTCCCGGATCACGGTGAAGCGCCCGCCGATCTGCGTCCCGGCATGCACCCAGTGCTGGAGCATGCTCACCTCGGAGATCGGGGCCGCGTCGGAGATCGGGCTGGCGCTCGTGCTCGCCTTCGACGGCGCGGGCTGCGTCTTTTCGCTGCTCTCGCAGATGTCGGACGTCTCGTCGTGCTCGCGGCGACTCGAGGTCAGGAAGGGCCCCCGCGTGGATCTGCTCGCGCTGCTCATCCGTCCCCCTCTCCTGCCCTCGAGCCGCTGAACGACGGTTTCCCGCGCCGGCGACGCGAGCGCTCGTTTGCCGCCGGACGCCCTGCGGCGCCCGCCGTCCGCTGACCCGTGCTCGACCCAGCCATGCGCCGCCTTCCGGTGAGATTACAGGCTCAACGGAGGCTCCTGTCAATGGTCCGAGCCTCCGAAAATACCCTTCGACGGTCGTTTGGATCAGCACCCCCCGGCGCCGGTCTGGCTGTCTACTTGGCCAGCTCGGTGAAGCGCTTCAAGATTTCATCAGCCGGGCCGTGCAAAGCGCAACACGCCTCGTGATCGGGGGGATAAAGCAGCGCCACGTCGCTCATCGAAGGCCGACCGATCTGCTCGACGGGGCTCGTCACCAGATATCGCTCGCGACCTCCGTCATCGACATAACGAAAACACAACGCGCGACCCACGCGCGGGAGCTTCCCGTCGTGCAGCAGCGCTCCATTGGCGAAGATCTTCGCGCTGCCGGTGAGCCTCAGCTCGCGACGGAGCTTCTCACTTCGAACGACCTGGGAGCCCCGATCGCGAATCGCCACGCATATCCCGTCTTTGACGTGATACTCGGTATTCCGGGTGATGTACACGCGGCGGCGACGGCGGTCGGCTCCCTGGTGCTCCATCGTGATGCTCCTCGCGACGCAGTCGATCGACCCTCGCACCGCCCGGCGCGACAAGTCAACTTCTCAATACCCGGCGAGACGATGAAAAAAACGTCTCACCGGGTGTGCAATCCGACCAGGACAACAAGCCTTCCTGGTGGCCACTCGAGGGGGCAGGGGCGATACGAGCGCTGCGGAGAGGCGCGCTCAGCGGCGGCGCTTACCGAACGCACGGCGGCCGGCAAAGAGCAGGGCAGCGGCGGAGAGGCCGCTCACCACGATGGAGGAGAAAGGCGACCTGCGCGTCCCGACCGAGCAGCCGCCGCCCGCGCTGTCGCCGGGAGGAGGCGCGGTTGCGGGGCTCGAGGTCGCGGGGCACGGCGAGCCGATGCTCGTCGCGGCGACATGCCAGTTGTCCGCCTGCGCCTGGGGCATGGAGGCGCCGAGCGACAGGTCGGTGCCGAGCTTCTCGCGCGGCAACGCGGCCTCGAGGCGCGTCACCCACACATCGGCCGGGTGCATCCCGACGAGCGCGGTCGACAGGTCGGTGAAGCCGCCGCAGGCGTAGGCGCTGGCCGAGATCGCGCCCGGATCGGGGTTGTCCCCCTCGACGACGACCTCGCCCGGCGCGGCCCCACGGATCGCGGCGCCCACCCCTTCGCAATCGTTGGCCACGCCGTCCTCCGCGGCGGCCTGGGCGAAATAGAGGTCGGCCACGTTGTCGTAACGCTGGGTGCTGTCGCCGCCCGTCACCCCGTAATCGGCGATGAGCCCGTCCGGGGCGATAATGGTGCTGGTGAGGCCGTTGGGCCGCGCAAAGGTGGTGAGGAACGCTCCGTCGGCGAGGGCGGCCTTGCGCATGTCGCTGTAGTTCGAGCGGAGGGTGCCCCAGTCCCAGGAGAGGCTGTTGAAGGGAATGACGGCCTCCTGAAAATTGGTCGTCGTGTATCGCCCCTCGCCGATCACGTAGAGCACCACGTCGACCTCGGCGCCCGTCCCCGCGGCCACCATCCGGAGGGGCAGGTTGGGCGCGGCCCCGGGGGTGATCACGCGCACCGGCGTCATCTCGCGCACGCCGGCGTCGGGCTTGAGGCGCAGCGCGATGAACTCGGACTTTTCCTTCACATAGGCGCTGATCACCGGCTTGATGTCGTCCGGGATGGCGTAGCCATGCGAGGTGAGCCAGGTCGAGAGGGCGTTCGGGTCGTCGGACTTGAGGGTCACCGTCTCGTACGGACCGACGGTGCCCTCGTGCTCCACGGTGACGTTGCCCTGGTCCCGCACCTGGTGCTCGGTGTCGCCGCCGCCCGCGGTGTCGACGGGCGCCGCCGCCGAGCCGCCGCAGGAGAAGCTGTTCTCGTTCTGGCGGATCACCTGCCCGTTCGAGCATGTGACGGTGGGAGACATGATGTGGGTGGCGGTGACGGCCTCGAGCGACTCGAAGAAGGCGGGGCTGGCCTCCTCGATGTAGGCCCCTGGACCGACCGGGAGCACCCAGGCAAAGTCCTTGGGATCGCCTGCGTATTGCACCTGATCCCAGAGGACGGTGCGCGTGGGGGAGACGGAGAGGGCCATCCGGTGGCCCGTCACCACCGAGGGGGTCGACTCGTTCGATCCGTGGAAGCACCCGCCGCATGCGCGGGCATCGGGGACCTGCGAAAGCAGGGTGGCGAAGGACGACAGCGCGGTCAGGGCGAGCAGCGAAGAGCTCCGCATCGAGACACCTCCGAAAGGGAAGATTGTGGGCTGTTCCGCGCCGCGGGATGAAACGATCCCGCGGCGAGCGTGGGCGGAATAGCAAACGGTGCGCCAGGATCAGCGGGGCGCGTTGCGCTCGCCGGGGAGGGAGATCTGTCCGAGAACCGACTCCGCGGCCGCGAGCCGCGTCTCCACCTGCGCGGCGAGGGCCGCGAGCTCGGTCGTGCGCGGCGCACCTTCGAGCATGGCGACGAAGGCTCGACGGTTGTACGCGAGGCCGAGGGGGGAGCCCTTCTCCAGGTTGAAGCCGATCGACTCGGCGAGGAGACCGAGCGCGTCGCGGTGGCGGCCGAGGGCGCGCAGCACCTCGGCGAGGCCGGCCGTGGAGCGCGCGAGGCCGATCAGATCGCCGATCGACTCCTGCACCTGCATCGCCGAGGAGAAGCGCTCCATGGCCCGCTCGCGCCGCCCCTTGCGCAGCTCGATGCGGCCCATGGTCTCCCAGACGCGCCCGAGCTCGCGGGGCGCGCCGAGCTTGCGGTAGACGCGCTCGGCGGCGATCGCGTGATCGAGGCCCATGGTGAGCGCGTCGGCCTCGCGCCCGGGGCGGGCGGCCACGTGGAGCGGGATGGTGGCAAAGAGGTGATCGGTCTCGGCCATCTCCACCATCGCCACGGGATCGGACGCCGCGCGCTCCTCGAAGACCTTGCGCGACTCGGAGAGCAGGTGGGTCGCCCGCACGGGATCGCCGAGGCGCAGGTAGACGGCGGCCTGATCGTTGAGCAGGCGCGCCGCGCCGAGGGCGTCGCCCGCGCTCATCAGCTTGCGGCTCGCGGCGGCGAGCTCGTCGAGGGCCCGCGTGAGCGAGGGCAGATCGCCGATGTCGTGGCACACGCCGGCGATGAGCGCGGCCACCTCGGCGGCGAGCTCCGGCGGGTCGTCGCTCTGGAGGCATGCGCGCGCGGCCTCGAGCACCTCGAGCGCGCGGCTCAGCGCGAACGAGGCGTCGGGCCCCGCGGCATGCCAGCGCAGGCGCCCGAGATCGAGCAGGATGGCCAGGCGGAGGCGCCTCCGCCTGGGCGAGGCCGGCAGCCCGTCGAGCAGGGCGAGGGCCTTGCGATCATGCGCCGCCGCCTGCGGATAGGCGCCCATGGCCGCCGCCTGGCGAGCCGCGGCGAAGTAGCGCTCCGCGCCGGCCTCGGGCTCCCCGGCCGCGGCGAGGTGGCCTGCCGCGCGGGCTGCGTCGCCCGGGGCCGGCGTCTCGGGCAGGCGCTGGCGCCTCTCCTCGCGCTGCGCAGCGGGCTCGCGGAACGACGCGTCGACCTCCTCGCTCCGCCCGCGCCGCTCCCCGCCGAAGGGCTTGAACCAGATCGGGACCACGTTGCTGGTCGAGTCGTTGGCGGTGAAGGGCGGGGCCTTGTCTGCGGGCTTGTCGCCGGGAGCATCCTCGACGGGCGGAGCCTCGGTGGGGCGCTCGGCCTCGGGGAAGATCTCGGCCGGCGGAGGCGGCGAGGGCTGCGCCGCAGGCGGGTCGGCGGCCTCGGGCTCGATCGCCGCGGGCAAGCGCGAGGGCGGCGGGTTGAGCAGCACCTCGCCCGCCGCGAGGGCCTCGGCGAGATCCGCGGGCGCGTCGAACACCTCGGGCTGATCGGGCGCGGCCGCAGGCTGATCCGGTGGAGCAGGAGGATCGGCCACGGGACGGGCCGAGCTCTCGGGCATGATCGCGGGCTCGACGACGGGGGACGAGGCGTCGAGCGATTGCTCCAGGGGCTCCGACGCCGGCGACACCTCGGGCGTCGCGTCGGGCGCATGGCCGACCTCGGGCGCGTGATCGACCTCGGACGCGCGCGAGGACGCGCGGACGGGCTCACCGCCGAGCGCGCGATCGAGGTGGGCGGCGAAGCGGCGGTGCAGGGCGCGCGAGAGCGAGGGCAAGGTGGACGAGCGCAGCGCGGCGAGCAGCGCCTCGGGCAGGTAGAAGCGCCCCTCGCCGCGATCTTCGATCGGCAGGCCCGCGTCGCTCCCTCGCTGCAGGCGCTCGAGCACGAAGAGCGGATCGAGGCCGAGGACCTCGGCCACCAGCTCGGCCTCGAAGCCGGAGCCGGCCACCGCGCCGGCCCGGAGGACCTGCAGCACGTCCTCCGGGAGCCTGCGGAGATCGAACGCGGGGAGCGCAGGGCGCGACGGGCTCGCCTCTCCCCGCACCTCGCGGATCACCGCCTCGGGCCCCGAGGTCGCCTCGATCGCCTCGACGAGGCGCGCCGCCGCCCCGCTCGGCGCCTTGTCACGGAAGACCAGGATCAGCGGCAAGCGCAGCCATTCACGGCGGGAGAGGATCTGCCGCAGCATGTCCAGGGTCGACTCGTCCGCGCCGTCAACGGCGTCGAACAACAGGACATGTCGTGGATCACGGTGCTCCGCGAGGCGGTTCCAGAGCTCGACGAGGGAGCCGTCGGTGGCGAGGGCCGGGAGATCGCCGAGGAGGTGGCGCCGGAGGCCGGCCACCACCCGGCCGCGCGCCTGATCGAGCAGGGGCGCCTCGCTGTCGAGGATCTGCTCGACGTTGCGGCGGGCCTCGAGCAGGGGGCCGAGGGTGCTCGCCGGGATGTCGCAGCTCACCCGGATCACCCGCAGATCGGCGGGGGGCTCTCCCACCGAAAGGCCCAGCACCGCGGAATGTCGACCGAGGCCCGCTCGCTGCCAGATCGCGTCCATGGATGGCTCCTCGTCCGTGAAGATCGGGGCTGCTTTGTCGCATGATCGGGGCGCGCTGTCACCCGCGGTCGCTCCCGGCGCCGAGGCCCTATACTCCCCTGCCGATGCACCCCGGCGACCTCGTGGCGGATCGCTTCGTGATCGAGCGCCGCGCCGGCGCGGGCGGCATGGGCGCGGTCTACCTCTGCCGCGATCGCTTTACGGGCGAGCCCGTGGCGCTGAAGGTCCTGCGCGACGTGGAGCGGGGGGCGATCGATCGCTTCACCCGCGAGGCCGAGGTGCTGTCGCGGCTCCGCCACCCGGCGGTGGTGCGGTATGTCGCGCACGGGGTGATGGGCGAGGTGGGCAAGGTGGGCGAGAGCCGCGCGGCGCCCTACCTCGCGATGGAGTGGCTCGAAGGCGAGGATCTCGGGCGGCGGCTCGGCCGGCAGGGGCTCACGCTCGCGGAGAGCCTCGCCGTCGCCCGCCGCGCTGCCTCGGCTCTGGCCGAGGTCCACGCGGCCGGCGTCATCCACCGGGATCTCAAGCCGTCGAACCTCTTCCTCCGCGACGAGGATCCCGAGCAGACGGTCCTCATCGACTTCGGGATCGCGCGCGTCCACGCGCCGCACGCATCGCTCACGCAGACCGGGATCATGCTCGGCACGCCGGGCTACATGGCCCCGGAGCAGGCGCGCGGCGACCGGGCCGTGGACGCCCGCGCCGACGTGTTCGCGCTCGGCTGCGTGCTCTACAAGTGCATCACGGGGCAGCCTGCCTTTCCGGGAGAAGATCTGCTCGCCGTGCTCACGAAGATCGTCCTCGCCGAGATCGTGCCGGCGAGCGAGATCCGCCCCGGGACGCCCGCGGATCTCGACGCGCTCGTGACCCGGATGCTGGCCAAGGAGCCCGCGGCGCGGCCGGCGAACGGCGCGGCGGTGCTCGCGGCGCTCGACGCGCTCGCGCCCGTCGATCCAGCGCCGGCGAGCCTGCGCGCGCCCGTGGGCCCGGCGCCGCCGCAGCGGCTCACCCAGGGCGAGCTCCGGCTCGTGACGGTGCTGCTCCTCGGCGCGGGCGCGATGGACGACGAGGCGCTCACCCTCGCCGGCCCCTCGCCCGATCCGGTGCCGCGCGAGGTGGTCGCGCCCTTCGGCGGGCGGATCGAGCGCCTCCTCGACGGCACGCGGATCGTGTTGCTCGAGGGCGCGTGGGCCGCCACCGATCAGGCCGTGCGCGCGGCCCGGTGCGCGCTCGCCCTCCGCCGCGCCTTGCCCGCGCGGCCGATCGCCTTCGCCACGGGGCGCGTCGAGCTCGGGGGATCCGTGCCCGTGGGCGAGGTGATCGATCGCGCCGCGCTGCTCCTGGCCGGCGCGAGCAGGCTGGAGGGCGCGGGGAGCCCGATCCTGCTCGACGCGCTCAGCGCGGGGCTCCTCGACGCGCGCTTCGAGATCGACGCCTCGGGCGACGCGCTCTGCCTGCGCCGCGAGCGCGAGGCCCCAGACGGCGCGCGCCGCCTGCTCGGCAAGCTCACCTCCTGCGTGGGACGGGAGCGGGAGCTCGCCGCGCTCGAGCAGCTCCACGACGAGTGCGCGTCGATCCCCGCCGCGCGCGCCGCGCTCCTCGTGGGCGAGGCGGGCGCGGGCAAATCGCGGCTCCGGCACGAGCTCGTCGAGCGGCTGCGCGCGCGGGATCACCGCGCCCCCTGCTGGATCGCGCGGGGCGATCCGCTGCGCGCCGGCGTCCCCTTCGGCATGCTCGCCCAGCTCTTGAAGCAGGCGCTCGGGCTCCCCGAGGAGGAGCCCTTGCCCGCGCGCAGAGCGTCGATCCGGCGCTGGGCCGATCGCGCGCTCGGCCCGGACAGGGCGGCGCGCACCGCGGAGTTCCTGGGCGAGCTGCTCGGCGCGCCGTTCTCCGACGACGAGAGCGTCGAGCTGCGGGCCGCGCGGCGGAGCCCCGAGCTACTCGCCGATCAGATGCGCCGAGCCTGGATCTCGGTGCTCGACGCCGAGAGCCGGAGCCGGCCCGTGATCCTCGTGCTGGAGGACCTGCACTGGGGCGACACGCCGACGGTGACCTACGTGGACGCCGCGCTCCGCCTCCTCCGCCACCGCCCGCTCCTCGTGCTCTGCTTCGCGCGGCCGGAGGTGCACGACGTCTTCCCCGATCTCCTCGGCGGCCGAAGCCTCGTGGAGCTGCCGCTCGCCGGCCTCCCGCGCAGCGCGAGCGATCGACTGGCGCGGCAGGCGCTCGGCGTCGCCGTCCCGGAGGCGCTGCTCCAGGCGCTCTGGGAGCGATCGGCCGGCAACCCGTTCTTCCTGGAGGAGCTGCTGCGCGCGGTCTCGTGGTCGGACGGTGTCCCCTCGCTCGGCGAGACACCGGGCACGGTGCTGGCGATGGTCGAGTCGCGGATGGCCGCGCTCGGTCCGGAGGCGCGGCGGATCCTCCGCGCCGGGAGCGTGTTCGGTCATGTGTTCTCGCGCGCCGGCGTCGAGGCTCTCCTCGGCGGCCCGACGGGCGTGCCCGGCCTCTCCGCGGAGCTCGATCGGCTGGAGCGGGCCGAGTGGATCACCGAGCGGCTCGGTCCCGGGCTCGGCGCAGAGCGCGAGCTCACCTTCTCGCACGCGCTCGTGCGCGAGGTCGCCTACGGGATGCTCACGCCCGAGGATCGCGCGCTCGGGCACCGGCTGGCCGGTGCGTTCCTGGAGAGCGCCGGAGAGCGCGACGCGGCCTCGATCGCCGAGCACTTCGATCGCGGCGGCGACGCGCTCCGCGCCGCGCAGTGGTTCGAGCGCGCCGCCGAGCAGGCCCTCGCCGGCAACGATCTCGGCGCCGCGATCGCGCTCGCCGATCGGGCCGAGGCGCGCGGCGCCGCAGGCGAGGCGCTCGGGAGGCTGCACCTCGTCCGGGCCTCGGCGCACCGCTGGCGAGGCGAGCTCGGCGAGGCCGAGGAGAGCGCGCTCGCGGCCATGTCCCTCTTGCCAGAGGACAGCCGTCCCTGGCTCACCGCGGTGCACGACGCGGTCTCCGCGGCGGCCAAGCTCGGCCACAACGATCGCCTGAAATCGCTCGGTGAGCTGCTGGAGGCACGCTGGTCGGAGGAGCGCGCGACGGGGCCGCAGGTGGCCACCATGGCCCAGACGGCGGCCTACCTCGTCCTCAACGGCTGTGCGCTCCGCGCCGCCTCGTTGCTCGCGCGCTACGAGCCCGTGGCGGACCGCTTCGCCGGCGATCCCGAGGTGGCCTTGCCGGTCCACACCGAGCGGGCGACGCGGGCCATCTTCGACGGCGATCTCTCGGGTTACCGCGCGGAGCTCCAGCGCGCGATGCGCTGCGCGGAGCAGACGGGCAACCTGCGCACGACCTGCGGCCAGCGCGTGAACCTCGGCTTCCTCGCCATCGAGCTGGGCGCGGCCGAGGAGGCGGTCACGCTGCTCGAGACCGCGCGCGCCGAGGCCGAGCAGATGGGCCTCGCCGGCGTGGTGCCGATCGCGCGCTCCAACCTCGGCTGGGCGCTCGCCCGCCTCGGCCGCCTCGACGAGGCGCGCGTCGAGCTCGACGCGGCCATCGAGACCTTCGCGATCCAGGGCGATCCAAGGCTCGAAGGCGCGGCGCGCATCTACCGCGCCGAGGTCCTCCGGCAGCGCGGAGAGCCGGCGCTCGCCGAGGCCGAGGCCCGCGAGGCGGCCGCCTTGCTCTCGAGCGCGCGCCCGCTCCTGCCCTTCGCCCTCGCCACGCTCGCGCTCGCGCTCCTCGATCGCGGGCGATCGACCGATGCGCTCGCCGCCGCCCGCGAGGCCGCGACCTTGCTCGACGCGCTCGGCCGCGTCGACGAGGGCGAGGGCCTCGTGCGGCTCGCGCTCGCGCTCTCCCTCGACGCGACCGGCGACCGGGACGCGGCGCGCGTGGCGATCGCCGTGGCCAAGACCCGGCTCGTCCAGCGGGCCGCGGCGATCACCGGCCCGGACGAGAAGAAGAGCTTCCTCGAACGCATCCCCGAGCACCAGAGGACGATCGCCCTCGGCCACGCCTGGTCGATCCGCGATCCCTGATCGCCCCCATGTTCCGTCCCGATCCTCGCGGCGTGGACCTCGAAGCGCCCCCTTGACGGCATCGGCCGCGCTTTCTATCGCGGTGGACATGGCTCACCTCCCCTTCCAGGCGGCGATCCTCGATCCGCCGCAGGCCCACGCCCGCTTCCTCACGTTCTCGCTCACCCCGGGCGCCGATCCGCGGCAAGTGCTCTCCTCGTTGCAACGCACCGCGGCCTCCTTCCCGTCGGTGATCGGCCTCGGCGCGCCCCTCGTGGCCGCCGTCGCTGCGACGCTCGAAGGGCTCCGCCCCTTCCCCGCGCTCTCCGGCCCAGGCATCGCTTTCCCCTCCACGCAGGGCGCGATCTGGGCCTACCTGCCCGGCGCGGATCGCGGCGAGATCCTCGATCGCGCCCTCGCCCTGCGCGACGCTCTCGGCACCGCGGCGCGCCTCGACGAGGAGGTCGAGTGCTTCAAGTACCGGACGGGCCACGATCTGAGCGGCTTCGAGGACGGCACCGAGAACCCCAAGGGCGACGCGGCCATCGAGGCCGCCTTCGTGAGCGGCCGCGGCCCCGGGCTCGACGGCGCGAGCTTCGTCGCCGCGCAGCGCTACCGCCACGAGCTCGCGCGCTTCCATCCCCTCGACGCCGCCGAGAAGGGCCGGATCATCGGCCGCGACTTCCACACCAACGAGGA
>JAXLYT010000083.1:0-45130 GCA_046351295.1 Byssovorax sp.
CGGCCGAGGCGGAAGTCGCCGTCGCTGCGCGCGAGCAGGTCCTTCTCGAAGAAGGTCTGGAGGTCGTGGAGCGCCAGGGCGGCCTTCTTCGCGGCCGCCTCGAGGGCCGGCTTCTGCGCGGGCACCTTGGCGAAGTGCTCGGCGAGCTCGCCCTCGCAGAGGGCGATGAGGCCCTTGTTCTGCTGGATGGCCGTCTCGGTGAAGACCTTGGGCGGGTTCTTGAGGCGCTTCTTCGCGGCAAGGACGAGCGCGGGCACGCCGTCGAGGCGCTCGCGGAGGCTCGCCATCCGCGCCTCGATCGGCGCGAACTCACGGGTGACGAGCGGGTCGAGCCCGTCGCCGATCGTCCGCGTGTAGAGGACCGGATCCCAGTCGAGCTCGCGCAGCTCGTCGATGGAGAACAGCCACGAGTCGAGGATGTTGGCGACGAGATCGCGATCGACGCGGTTCTGCTCGTCGAGGGCCTCGCGCGGCATGCTCGCGAGCTGCTTCTTCATGCCCTCGGCGAAGGCGCGATCCTTCGCCTCGCCCTCGGCGCTGAGGTCGGGCCAGCGGCCGTCGAAGCGGTGCTCGCCGGCCTCGGTGGCCCGCGTGGGCGAGCGCTCGAGGATGTCGGCGAGGAGCTTTGCGCTGAAGGCGGAGAAGGCGGCGTTGGGGTCGCTTGCAGGGCTCACGGTGGCTCCGGAGGACGAGGCGGCAGGCGGCGTCACGGCGGTCGCGGCGGGCGCGACGCTCGCGCTCGCGGCGGGCGCAGCGGGCTCACCGGGCGCGGAGGCGCATGCCGCGAGGGAGAGGAGGAAGGCGAGGGAGAGGGCGGATCGAGGTCGGCGAGGCTGCACGGCCGAGGGGCTTAGCGCCGAACCGGAGCGGAGGGAATGGCCCGCGCGATCAGCGCGCGGCGCGAGCTTCGATCAACCCGGGATCTCGGCCTCGACGAGCTTCGCGAGGAGGACGAGCGACTCTTGCCAGCCGAGGTAACACATCTCGGTCGGGATCATGGCCGGGATGCCCTCCTGCACGGCTTGCAGATCGGTCCCGCAGGAGACCTTGGTGAGCGTGATCGTCGTCACCATCTTGCCAGGCAGGTTGGGGTCGTCGAACTGCTCGCTGTAACGGAGCTTCTCGCCCGGGACGAGCTCTTCGTAGGTGCCGCCGAAGGCGTGCGCGTTGCCGGACGTGAAGTTGGTGAACGACATCTTGAAGGTGCCGCCCACCCTGGCTTCCATGTGGTGGACCTTGCCCGTGAAGCCGTTCGGCGGGAGCCACTTGACCATGGCGTCCGGATCGGTGAAGGCGCGGTACACCTTGTCAGGCGAGGCGCGGAGGACGCGGTGGAGGCGAACGGTGCCGGTCGTCATCGCTCACGCTGCCGCGTCGCGGAAGAGGATGTCCTTCAGCTTGGCGAGGTAGGTCCGCTCGTCGTCGCTGACCTTGTTGCCGAGGCCCAAGAAGCCGCCCGAGGCGTGCGCCGCGGCGTCGGCGACGTGGAAGAGGAAGTTCTTGTAGCGGATGCCCTCGATCTCGCCGCCCTTCTTGTCGAGGATCTGGTCGATCTGCTGGAGCTTGCCGAGCACCTCGTCCGTCGTCATCCCCTGGTGACGGACATGGGCGCTGTCGTGCGTCGCCGCCTCGGCGAGGACGCCCTGGACGAGCTCGCTCTCGGCGTACTCGCCCTTGCCGGCCGCCGTCGCCTTCGCGGTGGCGTGGAGCTCGCGCAAGTCGGCGATCGCGCCGGACTCGAGGAGGGTCACGCCGATCCCGGCGAGCGCGGGGCCGGAGCAGAGCAGCTCCCACTCTTCTGCGGTGAAGTCAGCTTTGGTCGCCATGATGAGGTCTCCTGAATTGAGGAGCGCCGGCCGTGCCACCTTCGGCCGTGGGCGTCAACCCCTCCAGCACCCGAGCGCTCCCCTCATTTCAAGCCCCCTTCTGCCCCTCTCCCTCTCCCGCTCCCGCTTCCCGATCCCGACTCCCGCTACCCTCTCCCGATTCCCGATCCGGAGGGGGCATCGGGAGGGGATCTCGGGAGCGGGAGCGGGAGAGGGAACGGACATCGACTTCCCCCTTCGCGGTCCCTCACTTCTCGACGCTGATCATCCCCATCATCCCCGCCTCGGCATGCTCCAGGATATGGCAGTGATAGGGCCACATGCCCGGCGCGTCGAAGCGGGTCGCGAAGATCATCGAGCTCATGGCGGGGACGATCACCGTGTCTTCGTTGACGATGTTCTCGGCTAGGATCGCCTGGTTGTTGCGCGAGAGGACCTGGAAGAAGAAGCCGTGCAGGTGGAACGGGTGGTCCATCTCGCTCAGGTTCTTCACCTCGTAATGACGGAGGGCGCCGAGCGGCTCGGTGAGCATGGGGACATCGGGGGCAGATTTACCGTTGATGGTGAAGATGGTGTTGCCCTGCGCGTCGAGCCCCTCGTTCAGCTCGATCGCGTGATCGACGGGGCCGTCCGCGAGGTGCTCCGTGGCCGGGAACGACGAGGGGAGGACACGGCCCTCCAGCGCGGCGTCGGCGCCGATCTTGAAGGTCGCCACGGGGAGCGAAGGGTCCTTGCCGCTGTCGTGCCCGCGATCGTACGGGTCGTCCCAGAGGATGGTCTCGGTGCCCTCTTTGCCATTCGGGATGACCACCACGTCATAACGCTTGCCAGGAGGGATGAGCACGTGCTCCGCGTCGTACGGGTGCTCGATGAGCCCGCCGTCCGTACCGATGACCCGGAAGGTGTACCCTTCGAGGCGCAGGTTGAAAAACCGCCCGTTGGCCGCGTTGACGAAGCGGAGCCGCTCGAGCCCGCCGGCGCGCCAGGGGACGGTGGGCCCCACGACGCCGTTGAAGAGGATGAGCTTGCCGCCGCGCCCCATCATCTTCGAGAGGTCGTCGAGGTAGGTTGGGATGGTGCCGTCCTTCATCAACCCGATGTCGTCGAGCACCACGATGCCCTCGTGATCGACCGTCGGCTCGTGGTCGCCGCGGACGCGGATGACGCCATAAAGGCCGTTGTTGACCTGGACGTCGGAGCGGACATGCGGGTGGAACCAGAAGAGGCCGGCGTCCTTGAGCTGGAACTTGTACTCGAAAGACCCGTCGGGCGGCGTGGGGGGCGTCACCCCCATCACTCCATCCATCTCGTTGGGGACGCGGACACCGTGCCAGTGAATCGTCGTCTCGTCCGGGAGGTGATTGGTGAAATGGACGATGAGCTCGTCACCCACCTTGGCGTCGAGGAGCGGCCCCGGGAGGGTGCCATTGTACGTCCAGACGGGCGTGTCCTTGCCCGCCTCGAATTGACGGGTGGTCGTGCGCGCGTCGAGGTCGACCTCGAGCACGGCCGGATCTGCGCTGCGATCGGCCGCCGCCTTCGGCGCGAGATCGCCCCAGGGATCGGTGGCCTTCGGCGTCTCGCCGGTCACCGGCTCACCGCCGCAGCCCACCGCGAAGACCGGCCCGAGGAACAACAATCGAGTAGCGCGCACGGCTCGCCTCACAGCTTGGGGTTCTTCGAGAGCTCGTTGGAGTAAGGCGAGAACACGCCGCCCTTCTCGCACCGGAGGCGGAAGGTATACATGGTGTTGGTGTTCGCCGTCCCATCCATCTTGTTGTCGACGGTGCCAGGCACGGAGTACTTCTCCGCCCAGTCCGCCGTGTCGCTCTTTCGCTCGATGCGCACGGTGTCGCAGTCGGCCTGTTCATTCGTCCACATCACGTGGAGGGCGCCCTGCATCTTCATGAGCAAGTCGAGCTTGGGCGCGAGGAGCATGGCCTGCTCGCCTCCACCCGCCCCGCCGGCCCCGCCGGTGCCCATGTCCCCGCCCATGCCGCCCATGCCGCCCGACCCACCCGTGCCCGCGGTGGTGCCGGCCCCGCCGCCCGTGCCCGCGGCCGTCGTCGTGCTACCGGAGCTGGTGGTCGTGCCACTGCTGCCGCCGCACGCGACGGCCGTGAATAGGATGCCGAGAGAAACGAGATTCGTTAGCGGTCGCATAATTCTCCTGGAGCTGTAGCGAGCCTTCCGGCTCGCGCTGCAATGGGTCGACCCTAGCATGGACGGCTCGTCTCAGGTACGCCAAGCGTGGGAAGAGCCATGGGACATGCCCTGGAGGAATGATAACGATAGGTAATTATCACATTGGCAAAAGATTTTTGCACAACGCTCTTTCGAACATCATGTCCCCTCGCGATCGAGGGAAGATCGAAGAAGACATGTCAGGCTCCTTGAAGGAAGAACCACTTCAGCAGGGCGCGCTGGACGCGATCCTGCGTGGTTCGACGCGAGCGCCGATGGAGCGCGCCCTCCCCACCCCTGGGAAGCCCCTCGCCTCGCGCCCAGCTCGAATCCAGGGCGCCGAGCGCCGCCCCTCCTCACTTCTTCACGCGCAGCTTCCGCTGCTCTGCCCCCGCCCCTCGGCTACCCTCTCGCCATGTGCCGCAACATCCGCCTCCTCTTCAACTTCGACCCTCCGACCACCGAGGACGAGATCCGCGCCGCCGCGATCCAGTACGTGCGCAAGGTGAGCGGCACCCGCAAGCCCTCCAAGGTCAACGAGGCGGCCTTCGAGCGGGCGATCGAGGCGGTCACGGCGGCCACCCGCGCGCTGCTCGGCGGGCTCGAGACGCATGCGCCTCCGCACAGCCGCGAGGTGGAGGCGGCGCGCGCCAAGATGCGGGGCGCGCGGCGTCAGCGATCGAGCGCCGCCTAGAACGCCGCCGCGCGCATCGTCGCGGGCGCCTCAGCCCGAGGAGAGCTTGATGATCATCGCCGCCACGTTCAGGTCTTCGGCCACCATCCCGACGAGCGGGCCGAGGGCGGCGGCCATCGCGGTCGCGTCGTCGCCGGCCCCGGCGATCCCGGTCAGGTTCTTGGCGAGCTTGGCGACGAAGTCGGCCGTGCTCAGATCGGCGAAGCGGGCGATGTCGGAGAGTACGGCGGGATCGTCCGGGTAGGCGGACGCGCAGACGGCCTCCACCACGGCGGAGGCCAGCGTCTTGCTCACCTCGGCGCGCACCATCGCTTCTTCGGCGAGGTGCACGGCGATCACGCTCGCCTCGCGGAGCAGCTTGGCGATCGGCTCGGCGCCGATCTGGGTCTGCCACCGCGCGATCTCGGCCGCGCGGCTCGCCTCGTAGCCGCCGGGCGGCGCGTCGGAGATGGGCACCAGGTTGGCGAGCACCTCGGCCGAGCCCTCGTCGATCACCACCCCGCGGAGGGTGATGAGATCGTGCGCGCGCAAGAACCCGATGAGCAGGCGCGCGGCCGAGTCGCGCACGAGCGGCGCCACGAAGGCGCCCATGGCCGAGGGCGGCGTGCCGGGCGGCATGAGCAGCGACTGGATCGAGCGGATCTGGCTCGCCCCGCGGCGGCGCGGCACCGCGCTCATCCCGTAGGCGGGCGTGGGCGCGGGCGAGAAGGCGGCGGGCGCCTGCTGCACGGGCATGTGCTGCACGGCCGGGTGCGCCCCGCTCGTGCCGGCGAGGGGCGCGGGCGGGCGCGACGAACGCCGGGCGTCGCCGCTGTTCGGGGCGCTCGCGACGGCGGGCGGCGTCGAGGGGGACGCGGCCGGAGGGGTCGTGCGCGACGGCGATGCGTTGAGCGCGGGCGGGGGCGCCGATGGGTGAGGCGGGTGCACCGACGGAGGAGGCGGCGTCCCGGCGGAGGTCGACGCGCGACGCAGCTCGTCGCTGAGCGCGGGATCGCCCACCACGTGGAGCGCCGCCAGCTCCACCCCGCGGATACGAGCCACGTCGGTGGGGTAGCGCTGGAGGATCTGCGCGGAGAGGCCGACCTCGGCGCCGATCAGCCGCTCGTGATCGGTGGCCTCGCGCAGCAAGGCGATCGCCACGGTGGCGCAGCGGTCGGCCGCGGCGTCGGCGTCGGCTTGCCGCTGTAGCTCGGCGAAGTGGAGCGTCAGCTTTCCGCGGACTTTCACGCCGTTCTGGGTGGCGGCGGTGATCACCCTGGTAGCAATCTCGATGTCGGCAGCATCGCGCCCGAATGGCCAGAAACCCATCTCGTTATCCCGGGCGCCATTGTGGCCCGATCCGCCCACCGAGGGCGAGATCTTCGTCAAAATGTCCCCGCCTCGCCGCGCGTTGCCGGCGCAACGCCGGCTCAGGTGCGAGGTCGCACCGACACCCACGGGTTGCCCTTCTCGAAGAAGCGCCACGGTTTGTTGGCCCATTCGCCCGCGTAATCGATGTTGATCCGGGGCGATGTGCCCACCGGGCCGCGGGGCCCCTCGGCGAGGAAGAGGCGCGCGCCGCAGAGGTCGAGCCCGTAGGCGGCCCCGTCGAGGCCGAGCGCCGCGCAGAGCTTGCCCGGGCCGTTGGTGGAGGCGCGGGCACCCTCGGGGAGACCGCGGCGGGTGGCCATGAGGGGGAGGCCGAGGAGCGGCTCGAGGGCGCGGATGAGCACCACCTGCGGCTCGCCCTCGGCGCCGGTCACCAGGTTGAAGGCCCAGTGCATGCCGTAGAGGCGAAAGAGGTAGGCGTGGCCGGGCGGGCCGAACATCACCTCGGTGCGGGGCGTGCGCCGGCCGCCGGCGCTGTGGGCGGCGCGATCGTCCGGGCCGCGGTAGGCCTCGGCCTCGACGATCCGCCCGGCCGTGAGGCCCTCGGGGCTCGCGTGGACGAGCACCTTGCCCAGGCAGTCCTCGGCGACCACGAGCGTGTCGCGGGCGTAGAACGCGCGGCCGAGGCGCGCGTGGCGGAGCGCGTCCTCGGTGGGCGGACCACCGCCGGGGCTCGGGCTCACGTGTCGATGCCGAGGCGCTTGAGGCGATAGTAGAGCGTCGTCCGCTGCATGCCGAGCGAGCGGGCCACCTCGGCCTTGTTGCCGGCGCAGCGCGCGAGCGCGGCGAGCAGCTCGCGGCGCTCGATGTCGTCGAGCTGCGAGCCGAGATCGATCCTCAGGCTCGCCCCGGGCGCGGGCTGCGCCTCGGGCGAGGGCGCGGCCGGCGCGGGCGCAGAGGCGAGAGAAGGGACGGAGGGCGTCGGTCGAGGCGGCTCGGCGCGGCCGCCGAAGGCCAGGTGCTCGGGCGCGATCGTGTCGCTGCGGGTGAGGATCGCGGCCCGCTCGATCACGTTCTCGAGCTCCCGCACGTTGCCCGGCCACGCGTACGCTTCGAGGCGGGCGATGGCCTCCGGCGAGAGCGCGGTGGCCGCGCGCGGGTTGCGCCGGGCGTACTTGCGGACGAAGTGCTCGGCGAGCGCGCGGATGTCCTCGCGGCGCTCGCGGAGCGGGGGCACCACGATGGGGAAGACCGAGAGGCGGCTCGCGAGATCGGGGAGCACCGTGCCCTCGGGCCACGCGGCGGCCATCGAGGGCGTGAGCGAGACGATGATCCGCACGTCGACCGGGATCGCCTCGGTGCCGCCCACCCGCTCGACCTCACCGTCGGTGAGCAAGCGGAGCAGGCGGCCCTGGAGCGAGGGCGTGAGCGGGCCGAGCTCTTCGAGGAAGATCGTGCCCTTGTGGGCGAGCTCGAAGCGGCCGGCGCGATCGCCGAAGGCGCCGTCGAAGGCGCCGCGGACCCAGCCGAAGAGCTCGCGCTCGAGCGCGTCGCCGCGGAAGGCGGCGCAGGTGACCTTGACGAAGGGCCGCTCCTCGCGGGGCGAGCCGACGTGCACGGCGCGGGCGACGACCTCTTTCTCGGAGCCCTGCTCGCCCTCGATCAGCACGGGCGAGGCGCTCGGCGCGCCGAGGGCGATGCGCGCCCCGAGCTCCTTGGCCGGCGCGCTCTCCCCCGCGATCTCGCCGAAATCGATCGGGTCGCGCTGCTCGCGCTCGAGGTAGCCCGCGTAGTGGGCGAGCTGCTCGCGGAGCTTCTTGTTCTCCCGCACGGTGGCGAAGCCCCCGATGGACTGGCGGAGCACGACCGTGAGCTCCTTGGAGTCCCAGGGCTTCTGGAGGTAGCGCTCCACCGCGCCGGAGTTCACCGCGTCGATGAGCACGCCGAGGTCGGCGTAGGCCGTGAGGAGGATGCCCACCACGTCCGGCCGCCGCTCCTTCGCCCGCCGGAGGAGCTCGATCCCGTTCATCCCGGGCATCCGCTGGTCGCTGACGATCACCGCCGGATCGAGCCGGTCGAGCATGTCGAGCGCCTGCTGCCCGCCGAGCGCGTAGTGGAGGGTGAAGGACTTGCGGAACGCGAAGCGGAACGCGTCCAGGTTGTCCTCCTCGTCGTCGACCACGAGAACGTCGAAGCTCTTAAAGTCCAGATCCCGCATCCACGGCCCCTTCTGCCCGAGCCTACCCCGGAAGGAGCTACTACAGACGGCGACAAAGCGCATCAGGGGCGCATTTGATGGGGGTCAAAATCGCCGCCCTGCGTGCTAGGCTCGCGGCCCCCGACGACGGGAGGAACTGCTCATGCTTGACGAGGTATTCAAAGAGCTAAGCTCCGGGATCGCCAAGGCGGTCGAGGCGCTCCACCGCGACATGGCGAAGGTCCGCACGGGCCGCGCGAACGCGAGCATGCTCGACGGCATCCGGGTCGATTACTACGGCGTCCCGACCCCCATCAACCAGATGGCGAACATCGCCGTCCCCGAGCCCCGGTTGATCACGATCAAGCCCTGGGAGAAGGGCCAGGCCAAGGCCATCGACAAGGCGCTGCGCGAGAGCGACCTGAACGTCAACCCCCAGGTCGACGGCGAGCTCGTCCGGATCCCGATCCCCGCGCTCACGGAGGAGCGCCGCAGGGAGATGGTCAAGCTCGCCCGCAAGTACGGCGAGGAGTGCAAGGTCGCCGTCCGCAAGCACCGCCGGGACGCGAACGAGATGATCGACGCCCTGGACAAGGACGGCGAGGTGAGCGGCGACGACGCCGACCGCGGCAAGAAGAAGGTCGAGGACCTGGTGGCCGCCGGGATCAAGCAGATCGACGACATCGTCGCCCACAAGGAAAAGGACATCATGGTGGTGTGACCGCGCGCTGGTCGCCGGACGCGGAGGGCTCGCTCGGTCTCCCGGGGAGCCGTCGTCCGGCCGCGCGGGTGGTCACTCGAAAGGGCACGCCACGGGCACATGTGCCCGATGCGCTCCCGACGACAGGCGGTGCCTCCGCTCGCTTGACAGAGTTTCTCCCGCATGAAACCCTCGTTTCCCGGGTGAAGTCCTGCCTCTCGGGGCTCGCCCAGCACGGATCGCGGTCGCTCCTCTTCTCGAAAAAAGGAGCGGCCAGAGCCCCCTCCCCGGACCCGGCAAAGGACGAACACCCGTCATGCGAGCAATCGCATCAGGCTTGACCGACGTAGGGCTCCAGCGCGACCACAACGAGGACAGCTACGCCGTCCTCTCGGAGTACAACCTCTACATCGTGGCCGATGGGATGGGAGGCCACCGCGCAGGCGACGTCGCGAGCCGCCTCGCGACCGACGCCATCGCCGAGTTCTTCCGCTCGACGTCGCAGGAAGACGCGACCTGGCCCTTCCACTTCGACACGAGCCTCTCCGAGGACGAGAACCGCCTCGTGACGGGCATCCGCGTGGCCAACCGGCGCATCTTCGAGCGGAGCATCCGCTCGCGCGAGTGCGCCGGGATGGGGACGACGGTGGTGGGCGCGCTCTACTCGAAGAAGAAGCACCGGATCTTCATCGGGCACGTGGGCGACAGCCGCGCGTACCGCGTGCGCGGCGGCGTGATCAAGCAGCTCACGCGCGACCACTCGCTGCTCAACGACTACCTGACCGCGATGCCCGAGCTGACGGAGGAGCAGCGCGCGGAGCTGCCGCGCAACGTGATCACGCGCGCGCTCGGGATGCAGGACAGCGTCTCGGTCGATCTCGTGAGCGACGAGCCGCAGGTGGGCGATGTCTACCTGCTCTGCTCGGACGGGCTCTCGGGCATGCTCACCGACGAGCAGATCCTCGCGATCATGAGCGGCACCGAGGAGCCGAACGAGATCTGCCGCCGCCTCGTCGCCAAGGCCAACGAGAACGGCGGCGAGGACAACATCACCGCCCTCATCGTCCGCTTCGACGACGGCGCGACCGCCGCGGCCACCACCACGGCCATCGAGCCCGGCGCGACCACGCTGTCGCCCCCCGCGCCCGAGAGCGGCCGCCGCGACTCGCGCCCGCGGAGCTGACCGCGCCGAGCGCCGCCGACGCAGGCGCGTGATCCCCGGAGCTCGGGCGATCGCGCGCGCCGGCGTGCGCGCTACTCGGCGCAGTTCTCGAAGATCGCGAAGCCCGGGCCGAGCTTGCAGGTCTTCATCGTCCCCTGCACGATCTTGGGGCAATCGAAGGTGATCCACACGCGGCCCGAGGCGACGCCCTCGCTGCTGCTCGTGAAGTAGAACTTGCACGGGGTGTCGGTGGCCGAGCTGAAGGCCGTGCCGCTCGTCTTGAGCGAGGCGTAGTTGACCGAGCCGGTGGCGGGGTTGTCCTTGCTGGCCGAGGCGGTCAGCTTGGGGATGTTGATCTCCAGCCCCTGACCGTTCTGCGTGATCTTGGCCTGCACGCTGAACGTGCCCGAGCCCGAGACGGTGCACTCCACGTCGGCGCCCTCGGTGCCGGAGACGAGCACCTTGTCCTTGGTGGTGGAGGTGACGGCGCCGACGGCCGTGTTGTGCCCGGCGATGCCGCACTCCGCCGAGTCGGAGACGAACGTCACCTGGAAGGCGCCCTGCGGCGTGGGCGGCACGGGATCGCTGCACCCGGCGGCGCCGGCGAGGCCGGCTCCCCCGAGGAGCAGGGAGGAAGCGACGAGGCCGCGGACGCGGCGGGCGGTGATGGAAGAAGCGAGGTGGGCCGAGCGCATGATCACAATCCCCGAGCAGAGGTTTCCTGGGTTCTAGCGGGGTTCGACGGCTTTATCAAACACGCCGCGCGCCGAGCGCAGACCGAGGCTAGCCGAGCGCCTGCTCGATGTCCCGCCAGAGGTCGGCCTCGGCCTCGACGCCGACGGAGAGGCGCACCAGGCCATCCGAGATCCCGAGGGCGCGGCGCGACGCTTCGGGCACCGACGCGTGGGTCATGATCGCGGGGTGCTCGGCCAGGGACTCGACGCCCCCGAGGCTCTCCGCGCAGGCGAAGATCTGGAGCTTCTCCAGGAACGCCCGCGACGCGCCGAGGCCGCCCTTGAGCTCGGCGCTGATCATCGCGCCCGGCGCCTTCATCTGCCGCGCGGCGAGCTCCCTGCCCGGGTGCGAGGCGAGGCCCGGGTAGAAGACGCGCTCGACCCGCGGGTGCTGCTCCAGCTTGGCCGCGATGGATGCCGCCGTGGAACATTGTTGACGGACGCGCACGCCGAGCGTCTTCAGCCCGCGCAGGACGAGGTAGCAGTCGAAGGGCGCGGGCACGGCGCCGATCGCGTTCTGGAGGAAGAGGAGGCGTTCGTAGAGGGCGGGGCTCGAGGTGACGAGGGCCCCGCCCACCACGTCGGAGTGGCCGTTGAGGTACTTGGTCGCCGAGTGGACGACGATGTCCGCGCCGAGCGAGAGCGGCTGCTGGAGGGCGGGCGTGGCGAAGGTGTTGTCGACGACGAGGATGGCCCCGGCGTCGTGGGCGATCTGCGCCATCGCCGCGATGTCGAAGATCTTGAGCATCGGGTTGCTCGGCGTCTCCAGCCAGAGCAGGCGCGTCTCCGGCCGGATCGCGGCCTTGACGGCGGCGAGGTCGTGGAGGTCGACCATGCTGGAGGCGATGCCCATCGGGCGCATCACCTTGTCGAAGAGGCGGAAGGTGCCGCCGTACACGTCGTCGCCGGAGAGGACGTGATCGCCCGTCTTGAGGCTGTGCAGGATGGTGGTGGTCGCCCCGAGGCCGCTCGAGAAGCAGAGGCCGTGGGCGCCGCCCTCGAGCGCGGCGATGCAGGACTCGAGGGCCTTGCGGGTGGGGTTGCCGCTGCGCGAGTACTCGAAGCCCTTGTGCTTGCCCGGGCTCTCCTGGGCGAAGGTGCTGGAGAGGACGATCGGGGTCATGACGGCCCCGCTCGACGGATCGGGGGGCTGACCGGCGTGGACGGCGAGGGTGTCGAAGGAGAGGCTCGAGAGAGAGGCGTCGGGTCGCATGGGCGCGCGACCTTGGTCCGTGCCTTCGCGGACGTAAAGCGTTTCGAGGTGGAGGAGACAGCGCCTAGCGCGCGAGCGCTTCGACGAGCGCGCGGGAGCTCGCGAGCCGGGCGGCGGGGTCGAAGCGCAGCGCCTCGCGGAGCGCGTCCCGGGCCGCGATGGAGAGCCCGGGCGCGCGATCGACGAGATCGGGCGAGAGCCCGCGCTCGCCGATCGCCACGAGGGCCGCGGCGCGATCGGCCGCGGCGACGAGCGGCGCGCCGATCGCGAGGTGGAGCAGGGTGGCGGCGAGGGCGTAGGTGTCCGCGGCGGCGCTCGATCGGGCCTCGCCGCGGGCGATCTCGGGGGCCACGAAGGGCAGCGTGCCGGCGTCGCCGGTCTCCAGCTCCGGCTCCATGCCGCGGAAGCGGGCGGCGCCGAAATCGACGAAGGCGATCTCGCCGAGGGGGCCGAGGTGGACATGCTCGGGGCCGAGGTCGCCGTGCACGAGGGCGAGCGGGCCGTGATCGTCGGCGAGCTCGTGGAGCTCGGCGAGCGCGGTCGCCGCGGCGAGGGCGAGGTGGGCCCAGAGGCGCGGCGGCAAGGGCGATCCGCGCGCCGCCCAGCCCTCGGCGAGGGCGCGGAAGGAGAGGCCGGGCGCCTGGGTCTCCAGGACGAAGGGGCCGTGCTCGTCGCTGCCGACGCGCACGAGCGAGGGCAGCGACGGGTGGCGGGCGAGGGCGAGGAAGCGGGCCTCGCGCACCATCGCGCGGCGCGCGGCGGGCTCGCCCCGGGTGCGAGGCAAGAGACGCTTGCAGACGAGCACGCGGTCGTGCTCGCGCACGAGGGCCACGTCGAAGATGGATCCGCGGCCGAGGGGCTCGGCCAGCGTGGCCGGCGGCGGCGGGACGAAGCGCATGCTCAGCGCACGCTCAGTCGGTGCCCGCGTCGGACACGGGCGGCGCCCCGCAGTCCGGCGGGAGGTTGTACGCAGGGTCGAGCACGTCGGTGCCGTCGAAGCAGAAGTTCTCCGGCGCCATCGCGTAGTGCGCGTCGATGAAGGCGCCGATCGCCGCGAGATCGAGGCAGTCGCCCTTGATCGCGTAGCCCCAGGCCGCCGCGGCGAACTGCGTGTCGAGGAGGGGATCGGGGGTGATGATGAAGCGGTTCTTGAGCGGCGCGACGCAGAGCGGATCGGCCGGACGGGCGTCGAGCATCGCCTGGAGCGCGTCGATGTCGGCGGCGCAGCCGCTCGGGCAGTTGTAAGAGAACACGATCGCGCCGTGCTCCATCGCATGCACGGTGAAGCCGCGCGGTACGGGTGCCTTGTACGTCTTGAAGGCGGCCCACACGGGGTAGTGCATGCCCGAGGTCGGCGGGTTCGAATTCCAGACGATCGGCGAGCAGACCTGCACGTGGATACCTGGATCGAGCGCAGGCGAGAGGAGGCTCATGGCGCACCCGGCGTCGCTGCCCGCGTCGCTCATGACCACGCTCCCGTCGTCGATCGCGTCGCTCGCGGCGTCATCGAGAACGGCGTCGCCCGCGCCTGCATCGTCGATCATCCCACCCGCGCCGCCCGTGCCGCTCGCGGCTCCACCCGCGCCCGTGGTCGCCGCCGTGGTGGTCGTCGCGGTGGTGCCCATGCCTCCCATGCCGCCCGCCCCGGTGGTGACGCTCGATCCACCTGCGCCGCCGGTGCCGCTCGTGGTGACGCCGCCGTCCGCACCACCTGTGCCCGTCGTGCTCGATCCACCCGCGCCGCCCGATCCACCCGTGCCGGTCGTGGTCGTCGTCGTGCTCGTCCCGCCCGATCCGCCGGTCCCCGAGGTGGTCGTCGTGGTCGTCGTGGTGGTCACGCTCGTCGTGCTCCCGGTGCCCCCGCCTCCGCCGTCACCGGGAAGCGGGAACAGCGGCACGTCCTGGCAGGACATGGCGACGATCGGAGCCTGAAGGGCCGCGAGAAGGACCAAGGCGCGCTTAAGGGAGGAGGAAGACATACGGCTCCGATGCTATCCCGCGCATCAGGTCGATGCTTCGCGAAATTTCAACGCCGAGGCGCAAAGGCGCAAAGGCGCAAAAAAGCAGGGAAAGAGGCCTCTTTCTCCTCTTCTTGCGTCTTTGCGCCTTGGCGACTTTGCGTTTAAAAAATACCGTCCAGATCGGCGAGCGGACCCATCGAAGAACGAGCGCATCCGATCGACCTGGGATCGCTCGCGCTCAGATCTGCCCGGCGCGCGCCTTCCCGAGCCACACCTGGACCTCGCGCTCGATGATCTCCACGGCGCGCTTCTGGAACGGGCGCAACAGGAAGGGCACGTCGAGCTCCAGGGTGATGGCGCGGGGCTCGACGAGCATGGCGCCGGCGAGCTTGATGCCCTTGGCGTTGAAGGAGATGTCGGCGCGCTTGTCGTGGGCCCAGACGAGCTCGGGCTTGTAGTCGGAGAAGCGGTCTTTGTAGGTCGAGAAGGCCCGGTCGACGACCTTCCGGGCGGTCGCGTCGTCGAGCTCGTGGGCGATGACGTGCTTCATGACCCCTCTTTTGGCCCACTGCGGGGAGCGGTCAAGCGCCGATCAGTCCCGGCGAGGTGCGCCGAGCGGCGGCACCTGGGCGTCGAGGGCGGACAGGCCGAAGAGCAGCGCGCCGGCCACGCGCAGGGCCTCGTGGCGGGCGCGGAGCAGGGCCCACAGCTGGTCCTGCGCGAGCGCCTCGGGCGACTGATCGGCCGCCTCGCGCGCCTCTTCGAGCGGGGCGAGCCGCTCGACGAGAAAAGAGCCGTCCTCGCCGAGCTTCTTGAGCATGGCCGAGGTGAAGGGGTGGCGGTGGCCGATGAGCTCCTCGTTGTCCTGGAAGACGGACGGGATCGCGACCGCATCCTGCGCGGCGTCGAGCGGGCCGCTGCCCTTGCGGATCGCCGCCGGCACATGGGCCGGGATGAGGTCGAGCAGGGCGAAGACCTCGAGCTGGCGGAGCGCCGCCTCGCGCATCGGGCGCATCTGGGCGAGGCGCTTTTCGACGTCGGCGGGGAGCGCCGGCCGCGCGACCTTGCCCGCGGCGTGGGCGAGCGCGAGCGCGATCGTGGGCAGCTCGCGGAGCGCCCCGCGATCGACGCCGGGGAGCTTCTTCTTCCCGAGCGCGGTCTCGACGGCCGCGAGGCCCCGCGCGACGTTCTCCCGCACGAGCTCGGGGTCGAGGCGGAAGGGCGAGAGGCCCTCCGCGCCGAGCGCCTCGGCGATGGGCAAGAAGCGCGACAGCGCGAGCTCGGGGCGATCGGTGAGGAAGGGCCGCGGCGGGCTCTTCTTCGCGCGCTTCGCGACGCGCTTCGCGGCGCGCTTGGCCGGCGGCTTCGCCGGGCGTGGGGAGGCGGCCCGCTTCACCGGCGCACGGGTCTTCTGCTTCGCGGCGGTCTTCTTCTTGGCCATGGCCCCGCGAGTATTGCCAAAGGAGCCCCGCGCTTGGAAGCCACAATCAGCGAGGCTTGTCGCGCACGTCGAGGCTCGGCCCGAAGATCCGGTCGCTCTCGGCGCGCAGATCGGCGCAGCGCTCCATGGGCAAGGGCGACATCTCGCCTGGATCCGCGGCGATGTCGTAGCACTCGTGGTGCGCCTCCCTGCCGATGTAGTGGAGCTTGCGCGGGTAGGCCACGATGCCGTGGGCCGGCAGCGGGCAAGGGCGGAGCGGCGGGCAGTTCCAGAGCAAGACCTGGCGGTCGGGCGGGAGATCGCGGAGCAAGCTCGTCCCGCCGAGGGCGCGCACGGCGCCCGCGAAGGCCGGCTCGTCGAGCGCGCCGAGCAGGTCGATCACCGTCGCCGTCACGTCGATGTTCGAGGTCGGCCGCGCGGGCGCGTCGCGGCGCATGCGGGCGATCACCTCGTCCGGGAGCGATCCCTTGGGCGCGTCGATCCAGAGCGGCACGTCGATCTGCTCGCCGTAGACATCGAACGTGTGCTTGAACGCGCGGTGCTCCCAGAACGCCTCGCCGTGATCGGAGAGGGAGACGACGATGGCCCGCTTGCCCTGGGGCGATCGCCGGAGCTCGCGGAGAAAGTCGCCGATCACCGCGTCGTTGTGGGCGAGGCTGTTGCGGTAGAGCGCGCGCTCCTGCTCCATCGTCGCGAGGCCCGCCGTCGAGAAGGGCGTGTGGCCCGGCACCTGCCGGTAGGGGTTGTGCGTGTTGGAGAAGTGCACGAAAAGGAGGCTCGGCCGGCCGGCGGCGCTGCCTTGCGCGAGGAAGTCGAGCGCCTCTTTCGTGGTCACCTCGTCGGGCGTGCCGAGGTCGAGCGGGGGCGCGGAGGTGCGGTCGTTGGCCTCGCGCAGCACGTCGATCCCGCTCGTCCTGAGGTAGAGGCCGAGGCCGACGAAGAGCAGGTTCTGCGAGGAGATGTAGGCCGTGCGGTAGCCGCGGGCCTTCGCGTAGTCGAAGAGCAGGGGCGCGCGCGCGAAGGCGTCGGGCGAGGCGGTGATCGGCAGGCCGCTCCAGATCGTGGCCGAGGCGAGCTCGGTGCAGGACGACGTGGAGAAGGCCCGCGCGTAGCCGATCCGATCGGGCGCCGTCGCGTCGAGCGCCGGGCTCTTGTCGCACCCGGCGCGCTTCTCGGCGCAGACCTCGTCGCGCCGCACGCTCTCGCCGAAGAGGACGATGATCGAGGGAGGATCGCCCGTGAGCGGCGCGCTCGGCAGGGCCTCGTGCCGCCCGGGGGGCAGGCGCTTCGGCGGGGCTTGCAGCTTGACGAGCGTGAGGAAGGGCCCGCCCGCGGCGTTCAGGAAGAGCATGTCGGGGGGCAAGCACTGGTACCAGTCGCCGCGGAAGGGCAGGAACATCGCCGCCGGGACCATCGCGAACGCGGCCCAGGAGAGGGCGCGCGCCCCCTCTTCGCGGGTCCCGAAGAAGCGCGCGCGGGCGAGGGCGAAGCCCACCACCACGAGGGGCGGGACGAGCATGAACGGCAACAGCTCGGCGAGGTGCGGGCGCACCCAGGAGAGCAGGATCTCCGGCGCGGAGAGCGCGAGCAGGAGCGCGTCGCGCGTGCCGTAGCAGTTGTTGTAGTGGCGGAAGGCCGCCTGCCCGCCGACGCCGAAGGCCGCGGTGACCGCGAGCACGGCGAGGCTCGTGGCGCGGACGCTCCACCGCGCGTGGCGCGCCGCCTCGATGCAGAGCCCCCAGACGAGCAGGCTCACCAGGAACCCGCCGACGTACGTGGCCATCAGCGCCGGCTCGACGACGCGAAGGAGGTCCCTGCGGACGAGCAGATCGTGCCCGCTCACCGCGAGCGGCACGATCAGCGCGGAGAGGGAGAGGGCCGCGAGCCTCGATCGGGGGGGCGGCGGCGCGCCCGTCTCTGCCGGCATCGTCAGGGAGGTGTAGCACCGCCCGAGGACGAGCCGGGCGGCATCGAGTAGGTCGAGGCGGCGAGCCGCTTGATGTCGCGGCCCCCCGTCTTCCACCAGAGGAGCAGGTCGCCGAAGCCGGCGAGCATGCGGCTGCCCGTGGGCAGCTCGATGGGGACGATCGGCGCGCGCGCGGAGACGCCCTCCTCCTCGAGCAGGATGTTGGTCGTCGTGAGCCCGCTCTCCACCGCCGATTCCATCCCGATCCCGATGTGGCCGCTGTGGCAGCCGGCCACGAACCAGTTCTTCGCGCCGGTCTTGTGCCGGTTGTAGAAGCGGTGGAGGCCCGCGATCGAGGGCTGCTCCGTCAGGTAGAGCACGGAGGGCTGCATGTCGGCGAACGACACATGCTCGACGAGGCGCGGATCGGCCTTCGGGTAGACGCGCTTGAGGTCGTGCACGATGCGCTGCTTCTGCACCTCGTGCGTGTGCGCGTCGCGGATGATCCCCACGTCGAGCAGCACGTCGACTACGTCGCCTCCGCCCTTCCACCCGAGGTCGTCCGCCCCGAAGACGTTGAACACCGACTGGCACCCGTTGAAGCAGAGGTACGGGTTGTGGGTGCCGGTGATGATCTGCTCGCCCTCGGTCACGGGCTCCTTGTAGTAGACGCGACCGATCGAGAGCTGGGTCTGGTTGTGCCGCGAGGAGAAGAACGAGCGCACGAACGGGTCGGCGCGGAGCGGCGATTCCTTCGGCAAGAGGGCCGCGATCATGTGCGGGTACATGGCCGTCACGAGGTACTTGCAGCCGATGCGGGTGAGCCCCTGCCCCTCCGGATCGGCCCACAGCTTGCTGCCCGCGGGGCGCTTGGTGATGTGGCCTTCGCGCAGGGCGTCGAGCGTCGTGTCGGTGCCGCAGCGGGTGCAGAACGCGCGGTCGACGGCGAAGCACTCGTTGCCGCAGTTCTCGCAGATGTAGCGGTACGCCCCCTCGGCCTCGGGGCCGCCCACCTTGCACCAGATCGCCTCGACCTTCGATCCGCGCTTGTCGCTGTCGATCCGCCGCACCTCGTGGTGGAAGCGGAGCTCGACGCCGATGGACCTCAGCCGGTCGACGAGGCGGTTGATGATCGCCGCGTTGTAGTTCTTCTTGTAGACGTTGTGGTGGAGGCAGTCCTTCTCGATCACGAGCGTCGCCGCGGCGACGCCGGCCATCCGCGCGCCGCTCGTGTACCAGGGGTGCGGGTTGTAGATGCTGGGCGTGACCGTCTCCATCCAGTCGCGCGCGACCTTCCCCATGCCGAGCAGCAGCTCCAGCCCTTCGAGGCTGAGCGTGGCGGGGATGGCGGTCGCCTCGGCGTCACCGCGCCCGGCCGAGGCGACGCAGCTCGCGCCGACGGCGGCGAGCTTGGCGAGGTCCCACTTGGCGAGGATCGGGATCTGGAGCTTGAGGAGCATCCCGATGGCGTGGAAGGGCGGCGGCAGGTTCTTCGAGAACCAGTCGTTCATCGCGAAGAGGTGGCGCTTCCCGTCGCTGGTGATGAGGTGGTAGCTGTCGAAGATCGGCGAGATCTCGGCCTCCACCTCGTCGATCAGCGCGAGCAGGTTCCGGTACTTCTTCCGGAAGATCATGTGCATCGGCGGCTGCAGGTGCTTGTCCGGGCCGAAGCGGTGATCGATCCAGTCGCCCGTCAAGCCGCCGGCGATGCCGGAGCGCTCCACGACGAGCACGCTGAGCGCCGGCGCGAGCTTCTTCACCCAGAGCGCGGTGGTGAGGCCCGAGAGCCCCGCCCCCACGATGACCACGTCGAACATTTCGTCGGATTTGGAGCTCACCCAGCTTGCCTCGCCGGCAGGCTATCAACGCAAATTGTACGAATCAACTCGGCGCGCTCCTCAATGAAAACACTGCCCGGCGCCGCGGTACGTCTCGGCGCGGCCCTCGATCCGGGTGCCGCGGACGAGCAGGTAGCGCGTGAAGTGCTCGGCGAGCTCGCCGGCCTTGGCGTGGCGGAAGAACACGGGCGCGCCGAGCGGTAGATCGAGCCCCTCCGGGAGCAAGAGCGGCGTCTGCACCTCGCCCGCGCCCTCGAGATCGGTGAGCGAGAGGCCCGCGGGCAGCGCGGGGATCGGGAGGCGATCGGCGCCGGCCGGGCCGGAGGCCACGAAGCCCCCGCCCTGGCAGGTGACGAAGCCGGGCGCGGGGCGGCGCGTGATCTGGAGCGCGAAGTAGGCCGCCGGTTCGAGCGGCAGGCCGCGGTAGTCGTCGAAGAGGTGGCTGTCGAGGAAGCCCGACCCCGCGGCGACCTCGGTGAGCGTCGGGTCTGCGGACGAGAAGCCCACGCTCCCGCTGCCTCCCCCGTTGAAGAGCGGCACCTCGACGCGCCGGCGCGCGAGCTCGTCGAGGATCGCCTTGCGCAGCGCGAGCACGGGCGCGCGGCCGAGCTCCTTCACGAGCCGCTTCGGCCCGTGCATCAGGCCGGAGAGCGGGCTCGGATCGGCGATGCCGGCGATATGCGCCTCGTACGCGAGCAGGCCGGCGAAGCGGAGGCCGGGCGTCGCCTGGATGCGCTCCACGAGGTCGGCGATCTCCGCGGGCGATCGGAGCGGGCTCCTGCGCACGCCGAGGTGGGCCCGCCCGGCGAAGGGGCGGAAGGAGACGTCGATGTCCACCACGACCGGGATCGTCACCCCGCACGCGCGCGCCGCCTCCGACGCGGCGGCGAGGTGTCCCACATCGTCAACGGCGAGCGACACCGTGGCCCCGTGGCGGTTGGCCTCGGCCACCTGCGCGGCGCCGTGGACCTGGGCGGTGGGGTACGCCACGAGGATGTCGCGGAACCCCTGCTCCGCGAGGAAGCGCGCCTCGGCGGGCGCGTAGGCCATGATCCCGCGCACATGCGCGCCGCCCTTCTCCATCAGGTAGCGGAGCAGCGCCACGCAGCGGATCGACTTGGAGGCGATCCGCAACGTCTTGCCCCGGGCGCGGATCGGCGCGAGCAGCGTCTCGATGTTGCGATCGACCGCGTCGAGATCGACGAGCGCGAGCGGGAGGGGCTCGCCGCGGACGAGCTCGCGGTAGCGGGCGTAGCGGAGCTCCGGGCTCTCCCCGGCGGGGTGTCGCTCACTCACAGGGATCGAAGGCCTTTCCCGCCGCGGGTACCTTCGGCGTGCCCTTCAGGAGCCCTTCGAGGAAGCAGCGATACTCGTGCTTCGGCGCCTCGGTCTGGAAGACGACCTCGTGCCCGTCCTCCACGCCGTCCTCCGGGTGCTGCACCACCACCGCCGTGACCTTGGTCCCGTTCACGGTGCGGTTGCCCGACGCCGGCAGGGCGATCTCTCCGTGCCCCGTGAGGTCGAGCAGCGATCCGAGCGACGCAAACTGCGCGAGCTCCGCGCTCTTCTCGTCGAGCGGCGTGCCCGCGAGGTCGAGGCCGAGCGAGAGGCTCGCGGCGTTGGCGATCGGCGGCATGATGTAGTGATCGACGATGCCCTGCATCATCAGCACATGGCGGGGCGCGCCGTCGACCGGGGCGGTGACGACGCGCTCGTTGTAGACCGGGGCGTCCGACGACTCGACCGCCCACTGGAAGAGGTTGAGCATCGGGTTCTCTTCGGTGAGCGACTCTCCCGTGCCGGCGAGGCCGATCAGGATCTCGGCGAAGCCCTTCACCACCAGCGGGTGCTCCTTGTACATCACGTTCTCGATCAGGCTCCCGCCCGCGCCGCTCAGGAGCCCCGCCCGGAAGCGCGGCTCGAAGGCGAGCGAGAGCGGCGCGATGCTCGCCCCCATCGAGTGGCCCATGAGCGCCATCGCGCCCTCGTCGAAGCGGGCCTTGCCGTCCGGGCTCGTCGCCCCCGGACAGTCGGCGAGATCGATGCTCACCGACGCGAGCACATGGGCCTGCAAGATCAGCTCGACGGACGATTGTCGGACGTTGTCGCGGAGAGCACGGGGGTTACCGACGTTGAACATCAGGAACTGCTCGTCCCCGTGGGTGACGTTGCGCAGGCCCCCGTGCGGCCCGTCGACGCTCGACCCCGCGAAGCCGGCCTTTGCAAAGTAGAGCGCCGGTCCGGTGCCGGGCACGAGCGCCGGGCCCCCGGTCATCCCCTGCACGCCGCGATCGACGAGCGGCCTGTCGCCGCCGCCCCCGGTGCGGCTCATCACCACGATCGGGTAGCCCGCCGGGGGCATGGGGCTGCGCGGCACGGTGATGACGAAGTGCGCCTCTTCCATCCGCTGGAGGACGGGCTCTCCCTGCGCGTCGAAGGCCCAGTCTCCGCCCGTGTCGGTGTAGGGCGGCGCTCCCTGCTGGTACTCCGGCATGGGGATGGTCGACTCGTAGACGCAGAAGTCGTCGAACATCTCCTTGCGCGTGAAGGGCGCGCTCGGCGCGGGCGGCGGCGCGGCGAGGACGGCGTCTTTCACCTTGCCGAAGGAGGCGATCGGATCGCCGGTGGTGAAGGCGGTGAGCCCCGCGATCGACGCGGGATCGATCTTGGCTTCTTGCAGGGCCGCGAGCGCCGCGGCGTAGGTCTCGTGCGCGGCCTCGCTCATCCCGGAGGGCGTCTTGCCGGCGGCGAGCGCGGCGAGCGCGGGCGGCGTGGCGAGCGCGCTCCCGTCCTTGCCCGTGAGGCCCGTCGAGATCACCGCGGCGTAGCGGCTGTTCGCGCGGAGCGGGCGGCCCTGGAGCGGAAGGAGCGAGAGGAGGTTCTTCGTCCCGAAGACGCCGCCGTCCTCCTGGAAGGTGACGCTCACGGGGACGCGGCGGAGGTAGTCGGGGCTGTCCTTGCTCACCCCGATCAGGAACGCCGTCGCGCCCTCCTTCACGCTGCCGTGCAGGTCGGGCAGCTTCGCCGGATCGATCGGCGCGCTCAGCGAGAAGTAGACGCCCGAGGTGAGCCCGAAGCCCTTCGTCTCGGCGAGGATCGAGAGGGTGCGCTCGACGAGGGTGGTGTCGCTGCCGCGGGGGAAATCGTCGAGCGCGACATGGCCGTCGGCCCCGAGGCGGGCATCGCTCGGGAAGGGTGCGCGGTAGAAATCACCCCCGGTCGCGGCGAAGTCCATGGCCACCATGGGGCACGATCCCGCGCAGGTGGAGGGCGGCGCGGAGGCATCGCTGCATGCGAGGAGGAGCACGGCTGCTGCGAGCGCCGGGGCGAGGAGGCTTGGTCGAGGCAGCGCTGGGTGCATGGCTCATTAGGGCGAAAGGTCTGCGGGCTGTAAAGAGGGGGATCGGCGACGGCGACGGCGACGGCAACGGGGGATGTTGTGAGTGAGGGCGCAAAGGCTGCGCGTGGGGAGGCTGCGAATCGGTAGCCGCCGCGAGGTCGCGCCGCTATGCGTTCAAGACATGCGCGCGCTCCCGACTGCGCTGTTCGCCCTCGCGCTGCTCGGTCATGCGCCGGCGCTGCGGGCGCAGGGGGCAGGGGCACAGCAGGAGGCGCCGCGCGTGGTGATCCCGCCGCGCCCGCGCGAGGCCCTGCGCGCGGACTATCCGGAGGGCGCGATCGGCGACGCGACGGTGCTCTTGAAGATCGTCGTCAACGCCGATGGATCGCTCGGATCGGCGGAGGTACTGGAGGGCCCGGAGCCCTTTGCTGCGGCGGCCGTCGCTGCGTCACCGCGCTGGACCTTCGAGCCGGCCACGCGCGACGGCAAGCCGATCAAGGCCGCGATCAAGGCCGTGATCCGCTTCGTGGCGCCTGCGCCGCTCGGCCCGCCGACGCCCGATCTGCTCCCTGCGCCGGGCGCGCCGCCTGCGCCGAACGACGCGGGCGCCGCGAGCACGCAGAGCCCTCCTTCCCCTCCGCCGCCGCCCCCCATCGAGGTCACGATCCAGGGCGAGATCCCCGCGCCCGGCGCGATCAGCATCTCGCGCGCCGAGGTGCGCCTGTTGCCCGGCGCCTTCGGCGATCCGTTCCGCGCGGTGGAGCTGCTCCCGGGCGTGACGCCGATCGCCTCGGGCGTGCCCTTCTTCTACGTGCGCGGCGCGCCGCCCGGCAACGTGGGCTACTTCCTCGACGGGGTGCGCGTGCCGCTGCTCTATCACCTCGGCCTCGGCCCGGCGGTGATCCACCCCGCGCTCATCGATCGCGTCGACCTCTACCCCGGCGGCTACCCGGCCCGCTATGGCCGCTTCGCGGGTGGCGTCGTGGCGGGCGAGACGAAGGAGCCGCGGCCCGAGTGGCATGCCGAGGCCAACCTGCGCCTCGTCGACGCGGGCGCGCTGATCGAGGCGCCCTTCGACGGCGGGCGCGGCACCGCCACCGTGGGCGGGCGCTACTCGTACACCGCCGCGCTCCTCTCGCTCACGAGCTCGGCGATCGACCTCCGCTACTGGGATTACCAGGGCCGCGTCACCTACGATCTCACGCCGCGCGATCGCGTGAGCGTACTCGCCTTCGGGGCCTACGACTTCCTCGGCCAGCGCGAGGACGGCGCCTCGGAGGTGCGCTTCTCCCCGGTCACGAAGCGCTTCCGCTTCCACGTCGACGCGCCCGTCTCGAACATCCTCTTCGACACGACCTTCCACCGGGTGGACCTCCGCTACGAGCACCGGTTCGGACCGGAGTCCAGCGTGCAACAAGCGGTCACGGTGGGCTACGACCAGACACGCCTCGACGAGGGGCGCTTCGCCCGTGACACGTCCTTCTCCGCGCGCACCACCGTCAAGCACCGCTTCGGCGATGGGCCCCTCCTGCGCGCCGGCGCGGACGTGGTGCTCGACGACAACAAGGTCGATCTCGTCCGTGGCTCGCCCGACAGCTTCACCTCCCTCTTCGTGTCCCGGAAGGACCTCGCGGTGGGCTTCCACGGCGAGGCGCTCTTCACCTTCGGCCCGCGCCTCGAGGTGACGCCGGGCCTGCGCGTCGATCTCTACGGCTCGCGGGGCAAGACGCAGATGGGCGTCGACCCGCGCCTCTCGGCTCGCGTCGAGGTCGAGCCCTGGCTCCACTTCGTGCCCGCCCTCGGCCTCGCCTCGCAGACGCCGAGCTTCATCCTCCCGGGCCCCGGCTTCTCCCTCGGCATCGGCGGCCCGCTCCAGCGGAGCGCGCAGTCGAGCCTGGGGGTGGAGATGGATCTGCCCGAGGAGGTGAAGGCCACGGCCACGGTGTTCTACAACGTGTTCTTCTCGATGAGCGACGGGCTCGGCACCGCGCGGGCGAGCGCGAGCAGCTTCGATCCCGCCTTCGGGCGGCGCGCCGACGGCACGGGCTACGGCCTCGAGCTGACCTTGCACCGCCGCCTGACCAAGAAGCTCGGCGGGTTCATCTCCTACACGCTGTCGCACACCAACCGGGTCATCTACCGCCCTTACGTGCTCTCCGTCGTCCCGGAGATCCGGGTGGCGACGCTGCGCACCAACACCCCCTCGACCTTCGACAGGACGCATGTCTTCAACGCGGCGCTGTCGTACGATATCGGGAGGGGCTTCCGCGCCGGCGCCCGCTTCGTGTTTTACACCGGCTATCCCAAGGTCTACGGGCCCTCCGACGGCCTGTCGATCCCGGTCGTCACCAACGACAGGCTACAGCCCTTCTTCCGCCTCGATCTGCGGGCCGAGAAGAAATGGACGATCGCCGAGCGCTACTGGCTGTCGCTCGTGCTCGAGGTGCAGAACGCCACGCTGAGCAAGGAGGTGCTCGGGCAGAGCTGTGAAGACGGGGTGTGCACCGACGAGACGATCGGGCCCGTCGTCATCCCGAGCCTGGGGCTGGAGGGCGGTTTCTGAGGCAGCGGCCATGCTCACGGGGGAGGCAGGCGCTCTCCTGTCCGCCCTCGACGACAGGGGAGCGACGGCGCATGTCGAGACAGGCGTCGTTCGTCCCACTCTGTGCCTCCGCGCTCGCGATCATCTCGGTGTTCTTCCCGATCACCCGCGGCCGCCGCGTGGTCTGAGAGGCAGGGCGAGCGTGCTCGTCCGGCAGGCGGCGCAGCGGTCGGCTCGCCTCGGCTTCGATGGGAGCGACGACCGCCGAGGCAGCATGGATTTTGCTGGAAAAATCACCCCGGAGGCATCGATATACCGTCCCACGAGATCACCGAGGTTGCGTCCAAAGCGGTCGGCGCGGCCAACGTGGCCAAAGCCACCTTCGAGGGCTTGGGGAGCGCCGCGGCTTCCTGACGGAGCGTTCGTCGCTCGCGCGGCCGGGAACGAGGGCTGCAAGAGACCAGCTCGCCATGGCCTCCCACAGCCCCCGCCTCACCGATCGTCCGGGCGCGCACCTCCTCCCGCTCCGCCGACCGCCTCATGCCACGATCCCCGTCTTCCGAGATACGGTCCGTCCCCGGACCGAGCCCACCGCGATCAGGAGCGAGCGCTCGGCTCGCTCGGTGGCCTGGCTCCGGCGCGCCTGGCATCGATTCGATAGCTCCCGGGCGCTCGGGCTCGGCGCCGAGATGGCCTTCTGGCTCTTCCTCTCGCTCTTGCCGCTCGCGGCGGTGGCCGGCCTGATCACCGCCAGGCTGGCCCTGGGGAGCTGGTCGGCCCTGGAGCCGCTCCTGCGGTCCTTGCCGCGGGAGACGCAGGAGCTCGTGGGTCGCGAGCTCGGCCAGGTCGCGGCGTGGAACGGCGGGCAAGTGGGGCTCTGGGCCGGGCTGATGTTCGTCTGGCTCGCGTCGAGCGGTGTCCATTCGATCTTCGACGGCATCGAGCTGGCGTCCGGCGCCCCGCCCCGCCCCTGGTGGAAAAAGCGCGCGCTCGCGCTGGTCGCCTGCGTGGCCCTCTCGGTGGGCGTCACGCTCCTGACCTTGCTGGCGACCGGCCTCGGCTTCCTCTTCCGGATCCTCGGCAGCACGCTCCCCTTCCGCGAGATCCAGATCGAGTCGAGCGTCTCCGGCCAGATCGTCCGGCTCGTGATGGGGCTCTTGATCTCGTTCGGGCTCATCGCGGGGCTCTACTGGATCGCGCTGCCCCCCGGGCCCCGCAGATCGACATCCATCGTCCCGGGGGCGCTCCTGGCCATGGGGCTCCAGATCGTCCTCGGCCATGGCTACGGGGTTTATATCCGGAAGGTGGGAGACGGCGGCGCCTACCGGGCGGGCCTCGCGTCGATCGGCGTCACGCTGATCGCGCTCTACCTGTTCTGTCTCGTGCTCCTGATCGGCGCGCAGCTCAACCAGGCGATCTCGAATGCCAAGGCGCCTCCGCGGGTGGCCGCCGTGGCCGCGCGCCGCCCCCCCGGGGCGCGGCCCCTCTCGGCGCGGAGGCGGCGACACTCCTCCTGAGCTCTGGAGGATACCTCCCCTCGCTCTCCCGGGATCCGCGCCTCGCCCCGCCGTGCCCTCGACGATGCCCCGGTCGCGGGACCGTCCCATGCCCCCGGGTCACGAGCCGAGATGCGCCGTGCGCTGAGGCTCACGCGGAGTGTCCGCGACATGACGTTCGACGCCGAGGATCGGCGGTGATGGCTCCTCATGCCACCTCGGCCAGGACGAGATCCTCTCCCTCATCCTTCTCGCTCGGCACCCCCGACGGGGGCTTCGGCGCAGACTCGACCGCGGCGAACCTCGGATCGACCGGCGTCATGGCCGCCGGACGGGCGCCGCGAGAGCCCGGACCCGACCGAGCTCACCCTCGACGCCGGTTCATCCGCGACTTCAGCCCCGTCACGGTGCTCGGCGATCAGGGCAGCACGTCGGTGGATGGGGTGTGGCGCATGCGGTCTTGACCGCGGGCGGGGCGCTCCGCGGCGCGCGACGCCGGCGATCTGGACGACCAGGACGACCAGGAAGATCGTGCCCGCTGAAGACCCGCCGAGATCTCCGTAGCGGCGGTATCCGAGCCCGGCCCCCGCCGGCGCCAGGACGAGCAGCACGGTGAGGATGATGAACAGCATGGATTCTCACCCTCGTCCGCCCGAGGCCCGGATCACGGCCGCGGCGGGCTTCAACGGCGCTCCAAGCCCCTCTGGTCAACCGGCCGAGACGGCCCTCGCGCCGCTCACCGTGACCGTCCCACAAAGGGTAGCGGGGGCGCCCCACGCCCCGCCGGGGCGCTTCCGACCCAGACGGCGCCGCCGCCGGCTCGGCCGCTGATCTCATGCGCCGACCTCCGTCGGGATCAACAGGCGAATCCGGCGTCTCACGTCTCGGCATCCCTCCAGCGCTCGACCTCCAGCGGCCCCGGGGCGCCGGTGGCATCTCGATTGCTCCTTCCGGGACGGCGGAGCTGCTCCGCCTCGAACAACTCACGACGAGGAACACATGTACTCCTTCAACGCAAGCGTCGGATTCGCTGCCTGCGCGGCCCTGCTCGTGTCTCTCACGGGGTGCACGGTCACCACCGAGCCAGGCCCCGGGCCCGGCCCGGGCCCCTCGGATCTCGGGACCCTCACCGTGTTCACCTCCATCGAGGGCAGCACCCACCCGTCGGAGTGCGATTATGCCGGGGCGACGGACATCGAGCTCGCCGTTTACGAGGGGGCAGATCATGTGGCCACGGTCACCGCGCCCTGCTATGATTTCTCGATTTCAGTCGACGTGGAGGAGGGCACCTACAGCGCAGACGTGACCCTGATCGACCAGTATTCACAGCCGGTCAGCACGACGCTCGCCCTCGACGATCTCAGGGTCGTTCCGGGTACCGAGCTCCAGGTCGATGTCGACTTCCCGTCGACTTCTCTCATCCCCTGACGTCTCCGACAGGCGCTCTGCCTGACAGGCCATCTGGGCGCCCGGGGTCCGTCGCCGCCCGGCTCGGGACTCCGCCCTTCGAGCGGAGCCCCGGGCCATGAGCCAGCGCGAGGAGGCGTATCAGGCACCCCCCCGGCGCGCGCTCGGCGCGCTGCGGCCACGTCCGCGGAGCGCGGCGATCCCGGATCAGCTCGGGCGATGATTGCCCGGGTGAGCCTTCTTCTCGGCCCGCTTCGCCAGGTCGTCGATCTTGTCCTCGACCTTCTCCCTGGTGCCCTCGACCGTCTGCTCCACGGCGCGCTCGGCGTTCTGCGCCGCGCGCTCCACGCCCTGGGTGACCATCCCGAAGCGCTGCATCAGGTAGCGGCGGGTGTCGGCGCCGGACATCGGCGCGAAGAGCATGCCCGCCCCCGCGCCCACGGCCACCCCCGCGCCGAACGCGGCGAGGGGCGCCCAGGGTCCGCGGCGGCGCTCGAGGCCGATCCAGCCGAGCGCGTCGTTCAGGTGCAGGCCTCGCAGGATGGTGATCACCCCCGCCACCGTGCTGATGCCCTCCATGAGGGTCGTCCGCGCGGTCGAGGCCGCATGCTCCGCTCCCTTCTTGGCCGATCCCATCACGTCCTTGGCGGCATGCTTGGTCCCATGGATCGCGTCGTTCATCGTGTTCGCCATGATCGTGTCTCCTTCTATCCGCGTCGCGCGGGAGCAGTCCAATCATGTAGAGCATCGGGTGTGCCAACTCGCGTCCTCGCGACTGGTCCCTGGCCCCCGCGCGCCGGAGCGCACGATGCGCTGCGGCATCACGCGATCTGCCCCATTGATGGCCTTCGGTCAAGACGCGAAGATCCGAGATCCATGGATAATGAATGCACGAACGATATCTGCTCATGCGCCGATCCGAAGCGGAGCTCGCGCGACCGGCGAGCGTGGCGCTGGGCCCGCGCACCGGATCCGTTGCACGGCGGGTGCCCCGAGGGGCGTCGCGAACGTCGCGGGCGTCGCCGGTCGCGCCGGGCGGCGCCCTCACCGCGCCCTGCCTCCCTTGCGCCTCGCTTCGCCGAGCCGGTACCCTCGCCGAGTGTCGGCGACCACCATGGCCCGCGTCCTGTGCTCGGTCGCCGATGCCTACGGGATCTCGCTCGACGACGTCCTCTCGCGCTACGGCGTCGGCCGCGGCCTCCTCGACGACGCCGACGCGCGCGTCCCCGGCCAGCTCGACATGGACCTCTTCGACGAGCTCGCGGCGCGCGTCGGCGAGCCGGCGCTCGGCATCCGGATGGCCCTGTTCCAGGCGCCGCTCAGCTTCGATCTCATCGACTACGTGGCGCGCAACAGCCCCGACCTCGCGAGCGCGTACCGCAACATCCTCCGCTACCATCGCCTCCTCACCGAGAACGTCGCGCTGGAGCTCCGCGTCGAGGGCCAGATCGCGATCATCGGGTACGACCCTCCGAAGTCGCTGCGCTTCTCGAGGCATGCCACCGAGTACACGCTGGGCACCCTGGTGGTGCGCGGCCGCGCGCTCTCGGGGATCGACTGGAGCCCGCTCTCGGTCTCGCTGCACGACCCGCCGCCCGCGGACGACAGCCCCTACCGCAAGCTGTTCCGCTGCGACGTGGCCTTCGGCCAGCCTCGGAGCGAGATGGTGCTGGATCGCGCGATCCTGTCGCACAAGATCCTCGACGCCGACCCTTCCCTCTACGCGATCCTCGAGCGCTGCGCGCGCGAGCGCGTCGCCGCGCTCGACGCATGCTCGACCTTCCTCGACGAGGTGCGCCGCGAGGTGGGCCGCTTGCTGCGCGGCGAGGTGCCGCTGGCCGCGGACGTGGCGCGCCGGCTCGGCATGAGCGCGCGCAACCTGCACCGCCGCCTCCGCGACGAGGGCCGCACCTACCAGCAGGTCGTCGACGAGGTGCGCCTCGCGATGGCCGGCGGCTACCTGGCCGATCCTCGCATCAAGGCCGTCGAGGTCGGCTTCCTGCTCGGCTTCTCGGATCCGAGCGCGTTCTACCGCGCGTTCCGCCGCTGGACCGGCAAGACGCCGATCGAGTACCGCGCCTCCAGCCTGCCCGCGGCGGCGCCGCGCGCGTGAGCCGGCCCGGAGGGTCGATCGGATCGAGCGCGTCGCCCCCGCCGCATTCGCGATCTCGATCCGGGTTGCCGAACACGTCGTCGACAGTCCTGGCACGTGTCTGCAGAACACGGGCTCCTCCCTCTGCCGCTCCCGTTCCCGCAAGCCGACGGGAGGGCGCAGCGGGCGCAGGCGCGGCCTCCGATCAATATCGCCTCACCTCCCCATTCACGGGTCCCGAGGCGCCCTGCAATGTTATCCAAAGGTTGTCCCGAGCGGCGCCGGTGCTCCTCGTTTCAGCGCGGGTCATGGACGATCGCCGCGAGCAGCGCCGTCGCCTTCGCGCGATCGGGATCTCCCTCGACCGCCGCGGCGACCACGAAGGGATCGCCCTCGTGGTAGACCGCGCCCCGCTCCGCGAGCCGGGCGATCGTCGCCTCGGACAGCCGGTGTCCCGAGGGCAACACCAGCGCGACCGCCACCGCGCCCGCGTCCTTCTTCGCGGTGATCACGATGGGCCCGTCCGCGTAGGCAGGACCTCGATAGGTCACCTCCGTACACCCCGCGTCCACCATTGCCGCGCGCATATCGGCCTCGGTGATCCCGAGGATCGATTTCCCCCTCACCGTCGTCCCGAGCTCGAGCTTCAACGGATAGGTGATATGGAGTGATGGGCCGGCCGCGGTGGGAAACGAGAGACCGGACAAGACCCCTCCAAGGCACGCGAGGAGCGGAGGATCGGTGAGAGCACCGCTCGGCAGAGCCTCCGATACCCGACCATGGACATCGACCGTGAGCGCATAGGCCACCTCGCCCGTCACGGTGGGCGCGTCGCGCAGGCGATCGCGATAGCAGGTATAGAGGTCCTTCGTCTTGGCCTCGACGAGGCTCGTCGCCAGCGCGGGGAGCAGCCTCCCTTTGATCTCGGGGGCGCCGATCGAGACGAAGACGACCTTTTTGACGAACCGCGAGCCGAGGCGCCCCTGCGATGACGGGCCGCTCGCGGGGCCGCCCGCGAGGCCGAGCAGCGTGAGCTCGGGGCCCTGGAGATCGAGCGGGGCGGGCGGCGGCGTGCTGGAGGAGGAGGGCGGGACGGAGGGCGCCGGCGCGGACGATGACGACGCGCCCGGGCGCCCCGAGGAGGCGGGCGCGGTGCAGCTCGCGAGGAGCGTCGCGCTGCACATCGCGATCGTCATCGTGCCTCGACGGAGCAGCATCGACACACTCTACCGGCTGCGCTCGATGCGGCCCAGCGCGCGAGCGTCGTTCCCTGGGACGTTCCCGGCGGTGGACCCGGGCTCCGGCGAGGCGTCCGGCCCCCCGGCCGTTTCCTCAGTCTTTCCGCCTACTTGTCTCGGGGTGAGTAACGGGGTTCGAACCCGCGACACCTGGAACCACAATCCAGTGCTCTACCGGCTGAGCTATACCCACCGAGGTGGTGCCGCGGCCCTCGGGCAACGGCGGCGGGCATCATACTCAACGGCGCGCGCTTCGCAATCCTGAGCGCGCCCGTGGAGGACGATTCTCGCGGCAGGTGCCTGGATCAGAGCGAAAACGCGCGGGCGGCCACGGCGCGGGCGGCCTCGATCTCGGCGCGGTGGGCCTCGCTCACCTCGCCGGGCACCTCTTCCGGCGCGCGGCCGAAGAGCCCGCGGATCGAGGCGGCGAGGGACAGCTCGATCGCCGACAGATCGTAGCCGCCTTCGAGGAGCAGGGCGATCCGACCCCCGGCGCTCTCGGCGGCGACCTGCGCGAGCGAGGCGGCCATCGACCCGTAGGCGGCCTCGTCCACCAGCATCGAGGCGAGCGGATCGCGCACATGCGCGTCGAAGCCCGCGGAGACGAGGACGAGCTCGGGGGCGAAGGCGCGCAGGGCGGGCAAGATCACCCGCGTGAAGGCCAGGTGGAAGGCGGCGCTCGTGGCTCCCTCGCTCAGCGGGACGTTGAGGGTCGTGCCCTGCCCGGGGCCCTCGCCGGTCTCCTCGCGGGCGCCGGTGCCCGGGTAGAAGGGGGCCTGGTGGAGCGACACGTAGAGCACCCGCGGGTCGGTCCAGAAGATGTCCTGCGTGCCGTTGCCGTGATGCACGTCCCAGTCGACGATCGCCACGCGGGCGAGGCCGCGGTCGAGCGCGTGCAGGGCGCCGATCGCCGCGTTGTTCAGCAGGCAGAAGCCCATGCCGCGGTCGCGGGTCGCGTGGTGGCCGGGCGGGCGTAGCAGGGCGACGCCGGTGCGCGGGCCCTCGGGGGCGAGCAGGGCCTCGACCATCGCGATCGTCGCGCCGGCGGCACGGTACGCGGCGGCCACCGAATCCGGGCTGACGTAGGTGTCGGCGTCGAGGGCGGCGTGGTGGCCGGCGAGGCGCGCGAGCTCGGCGAGGTAGCCCGCGTCGTGGGCCCGGCCAAGCTCGGCGGGCGTGGCGTCGCGCGGGGGGAGCGGCGAGGCCACGAGCCCCTCTTCGGCCACGCGCTCGATGGCGCGGCGGGCGGCGCCGAGGCGCTCCGGGCGCTCCGGGTGGTAACCGCGGGAGCGGTGCCGCAGGAACAGTGGATCGTCGGCGAGGTGGAAATGGGCCGGGGTGGGGCTCTGCATGGGCGGCGTCGAACCGGGCCGGCCGTGGGGGCCCGGCGGCTGGGAGTTGTGAGTCGACCTTCGCGGATGATACCGTGCCCGGGTCGATCGAGGGCACCGGGCACATAGCGCCGGGCCCGGGCCCCGGCATCCTCGGAGATGGGGCCAGAGAAAGGCAACGCGGCATGCGCGGAAAGATCATCGCCGTCTTCGCGGTCGTCATCCTCGTCGTGGGATCGCTCTCCTACGCGCTCACCAGGGTCACCCTGGGCGACCTCTCGACCCCCGGCGAAGCCCAGCGGGCCCTGGCCTCGGCCTCGGCCCAGCTCCAGCTCGAAGGCCTCGTCCTCGAGCGCTGGCTCGCCACGCGCGCCACGGACCCCAAGCTCAAGGAGCCTTACGACGCGGCCCTCGCCGGCGCCCGCGCCGAGGGCGCCACCTCGATCGCCAACAAGCTCCGCGACGCCGCGGCCACCTCGCCCGAGCTCGCGTCGAACACGATCGCCCTGGTCGCCCTGGTCGACAAGAACGGCGTGGTCGTGGGCCGCAACGGCTCGGCCCTCATGCGCGGCGACGACCTCGGGGCGCTCTACCCCGCGCTCAAGCAGGCCCTCGCCAAGGGCTTGACCGGCTCCGACGTGTGGGTGAACCGGCAGCGCAACGAGCAGATGCTGGCCTCGTACGCGCCGATCCACGACGCCGCGGGCGCGGTGATCGGCGGCGTGGTCGCGGGCACGGCCCTCAACGACGAGCGGCTCACCAACGCGAGCGAGCGGACGAGCGGCAAGATCCTGGTCGCCGCGATCAAGGGCGGCGACGGGATCGACGTGGTGGCGAAGTCCCGCGACGCGTCGCCCGAGCTGCTGGCGGCCCTCGGCAAGGCGCCCGCCAAGGACGGCGCGCTCCAGGCCCTCGGCTCCGCGCAGGTGGGCGATCTCGGCGGGCTCCCGCGCGATTATGCCGGCTCCGCGCAGGCCCTCGAGGGCTACGGCGACGGGCACCGGCTCGTGCTGATGAGCATCTCGCGCCTCCAGGGCCCGACGATCCTGGGCTCGCTGATCTGGCCGGCCCTCGGCGTCATCGTCCTCGGCCTGGTGCTGGTGGTGGCCGGCGCCTACTTCCTCGACGCCTATATTTCCCGGCCGATCTCGGAGATCGAGGACGGCCTCCTCGCGATCATGAACGGCCGCACCGACCGCCGCTTCGAGATCGAGCATGCCGAGCTCGGGGGCCTGGTCTTCCGTCTCAACTCGCTGCTCAACCAGCTCTTCGGCGTGCAGGAAGACGAGACCGACGACCAGGGGCGGCCCTCGCGCGCGCCCGCCGCCTCCTCGTTCCAGGACGCCCTCTCCGTCGACGAGCAGATGATCGGCATCTCCGCCGAGGACCACGCCGACTCGAAGGCCCTGCGCGAGGAGCCGGACACGGCGTACTACGCGCGGATCTTCGACGAGTACGTGGCCGCCAAGGCCTCGCTCGGCGACCCGACCGATCACATCACCCGCGAGGCCTTCGTGGCCCGGATCAAGCTGAGCGAGAACGAGACCTCGGCCAAGCACGGCAAGCCGGTGCGCTACAAGGTCGAGGTGCGCGGCAAGGAAGTCGTGCTGATCGCCGTGCCGCTGGCGTGACAGCGCGATGAAAACGGGGCCCCGCAATGGCGAGGCCCCGTTCCTCGATCACTTGGCGAAGATCGCGCCCTTCATGCCGCTCGCCTGGTGGAACTCGCAGAAGAAGCCGTAGGTCCCGGCGGCCGGGATCGCGAAGTCCTTCGTCATCCCGGTGGTCGTCTCGGTGATCGGGCTCGTCGGGTCCTTGGTCCCGTCGAGGCCGCCGGAGAGCGGGTGGCTCGCGAAATCGCCCGCGAAGGTGACGGTCGTGCCCGGCTTGATCAGGATGCACTTGGGCGAGTACTTGAGGCCGATCGCGCCGCCGAACTCGATCTTGACCGTGGCGTCGGCGGTGTGATCTTCGGCCGTCGCCTCGTCGCACCCGTTGACGAGCATGGGCCCCGAGCCACCCATGCCGCCGGAGCCGCCGCTGCCGGTGGTGGTCCCGCCGCCCGACCCGCCCGTCCCGGCGGTGGTGGTCCCGCCGCCCGACCCGCCCGAGCCGGCCGTCGTGGTCGTGGTCGTCGTCGAGGTCGTGGTGCTCGTCGTCGAGGTGGTGCTGCCGCCGTCCCCGCAGGCGGCGAGGGCGCCGAGCCCGGCGAGGGAAAATCCGAGCAAAAGAGCCTTGATGTTCATCGTTCGTCCTTTCGTGGCAAGCCAAGGGCAGGCTGCGCCGCAGGCTGCGGGGCCATGGTAGACGTTTCGTGACGGGAGGCTCAAGGGTCGCCCCGGACGCCCAGGTAGCGCTCCCGCGGAAATCGGCCTACCTTGGGGAGAAACGCCCGAACGGAGGCCCGTGCCGCACCGAGCTCCGCCACCGGATTTTCGCCATGTCTCGCTCCAGCCGGGGCCGAGCGCGGCCACGCTCGCCGTGGGGGCGGGCGCGCTCGGGGCGGCGAGCTTCGGGGTCGCCCTCTGGGGGAGCGGGCATGCGATGACGGCGATCGGCTGCGCGGCGGCGAGCGCGCTCGCGGCGGGGCTCGTCCTCGGGCGCGATCGGCGCGATCGAGGCGTGCGCCAGGCCTCGATGACCATCGTGCCCTGGGGCGTGCTGGTCGATCCGGGCGACGATCTGCGCGTGCTGCGCTGGCCCGCGATCCGCGAGATCCGCGCGCGCTCGGCGCATGCGATGGAGGGCGGCACGCCGCGGGTGATCCGCACGGCCGTGCAGGTCCTGACCGAGCGGGAGGCGCTCGGCGGGCAGACGCCGGGGCCGGCCGGGCTGGAGGGGTTGATCGCCAACCTGCCGAGCTACGCGGCCGAGGCAGGCCGGCCGATCGCGATCGATCTGGAGGGGCGCGTCCCGTGCGGGGATGGAGCCACGGAGCCGGTGATCGACGACCTGCGCCGGGCCGCGGAGGAGCTGTGCACGACGGCGGCGGGCGCGGTCCGGCTGCTGCTGCCGCCCGGCGGATACCGGCGCGTCGGAGGCGGCGGGGTGGGGCCGGAGACGCTCGATCTTCTGCGCGCGATCCTGCGGGGGAGCGAGGCCGAGGAGGCCGATCCCCGGCCGCTCGCGGCCATGGCGGCGGCGCTGCTGGGCGCGCGCGATCTCTTGCCGGAGCTGATTCGCCTCGGCCTCTCGCCGCACCCGGTGATGGCCGTGGTGGCCCGCGCCGCGGCCCTCCGGCTGGGGGCGCCGCGGGCGCGGGTGGGCTCGCTCGACGAGATCGCGTTGTTCCTGTTCGAGGAAGACAGCGAGGCGCTCGAACGCTGGGCGGAGAGCGCGTCTCCGGGCTGACACGATCCGGCCACGTGGGCGGAGCACATCTCCGATTTCCAGCGTTTGTTGCGATGGAGGCGACGCGCCTGCTAAACCCAGAGCACCGACGACACCCACGAAACGCCCTGTCCACCGGACGATGCACACCCGGCTTGCCCTCCCCCTGCTCGCGCTGACCCTGGCCCAAGGGGCCGTGTTCTCTGCGTGCGCGGAGCGGCGGGTGCCGGCTCCTCCTCCCGCCGGCACCCCTCCCACCCTGGAAGCGCAGGCCCCTGCCACGGCGGAGGCCGCGGCGAGCTCCGTGCCCGAAGCCGCGAGCGCGACGGCCGGCGCTTCGTGGATCGAGGCCGTGCGACTCGAGCGCTGGCGCGAGGCCGCCCCGCTGATCGACGCGCTCCCGGACGCCGAGCGGGCGCGCCCGGCGGTGCGCTACGTGCGGGCCCGCGCCGCGCTCGCCACGGGCGATCACGCGCGCGCCGCGTCGCTGCTCGCGGGCCTCGAAAACGAGCTCCCGCTGCTCTCGGCGGACGTGATCCGCTACCGCGCCGAGGCCGCCCTGGAGGCGGGCCCCTTCGCCGAGGCCGCCGCGTACTTCGCCAAATCCACGCGCCCGCGCGATCTCGCGAAGGCCGCGCTCGCCTTCGATCGCGCGGGCGACGCGGCGAGCGCGCGGCGCTACGCCGATCAAAGCGTCGCCGCCGCGCAGAAGGCCAAGGGCGCGCGCGACGAGCCCTTCACGCGGATGGCGCGCGCCCGGCTGCACCAGGCCCATGGAGAGCAGGCCGCCGCCGAGATCGATCTGCGCTGGGTGGCGGTGCGCGCTCCGTCGAGCGCCGAGGGGAAAGAGGCCGTGGCCGCCCTCGACGCGATGAAGAAGACGCTCACGTCGACCGAGCGGAGCCAGGCGATCGACAGCCTGGTGGAGAGCGGGAGCCCCGACGCGGCGAGCGAGATCGAAAAGCTCGGCAAGGAGCAGGGCGCGGCGCGCGCCGATCTGCCCCACGCGAGGGCCCAGGCCCTCTACAAGGCGCGCAATTACCCGGAGGCCGCCAAGGCCTGGCGAGAGGCCGCGAAGGCGCCTGGCAAGCCGGGCCACGAGGCCGAGGAGCTGTTCTACGCGGCGCGATCGCTCGCCCGATCGGACAGCGACGAGGAGGCCATCAAGACCTACCAGGAGGTCGCGGCGAAGTACCCGCGCACCGTGTGGGCCGAGCGCGCGCAGATCCTGGCGGCGCGGCTCTACCTCCAGAACGGGAAGTTCAAGGAGGCGGCGAAGAGCTACACCGCGTACCTCTCCGTGCGGAAGAAGGGCGGGCAGCGCGCCGACGCCGAGTACGAGCGGGCGCTCGCGTGGCTCTCGTCCGGCGCGGTGGATCAGGCGAAGAAGAGCTTCGCCGATCAGGCGAGGCGCGCCGGAGGCGACGAGGCCGACAAGCTGCGCGAGCTCGAAGGGGTCGCGGCCTTCCGCGCCGGCGACGCGAAGACGGCGATCGCCCTGTGGACGGAGATCGCCAAGAACGAGCCTTTTTCCTGGGCCGCGCAGATGGCCCGCGCGCGCCTCGTCGCGGCCGGCGCGCCCCTGCCCCCGCTGATCGAGCCCGCCGCCGAGCAGCCCGCGAGCAAGCTCGTGCCCCGCCTGCCGCCCGCGGCCGAGCTCCTGCGTGCCGTGGGCCTCGACGGTGACGCGGAGAGCTACCTCGCGACGTCGGAGAGGGAGATCTCGCAGACCTACGGCGGCCGCGAGGGCGAGGCGCTCTGCGGGCTCTACGGGCAGCTCTCCCGGGGCAAGCGCCGCTACAAGGTGGCGGTGAACGCCGTGAGCGCCGCGGTGCTCCGGCGCGCGCCCTCGGAGGCCGAGCGCTGGGCGTGGGAGTGCCTCTACCCGCAGCCCTTCGGCGAGGGCGTGCGCTCGCTCGAGGCCCAGCACGGCCTGCCCCGCGGCCTGCTCCACGCGCTGATGCGACAGGAGAGCGCGTTCGATCCGGCCATCGTCTCCCCCGCGAGCGCCGTCGGCCTGATGCAGCTGATGCCCGCGACGGCGAAGCAGGCCGCCGCCGAGGCCGCGATCGAGATGGACGCGAACGACCTCACGCGCCCCGACGCCAACCTGAAGCTCGGCGCCTTCTACCTGACCAAGCTGCTCAAGATGTTCCAGAACCACGTGGTCCTGGCCGCCGCCGCGTACAACGCCGGCCCGCGCGCCGTCTCGCACTGGGTCGAGGCCGGCGCCGACAACGACCTCGACCTGTGGGTGGCGCGCATTCCCTTCGACGAGACCCGGAACTACGTGGCTCGCGTGTCGCAGAACCTGAGCCGCTATCAATGGCTCTCGGGCGGCGATCAGGCGGTGACGCTCTTGTCGCTGGATCTACCGGCGGGTGCCAAGGCGACGCCGGACGCGTATTGATCATACCGCGTTGCATGGTATCGGTCGGATCCACATCCGTACCACAGCGTCTTGCTTCGCCCGGGGTTAAAACCCCGGGCTACACATGACGAAGCCCCCCTTTCGGGGGGCTGCGCTCTACCCTTGTGGCTTCGCTGACACGTGGGTCGGTACGTCCGCTTTCCACACTGCCCGCATTTACAATGGAATGCGCATGCGGCTCAGTATGAGGCAAGCCCGCGAAGGCGGGCTTCTCGTGTAGCCCGGGTTTTAACGCAGTGTCCATCTTCAGGGCGCAAACCACATCTTCGGGGAGAATTCCCACCCGAAGACGCCCGGTGTCCTCGCCCGCTGGCGGCCAATATAATCGGGCATGAGCGCCGGAGGATCGATGGCCCAGCGGGCGGTGAAGGCGTCGCGGACGACGAGCTCGCTCAGCTTGCCTCGGGGGGAAAAACCCCACTCGGCCTCTTGTGATACATCGTCCGGATCGGCGTAGAGGCGCCAGATGAAGAACCCGGCGCACCACCTTGCCTGGAGGAAAGGGGCGATGAGAGCAGAATAGGCCTCGGCCTGGGCGCGCTCGTCGACCTTCACGCCTTTCATGGAGTCGGGCCACTCCCAGGGTTTCACGGCCGGATCGGATCGCGTCGTGTAGCCGATCTCCGTCAGCACGACCGGTTTGTTCACCGCGCGCGCCAGGGACTCGATGCCCGCGGCGACCTTTCTCCCGCCCTCGGCCAGCTCTTCCACCGAGGCGCCGTCGTGATCGGCGAGCGGGTAGAAGGCGTTGATGCCGATGAGATCGATCGCGCCGAGGATCGCCGTGTCGCCCACGTCGTCCCAGTTGGCGGAGTACGTGAGCAGGCCCGGGTAGACCTTGCGCACGTCGTCGATGATCGCGACCATCGCGCCCGCGCGGCCCGTGGTCACCCAGCTCCGCATCTCGACGCCCACGCTGAGCATCTCGGCAGATCCCTCGCGCGCGACCTCGGCCCACGTGAGGAGGAAGGCGCGGTAGGCCTCGATCCAGCGGGCCCAGCCCTCGTCGGTGCCGGGGTCGATGAGGGCGCGCCACTCGCCGCTCTCGACCCAGAGGTGCGGCACGAGCAGCACCTTGAGCCCGCGGGCGTGGGCTTGATCCATCGCGCGGAGGAGGTTCTTCCGGTTCTCCGCGAAGGGCGCCTCGAAGCTGAGATCGATCCCCGTCGGCTTGAGGTCCATGGTGCGCCCGAAGGGCGTGAGGCTCACCCAGGTCGCGCCCATGCGCGCGGACTCGTCCATCGCGCGCGCGGAGGCGGCGGTGCCGTAGCCCTTGTCCGCGTGGCGGGCGTTCTCGATCGGGCCGATGGTGAGACCGCGGATGCCGCCGAGGCCGCTCTCGGCCCACGCCTCCGCGCCTGGACGGAGGGGTGGGAGCGGCGCAGCTTCGGCGCGCGCGGGCGACAGGAGCGAAAGCGCGAGCGAGAGAGTAAGCGCGGCCGCCGGGGCTCTCCGCCTCCGCTGCACCGACCGGTTGTGGCTCGCCGCGAGCACGGGCCGGACATATAGCAGTCGGCCTCGATGGGCTACCTCGAACTGCTCCGGACCCAGCGCAAGTTCCGCCGCCTGTGGCTCGGGCAGGTGGTGAGCGAGCTCGGGGACTGGCTGCAGATGATCGCCCTGCTGCTCCTGTTCCCGACGAAGGGCGCGTCGGCGATGCTGCTCTCCGGGGTGTTCATCGTCCGGATGCTGCCGTCCATCGTGTGGGCGCCGCTCGCGGGGGTGCTGGCCGATCGCTACCCGCGCGGCCGGGTGATGGTGGCCTGCGATCTCGGCCGCGCGCTGATCGTCCTCGGCTACCTCCTCGTGCGCGGCCCGGAGGACGTGATCTGGATCTACCTGCTCATGTTCGCGCAGGAGTCGCTCACCACCTTCTTCGAGCCTGCCCGCGCCGCCGCCCTGCCCCAGGTGGTCGAGCCGCGCGCGCTGCTCGCCGCCAACTCCCTCGCCGGCGCGACGTGGAGCGCGATGCTGGCGATCGGCGCGACGCTGGGCGGCCTAATCGCCTCGTTCGGCGGGCCGCGCGCGGCCTTCCTCGCCGACGCCGCGAGCTTCCTGCTCTCGGCGCTGCTCATCGGCTCGATCGGCGTGCCGCGCGTGAAGCGCGACGCGGCGAGCGAGGCGGCGCATGCAGCCGATCGCTTCGGCCTCTACGCGCTGCGCGAGGGCGCGCGTTACCTGCGAGGTCACGCCGCCCAGGCCTCGGCCGCGATGGTGAAGGGCCTCTGGGGCCTGTGCGGCGGGATCGTGTTCCTGTTCTCGATCTACGCGGGGGAGATCTTCGCCACCCAGGGCGCCGATCCGGCGCGATCCACCGGCCTGCTCTACGCGGGGCGCGGCCTCGGCGCGCTGATCGGGCCGCTCATCGCCCGGCGGATCTGGGGTGAGTCGGCGCGCGGCTTGCGGCTCAGCATCCTGGCCGGCTTCCCGCTCTCCGCGCTCGGTTACCTGGCGCTCTCCACGTGCCCGAGCGCGGCGTTCGGCGCGGGCTGCCTGGTGCTCGCCCATTCGGGCGGGAGCACGTGCTGGGTGAGCTCGACGCAGCTCATCCAGATGACGGTGCCGAACGATCTGCAGGGGCGGGTGTTCGCGGTGGAGCAGGCGGCGTTCACGCTGACGGTGGCGATGTCGAACGCGCTCGTGGGCGCGGCGATCGGGGAGGCGATCCTCGGCGCGCGGGGGGCGACGGTGGCGATGGCCTGCGCGGCTGCGGTGGCTGCGGGGATCTGGGGGATGGCGATGCGGAGGCTCGGCCCTCGGCTCGACGCGGCAGCGGCGGCGGCGAGCCGGGCCTCGTGAGCGGCCGGCTCGATCGTTGGACCTCAAACGGTCGGCTCAGTCGTCGCTGCGCGCGCTCCGCGGTGGGGGCCGCTGCGACGCCGTCCCCCGGAACGAGCGCGGCCCGCCCACCTGGCTCCCGGGGCTGCGCATGCTCGTCACGCCGTCGGCGTCGTGCTGGCCATGGGCGGCGCGCGTCTCGCCGAGGATGGACTTGGCGGCCTCGGCGCGGGCGCTCCCGTGCGCGGCGAGCGTCGCGTGATCGACGACCCAGTGGGCGTTCAAGAGGTCGAGGTAGTCGAGGTCGAGCTTGCCGCCGGAGGGGAGGATGAAGACCGCCGACAGGTGCGCGAGCGAGCGCACGGCCTGCACCATCTCGCGCGGGATGTAGAGCGCGGCGTGGGTGAAGAGGTGGACGACGGGCGAGCGCGGGTCGTGGTGGCGGGTCATCTCCAGGTCGGCCGCGAGCTCGGCGAAGACGCGGGCCGGGTTCCGCCCGCGCTCACCCTTGAAGGCGAGGATGTGCGCCGTCGGGAGCTGCCCGTTCCTGGCGCGATAGAGCTCGTAGAGGCGCGAGTCGAAGAAGCGGAAGGCCACGTCTTCCCCTTCGAGCAGGAGCTTCTTGCCGGTGGCGATGGCCATCCCGCGGGCGAAGGTCTGCCGGTCGCCGCGCATGGAGGCGGTGGCGTCGACGAGCAGGTAGTGGATGCGCTTCTGCTCGTCGCGGCTCTGCTCGCGGGCGAAGTAGAGCACCTCGTTGTCGGCGATCCGCCGCATCATCTCGAGGTTGTCCCAGGCGAGCTCGGTGAGCACCATGCTGTCGATCGAGCCGCGCGTGCCGAGGCCGGAGTAGCCGAAGGAGGCGCTCGTCCCCGCGGCCGGGCGCGTCTTCGTCTCGAGCACGCTCGGGAGGATCTCGAGCGAGAAGTTCACGATGTCGTTGGCCTCCGGCGACTCGAGCGCCGCGAGCAGATCGACCTGGGCGAGCGCGCCGGCCGAGGCCTCGGAGCCGAGCATGCCGAAGAGGCGGAGCGTGTCGAGGTCGAGCGCGTCGGCCATGGTGAAGACGAAGAGGCGCGCCGCCTCGAGCGTGAGGAGCGCGGCCGCCTCGAAGTCGCGGCGCGTGGCCGAGAAGAGCGCGGGGAGCTGCGGATCGAGTCCCTCGAAGAGCGAGGCGTCGATCGGGATGGCCGCGCGGTACGCGGGCGGCGTGCCCGTGCGCGCGGCGACGGTGCCGAGGATGCGGGAGAGGACGACCACGATGAGGTCGTCGCCCATCTTGAGCTGCGAGGCGCGGCGGGCGGCCTCACTCTCGCCGAGCTCGGTGAGCACCTGCCGGTACACCTCGGCGAGCCGGGCGAGGTCGCGCGCGCGAGCCGCGAGGGCCGCGAGGTCGACGCGGGGCCCGAGATCGATCTGCTCGCGGGGGGCGGCGAAGATGAGCCCGACATCATGGACGATCACGAAGGGGAGGATCACCCCGAGGCGGGCGAGGCCCTCGTGCCAGCGCACCGCGCGCAGCGCGAGCGACGAGCTCCCCGCCCGGACGAAGGAGAGGGCGAGCGAGCCGAGCGGGCCGGCGATCGCCGGATCGTTCAGCGACGAGTCGGGGACGGGCACGGGCCCACCGTAGCAGCTTTGCCGTGGATCCGGGTGCGCGCGGCGCAGCTCGGCGCGGAGGGGCGCCCGCCTTTCATGGAGAGCGCGCCTCGCGCGGCGGGGTGCGCGCGATCAGGCCCCGGGCGGCCGGGGCGCTCACGTCGCCAGCGTCGCCAGCGTCACCAGCTCCCGTGGCTGCCGTGGCTGCCGTGGCTGCCGTGCGAGCCGTGGCTGCCGTGCGAGCCGTGGCTGCCGTGCGAGCCGTGGCTGCCGTGCGAGCCGTGGCTGCCGTGCGAGCAGTGCTGGGCGGGGATGACGCCGCCTGCGTCGTCGAGGGCCATCGGCAGATCGCTCCCCGCCGCGGCCTTCTCCGAGATCCCCGCCTCGGCCTTCGAGAGCATCCCGCTCGGGGACCGCGCGAAGCTCGGGAGCTTTCCAGGGCCGTTGTTCTTCGTCATCTCTCGCATCTCCTTGAAGCTCAAACGATTCTATGAAGCATGTCGGGGGCTCCCTGGGGAAGGAGCCCCCGCTCCCGGACGCGCCCGATCAGTTGCCCCAGCGGGTGTCGCCGCGCTTGTACTCGCGCGTGTTGTACGCGCGGAGCACGGCCTCGTGGGCGGCGTCGCTCGGGAAGCGCTCGTCGCCGGTGTATGGGTAGCGGCTCATGCCGTGGAACGGCAGGGGCAGCACCTGGTTCGAGATCTCCGTCGGGCTGTCGCAGTCCACGCAGACGGTGGGCTTGAAGAGCAGCTCGGTGCGGAGGAACAGCGTCTGCGCGCGGCCCGCCTTGACAGCCGGCACGTGGTCGAACGCGAGGTCGATCGCGTCGCCCTTGCGCATCACGACGAGGTTGTCGTCGACGCCGCCGAGGAGGGTCTTCACGTCGCCGTAGCGGGTGAAGAGGCCGTAGGTGTACTCCTTGTCGCCGAGCAGGCCGAGCTGGCCGAGGCCGTTCGGGAGGCTGAACATCGGGCGATCGGGGCTCGCGGCGAGGAGCTGCGGCGCGCCGGCGAAGGAGAGCATCGCGGAGGTGGGCTTGAGCTCGGTGGTGCGCACCGGAGCCGAGGCCTCCTCGGTCAGGCGGACGCGATCGAGGTACCACATCGCCGTCCCGCCCTCGCCCGTGCCGGTCCAGAGCCGCATCTTGTACTGCCCGGCGGGCCACTTGATGCCGGAGAGATCGAAGGAGACGGCCTTGCGATCGCCACGCGGGTAGCCGAGCTCGAGCACGGTGTGGAAGGCGCCGTCCGTACCCTCGACCTCGAGGCGCGGCCCGCGCTCGGCGGTGCCGGCGGCGAGCGGGCGCTTCTGCTGGTACTTCCAGCCGTCGATGACCAGGCGGGCGTGGCGCGCGTCGGTCACGGCGCCGAAGTCGAGGTCGTAGTAGTTGTCGACCGTGGCGTCGGCGTCGACGGCGAGCTCGTCGAGCGAGCCGAGCGCCGAGGCCAGGTCCTTCTTGCCCATCCAGGTCGCCGCGACGGGCGCCTTGAGGGCGTCGGTGCGGAGCGCGTAGAGCTCCTGCGGATCGTGGCTGCCGAGCCCCGGCCAGTAGATCGACGAGGAGCTGATGACCTCGTAGCCGACCGGGTGATCGACCACCGTGAGGTGCGCCTCGTCGACGTAGGCGATCTCTTCCTGGCCGATGAGGATCTTCGCCGAGGCCGCGCCGCCCTTGACGGAGGCGTGGTCGAGGCGCGCCCACATCGGCGCGAAGCGCATCATGCTGTCCTGGTTCGAGGCGACCGGGGCGAGCGAGGCGCCGCCGACCGTGGTCTCGTAGGCGAAGCCCTCGTTCGAGCCGGAGTAGACGAACGGGCAGCACGAGCCGCAGTCACCGGGGCAGGTCAAGCAGTTCTCGCCGCAGTCGCAGGCGCCGTTGCCGCACATGTTGTCGACCGCGCCGTCGCAGTTGTTGTCCACGCCGTCGCACACCTCGCCGGACGGGAAGACCGTCTGCTGGCAGGTCTCCGGGCCGACGGTGCCGTTGCAGACCGTCGCGCCGGTCGCGCAGGCGCCGGCGAGGCCGGTGCTGCACGTCGTGAGGTGCGAGCCGCTGCCGTCGGGCAGGTGGGTGCCGCTGCACGTGCCGCTGCCGTTGCAGACATCGGCGATGGTGCAGCCGTTGCAATCCTCGCAGGCCGTGCCGGCCGCGACGAAGCTGTTGCCTGGACACGCGGCGCTGCTGCCCGTGCAGGTCTCCGCGATGTCGCACCCGCTCGCGGCGGCGCGGCACACCGTGCCGGCGGCGACGAAGCCGTCACCGGGGCAGGCCGCCGACGAGCCCGTGCATGCCTCGGCCACGTCGCAGGGACCGGCGGAGCCGCGGCAGACGGTACCCGCCGCGGTGAGGCTGTCGCCGGGGCAGGCCGCCGACGAGCCCGT
>JAXLYT010000084.1:0-44327 GCA_046351295.1 Byssovorax sp.
CCACGACGGTGTCGCCCTCCCCGGCCGGATCGCCCGGCGTTGCCGGCGGCGCACGCTGTGAAACATCGTGGTCCGCGACCGGATCGGCCCGCAGATCGAGGCGCTGCGCCGCGGTCGGCCCGTCACGCACCGTGGCCTCGGTGCGATCGCTCATCCGCAGGGTGAACGCCCCGACGCCGCCTGCGCCGCCGGTGCGGGTCAGCTCCCGCTCCTCCGTGTCGTCCACCGGCGCCGAGGCCGAGAGCGAGATCACCCGCTTCCCCTGCGCCGGGAGCGACACCATCGCCGCGCGCACCGCGTCGGCCAGATCGTCGCGATCGGCGACGCGCTGGCCCCTGTCGCGCAGGCCCTCGATCACCTGCGCCATGGCGCGCGCGTCGGGGAAGCGATCGCCCCGGCGCGGCGACAGGGCCCGCCGGACGATCGCGGCGATCTCCTCCGTGACCTCGGGGCGCAGCGCACGGAGATCGCCCGCCTCGCCCTTGTGCGCCGCGGCCTGCTGCTCCTCCCCCGTCGTCCCCGCGAAGGGCAGCGCGCCCGCGAGGAGCTGGAAGAGCAGCACGCCTGCCGAGAAGATGTCCGCGCCCGGATCGACCTCGGCGCCGTCGTACTGCTCGGGCGCCATGTACGCGAGCTTGCCCACGAGGCCGCGGCGCGCTCGCCCCGCGCCGCTCCCGGCCGGATCGGCGACGCGCGTGGGCGGCTCTTCACCGCGGGCCAGGGCCACCCCGAAATCGGCGACCTTCACCTCGCCCTCGCGGGAGAGGAGCACGTTGCCGGGGCTGATGTCGCGGTGGACGAGCCCGCCGCCCTCGCTCTCGGGGCGCACGTGCGCGTGGTGCAGCCCGCGCAGGACCTGGGCGATCACGAAGAGCGCCAGCGGCACGGGGAAGCGCTCGCCGCGCTGCTCGTGGGCGCGCATCAGCCGGCCGAGATCGAGGCCGTCGACCAGCTCCAGCACCAGGAAGTAGTCACCTCGCTCGCCGCGCCCGAAATCGAGCACCCCGACGATGTTCGGGTGCGCGAGCCGCGTCATCAGCTTGGCCTCGGCGATGAACAGCTCGGCGAAGTCGCCGCGGCTCGCATGCTGCGGGAGGATCCGCTTGACCACGACCGGCTTCTCGAAGCCGCTCTCCCCCACCGCCACCGCGCGGAACACCTCGCCCATCCCGCCCTGAGCGAGCCGCTCCTTGAGCAGGTAGCGCCCGAACGGGATGGGCTCGGCGGCGCGCGTCACCGTGGCTCCTCGCGCCCGCGTCAGCGCGCGATGAGCCCGCCCTCCGGCGAGCTCGCGGTCGCGTAGAGCTTGCGCGGGATCCTCCCGGCGCGGAAGGCGGCGCGGCCGGCCTTCACCCCGTCGCGCATGGCCTCGGCCATCAGGATCGGATCCTTGGCGCCGGCGATGGCCGTGTTCATCAGCACGCCGTCGCACCCGAGCTCCATGGCGTAGGCCGCGTCGCTGGCCGTGCCCACCCCGGCGTCGACGATCACCGGCACCTTGGCCTGCTCGCGGATGATCATCAGGTTGTACGGGTTGCGGATCCCGAGCCCGGAGCCGATCGGCGCGGCGAGCGGCATCACCGCGGCGCAGCCGAGGTCCTCGAGCTTCTTGCAGACGATGGGATCGTCGATGCAATAGGGCAGCACCGTGAAGCCCTCGGCGACCAGGATCTTGGCCGCGGCGAGCGTCGCCTCGTTGTCCGGGAAGAGCGTCTGCTGGTCGCCGATCACCTCCAGCTTGACGAGATCCGAGAGGCCGAGCTCGCGGGCGAGGCGGCAGGTGCGCACGGCCTCGTCGGCGGTGTAGCAGCCGGCCGTGTTGGGCAGGAGCGTGAAGCGCTTCGACGTGAGGAGCGACATCATCGAGCCCTCACCCCGCTCCTTGAGGTTGACCCGGCGGAGCGCGACGGTCACCACCTCGGCCCCCGAGGCCTCGATGGCCCGGCGGGTCTCGTCTACATCCTTGTACTTGCCGGTGCCCACGAAGAGGCGCGAGGTGAAGGTGTGCCGGCCGATGCTGAGGGTGTCGGTGCTCATGGTGGCTCCTTGGGGACAGGATGCGCCCGGGAGGGGTAGTCCCGCGACCACGACGGGACAAGGGCGACGAGACCGGCGTCGAAAAGCGGCGTGGCCGCGATCTTCGTCCTGCCTGTGCTATCGTGAAACCATGAAATTGCGCGCCTTGGCTCTCGCTTTCGCCATCGGCCTGCCCTCGATCGCGGGCCTCCGTCCAGAGGCCCCGCTCGAGGGCCCCCGGACCGCCGCGGCCTCCGTGGCCGTGCTCGTCTCGCTCGACGAGCTCACCTCGCGATCGACCCACGTGATCATCGCCACCGCCGGCGAGCAGAAGAGCGTCTGGGAAGAGCTCCCCTCCGGCAAGCGGATCGTCACGTACACGCGCCTCGCCGTGGAGCGCACGATCGCCGGGCCTGCCGAGAAGGAGATCTGGGTCCGCACCCTCGGCGGCGTGGTCGACAAGATCGGCCAGTCGGTCTCGGGCGAGGCGACGTTCCTGCCTGGGTCGCGCGCCCTCGTCTTCGTCCACGGGGTCGACGGGCAGTACACCGTCACCGCCCGCGCCCAGGGCCACTACCCGATCGTCGAGAGCAAGCCGGGCGTCTTCACGCTGAACGCGAGCCCCGACGCCGGCGCGCTCCTGCCCCGCCGCGGGCCCACCGTCTCCGCGCGCGAGCGCCTCGTGGGCTCCCTCGTCGAGGACGCCGTGACCCTCGTGAAGCAGGCGCGGAGGACCTCCAATGACGCGAAGTAGCCTGGCGATCGGCGCGCTCGTCGCGCTGGCCTCGCTCGCCGCCGGTGGCGACGCCGCGGCCTACTGCCGCACCACGAGCTGCGGGCAAAATGGCACCGGCCAGAAGTGCAACCCGCAAGGGCCGGGCGACTGCGGGATCGAGCTCTTCTGGACGAGCCCCTGCGTCGGCTTCTCGGTGCAGAAGGACGCCTCGAAGGACGTGACCTTCGACACGACCGAGCAGGTCATGGCCACCGCCTTCGCCACCTGGATGAACGCGGCATGCGACGGCGGCGGCCACCCGCGGATCAAGGTCGTCGAGCTCGACTCGGCCTCGTGTAGCAAGCACGAGTACAACCAGCAGAAGGCCAACACGAACCTGATCGTGTATCGCGACACCGCGTGGCCGTACGAGGGCTCGTCGAGCACGCTCGCGCTCACCACGGTCACGTACAACCTCGACACCGGCGAGATCTACGACGCCGACATGGAGCTGAACTCGGCCGATCACCACTTCACCACCGACGACGTCGCGGTGCAATACGATCTGCTCTCGGTGATCACGCACGAGACGGGCCATTTCCTCGGGCTCGCCCACTCGGCGGAGAGCGACGCGACCATGTTCACGGACTACAAACAGGGCGACAAAAGCCTGCGCGATCTGACCGCCGACGACATCGCGGGGATCTGCGCGATCTACCCGCCGGGCGCCGCGATCCCGCCCACCTGCGATCCGACGCCGAGGCACGGATTTTCCCCGCTGTGCGCGTCCGAGCAGCCCGAGCCCGCGGGGACCGGGGGCTCGGACGGCGGCACCGGCGGCGGGTGCGCGACCGCGTCGGGCGGGCGCACCTCCGGCGGCGAGGCGTTCGTGGCGGCGCTCGGCCTGCTCGGGCTCGCAGCGCGCTCCCGCCGGCCCGGGCGCAGGCGATGATCGACGGAGGCGCGCCCGTCCTGCTGGTGCGCGGGGGGGATGCGCTCTCGGCCCTGTGCCCGCGCCTCGCGCGCGCTCCTCGCCTCGCCGTCGACGTCGAGGCCAACGGCCTCTTCGCCTACCGGGCCTCCCTCTGCGTGCTCCAGATCGCCTGGGAAGAAGAGGGCGAGACGAGGGTGGCCATCCTCGACGCCCTCGGCCTCGATCTCTCGCCGCTCGGCCCGATCCTCGGGCCGGATGGGCCGATCAAGGTGCTGCACGATCTCACCTTCGACGCCCGGATGCTCGACGAGCGCGGCGTACCGCTCGGCCGGGCGCGCGACACCTCGGTCACCGCCCGCTTCCTCGGCCGGAGCGCCACGGGGCTCCAGAGCCTGCTCGCCTCGGAGCTCGGCGTCACCGTCGACAAGCGCTTCCAGCAGCACGACTGGTCCGAGCGGCCCCTCGGCCCCGAGCACCTCGCGTACCTGGCCAACGACGTGCGCTACCTGCTCGCGCTCGACGATCGGCTGACCGAGCAGGCGGACGCGCTCGATCTCGGCCCCGAGATCGAGGTCGAGTGCGCGTACAAGCTCGCGTCCGCGAGCATGCCGCCGCGGGACAGGCGCCCGGGTTACGTGCGGATCAAGGGCGCGCAGACCCTCGACATGCAGGGGCGCGCGGCGCTTCGCAGGCTGTGCGAGGCGCGCGAGCAGGCCGCCGAGGCGGCCGATCAGCCCCCGTTCAAGATCGCGGGCAACGATCTGCTCCTCGAGCTCGCGCGCCGGAGGCCGGCCACGCGCGCGGCGCTCTCGGCGATCCCCGGCGCCCTCTCCGGCCGCGCGGCGCGCCTCTCGCAAGCCTTCCTCCGGGCCATCGCCGAGGGGCTCCGCGACGGCGACATCCCGGACGACGATCGCCCGCACTTCGACCCGCCCCGGCCGGACCGCGCGGAGATCCAGCGCCGGCGCGCCAAGGAGAGCCAGGTGAGCCGCTGGCGAAAAGCCGAGGCCAAGCGGCGCGGCGTGGACGAGCAGGCGATCCTGCCGGGCCACTGCGCCGAGCAGCTCGTGGACGCGCTCCTGTCCCATGCGCCGGACGATCCTGCGCTCCCCGCGGCGATCGCCGCCATCCCGGGCCTCGGCGCCCGGCGGTTCGAGCGCTTCTCCGCGGCCTTCCTCGATCTCGCCCGCGCCGAGCCCCCCGCCGCGGGCCCCCCGCCTGCCGATCCGCCGGCCGATCCCGGCGCATGAGCGACGAGATCCTGGTGGTCGCCGCCGAGGCCTCCGGCGACCGGATCGCGGCCCTCGCGGCCCGCGCGCTCGCGGCCCGCGGGCACGCCGTCTACGGCGCAGGGGGGCCGGCCTGCCGCGCCGCCGGCGTCTCGCTCTTCGCGGACACGGAGAGCCTCGGCGCCATGGGCGTCACCGATGTGCTCCGCCGGATCCCGTTGTTGGCCAGCGTGCTCGCCCGCCTCGCCGATCGCGTCCGGCGCTCGCCCCCGCGCGCGGCCCTGCTCGTCAACGCGACCGAGCTGAGCCGGCGGCTCGCGCCTCTCCTGCGCGCCCTCGGCGTGCGCGTGCTCTGGTGTGTCGCGCCGCAGGTGTGGGCCTGGCGCCCGGGCCGCCTCCACGCGCTCCGCGGCGCCATCGATCGGCTGGCGGTGATCCTCCCCTTCGAGGAGCCGCTCTGGCGCGACGCGGGCGTCGATGCGCACTACGTCGGGCACCCCTCGCTCGATGTGCCTGCTCCACCCCGCGGGGAGATGCGCGCCCGCCTCGGCATCGCCGACGGTGCGACCGCGATCGCCGTCCTGCCCGGGAGCCGCCCGGGCGAGGTCCGCCGCCTCGCCGATCCGCTCGCCCAGGCGGCGGCGCGGCTCGCGGGCGAAGGCCACAGCGCCGCGATGATCCTCGCCCCGGGTCTCCCCGCCGAGGCGCAGGCGCTCGCCCGCGGGGCCGCGGCGCGCGCGCGTCTGCCGGTGGTGATGGGCGACCCCGATCACGGCGCGGCGCCCCTGCTCCCGGCCTTCGATCTCACGCTCACCGCGTCGGGCACCGCCTCGCTCGAGGCCGCGCTCGCCGGCGCCGCGCCCGTCGTGGCCTACCGCCTCGACGCGCCGAGCTACGCCCTCGCCCGCCTGCTCGTGCGCACGCCGCACATCGCCCTGCCCAACGTCCTGCTCGGCCGCCGCGCCTACCCCGAGCTCGTGCAGGACGAGGTCACGCCCGCCGCGCTGGCCGCCGCCGGAAAATCGTTGCTGCTCCAACGATCGTCCCGCGAGGCCCTCCCGGGCGAGCTCCGCGCCCTGCTCCGCCCGCCCTCCGCAACGGCCGCCGCGCCCTTCGGCGAGCGCCTCGCGCGGCTGATGGATCCCTGGCTCGTCGGCGCCTCCGCGGCGCACCCCGCGCCCGTCGAGATCGTGCCTGCGTCGAACGCTTGCGGCGCCGCTGGCAACCCGGAAGGATTCGAAGATCCATGAGACGCTCCATCCGCACCGCCCCCCTCGCCGCGGCCGCCGCGCTCGGCCTCGCGCTCCTCGCCGCCCCGCGCGCCGCCCGCGCCGCCGGCGAGATCCAGGCCGCCGTGGGCCTCGGTGGCCAGGGATCGAGCTGGCGTGGCGACGGCTCGGGCTTCGGCGCGATGAAGATCGGCTTCCGCTTCGCCGACGTCGTGGCGCCCTACTTCCTGTTCCGCTTCGGCTACGCCAACGTCGACGAGCGCTTCCTCACCCACCTCTCGCTCGGCCTCCAGGCCTGGCTCCCCACGCGCTACGTCCGCCCCTACGCCCGCTTCGGCTTCGTGCACCAGCACGAGGAGACCTGGTCCTCGGTCAAGGCCGAGCCCTTCGGGACCATCTTCGGCGTGGGCGACGGCATCCGCCACCGCGGCGGCTTCGACGGCGCGCTCGGCGTGGACATCCCCTTCACGCAGCACAAGGCGTGGCAGTTCCACTTCCTCGTCGAGGGTGTCGTCACCGGCTTCCCCGACGAGAAGGGCCCGCCCGTGTACGGCGGCGCCATGGCCGGCCTCGGCTTCAACTACCACCTGTGATCCCCGCTCCCATGCGACGCCTCCTCCCCGCGATCCTCCTCGCCGCATGCTCCTCGGCATGCGGTCTCCAGAGCCTCGATCCCTCCGCGTGCCCTCCGAATGGGACGAAGCTCACCTACGAGAATTTCGGCGCGACCTTCTTCGCCGGCTACTGCAACTCCTGCCATTCGGCCGAGGTCGGCCACCGCAACGGCGCGCCCGAGGACTACCGCTTCGACACGCGCGAGGCGATCGTCGCCCACAAGGAGCGGATCTTCGAGCGATCGGCGGGGACCAACGACTCGATGCCGCCGGGGCCGGACGATCCGCCGATCGAGGAGCGCGAGCAGCTCGCCGAGTGGCTCGACTGCGGCGCCCCCTGAGACACAACGTCACACGGCGTTGACGGGCGCCATCGGCTTGAGGCCGGCGTCGCGGATGAGCGCGCTGTCCTCGTCGGGGCCGGGGTTCGGCGTGGTGAGCAGGCGATCGCCGTAGAAGATCGAGTTGGCGCCGGCGTACATGCAGAGGAGCTGCGCCTCGCGCGAGAGCTCGGTCCGCCCGGCGGAGAGGCGCACCATCGCCTTCGGGAAGACGATGCGCGCCGTCGCGATCATCCGCACGAGCTCCATCGGATCGATGGGCGGCAGCGCGGCGAGCGGCGTCCCCTCGGCGCGGACGAGCGCGTTGATCGGCACGCTCTCCGGGTGGGGATCGAGGCGCGACAGCTCGAGCAGCATCGCGCAGCGATCGGCGATCGACTCACCCATCCCGATGATCCCGCCCGAGCACACGGTGATCCCGGCCCGGCGCACGCGCCGCAGGGTGGTGAGACGCTCGTCGTAGGTGCGCGTGGTGATGATCGACTTGTAGCTCTGCCGGGAGGTGTCGAGGTTGTGGTTGTACGCGTCGAGCCCCGCCTCCTTGAGCCGCTCGGCCTGCTCGTCGGTGAGCATGCCGAGGGTGCAGCATGCCTCGAGGCCGATGGCCTTCACGCCGCGCACCATGTCGAGCACCCGGTCGAAGGCGGGCCCGTCCTTCACCTCGCGCCAGGCCGCGCCCATGCAAAACCGGGTGGATCCACCGGCGCGCGCGCGCTTCGCCGCGTCGAGCACGGCGCCCACGTCGAGCATCTTCTCGGGGCCCACGTCCGTCTCGTAGTGCGACGACTGCGGGCAGTAGGCGCAGTCCTCCGGGCAGCCGCCGGTCTTGACGCTGAGCAGGGTGCAGAGCTGCACCTGCTCGGTGCCGTGCACCTCGCGGTGGATGGCGCGGGCGCGATCGACGAGCTCGAAGAGGGGCAGATCATGGATCGCGACGATCTCATCGAGCGTCCAATCATGGCGGGCGGCAATCGACATGGCCTGCTTCGTAGCGACCTCTCCCCGCGGGCGCAAGCCGCGCCTCGCGCGCCCCCGGCGGAAGGGAAATTCCCTCTTTTCGCCCCGCCGAGGCCGATCTGATCTAGATCTGAGGTCCGGAGATCGCGTGAAGCACGCCCCGATCCTCTTCGTCGACGACTCCGCGGTGGCCCGCGCGGCCACGGCGCGCCTGCTCGACCAGCAGGGCGTGGCGGCGACCGTGCTCGGCTCTTCGCTGGAGACGGCGGGCGTGGACGCGCACAGCTTCTCCGCGGCGCTGCTCGACATCGAGCTCGGCGACGGGCTCGGGACGGAGGTCGCCGAGCGGCTGCGCTGCACCTCACCCTCGCTCCCCATCGCGTTCTTGACCGGCGGCGCGCATGCCGCGGAGCTCGCTCGGGCGGCGCGCCTCGGCCCCGTCTTCCACAAGCCCGCGGGCATGGAAGCGGCCGTGCGCTGGGTGGTCGAGGCGTCGCGCGTCCCCGGCGACGAGGCGTGACGAGCTGCCACAGGGCTGGCACCGATCTGGCAACGAAGCGGCGTACACCCTGGGAGGCCGCCATGTCCCTCGACGCCTATCGCCGCCCCCGCCTCATCATTCTGTCCCCGAACGCCACCGCCCACGACGCCGCCCGCGCCATGAACGAGCACCGGATCTCCACCGTGCTCGTCGGGGAGAGCCGAGAGATCGCGGGGATCGTGACCGATCGCGATCTCTGCGTGACCGTCGTGGGCGGTGATCTCGATCCGCGGGCCACGTCGCTCAAGAACCTGATGAGCGAGCCCGTCTTCGCCCTCGACGTGACCGCAAGCGTTGCGGAAGCCGCGCGGATCATGCGCGAGCGCGCCTGCCGCCGCGTGCCCATCACCGAGGACGGCGTCCCGGTCGGCCTCGTCACGCTGGACGATCTCCTCCACGCCGAGGAGATCAGCCCCGCCGAGGCCCGCCGGGTCCTGTCGGCCCAGATCGACGACGCCGTGCCGGAGAGCACGCGCTCGGGAGCCGTCCTGACCGGCCGGGCCCGCGCAGCGCAGCGCCACGGCGCGCGCGCCGAGCGGACCTTCCTGCGCCTGCTCCGGGCCGTGGAGCGCAACACCGGCATCGCCGACCACGAGCGGGCCGAGCGGGCCGTGCTCGTGGTCCTGCGCGCCATCTGCCGGCGCCTCACCGGCCAGGAGGCGCGGCATTTCGTGGCCCAGCTCCCTTCGAAGCTCCACCCTCAGCTCGCCGCCTGCCTGAACGGGCCCGACAAGCGGATCACCGCCCAGACCATCGAGGGCGATCTGGCCAAGGAGATGGATCTTCCGCCTCCCGCGGCGGGAGATCTCCTCTTCGCCGTCTGCGAGGTCGTCGCCGACAGCATCTCCGCGGGCGAGATCGAGGCGGTGCGCGGCCAGCTCCCTGCGGGGATGAAAGACCTCTTCCCCGTCGTCTCCTACCGACGGAACACCTGAGCGCGCCGCTCCCGCTCCGGCTCCCGGAGCATCGCGGCCCCGTGCGCCCCGGCCCCTTCTACCGGACCGTGCGCCCGGACCGCGAGCGGTGATAGGCTCGCCGGTCATGACCGCCCCCCGGTGGCTCGCCCTGCCGCTCGCCCTCGCCCTCGCCGGCGCTGCCGCGCCCGCCCAGGCGTTCTGCGGCTTCTACGTGAGCGGCGCCGACACCAAGCTCACCAACGACGCCACCATGGTGGTGCTCATGCGCGACGGCACCCGCACCGTGCTCTCGATGCAGAACGACTACCGCGGCCCGCCCGAGCACTTCGCGATGGTGGTCCCGGTGCCGATCGTCCTCCAGAAGGAGAACGTGAAGACCTTGCCGCACGAGCTCTTCGGGCGCGTCGACACGCAGGCGGCGCCGAGGCTCGTCGAGTACTGGGAGCAGGACCCTTGCCCCGCGCCCGAGGAGGCGATCTACGCCGACAAGGAGGGCGGGACGGGCGCGCGCGCCAAGGGTGAAGAAGGCTCGATGGGCCGCCCCGCCAAGAAGCCGCTCGTCGTCGTCGAGGCCGAGTTCACCGTGGGGGAGTACGAGATCGTCATCCTGAGCGCGCTCGACTCGGGCGCGCTCGACGCGTGGCTCCGCGACAACGGCTACAAGATCCCCGCGGGCGCCGAGCCCGTGCTCCGCCCCTACGTGCAGGCCGGATCCAAGTTCTTCGTCGCCAAGGTCAACGTCGACCGGGTGACCTTCGACGGCGACCACGCGCGCCTCTCCCCGCTCCGCTTCCACTACGACACCGACACCTTCACGCTCCCGATCCGCCTCGGTCTTTTGAGCTCCAACGGCACGCAGGATCTGATCGTCCACGTCCTCGCCCGGGGCCAGCGCTACGAGGTGGCCAACTACGAGAACCTCGTCATCCCGACGAACCTCGAGGTCGCCGACAGCGTGCGCGCCCGCTTCGGCCCGTTCTACGCCGCGCTCTTCGACAAGGCCCTGGAGAAGCACCCGCGCGCCGTGGTGACGGAATACGCGTGGGCGTCGTCCACCTGCGACCCTTGCCCCGGCCCGGTGCTCAGCGACAACGACCTGCGCCTGCTCGGCGGCGACGTGATCGGCAAGGGGAGCACCTCGGAGATGGTGCTCACCCGGCTCCACGCCCGCTACACCAAGGAGTCGCTCGGCGACGATCTCGTCTTCCGCGCGGCGCCGCCGATCACCGGCGGGCGCGAGGATTTCTCGAAGGGCGCGGGGTCGCACGGGAGCGCGGCGAGCAGCGTCAACACGTTCCAGGGGCGCTACATCATGCGGCACCCGTGGACGGGGCCGATCGAGTGCGACGAGCCGCGGCGCGGCGTCTGGGGAGGCCCGCCCCCGAGCATGATGGGCGGCGGCCCGCAGGCCGCGCGCGATCTCGGCCAGGTGACCCGCGGCGAGGTGAAGCTCGCCTCGCTCCTGCGCACCGATCTGCCCGAGATCGGCCTGCGCGGCGAGGCCCCGCCCCTCGAGATGACCTCGGCGCAGCCCGTCGGCCGGCTGCGGATCGGCTTCTGGCTGGGCGCGGCGCTCGGCTTCCTCGCGGTCGCGATCACGCTCCTCGCCGAGCGCCTCCGGCGCGCGTAGCGGCCGCTACGGCGGCGTGAGCATCAGCACGATCTTGAGCGGCAGCGCCGGCGGCGGCTCGGGCAGGGTGATGAACTTGAAGCCGTCGACGAGGCAGGTGACGAGCTCCGGATCGAGCGGCGTCGGGGCGTCGGCGACCGCGGCCTGGTGCACGGTCCTGGTCGCGTCGAAGACGAGATCCACCGCGAGCGGCCCCGGGTCGGGCTTGCCCTTCTCCAGCTCGTTCTCGTAGCAGAGCAGGAGGCCGGGCTCGGCGGCGCGGATCCGGCGGGTCGCCTCCTGGATCGAGGCGGGATCGTAGGTCGGATCGTCGGTCTCCACGCCGACCTCGATGCGCGCCCGCCGCACGGTCGTCGACACCGAGACGGTCGCGACGACCTCTTCTCCCGGCGCGAAGCGGAGGGCGAAGAGGGCCGCGGCGATGCAGCTCGTCACGCGCGGGCCGCCGGGCTCGGCGCCGAGGCGGAAGAGCGATCGGACGGCGCCGTCGCGCCCGATCAACAGGTGGAAGCGGCTCGTGCCGGAGCGCGTCTGGGCGGGGCCGGCGCCGGCCTCCTCGCAGGCCTGGATGGTGTCGCGCTGGGCGTCGACCAGGGCGCGCACCGTGTCCTTGGAGGCGGCGCTCCACGCCTGCGCGGTCACCGCGACATCGAGGCGCTCGAGCGCGCTCGGGGACGGCTTCGCGTCCGGCGGCGCGCCACCGCCCGCTCCGGGGGGCGTCGACGGCAGGAGCCCGCGCGACGGGACCTCGCGCCCCGAGCCCGGCGGCCCTCCGTTCGGAGGCGACGCGAGGGTGAGCACGCTCCCCACGGGCACGTCGGGACCGGCGGCGACCAGCGTGTCACGCTGTTGCACGGCGGACAACGCGCTCGGGAAGGAGCGGCCCTCCGCCACCGCCGAGAGCACCGGCGCGAGCGGGCTGCGCACGAACGAGGCCTCCTGCCCGGGGAGCTGGGCGCTCACCTCGGTGGCCGAGATCACCACGAGGCCGCGCGGCGTCGCGGACGCGTCGGGGCAGCGCGGCCCGGCCAGGGGGAGCGCCGCGCATGCCGGGAAGAGCGCGCCCTCGGGGCCGTGCGGTCGGGCCACCCACTCGACCACGCAGCGTGGCCGGCGCCGGTGCCGCTCGCGGCCGGTCGAGAGCTCGGGCTGCTGGAGCACGCGGATCAGCCGGTCGATCGGGGCGAAGGGGAGCGACGCGTCGACGGCGATCCGGAGCGGCTCGTCGGCCTTGATCCGCCGATCGAGCTCCAGGATCACGCGCGCGGCGCCCTCGTCGCTGTCGAGCTCCGTCGTGGGCCCGAGATCGCGCCCGCCGAAGGTGAGCCTGGTGAAGCCCACGAAGAGCACCCGGTCGACGGCGAGGTTCTCGCACGCGGCGACGCCGCTCTCGACCTCGGGCAGCGTGAGCCCGGCGGGGACCTGGCGGCGCCACGCGCCCTCGATCTCGGCCGACATGTCCATCGTGAGCGCGCGGAGCAGCGCGACGGGCACGCCGCCGACGAAGAGCACCGTGGCGAGCGATCGCGCGCGGCGGCCGGCGCCGATGCCGATCATCGAGGGCGGGACGACGGCGAGGGTCGCGAGCAGGACCGGCGCGGTGAAGAAGGTGGCGGCGAGCACGAAGCCCGGCATCTCCTGGGCGCGCATCGACACGATCGCCGGCCAGAGATCGGCGGGGACGATGTCGTCGATCAGCCCGGGGGCGTAGAGCCCGCGGCCGAGGCCGAGCAGGAGCACGGCGAGGATCGAGCATGCCGCCGCGACCAGGATGTCCCCGGCGACGATGCGGCGGCGGCTCGGGTGGCACCGCGGGAGCGCCGCGCCGCCGAGGAAGACCCCGAGCACGCCGAGCGCCGAGGGCAGCGCGAGCAGGAGCATCTCGGTGCGCGTGTGGTTGCCGAGCTTGCCCACGTCGAGCGCGCGCATCAGCGCGGGCGCGGCCCCGAGCGCGAACAGGCCGAGGAAGAGGCCCACGACGCGCCGGCCGCCGGCCCGGTGATCGCGGGTGCGCGTCCGCGCGACCAGGCCGAAGATCACCGACGTCGCCGAGAGCGAGAGGGCCGCGAGCGCGAGGCCCGCGGCGGCCATCGAGTCGGCCCGGATGAGCGCCGGCCCGCGCAGCGCGAGCGCCTCGCTCAGCGTCGCGCCCGAAGGAGGCGCGGCCTCGCGCAGCACCGCCGCGCCGCCGAGGTAGGCCGCGCCGAGCACGAGGATCGGCAGGAGGAGCAGGGGCCACGGGCGCGCGCGACGGCGCATCGAGAGCATCGCCGAGGAGCCGAAGATCACCGCGCAGAGGCCGAGGACCGCGCCGATCGCGAGATCGGCCGGATCGGGCGCGAGGCGCAGGCTGCGGAGCAGGGGCAAGAGCCAGCGGTTGCCCTGGCTCCCCTCGATGGCCCAGAGCGCGCCGAACGCGATCAGCAGGAGCGGCGCGGTGCCGGCGAGATCGACCCCGACGCGAGGGTGGGCGGTGGGCCGTAGAGCCGCGGCGCCGGCCATGCCGGCCTGACCCTTGGGGAGTGACACGGGGAGCAGCGTAGAACGTCGCCCGGTTCCGTGGCCATGCTTTTGCGATCTTCGCCCGGCGCGGCCCCGGGCGGGCGCTCAGCGCTCCGGCCGGAGCTCCACCGCGTACAGCTCCGATCCGCGAAGATCGTGGAGCGAGACGGTCATCACCTCGGTCTTGCCGTCGATGCGCACCTGGCCGAAGTACTGCCCGCCGTCCGAGGGGGCGCGCAGGGTCGGCCCGGGCCGCGGGCTCTGGTAGACGACGCGGGGCCCGAAGGTCGGGTCGAGGGCGTTCGGCCCCAGCGTGCTCGCGTGGAAGGGCCCGGCCACGAACTGCCAGAAGGGATCGAACTCGCGAAATTCGGCGCGCGACGGGTCGTGCTCGATCGCCGCGGCGTAGTGCACGTCCGCCGTCAACCACACGACGTTCTTGATCCGCTGCGCCCGGATGAAGCGGAGCAGATCGGCGAGCTCGAGCTCCCGGCCGAGCGGGGGCCCCTCGCCGTTCGACCAAGCCTCGAACCAGCTCTTGTGCTGGCGGAGCCCATCGCCCACGACGAGCGAGAGCGGCATGTCCGTCCCGATCACCTTCCAGGTCGCGGTCGAAGAGGCCAGCGTCTGCTTGAGCCAGCGGAGCTGCTCGGCCCCGAGGAAGGCCGTCTCCGGGCCCATCACCGCCTGCCGGTTCTCGCTGTTCGGACCGCGGTAGCTCCGCTCGTCGAGGAGGATCACCTCGAGCGAGGGCCCGCGCCGGATCGAGCGGTACACCCGCGCGTCCCGCCCGTCCCAGCGGATCGGGGTGTACTCGAACATGGCCTGCCTCGCGCGCGCCGAGAGCACGTCGACGCGCTTCTCGACGGTGTAGCGCGGATCCCAGTCGAGCACCTCGCCGGGCCACCAGTTGTCGTGGGTCTCGTGGTCGTCCCACATCACGAGGCTCGGCACCTCGGCGTTGAAGCGGCGGAGGTTCTGATCGAGCAGGTTGTAGGCGAAATTGCCGCGGAATTCGTCGAGCGTCTCGGCCACCTTGGCCTTCGCGGGGGTGACCCAGTTCTTCCAGATCGATCCGTCGTGGAGCCGCACCTCGCCCTTGAGCGGGTTGTCGGCGTAGATCATGTCGCCCACGTGGACGAGGAAATCCGGCTGGGCGCGGCGCATGGTCTCGAAGATCGTCATCCCGCCCCGCGCCACGTCGATCCCCCACCCTTGCCCCACCACGTCTCCGCCCCACACGAAGCGGATGTCGCCGCGATCGCCGCGATCGGCGAGCGCGGTGCGGAAGGAGCCGTAGGCGGGCTCGCTGCGCGCCGATCCGCGATCGGTGTCCTCGAAGATCACGCGGTAGTAGATGGGGCTGTTCGCGGGCAAGCCGTCGAGATCGACCGCCGCGGTGAAGTCGCGCTCGGGTGTGGCGAGCGGCCCGAAGGCCCGGTTCACGGTGCCGAAATTGGCCTGGGTCGACCACTCGACCACCATCCTCGACGGGCGATCGCTGCGGCTCCAGATCACGGCGCGCGAGGCGGTGACATCGCCGCTCTGCACGCCGTACGGCAGCGTGGGGCGAGCGCCGCCGGCGGTGATGACGCCCGGCGCGCCGCCCGGGCCGAGCGGGCGAGGCTCGCAGCCCACGACGAGGCTGCTCGAGCCGATCAAGGTGGCGCGCAGGAAGTCACGACGGCCGAGGGGAGGCATGCTGAGCGATCAGCATACACCGAGCGGAGAGGCGCGAAGCCTCCCCGCGCTGGCCCGTCGCTCAGCCCCCGGCCGCGCGGACGGTCAACACCGGCACCTTGCAGGACCGGATCACCGTCTCGGCCACGCTGCCGAGGAAGAGGTGCGACAGGCCTTTTCGCCCGTGCGTGCCCATCACCACCATCATCGGGCGGAGCTCGTCGGCGACCTTGATGATCTCCGACGCCGGATCGCCGCTGCGGAGGATGGTCTCGAGGCCGCCGTTCTGCTCGGCGAGCTGCCCGAGCGCCTTCCTCGCGGCGGCCGCGATCTCGTCCGGCAGGCCCGGGGTGAGGATCGGGTCGAAGCCCGGATAGACCACCACCGGGATCGAGAACGTGTGGAGGAGGACCACGCTGAGGCCGAGCTGCGCCCCCAGCTCGCGCGCCCTCGCGAGCGCCTGGAGCGACGCCTCCTGGAAATCAATCGGGACCAGAATCGTCTTGGTGTGCTCCATGAAAACCTCCTCATCGAGGTGCGTGAGCATCGCTTGTGCCACTGGAAACCGAGCCGGGATCGACCGCTTTGGAGCCAGCCGTCACGCATTCCGTGCGTGCCGCGCGCATGCCTTGCACCGCGACGCGGTGAGCCTCCGCGCTCTCGCGGGAGATTCGCCCCGAAACGCGATGGCCACGAGCTTGCTATTGGCCAGGATGGTAGGAGGCACCATGACCCGCGCAGAGCTCCAGGTAAAGGACTTCATGACCGGCAACGTCCACTCGATCGGCGCCGATCAGAAGCTGTCGCATGCCCACCAGGTGATGCGCATGCACCACATCCGGCACCTGCCCGTGCTCCAGGGCGGCAAGCTGGTCGGCATCATCTCCGAGCGCGACGTGTACTGGATGGAGACGCTCAAGGACGCCGACAGCGACGAGATGCTCGTGGAGGAGGGGATGACGCCCCTGCCCTACGCGGTCGCGCCCGACGCTCCGCTCGTGCAGGTGGCGCGCGACATGGCCGAGAACAAGTACGGCGCCGCGGTGGTCCTCGCGGGCGGCGACGTGGTAGGCGTGTTCACCACCGTCGACGCCCTGCGCGCGCTCTCGGTCATCCTCGGCGACGGCGTCGCGCCGGCCGCGCGCGAAGAGATCCCCGCGCCTGCCGCGGAGACGATCGAGAAGGCCCCGAAGGCCGAGAAGAAGCCCGCCGCGAAGAAGAGCGCCCCCAAGCCCGCGCCGAAGAAGGCGGCGGCCAAGCGCTGAGCGCGCCCTCCCCGTTCACGTCGCGCGCCTCCCCGCGAAGGCTCGTTCAGGGCTCCGGCGTGTCGCGGAGCTCGATCGGCTTCACGTACACGCGGTACGAGCTGCTCTCCGTGCGATACCGATCGCGCGACAGCGCAGCGATCGTGCTCGCGCTCGGCAAGGTGAAGGGGCGGCCCACGACGACCACCATCTCCCAGCGCCCCGGGGCGACCCCCGGAAAGACCTGCTCCTTGGTCCCGGCGATGCTCACCGCGCCCGTCGGCTTGAGGTCGATCGGCACCTCCCAGCGCTGCGCCTGCCCGTCCTTGACGAGGAACGCGCGGGCGTCGAGGGAGATGTCGACATCCCTGGCCGGGCTGAGGGTGAGGGTGAGCCGCGAGCCCGGCCCGAGCTTGACCACCTCGGCCTGCTGTTCGTCGCCGCGCGTGCGGAGCTCGCCCTGCCCGTGGAGGGTCCACTGATCGCCGGCGGAGATCGTCCGCGTGGCGAGGTAGCCGTAGGCGCCGAGGGCGAGACCGCCGATCGTCACGAGGCCGGTGAGCTGCTTGCGCCAGTGGGAGGAACGTTGTCGGACGGGGACCACCGGTCGGTCGATCTCGAGGGTGGGGACAGGGACTCGACCCAGGATGCGCTCCCGCGCGGCGTCATCGAGCGGCCGGCAGGCGTCGAGAATCGCACGTATCTCCGGCGAGCTTTTTGCCCGCTCTTCGAGCGCGGCTCGCTCGCCCTCCGTCGCCTGTCCATCGAGGAGCGCGATCAACGCGGGATCGCGCAGGGGGTCTTCCTCGCGCACCACTTCCCGCAAGCGCTCGAGGAGCACGTCGTCGTTCATGGTCAGATCTCCGTCACGCTCACGTCTACGCGCCTAATTGCGGCCGTCTGACAAGATTTGAAAGATCTTCCTCCGGATGCGCATTCGCCACGCGAACACCGCGTCCTCCGACATGTCCATCCGCTCGCGCACCTCGTCCACGGAGAGGTCGTCGACGAAGAGGAGCAGATACATGGTCCAGCAGAGCGCGGACCGCTCCTTCTTCATCCCCTCGTGGATCCTCCGGAGCTCTTCCCGCGAGATGGCGAGGCGATCTTGCGCGGGGGCAGGATCGGGCCGCTCGTCGGCGACGTCCGGATCGACGACCTCGGCCCGCTTGGCGCGCTTGACCCACCAGCCCGCCGTCTCCTTGACCGCGATCATCCGGATGAACGCCACGAGCGGCCCTCGCCTGGCGTCCCAGAGGCGCAGCTTGTGCCAGTTTTGCTCGAAGAGCGTGGCGAGCACGTGCTGGGTACAGTCCTCTTTCATCCCGGGGATGTCGCCGTAGCGCCGCGGGTTGACCATCTGCAGGAGCTTGGAAGAGACCCGGGCCTCGACGATCGGGAAGATGACGCGCGCGAACTGGTTGGCGGCCGTTCGCTCGCCGCGCAGCGCACGATCGAGCAGCTCTTCCAGGTTCTCGTCCGTCAACGCGGGCCGCATCTCTTCACGATCGAGGCCCGTAACCGTTCCGGACAACAGCGTCAAACAACCGTTACCACGCAGCGCGCTCGGTCAACGCGCGCTCCCCGAGGTCGCTCCCGCGTCGCTTTCAAGCCGGACGGCGTCCGAAGATGTTTCAGGTCGAGGCCGCTCCGTGTAGGATCCGCGCCGCTCGAGACCAGCAGAAACGGAGACGTGATGAGCCAAGGGAATTGGGGCGGCGGCGGACCGGGAGGCGGATGGGGCGGCGGGCAGCCACCCGGCGGTGGCGGATACGGCCCCCGGCGGCGCGCCTCCGGGCGGCGGATACGGGCCCCCTCCGGGCGGCGGAGGCGGCTTCGGCGGCCAGCCCCCGGGCGGCGGATATGGCGCCCCTCCCGGCGGCGGTGGCTTCGGCCAGCCTCCCGGCGGCGGTGGCTTCGGCCAGCCCCCCGGCGGCGGCTACGGCGCTCCTCCCGGCGGCGGCGGCTTCGGCCAGCCCCCCGGTGGCGGTGGCTTCGGCCAGCCTGCGGGCGGTGGGTTCGCGCCTCCCCCTGCCGGCTACCCGCCGGGCTATTCGCCGCAGGCCGGCGGCGGCGTCGTCGCGTGGGAAGACTCGAGCAAGGGCTTCTTCGGCCGCTGGTGGGAGACCGTGAAAGAGGTCTGCTTCAACGCGCGCGGCTTCTACGGCGCGGCGGCGCAGAACGACAACCCCTGGCCCGCCGTCACCTTCGCGATGAGCAACGCGGGCCTCGTCGGCCTGGTGTTCGGCGGCTTCCTCGCCCTCATGTACATCCTGATGGGCGGCATCGGCGCGATGAGCGCGATGGGCGCGAAGGGCGCCCCGGGCGCGGCCGGCGCGGTCATGGGCATCATGAGCGCGATCGGCATCTTCATCGCGATCCTCTACCCGATCATGTTCGTGATCCAGGCGCTCATCGCCCCCTGGATCATCGGCGGCGTGCACCACCTGATGCTCGTGCTCCTCAAGGGCGCGACGCGATCCTACAGCCACACGGTGCGCGTGGTCGGCTACGCGTGGGCCGGCAATTTCTGGATCGTCGTCCCGATCGTCGGCCCGCTCGCCGCGATGATCTTCGGCCTCATCGCCCAGGTGGTCGGCCTCGACGAGACCCACAAGTGCGGCATCGGCAAGGCCATCGGCGCCATCGTCATGCCCCTCGTCCTCTGCTGCATCTGCTACTGCGGCTTCTCCTTCCTCATCGGGATGATCGGCGGATCCAGCCACCGCTGATCTCCGGCGGCTCTCCGCGAACGTTCACGACAACCGCGCTCCGGAATCCCTGGACACATTGTCCGGGGGTTCTCCGTTTTCCGTGCCCTGACCCACCCGGGCTCGATTTCGGGGGAGACGGCGACCCTTCTCATCGTGATAGAGTCGGCCGTGATGGGCCGGTGGTTCGGAGATCGCTCGGCGCGCCTACGTTTCGATGGCGCGCGACCGGAAAGCGAGCAGCGAACATGAAGACGCCGCACCTCCTCCAGCGCACGATCCAGCTCTCCGCCGACGTCGAGCAGGTGCCCGTGAGCACCGAGACGAGCGTGATCCCCCCGAGCTCGCGCGTCGATGCCTTCGCGCGGGCGTCGGTGCCCGTGCGGCGGTCCGATCCGGGCGTGCCCGTCGTGGGGTCGATCCTCGGCGGCGCCTACCGCGTGGAGAGTGTGCTCGGCACCGCCGCGATGCACCTGCTCTACACAGCGACGGAGCTGAAGACCAACCGGCGCGTGGCCCTCCAGGTGCTCCGCCCCGAGGCCGCGCGCCGCCCCGAGCTCTCGCTCCGCTTCCTCCGCGAGGCCCGCGCGGCGCAGCGCATCCACGGCGAGCATGCGGCGCGGGTCCTCGACGTGGGCACGCTCGAGTCGGGCGCGCCGTACATGGCCACCGAGTACATCGAGGGCACCGACCTCGCCCGCATGCTCCGCGGGCGCGGGCCGCTCCCGCTCCCCGAGCTGTGCGACATCGGCGTGCAGATCTGCGAGGCCCTCGCCGAGGCCCACGCCGCCGGCGTCCTGCACAAGAACCTCGAGCCCGCCAAGCTCATCCTCACCACCGGCGCAGACGGCGCGCCCTTGCTCAAGGTGCTCGCCTTCGGCATCTCCAGGATGAGCGCGCTCGATCCGTGCGACAGCGGCGCGATGACGGCCGCGGTGATCCTCCCGAGCTCACCCCTCTACCGCGCCCCCGAGCAGCTCCGCGCCGGAAAAGAGGTCGACGCCAGGGCCGACATCTGGGCCATCGGGGCGATCCTCTTCGAGCTCTCCGCAGGCACGCCGCCCTTCCACGCGCCGACGCCGCTCGATCTCGCCGTCGCCGTGGCCCGTGAGGCGCCGCGATCGCTGCGGGCGATCCGCCCCGATCTCCCGAAGGAATTCGAGAAGATCATCCTGCGCTGCCTGGAGAAAGATCCGGACAAGCGCTTCGCGCGGGCGAGCGATCTCGCCGCCGCGCTGCGCAAGCTCGGCCGGGCCCGCTGAGGGCCTGTCTCGCCGCGCAAGCTGCGCGCCGGGCGAAGCCTTTGCATCGCTTGTGATCGTGGATAACCGGGGCGGACACGAGAGCCGCCCGGGCCCGTGAATTGCACGAGCCTCCAAGCAAAGACCGTTCACGAAAGGTAGGACCGCTATGTTCATCGCGCGTTGGCAGTTCACCGCCAAGTTCGGGAAGATGGAAGACTGCGTGAGCCTGCTCCGGAAGTGGGAGATCGACGTGGGCCAGCGGATCGGCTGGCGGCCTGGATCCATCCGCCTGCTCACCGGCTTCGTGGGCGGCGCCGAGTCCGAGGTCGAGTTCGAGGTGCAGTTCGACAACCTCACCGATCTCGAGAACGCCTGGAACGATCGGGAGCGCAACCCGCATCACCGCGAGTACATGAAGATGCTGGAGCCGGTGATCGTCCCCGGATCGAACCGGTGGTCCATCCTCCGCGAGGCCTCGGTGTCGCCGGCCGCCTGACGATCGGGCGTCCCCGTCCCGCCCACCCGTCCCACGAGCTCGTTGCTCCATGATGCCCGTCGAGCTGAGGCCGCTGCTCGGGCGTCTCAACCGCCCCACCGCGCACGCCCTCGAGGCGGCCGCGAGCGCCTGCATCGCGCGCGGCCACCACGAGGTCAGCCCCGAGCACCTCCTCGCCGAGCTGCTGCGCGACGGCGGCGCCGATCTCGGCAAGATCCTCGCGCATTTCGACGCCGATCCCGCCCGCCTCGCCCGCTCGGTCGAGGCGTCGATCGACGATTTTCGCCACGGGAGCACGGGCAAGCCGGTCCTGTCTCCGCTCCTCGTCGAGTGGGTCGCCGACGGCTGGATGCTCGCGTCGATCGAGCAGGGGCTCGGCGCCGTCCGCGGCGGCTCGCTGATCGCCGCGCTCGTCACGCGGCCCGCGCGCTACCTCGGCGGCGATCACCCCGAGCTCGCCAAGATCCGTGCAGAAGAGCTGCGCCTCGGCTTCCGGGGCATCGTCGCGGGCTCCACCGAAGACGAAGCGCCGGCCGGGGGCGGCCCCGAGAAGGTCGCGCGGCCCCGCGCCGCCGCCGAGGGAGGGGCGCTCGCCCGCTTCGCGCAGGACCTCACCGCGCAGGCACGCGAGGGCGCGCTCGACCCTGTATTCGGCCGCGATCGGGAGATCCGCCAGGTCATCGACATCCTCTCTCGACGCCGCAAGAACAACCCGATCATCGTGGGCGAGGCCGGCGTCGGCAAGACGGCGATCGTCGAGGGCCTGGCGCTCCGGATCGCGTGCGGCGACGTGCCCGACGATCTCCGCGAGGTGGCGATCTTCGGCCTCGATCTCGGCCTCCTCCAGGCCGGCGCCGGGGTGAAGGGCGAGTTCGAGACCCGGCTCAAGGCGGTGATCGACGAGGTGAAGGCGGCGCCGCGGCGCACCATCCTCTTCATCGACGAGGCGCACATGCTGATCGGCGCGGGCGCCGCGCCGGGCAGCGGTGACGCGGCCAACCTCCTCAAGCCGGCCCTGGCCCGCGGAGAGCTGCGCACGATCGCCGCCACCACCTGGGCCGAGTACAAGCAGCACTTCGAGGAGGACGCCGCGCTCGCCCGGCGATTCCAGCCCGTGAAGATCGACGAGCCCTCGATCGACGACGCGGCCCTCATGCTCCGGGGCCTGAAGGCGCGCTACGAGGCCACGCACGGGGTCGCCGTGCGCGACGACGCGATCGACGCCGCCGTGCGCCTCTCGGCCCGCTACATCACCGGGCGGCTCCTCCCCGACAAGGCGGTCGACCTGCTCGACACCTCGGCGGCGCGCGTGAAGATCAGCCAGACGGCCAAGCCCGGCCCGATCGAGGATCTGGAGCGCAGGCGCGCCGCCCTCACCCGACAGAACGAGGCGCTCCTCCGCGATCAGCAGAGCGGCGCCGCGATCGATCGCGAGCAGCATGCGGCCGTGCTGCGCGATCTCGCCCGCGCCGAGGCCGACCTCGAATCGCTCGGCGCCCGCTGGAGAGAGCAGCGCGACGCCCTGGCCCATGTGCTCGATCTGCGCGCTCGCACCCCCATCGACGAGGCCGCGCTCGGCCCCGCCCTCGCCGCGCTCGCTGCGGCCCAGGGTAAGGAGCCGCTCGTGCGCCTCGAGGTCGATCCCGAGGTGGTCGCGCAGGTCGTGGAGGACTGGACGGGCGTGCCCGCAGGCAAGATGGTGCGCGACGACGCCGCGCAGGTGCTCGGCCTCGAAGCCCGCTTGCGCGCGCGGATCCGGGGGCAAGATCACGCCCTCGCCACCGTCGGCGAGGCCCTGCGGAGCAAGAAGCTCGGCCTCGTGGACCCTGGCAAGCCGCAGGTATTCCTGCTCGTCGGCCCGAGCGGCGTCGGCAAGACCGAGCTCGGCCTCACGGTCGCCGACCAGCTCTACGGCGGCGAGCGCTTCGTCATCACCATCAACATGTCCGAGTATCAGGACAGAGAGATGGGCGTCTCCGGCCTGATCGGCGCCAAGCCCGGCTACGTCGGCTACGGCAAGGGCGGCGCGCTCACCGAGGCCGTGCGCCAGCGCCCCTACGCGGTCGTCCTCCTCGACGAGATCGAGAAGGCTTGCCAGGAGGTGCGCAACCTCTTCTACCAGGTGTTCGACAAGGGCGAGCTCACCGACGGCACGGGCCGCAAGGTCGACTTCAAGAACACCATCGTGTTCCTCACCACCAACCTCACCGCTCCGTTCATCCAGAAGCGCTGCAGCGAGCTCCCGCTCCCCTCCCCCACCGAGCTGCTCGACGAGATCCGCCCCGCGCTGAGCCGCGCGCTGCAACCCGCTTGGATCGCGCGGACGACGATCGTCCCCTTCTACCCGCTCGCCGAGGCCGCGCTCGCCGAGATCGCGGCGCTCAAGCTCGGCGAGCTCGCGGCTCGGCTCCGGGAGGCGCAGAAGATCGAGCTCGTGACGCCGCCCGAGGTGATCGCCCGGATCGCCCGCCGCTGCACCGAGGTCGAGACGGGCGCGCGCAACATCGACTTCATCGTGCAGCGCACGCTGATGCCCAAGATCACCGCGGAGATCCTGGCGCGGATGGCCTCCGGCACGCCCGCGTCGCGCCTGACGATCGGCCTCGACGAGGACTGGGCGCTCGTGGTGACGGCGAGCGGCTGATCGTTGGTGCTCAAACTACTTGGGCTCGCGCAGCTCGCGGACGATGAGGCCGCCGAGCGCGCCGCCGAAGGGGATCGAGACGAGCAGGCCGCTCAGGATCCGCGTCGGGTGGTACACCGGGTGCAGGCCGAGATCCTGCGTCAGCACCTCGAGGCCCATCAGGCCGAGGGCGATCGGGATCCAGATGCGCAGCGCCTTGATGGGGATGACGGGCCAGGCGAGCGCGCCGCTCAGCGAGAGGCCGCCCCAGATGCCGAGGCACCGCGAGCAGAGGGGCATCGGCGCGCCGGCGATGGTGAGCACGCGCTCGGGGAGCTGGTGACAGAGCACGCGGAAGGGCAGGTCGAAGTAGAACCAGAGGGCCACGGGGCCGGTCTTGCGGAAGAGGGTGGTGAGGGCGATCCACACGAGGATCATCCCCAGCGAGGCGCGGGCGAGGCGCGACGCGGCCTTGCGGTTCCACGGGGCGGGCGCGGGCGCGGACATCGGATCAGCGGGCCGCGGAGGGCCCGGGGATCGTCCCCTCGGAGGCGAGCCGCCCGAGCTCGGCGGCGAAGGTCGTCCCGCCCTGCGCGAGGGCCTCGGCGACGATCGCGCTCACGGACCGCTCGCCCGGGCGGAGGAGCGCCGTGCGCAGCGCAGGCGAGACGACGAGCACCTCCGACGCCAGGGCGAGGCCGAGCCCGTCCTTGCGCATCACGAGCTTCTGGGCGACGACGGCGCGCAGGCTGGTGAGCACGCGCTCGCGCGCTTCGGTACCCAGGCTCCCCTGCCCCGCGAGCAGCCGCGCGATCGCGCTTCCCACGTCGGTCGCGTTCATGCTCGCGAGCACGAGCCGCCCGGCCTCGGCGACCTCGATCGCGGCCTCGATCGTCCCGGGCGCGCCGAGGCCGTCCACCATCACGAGGTCGGCGTCTTGCCGCAGCGCGCCGCGCAGGCCGGCGGCGAGGCTCTCCACGTCCGCGCCGACCTCGCGCTGGCAGACGCTCGCCTTGCCGTCCTCGTGGAGGAACTCGATCGGATCTTCGACCGTGATCACCTGGCGGGGCAGCGCCTCGTTCACCTTCCCGATCAGCGCGGCCAGCGTCGTCGTCTTGCCCTCGGCCGCGCCGCCCGCGACGACCACGAGGCCCGGCGCCGCGTCGACGAGGCCGACCACGGACGCGGGGACGCCGAGATCGGCGGGCGTCGGCACCTTGAGCGGGATGGAGCGCATCACCACCGAGAGCGCGCCCCGCTGGCGGAAGAGCGTCACCCGGAAGCGGCCGAGCCCCGGCACCTGGTAGGCGAGCGCGCGCTCTTCTTGCTCGTCGAGCGGGGGCCTGCCCGCGGGCACGCCGAGGAGCATGCGACAGAGCGCCTCGGTGTCCTCGGGCTTGATCCGATCCACCCGGAAGTACACCAGATCGCCGCGCACCCGCGCGCCGGGGGGCTTGCCGACCTTGAGGTGGATGTCCGAGGCCTGCGCCGCCAGCGCCTTGCCGAGGAGCTGATGGAGGAAGGCTTCGGAGGCGTAGGGAGTGGTCACGGGCCGAGAGGGTACACCAGAGCGGCGCGCGGGCTCTATTTCGGATCCAGATCGCCCGGGATCGCCGCCGCGTCGACGTACCCCAGCTCGGCGAGGGCGCGCGCCGCCGACACCGCGAGGGCCCGCTCCTCGCGCGGCAAGTCGGCCCGCTGCGCGAGCGCGATCACGGCCTTTCCACAGGCGATCGCGCCCTCCGGATCGAGGGCCTCCCGCTGCCGCCGCGGCTGCCCCGAAACGCCGAGGATGGCCGAGAGCACCGCGCGGCGAGGCAAGGCCCCCGGGCGGAGACCGAGCTCGCCGAGCCGCCGCAGCGCGAGCTCGCCGTCCCCCGCGAAGGGCAGCGCCGAGAGCGCCGTCAGCGCGTTGTCCCCGCCGTCCTCCACGCCTTCGAGCAGGCCCGTCGCCCCCTCGGCGTCGGCGAGACGCGCCTTCTCGGCCGGATCGGCCTCGCGCGCCCGGAGCCAGCGCGGATCGGTGTCGCGCGGGCTCGGCCGGGGGAGCGCGGCGCTCGGGGCGGCGGACGCGGAGGCCGAGGGCAGTGGAGGCGGCGGGACGGGGTCGGGGCCGAGATGGTTGGAGCTGCAACCAATCAGGGCCAACGCCAGCAGCGTGAGGAACGGCCGGGAGATCCGGAATTTTTCATCGCAAAGACGCAAAGGCGCAAAGGCGCAAAAAAGACCGGATTTCTTTTCTTCGCCTTCTTGCGTCTTTGCGCCTTTGCGCCTTTGCGTCAAAATTTCTTCTCCGCCAAACAAGATCAAGGCGTCAGCGTGAGCGACCGCTTGCCGTCCTTCCGCTCCTCGTCGAGCTTCTTGTTGTACTCCTCGACCGTGCGGTTCAGGTGCATCGAGCAGAACTTCGGCCCGCACATCGAGCAGAACTCGGTGGTCTTGAAGTACTCCTGGGGCAGGGTCTCGTCGTGCATCCGCTCGGCCGTCTCCGGGTCGAGCGAGAGGGCGAACTGCTGCTTCCAGTCGAAGGCGTAGCGCGCGCGGGAGAGCGCGTCGTCGCGGTCGCGCGCGCCCGGGCGCTTGCGGGCCACGTCGGCCGCGTGGGCCGCGATCTTGTAGGCGATGAGGCCCTGCTTCACGTCCTCCGCGTTGGGCAGCCCGAGGTGCTCCTTCGGCGTCACGTAGCAGAGCATGGCCGCGCCGGCGTAGCCCGCCATGGTCGCGCCGATGCAGCTCGTGATGTGGTCGTAGCCGGGGGCGATGTCGGTCACCAGCGGGCCGAGCACGTAGAAGGGCGCCTCGTGGCAGAGCTCCATCTCCTTCTGCACGTTCATCGCGATCTGATCGAAGGGCACGTGGCCCGGCCCCTCGATCATCACCTGCACGTCCTTCTCCCAGGCCTTGAGTGTCAGCTCGCCCAGCGTCTTCAGCTCGGCGAACTGCGCCGCGTCGCTCGCGTCGGCGAGGCAGCCGGGGCGCAGCCCGTCGCCCGCGGAGATGGTCACGTCGTACTTCGCGCACACCTCGAGCACCTTGTCCCAGTGCGTGTAATAGGGGTTCTCGGCGTCGTGCTCGATCATCCACTCGGCCATGATCGACCCGCCGCGGGAGACGATGCCGGTGATCCGGTTCTTCACGAGCGGCAGGTGCGCGCGGAGCAGGCCCGCGTGGATGGTGAAGTAGTCCACGCCCTGCTTCGCCTGGTGCTCCAGGATGTCGATCAGATCGGCCGCGGTGAGGCGCTTCGTGTCCTTGGCGAGCTCGAGGGCCTGGTACACGGGCACCGTCCCGATCGGCACCGGCGAGGCCGCGAGGATGGCCTTGCGGATCTCGTCGATGTCCCCGCCGGTCGAGAGGTCCATCACCGTGTCGGCGCCGTACTTGATCGAGAAGCAGAGCTTCTCGAGCTCACCCTTCACGTCGCTGGTCGTCTGGCTGTTGCCGATGTTCGCGTTCACCTTGCAGAGCGAGGCGATCCCGATGCACATCGGCTCCAGGTTCTGGTGGTTCACGTTGGCCGGGATGATCATCCGACCGCGGGCGACCTCGCTGCGGACGAGCTCGGGCTCGAGGCGCTCGCGCCGCGCGACGTAGGCCATCTCGTCGGTGATCACGCCCTTGCGCGCGAAGTGCATCTGGCTCTGGTTCGCACTGCCCGCGCGTTTGTTGACCCACTCGCTCCGCAACATCGATCGACCTCGTGGCGGCGAGCTCCGGATCGGGCCCTTCCCGGGCCGGACATTCCGCCGCGGCAGCGGTCTAGGGTGCCCCGGGGCGCGACGCAAGGGGCCCGCCGGATCGGACCGCCCTGGGCGCAAAGGAGTCAGCGACGGCGCAAGGTCTGCGCGCCCGCCCTGCTCGGGGCTCAATTTTGCGGAATATCGCAGGGTTTTTCCGGCATCGTACCTGGATCTCCCGCTGGCACGAGGGCTGCTCTTCTCCCCGGGGAACTGCCCCCGGGAGTGCGGCCATGTCGAAATCGATCCCGACGATCCACAAGTGGATGTCCACGAGCCCCTTCACGATCGAGCGCACCGAGACGCTCGCGGCCGCCCACAAGCTGATGCGGCGCGAGGGGATCCGCCACCTGCCCGTCCTCGAGCAAGGCAAGCTCGTGGGCATCATCACGGAGCGCGACCTTCACCTCATCGAGACGCTCCAGGATGTCGATCCCGAGGTGGTCAAGATCGAGGAGGCCATGACGACGCACCCGTATTTCGTCGCCCCGGACGCCCGGATCGACGACGTCGTGGCCGAGATGGCCGAGCACAAGTACGGCGCGGCGGTGGTGCTCCAGAACCAGAAGGTCGTCGGCATGTTCACCACCGTGGACGTGATGCGCGCCTTCACCGAGCTGCTCCACGGCCGGCTCAGCAACTGACCTCGCGCCGGATCGCCCCCTGCACGGCTTGGCCTTGCCGCCCGGCCGGGGCGCCCCCATGGTGCCTCCATGGTCAACGAGATCCAGATCCTCTACTGCGTCACCTGAAACTACAAACCCCGCGCCGCGAGTCTCGCGGCCACGATCGAGAAAGAGACCGGCATCACCCCGAAGATCCTCCCCGGCAAGGTCGGCCAGTTCGACGTGATCGCCGGCGGAAAGCTCATCTTCTCCAAGCAGAAGGAGGGACGCTTCCCCGACGAGGAAGAGGTCGTCCGCTCCCTCCCCGGCTAGCCGCCCCTCCGCAGCTCGGGTACGAGATCTCGTGCCCAGCCGCCACCTCGCCCACCTCGCCGCCCTCCCGCTCATCACCCTCGCCGCGGGCTGCACGCCCGACGAGGGCGTGTCCTCCGTGCCCGTCCCGGTCCCCGTGGGCAGCGGCTTCGCCGTCTCCCTCCACGACGGAAATCGCCTGGTCATCGCGTCGGCCAGCGGCAAGGTCCTGCTCGACGGCCTGCCGCCCGCCGACACCTCGGACAAAGGCCCGCCGCTCACCGGCTTCGCGGTGCGCGATCTCACGACCCAGTTCGAGATGCAGTTCGGCTCCTTCCGCCCGATCGACGACGCGAAGGGCCCGTGGCGCGGCGCGCGAACGATCGTCGCGGGGGCCGAGAAATCGAGCCTCGATCTGAAGGACGCGGCCGGCGCGATCCTCGCGCACCTCGCCCTCGCCGAGCCCGAGCCCGGCCACCTCACCGTCGCGGTCACGCCCGGCGACGGACCGGAGCGCCGCTTCTCCTGGGGCTTCGCGTGCGCGGCGGACGATCACTTCGCCGGCTTCGGCGCCCAGTCGCTCGATGTCGATCACCGCGGCCAGACCGTGCCCACGTGGGTGCAGGAGCAGGGCGTCGGCAAGCAGGAGGACGACAGCTACAACGGCGTCTGGTTCCTCACCGGCACGCGCCACGCGAGCCAGATGCCCATCCCGCAGTACCTGTCGAGCCGCGGCTACATCCTCACCGCCGAGAACGATCTGCGCTCGATCTTCGCGCTCTGCGCCGAGGGCAACAAGGACGCGGCGCGCGTCGAGATGTCCCTCCCGGGCACGATCCACCTCTTCGACGGCCCCTCGCCCGCCGAGGCGATCGCGCGCGCCACCGCGACGTTCGGGCGCCCGCGCCTGCCCCCGCGCTACGCGTTCGCGCCCTGGCTCGACGCCATCGAGGGCTCGGAGAGCGTGCGCGCCGTGGCCAAGCAGCTCCGCGACGAGAAGATCCCGTCGAGCGTGATCTGGACCGAGGACTGGCGCGGCGGCGACTGGAACAAGGACAACTACACGCTCAAGGAAGACTGGGAGCTCGACCCCACGCTCTACCCCGATTTCCCGGCGCTCGCAGGCGATCTCCACGCCGAGGGCTTCAGCTTCCTCGTGTACTTCAACCCCTTCGTCTACAAGAAGTCGAAGGCCTGGAACGAGACGGCCGACAAGGGCTACCTCGTCAAGCGCGAGGACGGCACGCCCTACACCTTCACGGGCGCCAAGTTCACCGACACCGGCCTCATCGACCTCGACAACCCCGACGGTCGCGCGTGGGCCGTGGGCAAGATGCAGGGCGCGATCGCCCTCGGCGCCGACGGGTGGATGAACGATTTCGCCGAGTGGCTCCCGACGGACGGCGTGACCGGCAAGGGCCCCTCGCTCGAGCGGCACAACCACTACGCGGTGGCCTGGCAGGAGACGGCGCGCGAGGCGATCGACGGCGTCAACGATGGCCAACAACGTCTCTTCTTCAGCCGCTCCGGGTGGTTCGGCACCCCGCCGCTCGTCGACGTCTTCTGGGCCGGCGATCAGCGCACGGACTTCGAGGAGGACGACGGCATGCCCACGGTGCTGCCGATCGGGATCGGCCTCGGGATCGTGGGCGAATCGACGTACGGGCACGACATCGGCGGCTACCAGTCCGCCACCAACCCGCCGGCCACCAAGGAGGTCTACTTCCGCTGGACCGAGCTCGGGGCGTGGTCGCCGGTGATGCGCACCCACCACGGCACGCAGCCGAAGAAGCAGTGGAGCTGGCGCTCCGACGCCGAGACCATCGCCCACTTCCGCCGCTATGCCGAGCTGCACATGGCGCTCGTCCCCTTCCTCGAAGGCCTGAGCGCCGCGGCGAGCCAGACCGGGATGCCGATGTGGCGCGGCCTGATGCTGCGCTTCCCCGGCGACGCGAAGGCCTGGACCACCCTCGACGAGGTGATGCTCGGCGACGGCCTCGTGCTCGCGCCCGTGATGACCGCGGGCGCCTCCTCGCGCTCCGTGTACCTGCCGGAGGGCGCCTACTACCCCTGGGCCGGCGGCGCGAAGATCGCCGGCGGGACCACGATCACCGCCGACGCGCCGCTCGCCGAGATCCCCGTCTTCGCGCGCGCTGGAACGCTCGTCCCGACCTACCCGCCCGGCGTGATGACCCTCTCCCACGGCTCGCCCGAGGTGCCCGACGAGAGCCTCGTGGGCGACGATCGAATCGTCTACGCCTTCCTCGGCGACGCCTCGACCTTCACCGAAGCCTCGGGCCTCGCCTACACGATCGAGGCCGGATCCGACGGCTCCGGCGATCTCAACGCGACCTGGAATGGAGCGCCGCTCGCGATCTGCGCCGACCCCGCCGTCGCGCCCTGCCTGTCGATCGACGCCGACGGCGGGCGCGCCTACGTGACCGGCCCCGGCACCCTGGACGTGAAGGCCGGCGCGACCACGATCGCCAAGCTCACGGCGACCGGAGGCAAGGGCTCGCGCAAGATCACCTGGGCCATCCGGCGCTAGATCGGCGCGCTCACGGCACGAGGATCAGCTTGCCGGTCGTCTTGCGCGAGGCGAGATCCTGGTGCGCTTGCGCGGCGTCGGCGAGCGCGTAGGTGCCGCCGATCGCCACGTTGAGCGTGCCGCGGCGGACGGCGCCGAGCACGTCGCCGGCGCGGGCGAGCAGCTCGTCGCGCGTCGCCACGTAGTCCTTGAGCGAGGGCCGGGTGAAGAAGAGCGACCCCTTGTGGGCGAGGAGCTGCGGATCGAAGGGCGGGACGGCGCCGCTCGACTGGCCGTAGAGCACCATCATCCCCCGCGGGCTCAGGCAGTCGAGGCTGCCTTGCCATGTGTCCTTGCCAACCGAGTCGTAGACGACGTTGACGCCCCGGCCCTCGGTGAGCTTGCGCGCCTCGGTCGTGAAATCCGTCTTCGTGTAGAGGATCACCTCGTCGGCGCCGGCGCCGCGCGCGAGCTCGGCCTTCTCCTCGGTCGACACGGTGCCGATCACCCGCGCGCCGAGCTTCTTCGCCATCTGGCAGAGCAGGAGGCCCACGCCCCCCGCGGCGGCGTGGACGAGGCAGGTATCGCCGGCGCGCAGCGGGTAGGTCGTGTTGCAGAGGTAGTGCGCGGTCATGCCCTGGAGCATGGCGGCGGCGGCCGTCTTCAGGTCCACCTCGTCGGGCACCGGCACGAGCCGCTCGGCGGCGATGGCCACGTGCGTCGCGTACGAGCCCGGGTACGACGCCCAGGCCACCCGATCGCCCGGCTGCACGCTGGAGACGCCCTGATCGACCGCCTCGACCACGCCGGCCCCCTCGAGCCCGAGCGGCATCGGCGGCGGCACCTTGTACTGCCCGCTGCGCTGGTAGATGTCGATGAAGTTCACCCCCGCGGCCTCGACGCGCACGAGCGCTTGCCCCGGTCCGGGCGCAGGCGTTTCGTGCTCTTCGAGCGTGAGGACGTCGGGGCCACCGGGGGCGAGCGGGCGCATGGCGAGCATCGCTCCGGCTTTTGTTCGAGCCGCCGCGGGCCGTCAAGCGGACGCTCCGCTCCGCAATCGGGAACACCATTGCGTCGGGGCTTGCATCAGCGGTCCGGGGCTACGATTATCGCGCCCGTGATCGCCTTGTCCGCCTCCCGAGGTCGAAGCTCCAAGGGCGAGGGGCGCGCTGCGCCGCGCCCTCCGCGCCGCCGCTGCGAGGGCCTCGCACATGAGTGACAAGGCCATCGCGCCCCGCCCTCCGAAGCCCGTCAAGCCGAAGAAGATCCGCACCGTCCTGCCCGATGTCCTGGCCCTCGTCCTGCCGCGCAAATGGACGCTCGCGCTCGGTATGGGGCTCATCGCGCTGAGCCGCGCCGTGGGCCTCTCGAGCCCCATCGCGACGCGCTACCTCATCGACGACGTGATCATCAAGCGCCACGCCGACCACCTTCTGTGGGTCGTCGCGGCCGTGGCGGGCGCGGGCGTCGTGCAGACGCTGAGCGGCTTCGCCCTGAACCAGATGTTCGCGCGCTCGACCAACCGGCTGATCATCGAGCTGCGCTGCAAGATCTACATGCACGTGATCCGGCTGCCGCTGCTCTACCACGACAGCACCAAGAGCGGCACGCTCGGCTCGCGGATCATGAACGACGTGAGCGGCCTCCACAACCTCGTGGGGACGGGCGTGCTCCAGTTCCTCGGCAGCCTGATGACGGCCCTCATCGCGCTCGTGCTGATGATCCAGACGAGCCCGCTGCTCGCGGCGATCGCGCTCGTGGCCATGGTCATCTTCGGCGCGCTCATCGCCATCAACACCGCCCGCCTCAAGGCCATCTCCCGCGAGCGCACCAAGCTCTTCGCGGACCTGATGGGCCGCCTCACCGAGTCGCTCGGCGGCATCCGCGTGGTCAAGGGCTACCACGCCGAGGAGCGCGAAGACGCGGTGTTCGCCGCGGGAAACGACAAGCTCCTCGCCAACTTCTTCAAGACCCTCAACATCACCTCGGTCATGGGCGTCACCACCTCGTCGCTCCTCGCCGTGCTCAGCGCCGGGGTGATGTGGATCGGCGCGACCAAGATCATCGAGGGCTCGATCACCCTCGGCAGCTTCATGCAGTTCAGCATCCTGCTCGGCCTGCTCGTCTCCCCGCTCGGCCAGCTCGTCGGCTTCGGCAGCCAGCTCACCGAGGCCATGGCCGGCCTCGAGCGCACCAAGGAGATCACGAGCGAGCTGCGCGAAGACCAGGATCCGGGCCGCACCGTGGTCGTCGACAAGATCGAGGGCCACGTGGTCTTCGACGACGTGCAGTTCTCCTACACGCCCGGCAAGCCCGTCCTCCACGACTTCAGCTTCGAGGCCAAGCCCGGCACCGTCACCGCCCTGGTCGGCCCCTCCGGCTCCGGCAAGTCCACGACGATCGGGCTCATCGCCGCCTTCTACAAGCCCACCGCCGGGAAGATCCTCGTCGACGGGGGCGACATCGACACCTTCAAGCTCGACGCCTACCGCGCGCACATCGGCGTCGTGCTCCAGGAGACCTTCCTCTTCGACGGCACGATCCTCGACAACGTGGCCTTCTCCCGCCCGCACGCCACGCGCGAGCAGATCCTCGAGGCGTGCAAGATCGCCCGGGTCGACGAGTTCGCCGAGAAGCTCGACAAGGGCTACGAGACCATCGTGGGCGAGCGCGGCGTCAAGCTCTCGGGCGGCCAGCGGCAGCGCATCTCCATCGCCCGCGCCGTGCTCGCCGACCCGCGGATCCTCATCCTCGACGAGGCGACGAGCAGCCTCGACACGCAGTCCGAGGCGCTCATCCAGGAGGCCCTCTCCTACCTCCTCAAGGGCCGGACGACCTTCGTCATCGCCCACCGCCTCTCGACGATCCGCAAGGCCGACCAGATCCTCGTCGTCGATCACGGCAAGATCGTCGAGCGCGGCACCCACGAGGCCCTGCTCGCGCAGAAGGGCATGTACGCGACCATGTACGCGACGCAGCACCAGCTCGCGGAGGACCTCTTCCTCGCCCCCGGCGAGGGCGAGCCCCCGCCCGAGCAGAAGCCGCGCCCCGCGCTCGGCGGGGGCGCCGCCTCCGCGGGCCTCGGCGCCGTGGACGACCCCGCCAACATCTTGAACAGCAACTTCTCGCAATGACGATCAGCAGCCCATTCACGACAAGGGATGAGGAGGCACCATGGATAACGAGCTCGTTTACCTCAAGCAAAACGCGCTGATCGAGCCGCTCTTCGCCGAGTGGTACGCCTGGAGCCTCCTGCTCTGTCCCCACACCGCGGCGATGTACACGCAGAACGCCCACGTGAAGCTGATGCAGTCCTTCACCGCGGCGCCGATGGTGCACGCCACGGCCCTCCAGAACCCGGCCATGCGCGGCGGCCCCTACCTCGACATCGATCCCGCCCGCGTCGACGAGGTCAAGGGCGTGCTCGCCCGCACCCTCGACTCGCTCGCGCCGCTCATCGAGCTCGCCGACGCCATCAAGGCCGCCGACAAGATGCTCGACATCGAGGCCAAGGGCACGCCCCTCGAGGCCCTCTACAAGAAGCTCCCGCCGGCCCTCCACGGGTACGTCGAGCTCGTCTACGACCTGAAAGACAACGCCTCGCTGCGCTTCATCGAGGGCCTGCTCTACAGGAGCCGCTACTACCGCAGAGAGGCCCAGGGCCTCTGCTTCTCCCTGATGCAGCCGGACAAGCGCCATTTCGTCATCAGCACACCGCGCCTGCCGAACGAGGGTGATCTGATGATCAACATCCCCTTCGACGCCCCGGCCGTCGACGCCCTCTACGCCATGCGCGGCAAGGCCGCCCCCTTCGGCCGGATCCGCGAGGCCCTCGGCGTCCGCGCCTCCGACGCCGAGCGCTTCCGGACCTTCTTCACCACCGAGGAGCCCCGCACCCGCCCGCGCTTCACGGGCGATCGCCCGCGCCTCCGCTACTTCGGCCACGCCTGCGTGCTCATCGAGGCCCCCGGGGTGAGCCTGCTCTTCGACCCCGTCATCAGCTACGACTTCGAGGGCAAGCACGACCGCTTCACCCAGGCCGATCTGCCCGAGACCATCGACTACGTGATCCTCACCCACAACCATCAAGATCACGTGATGCTCGAGACCCTGCTGGAGCTCCGCACGCGCATCAAGACGCTGGTCTTGCCGAAGACCGCGGGCCGCACCCTGCTCGATCCCTCCCTCAAGCTGATGTTCCAGAACATCGGCTTCCACAACGTGATCGAGCTCGACGAGATGGAAGAGATCCCCCTGCCCGGCGGCTCGGTGACCGCCCTGCCCTTCCTCGGCGAGCACGGCGACCTCGACGTGCGCGGCAAGAGCGCCTACGCCGTCAAGCTCGGCGGCGAGTCCTTCCTGATGATGGCCGACTCGAACAACATCGACGCCGCCCTCTACCAGCATATCCGGGCAATCCTGGGCGACGTGGGCACCGTCTTCCTCGGCATGGAGTGCATGGGCGCACCGTACAGCTGGCTCTACGGGCCCCTCCTCCTCAAGCCCCCGGTGCGCAAGAACGACGTGGCCCGCCGCCTCGACGGATCCGACTGCGACAAGGGCATGCGGATCATCGATCTGTTCCACCCGAAGCAGGTCTTCATCTACGCGATGGGCCAGGAGCCCTGGCTCGGCCACGTGATGAGCGTGACCTACACCGAGGAGTCCAAGGCCATCATCGAATCGAACCGCCTGATCGGCCTCTGCAAGGAGCGCGGCATGCACGCCGAGCGCCTCTTCATGCAGAAAGAGCTGAGCTTCTGACCGAGGACCCGAGCGGCCCTGCCAGCCCGGGGTTAAAACCCCGGGCTACACGAAGGAAGCCCGCCTTCGCGGGCTTGCCCCGTTCCAACAATGAATGCGCCATCCATTTTGAATGCGGAGAGTTTGGAAAGCGGACGTACCGACCCACGTTCCGGCGCAGCAACAAGGGTTGAGCGCAAGCCCCCCGAAGGGGGGGCTTCGTCATGTGTAGCCCGGGGTTTTAACCCCGGGCGAAGCAGGACGCTTCACCTCGGGTGTGGGCACAATTCAACGCTCGACCTCGTCGCCGCGGCATGACCATCGCCGTCCTCGCCGAGAAGCCCGCGGTCGCTCGCGACATCGCCGCCGTGCTCGGCGCGACCCGCCGCGCCGAGGGCTCGTTCGAGGGCAACGGCTATGTCGTCACCTGGGCGATCGGCCACCTCGTCGCGCTCGGACAGCCCCACCAGATCGACCCTGCGTGGAAAGCCTGGCGCCTCGATCGCCTGCCCATGCTGCCTGCCGACTGGCCCCTCGTCGTCGTCGCCGAGACCGAGGGGCAGTTCAAGATCGTCCGGCAGATCCTCCACCGCCGCGATGTCGTAGAGGTCGTGTGCGCCACCGACGCCGGCCGCGAGGGAGAGCTGATCTTCCGCTATATCTACGACGCCGCGGCGTGCAAGAAGCCAGTCCGTAGGCTCTGGATCTCCTCGCTCACCCCCGACGCCATCCGCGACGGGATGCGCCGCCTGCGGAGCGGCAAGGACTACGACCGTCTCGCCGACGCCGCCCGAGGCCGGAGCCGGGCCGACTGGCTCGTGGGGATGAACCTCTCGCGCGCCTACACGCTCACGCAAAACGAGGACTTCTCCGTCGGCCGGGTGCAGACTCCCACCCTCGCCATGGTGGTCGAGCGCGATCTCGCGATCCGCGCCTTCGTCCCCGAGGATTACCTGGAGGTCGTGGCCACGTTCTCGCCCCGATCCGGCGAGCAGTACGAGGGCACCTGGTTCCGGGGCGAAAAAGCGCCCAAGGCCGCGCCGAAGAAGCCCGAGGACGAGGCGAAGAAGAACAAGGGGAAGGACGCGGAGGACGATCACCCGACCCGCCTGCCCTTCGATGGACAGGAGGCCGGCGCGATCGTCCTACGGGTCAAGACGGGCGAGGCCCGGATTCAATCCATCGACTCCGAGACGAAGAAGATCCCTCCGCCCCTGCTCTACGACCTCACCGAGCTGCAAAGGCACTGTAACCGCCTCTTCGGCTGGAGCGCCAAGCACACCCTCGATGTCGCCCAGGCCCTCTACGAGCAGAAGAAGCTCATCAGCTACCCGCGCTCCGACAGCCGCCACCTCTCGACCGACGTGGCCCAGACGCTCCCCGCCGTGGTCTCTGCCGTCGAAGGCCCGTATCGCCACCTGCTCGCCCCGGGCACCGGCCAAAGGCCCCTCGGCCGCCGCTTCGTCAACGACGCGGAGGTCACCGATCACCACGCGATCATCCCCACCGCGACGCCCGCGGGGAAAGCGCACCTCTCGGCCGACGAGCAGCGGCTCTACGACCTCATCTGCCGCCGCCTCCTCTCCGCGTGGCAACCCGATCACGTGTACGCCATCACGACCGTGATCACCGCCGTGCGCTCGGCACCTCCCCCGGGCGCGCGCGACCCCGTGGTCGATCGATTCCTCAGCTCCGGGACGGCCATCGAGCAAGTGGGCTGGAAGGTGCTGGATCTCGGCGGGGGCAAGAAGCCTCCGCGCAAGCCGGGCGAAAAAGGGCCGGCCGGAGACGATCTCCCCGACATCGATCCTTCCCTCCCCGGCGGGCTCGCGGTCGGGCAAAAACAGACCGTGCTCGACGTGAAGGCCATCCCCAAGAGGACGAGGCCACCGCCGCACTTCACCGAGGCGACGCTGCTCACCGCCATGGAGACGGCGGGCAAGACGCTGGACGAAAAAGAGCTGTCGCAGGCGATGAAGGACACCGGCCTCGGGACGCCGGCGACGCGCGCCGCGATCATCGAGACGCTCCTGACCCGGCAATACGTGGTGCGAGACGGCAAATCACTCCACGCGACCGACAAAGGGGTTCACCTGATCGAGATCGTCCACCCGGACGTGAAGAGCCCGGCGATGACCGGCGCCTGGGAGGCGAAGCTCGCGCGGATGCAGCGCGGGGAGCTCGGGCTCGGGGAGTTCATGGGGGGGATCGAGGGGTATGTGAGAGAGGTGGGGGGGAGGGTGGCGGGCGCGGGCGTGTCATCGCGGCAGGGAGGAGCACCTGCGCAAGCCCGCGAAGGCGGGCTTCCTTTGCATAGCCCGGGGGTTTACCCCCGGGCGAAGCAGGATGCGACGTTGGGTGCGCGTTCGTCGGAGCGGGGTTTTTCGGCGACGGCAACGGCAACGACAACGGCTGGTGGCGCCGCGAGAGTGGCGGCGTCGGGGGCTATGAGCGCTCCGCAGCGGACCCCGACGCCTTCAACCGAGCTGCTCCCGCTGCTGAAGAGGGCATTCGGTTTCTCGGCCTTCCGGCCTTACCAGGAGGCCGTCTGTCAGGCAGCGACAGAGGGGCAAGACTTGCTCCTCGTGATGCCGACGGGGGCGGGGAAATCGCTCTGCTATCAGCTCCCCGGCATCGCGCGCGGGGGGACGACGCTGGTGATAAGCCCGCTCATCGCGCTGATGGAGGATCAGGCGCAGAAGCTCGCGCAGCAGGGGTTCGCGGCGGAGCGGATCCACTCCGGGAGGGATCGGGCGGCGTCGCGGAAGGCGTGTGTCGATTACCTGGCGGGGAGGCTCGATTTTCTCTTCATCGCGCCGGAGCGCCTGCGCGTCCCGGGGTTTCCGGAGATGCTCGCGAAGCGCAAGCCGGCGCTGATCGCCATCGACGAGGCGCACTGCATCTCCCACTGGGGGCATGATTTCCGGCCGGATTACCGGATGCTCGGCGAGCGGCTCCCCCTGCTCCGCCCGGCGCCCGTCATCGCGCTCACGGCCACGGCGACGCCGCTCGTGCAGGACGACATCATCGCTCAGCTCGGGCTCACGTCGGCGCTGCGCTTCATCCATGGATTCAGGCGCACCAACATTGCCATCGAGGTGGTGGAGCTGTCGCCCGGCGAGCGCCCCGAGGTGGTGGAAAAGCTCCTCGCCGGCCCGGGGAGGCGGCCGGCCATCGTGTATGCGCCGACGCGCAAGGCCGCGGAGGATCTGGCGGGCACGCTGGAGCGGAAATTCAAGGCCGAGGCGTACCACGCCGGCATGGACGCCTCCGCCCGCGAGCGGGTGCAGACGGCCTTCCTCGGGGGGCAGACGCAGGTCATCGTCGCCACGATCGCCTTCGGGATGGGGATCGACAAGCCCGATGTGCGGACCATCATCCACGCCGGGCTGCCGGGGAGCCTGGAGGGGTATTACCAGGAGATCGGCCGGGCCGGGCGCGACGGCCTGCCCTCCAGGGCCATCCTGATGCACTCCTACGTCGACCAGCGCACGCACGAGTTCTTCCACGAGCGCGACTACCCCGATCCGTTGGTGCTCAAACAGATCTTCGACGCCCTGGGCGCGAAGCCGAAGCCCCGCGAGGCGCTCCAGCTCAAGCTCGACATGGAGCCGCAGAAGTTCGACAAGGCGCTCGAGAAGCTCTGGATCCACGGCGGCGCCCGGATGGACGAGGAGTGGAGCGTGATGCGCGGCGACCCGGATTGGGCCGACACGTACATCGCGCAAAGGAACCACAAGCTCGCCCAGCTCCGCTTGATGGCCCGCTTCACCGACGGCCACCGCTGCCGGATGCTCGATCTCGTGCGCCATTTCGGCGACCAGGAAGACTCCGGCGAGCCCTGCGGCCTCTGCGATGTCTGCGCCCCCGACGCATGCCTGACCCGGACCTTCCGCGCCCCGAGCCAGGCCGAAGAAGAGGCGCTGCAAAAGATCCTCCGCGCGCTGATGCTGGAGGACGATCAGGCCACAGGGAAGCTCTTCCGCGAGACGTTCACCGAGGGCACCCTCGATCGCAAGGCCTTCGAGCACCTGCTCGGCGCGCTCTGCCGCGCAGGCCATTTGACCCTGCGCGACGACTCGTTCGACAAAGACGGTCAGGTGATCCACTTCCAGCGGGCGAGCTTGACGTTCTCCGGGCGGAACAAGGTGGGGAGCGCGGCCCTCCTCGGGGGCGTGACCCTGGGCGAGCGCGTGGCGCCGAAGAAGCGCAAGGCGGCGAGCAAGCGCGGGGGCGGGAGCGATCATCCCGGCGAGGAGACGGCCGAGGCGAAGCGGGCCTTCTTTGCCCGCAAGAACTACTTCGCCAAGCTGGCCAAGAAGAAGGCGGGCGGCGGCAAGAGCAAGGGCGGCAAGAAGAGGCGCTGAGTCGCTCGCAAACGGTTCGCCCCTCGCGCCGGATCTGCGCGCTCATCGGCCGAGATCAGCGGGATTTCCACGACGCAGGGCCGGGCACGTCTCTGGCTTCCACCTGCGCGGCGCCCCGCCACCTTCCGGCGAGGCGACCGGAGGCCTGTGCGCGGAGCCAAGCTCTCGGGGTGGAGGCGGATCGCCTCGGCCATGTGGGACGCCCCCAACGACCCGCAGATTTACGGTGCGCTCGACATCCCGGCGGGGCCCGTCCTCGACTTCATGGCCCGGGCGCGCGCCGAGGGGCACCATGTCACGCCCACGCACCTCGTCGGTCGCGCGGTGGCGCACGGCCTCGCCCAGGTCCCCGATCTCAACGTCCGCCTCCACAACGGCAGAGCCGTCGCGCGGTCCTCGGTCGAGGTCTTCTTCATCACCGCGGTCGAGGGCGGACACGACCTCTCCGGCGTCAAGATCGAGCATGCCGACGAGAAGAGCGCGGTCGAGGTGTCCCGCGAGCTCGACCTGCGAGCGAAACGCCTCAAGCAGCAGCACGACCCCACCTTCACCAAGGTCAAGCGCACCATGGAAGCGCTGCCGCACCCGCTGCTCCGCCTCGCGCTCCGCGTCACCTGCCATGTCGCCAACGAGCTCGATCGAGACTTCAAGTCTGTCGGCGTCGAGCGCAGCCCCTTTGGCAGCGCCATGGTGAGCAGCGTGGGCATGTTCGGGCTCCCGCACGGCTTCGCGCCGATCTCGTGGATGTACCCGGTCCCGGCCCTCATCCTGGTTGGAGAGATCACCGACAAGCCGCTCGCGATCCAGGGCAAGGTCGAGGTCCGCCCGGTGATCCCCATCTGCGCGACGCTCGATCACCGGTACATGGATGGCTGGCACATCAGCCGCCTCCTGGCTCACTTCAAGGAGTACCTCGCCAACCCGCCGGCGTTCGAGCCGGACATCGAGGTCCGGCGCGCCTTCGCGGAGGCCTAAATCACCGCGCGTGCGCGGCGATGTACTGGTGGTGCGGCGTGCTCTCGTCGAGCGAAAACTCGTGGAGCCCCGCCACCACCATGCTCGCCGAAAATTACTTCATGTTTACACATGAAGACAATCCGCGATCTTGTCACCTTCTCTGCGTGCGTCGACGAACCCGACAGGCCAGCGTTCGCGCGAGCACATCGCCCCTCCGGCGACATCCGTCGGGAGAACGCGCCTGGCCCCGATGCCCGCAAGCACACCGGCTACCTCCTCCGGTGAAGCCGCGCCGGAGCAGAGTTTTTTCGCGATGATCCTCTGCCACTGGTCGTCGGAGTCCTGCAATTCCGGACGAGGCCATTGTTCGAGCACCAGCACCTCCTCGAGGATCGCCGACCGGAGCACGGCCAGCACGAAGGTGGCGCACGTGAAGCCGTAGCGTTCATCCGCCGGAGGAGGGTTCATCTCCGCCGTGGCAGGATCAAATCTAGGTTGCCACTCCGCGAATCGATAGCGGAGAGTCCGTCCGTGCCTGCGAGCGACCTGCCGGCAAAGGGCACAGAGCGTCCGGGCGTCGTCTTCATCCAGCGGTAAAACGATCAACCCATGTTCTCGCCCATCGAGGAGAGCTTCCGGCGCATCGTCGAAGAGTCTCCGATCCCAGGCAAAATGAAGCACCCGCGCTGCGCCATGATCACGATGGTAGATGCCCGCATGAAACTGCGCGGGCCCGGTGCGCGCAACCCAGACCGCCGCCACGAGATCCGCATCTCCGCCGCGAAACCAGCAGACGCGAGGCGTCACGCTCACGCCCGGAGCCCTTCTTCGAGACGACGCACGGTCGGCTCCGGGGTGCCGCGAGCACGAAGATCAGCGAAAAATCTGGAAACAAAGGTCTGCCGCGCGGCTGACGCATGACAAGCGAGCCGCGTCGCAGCAAGCAGGGTTTGCCCGACGGCGCGCACCAACCGTGAAGGGTCGAGCCGCTCAAAGAGCGTGGCTATTTGCTCGGGTGTCACCGTACTCCAGTGCTCCACATATTCGAGCATTCGATCGAGCGCAGGCGCCATGCGGGACGGATCGCTATGGGATGACGCTGTGTAGAGCACATCGAGCAAGGAGTCGAGCGACAGGGGCTCTCGGACGCCGAGGTGCTCGAGATCAGCCGCCAGCTCGGCCAAGTCCTGGCTGCTTATCTGATCAGGCGGCACCGCCGCTCCATCCAACGCGATCAGGCGATAAGTGCATGGCTCACCGAGCAGGGACAACGCGCGCCCCTTCTCGAGCGCGCGCCGGCGGGCACGGTGAGATGCTGGGGCGAATCCCCCCCCGAGGGGCGGCGGCACATCGATGATGCGAGGAGTCTGCATGGTTCACCAGAGGTTGAGCGCCCGCAGCAGGTCGGTGACGAGATCGATGCGCGAAGCGTGCAATGCCTTGATCATCAGAGAAGACTCGTCGTCGCGCAAGCCACGCCAGCTCAATGCCGGCTCAACGCCGTCCGGATTTTTTCGAGACTCGCAGAGGATGAATCCGCGCCGGAGCTCCATCTCAGTGCTGAAGGGGAGCATGTCGAGCACCTCGCGGTTTTGGCTGGTCAAAAATACCTGCCGGTCTTGGAGCTGCGAGACCAAGAACGCGATCCAGGATTCGTGCAGCCCGTTGGCCGGCTCGTCCAAAATGGCAACGTCGAGGTTGCACATGAGGTACCAGCCCAAGGCGAACAGCCGGCGTTGACCATACGATAGCTGATCCGCCCGGCGAGCCAGGCGCCCGTCTCGATAAAAAGCAAACGCCGGAGACGAGTAGACGAAGGATTCATGCCCAACACGCTGTTCAGTGCGAGGAGGACCGAGAAACATACGAGCTTCGCTGAACCCCATCTCGCGAATGAAGAACGAGAGGAGAGGCTCGGCCGCCAGGGGCACGTCGATGTTGGAGCCATCGCGGGGAAGGTCGTCAAATATCTTTTTAGGAAGCCACCCAGGGTAGCTGCAGTATGAATCACCGAGACATATTTCGGACCCACCACCTTCAATAGCGTCCAGGAGCTCATCACTTTCCGGCGCGCGCTGAAGAATTTGATCATGCGTTCCGAAGGAAAATGCGCCCTCCCCGAGCAAAGTCCCCAATGCTGGATACTTATAAAGCGAGCCTTGAAACCAGGTATCGCGAAGACCCCATATGCGTGGCGCGAGCGGCGGTCTCTGGTGACGCCAACCCAACTGCTCGTCAAGACCGATCTCCGCCGGATCCACTCCCTTCACCGCACGTTGCGGGAGTTCTTCGGTAGACAAGTTGACCGTCACCTCGAAACCGGAGTCCGCCCGGAACGTGTAACGACCTTCTTCGTGTATTGTCTGCTCCGACACCTCCGCCTTGCGCGCTCCGAATCGAGGGCGCGCAAGCTGCGCCTCTCGCTTCACCGCGGCCTCAACACGGTACGCTCCGGCCCTGAGCACGAACTCCAGATCGATCGGCTCTTCATGAAACGTCTGCCGGTCGAAATTCAAGTCGATGGCAGCAGCGATCAGGTCGAGTAGCGTGCTCTTGCCCGTCGCGTTCTTGCCGAGGAGGACATGCAGCCCTTCACTGAAGCACAGCTCCGTCCCCGGCTCGATCGATCGAAACCGGTTGATCTTGAGGCGCTCCAACCAGCGGCGCGGGCGAGACACTGCTGGCCGTTCGGGTGAGGGCTCGGTCATTCGTGCATCTCCAGGAGCACACCTACCACAAACGCCTCACCGCGTGTACGCGGCGATGTACTGGTAGGGCAGCGTGCTCTCGTCGAGCGACACCCGGTGGAGCCCCGCGGCCTGCATCTCCGTGTCGAGCTCCACCGGGCCGATGCGCCCGTGCTTGGGGCCGACCGGGATGTCGCCGAGCTTGAAGTCGACGATCACCACCTTGCCGCCCGGCGCGAGCGCGGCGGCCACCTTGCGGAAGTAGGCCGGCCGGTCCTCGATGTGGTGGTACGTGTCACACACGAACACGATGTCCACCGGCGTGTCCAGCTTGGGATCGTCCTTCTGCACCAGGCGGGGCTCGATGTTGGCGAGGCCCTCCTTGCGGGCGCGCTCGCCGAGGTAGCGGACCATGTCCGGCTCCACGTCGAGGGCGAGCACCTTCCCGGTCGCCGCCGCGCGCGCGATGCGCACGGTGAAGTAGCCCGTCCCCGCGCCGATGTCGGCGACCTTGGCCGAGGGCGCGAGCGCGAGCGCAGCCACCACCGCGTCGGGCTTCTGCCACGCGTCGCGCGCCGGATCGTCGAACTCCTTGGCCCACTGCTCCGCGTTGGTGAAGTGGTGGTGGGGATGATCGTGCCCGCCGTGGTGCCCCTCGTGCGGGGCGTCCGCAGGCGCGGCGGGCGCGCAGGCGAGGGGGAGGACAAAAGCGAGCATCGGTCCGGTGGAGCGCAGCGACATGAGCGCGGTGTATTCGATCCGCGAGCGC
>JAXLYT010000085.1:0-44295 GCA_046351295.1 Byssovorax sp.
GTACCCTGCACCGACACACCGATGACGCGCTCGGCGCCCAGATCCGCCGCCTCAACGACGCCTTCCGCCTCTACGCGGAGACCGGCGCGCCCACGGTGATCCTGCTCGTCGCGCGCAACGTCTACGCCGAGGTGCTCGCCCGCGCCGGGCGCGTCGAGGAGGCCTTGACCCTGTTGCGCGGGGTCTTCGCCGAGCTCGCCGGCGGCGGCCCGGGCTTCGTGGTCGCCCACAACCGGCTCGCGCTCGCCAACGTGCTCTGCGAGGCGCGCGCCTTCGCGGACGCCGAGGCCCACGCCCAGGCCCTGCTCGCGCGCCCCGGGCTCTCGGCCGGCTACCAGGCCATGGCCCGCGACGTCCTCGCGCAGAGCAGGGCCGCGCTCGGCGATCTCACCGGCGCCGAGGAGCAGGCGCGCGCCGCGATCGCGCTCTCCCCGCACACGCCGGTGCGGCGGTGGCTGATGACCGCGCACCTCGGTCGAGCGCTCACCGGGCAAGGGCGAGCCGCCGAGGCGCGCGCGGCGATCGGCGAGGCCTTGCACGAGGTGGACGAAGGCGGCACCGGCGGCGGCTTCGCGGAGCTGCCGATCCTGGTCGCCGCCGCCGAGGCGGCCGAGGCCGAGGGCCTCGCGGCCGAGGCCGAAACCTTCACCGATCGCGCGCGGCGCTGGGCCGCGCGGCAGATCGCCGGGCTCGATGGGGACGACGCGATCCGCGCCTTCCTCGCGGCGCTCCCGGAGCGCGCGCGGCCCTCGCCGCTCACTCGTCCTTGACGACGATGCGGTGCTTGCGGAGCAGGTCGCGCAGGTGGTTGCGATCCATGTGCGCGGTGCGCGACGCGAGCGAGACGTTGCCGCCCGCGCGGGCGAGCAGCGCCGCGAGGTAGCTCCGCTCCCAGCGGGCGGTGGCGCGCTCCTTCGCCGCGCGGAACGAGCCGAGCGAGAGGTCGGCGTCGATCTCCTCCGCGCCCGACATGTGCAAAGGCGCTGGATCCGCCGCGTGCGGCGCGTCGCTGCGCTCGGGCATGCCCAGGGCTGTCTCGGCCGAGAGCGCAGGATCGCCGAGCAGGACGGCGCGCTCCACGGCCGACCGCAGCTCGCGCACGTTGCCCGGGAAGGCGTGCCGGCCGAGCGCCGCGACGAGGGCCGAGGGCGGCGTCCGATCGTCGCCGCGCGCGTACTGCTCGTAGAAGTGCGCGACGAGGAGCGGGATGTCCTCGCGCCGCTCGCGCAGCGGAGGGAGGTGGATCCGCACGGTGTTGAGGCGATAGTAGAGGTCGGCCCGGAAGGCCCCGGCGTTGACCTCGCGGCGCAGGTCGCGGTTCGTCGCGGCGATCACCCGGACATCGAGCTTCACCTGATCGAGGCTGCCCACGCGGCGGATCACCCGCTCCTCGAGCGCGCGGAGGAGCTTCGGCTGCATGTCGATCGGCAGCTCGCCGAGCTCGTCGAGGAAGACGGTGCCCCCGGCCGCCGCCTCGAACACGCCCGGCCGCGCCGCGACCGCGCCGGTGAACGCGCCGCGCGCATGCCCGAAGAGCTCGGCCTCGATCAGGCTCGGCGGGATGGCGCCGCAGTCGAGGATCAGGAAGGGCCCGCTCGCCCGCGGGCTCTTCCTGTGCAGCACCTCCGCGAGCAGCCCCTTGCCCGTGCCCGTCTCGCCCTCGATGAGCACGGTGCTGTCGGACGCGGCGATCCGCGGCAGCATGGCGAAGAGGCGGCGCATGGCGGTGCTCTGCCCGAGGATGCGCTCGAAGCCCTCGCCGCCCGCGAGGGGCTCGACGATCTCGTCCGGCAGGAGCTCGAAGCGCAGCGCCGTCGCGCCCGCGCCGATCACCGCGCCCGGGTTGACGTACGCGCCGCGGACGCGGAAGCCGGCGAGCGTCGTGCCGTTCTTGCTGCCGAGATCGCGGAGCAGGAAGCCCTCGCTGTCGGCGGTGATCGCGCAGTGGTGCCGCGAGACCGCCGTGTCGCGCAGGACGACGTGGTTCGACGCCGCGGTGCCGATCGACAGCTCCGGCCCCTCGGAGACCGACACGGCGCCGCGATCCGGCCCCTCGATCACCTCCAGCCGGAAGCGTCGCACCGCGCACGATCCCGGCCGGACGACGAGCGCCACCGTGTCGACGGCCGCGCCGGGCTGCTCTCGCTCCATCACCATCCGACCCTCACCGTACCACCCGCCGGAGTCGACGCGGGCCCGCGCTCGCCGTAGGCTCTGCCGTCCTGGCTCTGCAATCCGCCACGTCCGGCGGTCAGGCTCGACGAAGGCAAGGAGACGGCGAACATGGCGAGCGGCGGCGTTCCCCCGGGTGGCTATCCACCGAGCGGCGGTGGTGGCGGCGGCTGGGGCGGAGGGCCTCCCGCAGGAAGCGGCGGCTGGGGCGGCAACGACGGCTACGGGCCTCCACCCGGCGGGGCCGGCGCTCCCCCCGGCGCGTGGGGGCCGCCCAACCCCTACGCGCCGATGGTGCCCTTCGGCGGCCCTCGCGACATGACGCTCTACTCGTCGCGCGATCAGTCGACGACCTTCCTCCTGACGATCTTCGGCGGCGCGCTCGGGGCCAACCGCTTCTACCTCGGCCAGACGGGCCTCGGCTTCCTCAAGCTCTTCACCTGCGGCGGGCTCGGCGTCTGGACGATGATCGACGCGATCATGGCCGGCACCGGCGCGCTGCGCGACGAGCAGGGCTTGATCCCCGCCCGCGAGCCCCCCGTCGGCAACCCGAGCCGCAGCCAGTCGACCGCCTTTTTGCTCTCGTACTTCGCCGGCGTCTTCGGCGCCGACCGCTTCTACCTCGGCCAGATGGGCCTCGGCTTCCTCAAGCTCGCAACCTGCGGCGGGCTCGGGATCTGGGCGCTGATCGACGTGTTCTTGATCGGGATGGGCAAGATGCGCGACGCGGAGGGCAACTCGCTGCGCTGGGACAGGTGATCGCGGCGAGATCGTGGCGGGGCCGGCCCGCGCCGCGGTACGATGAGCGGCAGTCCCATGGCCCTGCCGCTCTCCGATCGTTCGCCGCGCTCGGGCGTCGTCCCGGCGGCGCCCCGCACCCGCTACTCCATCGAAAACCGGGTGGGCAAGCTCGTGGAGATCCGGATCGCCTCGCCCGTGTACATCGAGGACGCGATCCAGTGGGGGCGCGACCACGACGCGGTGATCGACGCCGTGCGCGGGCCCTACGTGTGCGTGGTCGATCTGGTCGACGCCACGGTGTTCCCGCAGAACGTGGTGGAGGCCTACGTGGCCGTGATGAAGAGCGAGCCTCGCTTGCTGCGCACGGGGACGCTGCTCAACGAGAGCCCGACCTTCGGGATGCAGATCCAGCGGATGATCCGCGAGGCCAACCACCCCGCGCGGCGGACGTTCCGCGATCCGGAGGAGCTCGCGATCTGGCTCGGCGAGGTGCTCGACGAGAAGGAGCGCGCGCGGCTCGCGGAGATGCTGGCGTCGCGGCTGGGCGGGGCTCCCTCGGTCCCCGGATCGGCGCCGGGGTCGGCGGGGCGGCGGCGCTGACCCGGCCCCCTCAGTGCAAGTTGACCTTGCTCCCGAAGTCGACGATCTGGAAGGTCTTGGAGGTGTAGTAGAGGTAGCGGGCGTCCGGGATCAGATATTGAGTTCCCCCGCCGCCGACGAGCTGTCCGTTATACCAGGTGTTGCCCGCGCTCGTCGTCTTCCCGCCGGCGCGCACCGTCCAGGTGTCCTTGATCGGGGCGGTGGTGGACTCCAGCGCGGAGACGGAGCCGCCGACCTTGAATTTCACGTAGATCCGGTTCTGATCGGCGATCCCGAGCTGCCGGTTCGAGGTCCCCGATTTGGTGAAGAACTTGCCGATCTCCACCTCGTGGGGCTGGAGGTTCTTGATGATCTCCGCCGCCTTCGACGGGTTGGCCTTGATCTTCGCCACCACGTTGGGCTTGAGCTGCAGATAGCCGATCAGCGTCTCGCCCGCCGTGCAGTGCTTGACGCTCACCGGCTTGGAGAAATCGATCCCCTTGAGCCAGCCCGTCACGTCACCGGCGGTGACGAAGTTGCTCTTGCCCTGGAGGAAGCGCAGCGCCGTCTCCGTCCCCGTCCGGGCCATGGGGGCGATGGTGCGCGCCCCGGCGTTGTAGAGCCACTCTTCCGGGGTGAGCGCGAAGTACTTGGGGCTCGGCACGGGCTTGAGGGTGGGCTTGGCGCCGCCGGCGACCTTGCCCGCATGCTTCATGATCAGGGCGGCGAACAGCGTCACCCCGAGCATGGAGACGGCGGAGGCGAGGTGCGTCGCCGCCGCGTCGAGGTCCTTCACGCTCGTGGCAGTGGAGGCGAGGCGGAGGTACTCGCCGATGTCCTTGCCCACGTCGAGGGCCATGGAGCCGAGGGTGATCAGGCCGTAGACGAGGAGCCCCACGTCGATGATCTCGCCCACGCCGACGGCGTGCGAGGCGGCCCAGAGGGCGAGGACGCCGACGGTGATGGCCAGGTTGGCGGGGCTTATCAGCTCGCCGAAGGCCGCCTGCATGTCCGCGGGCAGCTTGGGGAGAGCGAGCTCGAGGGCCGCCGTGAGGCGGGATTCGAGCGTCATCAGCCGGGGATCGAAGGTCTGGGTCTTGGACGGCGGGGGCATGGTTCTCTGCAGCGGAACGTCGGCGCAACGGACGAGGCGCTGCCCTTCTCTGCCCCGAGATCATCCCTGCGGGGCCGGCGTGTCAACCCGCCGCGGGCTACTTCTCGTGCGCGCCGATCGAGTAGGGCGCGCTCCGCGGCAGGCCCGCGAAGTCGCTCTCCACGGCGCCGCAGCTCCGGGGCGACTCGTGGCTCCCGCAGTCGCCGAGGGAGGTGTCTTTGCCACCCTGGGTGATGGCGAGATCGTTGGTGGCGAGGTGCCAGTCGTCGTCGCCGAGCGTCGCGATGCTGGCGTCGGCGCCGCCCGGGCTCACGAAGACCGCGCCCGGGAGCAGCATCGTACCGACGTTACCCCCGGCGCGGAGCGTCCAGCAGGTGAGGTTGGGCATGCAGCCCGCGGGCATGCCGAGGGAGCTGCCGTCGAGGGCATTGACACCTGCGGCCGTGACGATCGCAGGGTTATTGCCCACGGACACCAAGGTGCCGAGACCGAGGAAGAGGTTGTTCTCGATCGAGGAGGGCGACTGACCCTGGATGCCCGTCGCGCCGCCCGCGGTGCCGAGGAAGATGTTGTTGGCGACCACGTAGTCCGAGGCGCCGACCGAGAGGCCGACCGAGGGACCGGCGATGGTGTTGTTCGACACGATGACCAGGTTGGAGCTCTCGGTGATGGCCGCCGAGGGGCCGTAGAGGTAATTGTTGCGGTAGACGACGCCCGTGCTCTGCCAGCCATTGACCCCGTTGCTGGTGCCCGAGATGCGGTTGCCGTCGAAGATCATCCCCTGCTCTTGCCAGGTCTGGATCCCGGAGCTGCCGCCCTCGACATCGTTGTGGGAGAAGACGAGGCCCTGGTTCTGCCAGGTGGTCACGCCCGCGTTCATACCCGTCGAGCGGTTGTTGTAGACGGGGATGCGGCTCTGCCAGAAATAGAGCCCTCCCTGGGCGCCCTGGAGCACGTTGTCGTGAATGGCGCCGCAGGAGTGCTGCCAGAAATACATGCCGTAGTCGGCGCCGGTGAGCACGTTGTTGCTGATGACCGAGCTGCCCTGGAAGTAATAGAGCGCCTCACCCGTCGGCGCGGTGTTGGTGACGGTGAAGCCGTCGAGGTGGAGCGCCGCGCTCGGGAAGGAGATCACCCCGCTGTTGGGGACGCTGGCGGAGAGGGTGGTGACATGCGCCTTCGGATCGTGGTTTGCGAAGGTGGCGTCGTAGCCGCCGAAGAGCTTGCGACACCCGGAGACGTTGAGCTCTTCGCTGTAGAGGCCGGCGGCCACGCGGATCTCGCTGCCCTCCTGGGACGCCATGAGCGCTGCGGTGATCGTCTTCTTGGCCATGTTGGGGGCGAGTCCGCTGTTCCCGTCGCTCCCGTTCGGACTCACATAAAGGATGTTGGTGGTGGCGCAGGTGGTCGGATCGCCGGGCATCTGGCCGTGGCCGGAGAGGAAGACGCTGGCGCTGTCCATGCCGCTGCACGTGTCGTAAGCGAGGGAGAGCTGGGCGAAATCGGTGCAGGTGCTCACCGGCTTGTAGGTGACGACGACCGTGCAGGGCACGCCGATCACCGCGCCGCAGGTGCCGCCCTGGCCGGGGTAGGCGCCGCCCTTCCAGGCGAAGGGTGCGGCGAGCGACGGGACGACGTTGCCCGCGCCGCCGCCCGAGGGCGTGACCGTGAAGGTCTGCTCGACCGTCATGTTGAGCGGGACATCGCCGAAGGAGAAGACGGGGCCGGGGGCGATCGACAGCGAGCCGCCCTCTGCGCTCTCGCCGAAGCTCGCGTTCGCCGGGGCGGCGAGCTCGGCCTGGCAATCGGTGCTGAGGATCTTGCCGTTCTGGCCCATCGGCAAGACGCTGAGGCCATAGGCGCCGCCGGCCGCGAGGGAGCCGAGGTTGACGGTGTAGACCATGGGGCCGCCCGCGATGCCGGTGATCACCGCGCCGCCCGAGGCGACGACGGTGTCATTGGCAGCGACGCCGGAGACGGCCTTGTCGAAGGTGAGCGTGGCCTGCGCGGTCGGCGCGTTGCACCCGATGGGTGCATCGAGGCCGCCGATCACCACCGTCGGCGGGGCGCAGTCGCACCCGTTGTCGATCATGCCGTCGCAGTCGTTGTCGAGGGCGTCACCGCAGACCTCGGCCCCCGGGCTGCCGGAGCCGATGCAATCGCCCCACTTGCCCGTCTTGATCTCGGCCGATCCGCTGGTCACGCAGGTCTGCGTGCCCCAGACGCACGCGCCCTTGCCGGCCTGCGCGGCGCTGCCGGCGTAGCACTTCTGCGTGTCGTCCACCTGGCAGGTGCAGCCGTCGTCGATGAGGCCGTTGCCATCGTCGTCGAGGCCGTTGCCGCAGGTCTCACCGCTCGGGGCGCCGCCGCCCACGTCGCCGCCGCCGGTGGTGCTCGTGGCGCCTCCCTGGCCGGTGGTCCCGCCGCCTCCGGTGCCCGCGCCGGTGGTGGATTCGCTGCTCGCGGGGTTCTCGTTGCCCGCGGGGCAAGCGGCGGTGGTGAGGGCGAGCAGGGGGAGCAGCGCGAGCAGGGGGAGCGACGATCGGGCCATGGCGTCTCCTCGGAGGCACGGAAGAAAGGGGTGCCAGGGTCAGCGTCGGCCGGTCGCGCCCGGACTGTCAAGGGTGGGACGTCGCGTCCGTTTGCCGCGCTGCGCTGCGCGCGCCCAGGCTCAGCTCGAAGGCGAGAGCGCCAGCATCCGCACCGTGTGCGGCTTCATCCGCACCTCGAACGCGCCCCGCTTCACGTCGACCGCCGTCTCGTCGAGCAGGTCCACTGCGCGCGCGTCGCCCACGCCGATGCCCACCTTGGCCACGAGATCGTGGCTCCCCGGATTGATCACGAACACCACCTTCGGTCGCCCTTCCCGGTCCTCGTGCACGGTGCAGAAGATGCCGTCGGGATCGCACGCGAAGGTGGGCAGGCCGAGGTCGAGCACCGCGCGGGAGACGGCGGCGTCGGCGAGGGCGGGGTCGTCGGCGACGAGAACGTCAACGGTGTTGACGGTGTCACCCGCGCGGCGAAGGAGCGCCGGCACGTCGCCCGGGCGGCGCAGGCGCGCCGGATCCAGCGGCTCGGCGAGCGGCCGGACCGCCCCGTCGAACGCAGGGGCGCGCGGCCCGAGCGTGACGCGCGCGCCGGCCTGCGCCTCTCGCTCGAGGCGCGCGAAGAGGCCGGGGTTCAACCCACCCGCGCTCGCGCAGACGATCCAGCGCGCGCCTTCGAGCGACACGTCGCGGTCTTCGCCGCCCACATGGGCGAAGGGCACGCCGCGCGCTTCGAGGGCCTGCTCGAAGGTGCGCACGAAGCTGTCGGCCTCGATGCCGAGCGGGTAGCCGAGGCCGAGGTCTTGCTCGGAGACGCCCTCGCGCGCGCCCTTGCCGAGCACCGAGAAGAAGGCGCCGGTGATGGGGCCGAAGGCGTGCATCACCCGGGCGAGGCGGCGCTCGCTGCGGGGAGTGACGATGCGCACGGGCGCGCTGCGGCGGAGGGAGAAGAACGAGGTGTGATCGAGGGCCCGGGCGAGCTTCTGGAAGAAGGCGGCGAAGGGGCGGGCGCGGCCGTGGCGATCGATGGGCGCGCCGATCCAGCGGTCGCGCTCGACGGCCATGTAGAGGTTGTAGCCGCGGAGGCCGTAGGCGAGCGCGGCGAGGAGGGTGAAGGCGTTGTCGCGCTCGTCGAAGGGCGGGAAGAACGGGGGAAAGCCCGCGCCGATCTCGCACGCGAAGGGCGGGTGGCCGAGGCCCTCGCAGCGCACTGCGAGCTCGCTCGTGCGGCGGCTGATGATCCGGCGGCTCTCCTCGCTCGCCGGCGCGTAGTAGTCGAGCCCCACGAGGTCGACCGCGCGGCCGACGCGCGCGGCGTTGAGGGGCGTCGCGTCCTGGCCCATCGGCAGGTTGTGCGTGGTGGGCAGGCCGTCGATGCCGGCGGCCGCGAGCGCCGCGCCGAAGCGGTCGAAGGCGTGGGCCAGGAGGTGCTCGTGGAAGTCGGCCCAGTCGAGGTGGCGGGCGAGATCGGCGGTGGTCTCGGCGTCGAAGCGCGTCGGCGGCAACAGTGTAGCGAAGCGTTTCTCTTCGTCTACGGTGGTAGACATCGTGAACGATGTGTCCGTCGCGGGCGCGCCGTCATCGGCCTGGCCTTCGGCCTTGCTCGGCTTGCGCGCGTAGGCGGCCTGGAGGGCGTCGAGCGTGCGGTACTTGTCGCGGAGGAAGGCGCGGTAGAGGCGGACGGCGTCGGGGTGGTAGTCCTGGTCGTAGGCGCCGTCGCGGAAGTAGAGCGCGCCCTCGTTGTCGATCTGCACGAGGACGATCGGGCCCTCGGGGTAGAGGAGCGGCGTGATGGCCGGGGCGAGCAGGTGGAAGTAGCGCGTCGCCTCGTCGAGGAAGGCCTCGCTCGCGTAGCTCGGCACCGGGAAGCCGAAGGGGACCATCGGGAGGAGCACGGGGTTTCCGCCGGGGGAGCGCGCCTGGCATGCCGGGTCCCAGATGATCCGCTCGGGGATGCCGAAGTAGGTGAGCTCGGCGTTGATGTGCGGGCCGGGGCGGAAGATCGCGTAGAGGCCGAGCTCCTGGCAGAGGCGGAGGAAGGCGGCGATGTCGCGCTGGGGATCGGTCTGGCCGAGCTCGAGGCGGCCGGGGGAGACTTCGTGGACGTTCCAGGGGACGTAGACGTCGATGAGGCGGACGCCGAGAGCCTTGGTGGCGGTGAGGCAGGCGCGCCACTCGGTGGGGTCGAGGCGCCAGTAGTGGACGCTGCCGGCGAGGAGGGGGACGAGCTCGCCGCCGATGTCGAGGCCCTCGGGGACGAGGCGCACCCCGCGCCGGTGGCGATGCTCTGTGCGGGCCTTGTCTCCTTCGGTCGTGCTCACGAGCGCCTCGATAGCGGGATTTGGGGCGCGGGGCTACCGGGGAGCGGCCCTACGCGCGCTGGGTGTATCGTGGGGCGGTGCAGCGCGCCTCGGCCCTCCTCGTGCTGTTCGTCCTCGGCTGCGACAAGCCCGGCGCGCCGGCCACTGTCGCGCCCTCGGCCACCGCATCGGCGCAAGCGGCGCCCGATTCGACGGGGTTGCACCTGCTCGATCCGGGAGAGGCGCCGCGCGAGCACCCGACCTTCGCGTTCGTCCCCGGCCGCACCGAGGCGGCGCGGCTCGGCCTGCACAGCCGCGTCGAGCGCGGCGGCGCGCCCGCGGGGGAAGAGCACGTCGATCTCGTGTTCGACCTGCGCTACTCCGCCGCCGACACCGTGGTGATGACGGTGCGCCGCGCCGCCACCACCGCGCCCGACATCCCTCGCATCGGGACCACCATAGGGATGATCTTCACCCAGAAGATCCACCCGAGCGGCGAGGTCGAGGTGCCCGAGGTGACCTATCCGCCCGCGGTCGACCCGACGGCCGGCAGCTACATCCGCGGGGCCGTGATGCAGGTCGCGCCGAACGTGGTGCCGCTCTTCCCTCCCGAGGCCGTGGGCCCGGGCGCGCGCTGGGCCCTGCCGAACCTGATGTTCTCGCTGCGCGAGCGCCGCGGGGAGGTCTTCGTCGTGGAGCGCCGCGGGGGCATCCACGGGCCGACCAAGATGGAGGACGGCACCGTGGTGATGGCCTCCGAGGAGCAGATCTATCGGATGGACGCGATCGCGAACGGCGTGGCGAGGCGCATGGAGGCCGATCTCGTGGCGGAGGGCCCGCCGGGCACGGTGCGCCGGACGCAGATGGTGCTGGAGATCGAGCGCGGCCCGTGATGATCGGGCGCAGCTGATCAAACGAAACGGCGGAGTTGCGCGCGGCCCGCTCACCTCGCGCGCCGGCCGGACGCTGCGCTCGTCTCGACCAGACCGCGCATCGGCGGAGCGCAAAGGCCGGCGCTCATCAGACTGTTTGTGGACTTGAATTGGGCCTGATAAAAGACTAAATTCAGTCCCATCATCATGGCCATCGCGACCGTTCGGATCTCCGAGGACATCGTCCCGATCAGCAAGCTCAAGGCGCAAGCGGCGGAGCTTCTCCGGCGCGTGGGCGAGGGTAATCGCCCGCTCGTGATCACCCAGAACGGCAAGGCCGCCGGCGTGCTCCTGTCCCCGGCTGCATTCGATCGTCTGAGCGAGCGCGCCCGCCTCGTGGCTGCCGTGGAGGAGGGCCTCGCCGACGCGGACGCCGGGCGGGTCAGCGCGCACGACGAGGTGGCGGCTCGAATGAAAGCGCGCTTTTCGTCGCGGCGGTCGCGGTGAGCTCACGACGGAGGGCGACCGTTCGACGTCTCCTCTGGACCAGGCGGGCGGAGGTCGACCTCGAGCGGATCGGAGACTACATCGCCGCCGACGATCCGATCGCCGCCGAGCGATGGGTGCAAAAGCTCATGGATCAGGCCCGCAAGGTCCTCGATGCACCCTTGGGCGGGCGCGTGGTCCCCGAGTTTCGGCTCAACGACATCCGAGAGACATTTCTCCGAACCTACCGGATCGTCTATCGCGTGCGCGACGACACGGTGACGGTGCTCACGGTCTTCGAAGGGCACCGCCGCCTGCCGGCCAGCCTGGACATCGACGACATGCCGTGAGCGGAGCCACCGGGCTCCTCCTCACCAAGCCGGCGGCACAGCCGTCGAAATGCGCCACGTCCCAGGGAAGGAACGACCCAGGCAGATCACGCCGCCCGTCGCGACAATTCTCGCGCTTACCTGATCGGGCTCGCCCATGGGTGCCGTGCGCGGTGCGCCATCTCCGCCCACTACGGCTTTTTCGGCGGTCTCCCGCGCTTCCCTTTCTGCATCTCCGCCGGCTCGAGCAGCGCCTTCGCCTCCACGCCCAGCGCATCGGCCAGGTTCACGAGCACCTTCACGCTCGGGTTCGTCTTCACGTACTCGATCATCTGGACGTAGTTGGTCTCGATCCCGGCCGCCTCCGCGAGCTTCTCCTGCGTCAGCCCGCGCTCGCGCCGGAGCCGGGACACGTTCGCGCCGATGTACTGAAGCACCTGCTGGGCGTGGGCGTCGTCCACGCTCCGGCGCTAGCGCTTCGCCCCCCATATCGTAACCAAATATATTTGGTTTTATCTTGACCGCTCGCTCCTCGCTTTCTACGGTGGAACCAACCAAATGCCGCCCGCGAGCGTTGGCCCGCTCCGGGCGGCGTGGCCGAAACCCCAGCAAACGAGGTTCCAGCATGTCGACCGTAACGGATGCCCCCGCGGAGCGCCAAGGCGGCGCTTCACCCACGCTCATCGATCTCTGCGATCCCACGCAGGCCCGCGTCTGGCTCGCCCTGCTCCGCGATACCGTGCGCGATGGTGCGGCAGCCGGCGAGGATGCTACACGCCGGCCCAAGAAGCGCATGTTTTCTCGGTTCGAGGCGCGGCGCCGCGTCCGGGAGGCATCGCAGAGCACCCTCGCGATGATCGATGCCGCCGAGCGCGCCCTCTCTGCCGTCGCGCCGAAGTAAGAGCGTCCAAGCGCCCACTCCAACTCCTCGCTCCCTACTCAGCGCCGGCACCGACATGGACCTCGCTGGCCGATGCATTCCGATCACCCCGTCCCGGGTATAGGAAACGCAAAGGGGATCCGCATGCGCAGCTAGGGTCCTTCGCTCGCGAGGTCGGCCGCGCGGGAGAGGGTACGCGCAAAGGCGCTCTTCTTCCCTAGACGCTCGGCCCAGAGGGCGGCGTCGGCCTCGTCGAAATCCGAAGCAGCGCGGCGCGCGAGCAGGAGCTCCACCGCCGCCAAGGCCGCGGCCGCGGTCGGACGGAGCAGGTGCGTCACGAGCAAGAGCTCAGGCCGGATGAATCGGATCCCGCCGAGCTCGGGGACTGCGCGGGCGCTCGACAAGATCTCGGCGGTGAACGCGGCATCGCGGAACGAGAGCAGATCGACGACCGAGCCGCGGTAGAGCAGGTGGCAGACCTCGAAAACGTCGTTCTCTTCGTGGGCTCGATGGAGCGGGCGCGGGAGCACCCAGCCGGCGCCGGCCGCGCCGAGCCGCACCTTCTGGTAGGCCTGCTGGAGGTCGGCGGCCGCCACCGCGAGGTCGAGATCGTCGGTGTGTGTCTTGCGGGCCCAGAGGATCTGGGCGAGGCCACCCACCACGGCGTAGGGCGCGCCCGCCGTCAATCGCTCCACCCGGGCGACCACGTCGATCAGCTTCATCCGGTGTTTCCCCAGCGTATCGCGACTGGCGTCGATGCTGCGGAGCACCTCGGTGGGCGGCAGGGCATAGGCGACGCTGGCCACGTCGGAAGTGTAGCCCATTTACTGGAACCGGTGGGCGTTCCTGCGGAGGAAATGGCCGAGGAAGAGCGCCTGGACGAGGGTGAGCATCGTGTTGCACAGGCCGGAGAGGAAGAAGCCGAACCAGGGGATGGGGGCGAGGAAGAAGAAGGCGGCGGTGTTGAACACCCACCAGCCGACGAAGGTGGCGGAGAAGAAGCCGACGAGCTTCAGGTAGTCGCGGGGGGCGCGGGCGATGATTTGAGCCCAAACGATCGGCCAGAGACCGTTCGCCGCGTGGCCGGTGAGGACGATGGAGAGGATCGACGCGGGGGCGCAGAGGAGGCCGAAGGCGAGCGCGAGCAGGGGCGGGAGCACGCCTGGGGCGCCGATCCAGGCCAGGTAGAGCGCGGGCCCGAGGAGGATGCCGACGACGATCACGCCCCGCGTGAGGGAGCGGAGGACGTCGTAGCCGGAGGTGAGATCGGCCGAGAAGGGCAGGTCTTTCTTGCCCTGGCCGATGTGGTCGATCACCTGGAAGTAGTACATGGAGAGGGCGGCGAAATAGATGACGCCGAAGGTCACCTTGAGCCGCAGGCTCGGCAGGGCGGTGAGGCCCCAGGGGATGGAGAGGGCGATGACGGCGAGGAGGTTGTCGCGCTCGAAGGGGCGGCGGACGAGCTCGCGGAGGTCTTCGCCCTCGGTGGTGCGCAGGGCGCCGGGGATGGCCTGGACGAGGCCGCCGCAGCGATCGCAGGTGGCGAGGCGCGCGCTCTGCGTGTCGCGGCCGGTGACGGTGATGGTCTTGACGCAGGCGTCGCAGAGGGCGGACCCGCAGCGGGAGCAGGCGTTGTGGGCGGGGAGCTCGGGGTGCGTCGCGCACTGCATCGGGGGATGGAACGCCGAGGGTACACCAAGGGGCGGGGCGAGGGCGTTTTGCAAGGTTCTTGCCCACTTCGCCGGTTCGAGCATGCTCGGACCCGATGCATGTTCATTTCGTCGCGGTCGCCGGCACCGGGATGGGCGCCCTGGCCGGCCTGTTCAAGGCTGCCGGGCACGAGGTCTCGGGCTCGGACACCGCGTTCTATCCGCCGATGGGGCCCGCGCTCGAGCGCTGGGGGATTCGCACGATGACGGGCTTCGGCCCGCAGAACCTCGATCCGAGGCCGGATCTCGTGGTGGTGGGCAACGTGTGCCGGCCGTGGAACGTCGAGGTCGTGGCGGCCAAGGAGGCCGGGTTGCCGCTCACGACGATGGCGCATGCCCTGGCCGATCACGTGCTCACGGGCACCGCGCCGCTCATCGTCGGCGGCACGCATGGCAAGACGACGACGAGCTCGATGGCGGCGTGGCTGCTCCACGACACGGGGCGGGAGCCGGGCTTCCTGATCGGCGGGCTGCCCAAGAATTTCGATCAGAGCTTCCGGCTGCCGGGGAAGCGCAAGCTGCCGATCGCGGGCGAGGCGGCGGGGGCGCCGGAGACCGGGCGGCGGGCCGTGCCCTTCGTGGTCGAGGGCGACGAGTACGACACGGCCTTCTTCGAGAAGACGCCCAAGCTCTGGCACTACCGGCCGGAGGTCGGGATCATCACCTCGATCGAGCACGATCACATCGACATCTACCCCGACGCGGCCTCGTACCACGCGGCGTTCCGGGGCTTCGTCGAGCGCATCCCCGCGCACGGCTTGATCATCGCCGCGGCGAACGATCCGGCGGTGGTGGCGATCGTGCGAGAGTCGGCGAAGGCCGAGGTCGCGTGGTTCGCGCTGGAAGGCGACGACACGCACGGTCAGCCGCCGCACTGGCTCGCGGCGCCCGCGGGCGAGGACGCGAGCGGGCAGGCCTTCGATCTCTACGCGGGCGGCGTGCTCGCGGGTCGCGTCGCGATGCGCGTGCCGGGGCACCACAACGTGCGCAACGCGCTCGCGGCGATCGCGGCGGTGGCGCAGGGGTACGGCGTGCCGCTCTCCGCGGCGATCGCGGCGATCGGGCGCTTCGAGGGCGTGCGGCGGCGGCAGGACCTGCTCTTCGAGGCCCGCGGCGTGCGCGTGTACGACGACTTCGCCCACCACCCGACGGCGGTCGACGAGACGCTGCGCGCGCTGCGATCGCGGCACCCGGAGGGCGCGCTCTTCGCGGTGTTCGAGGCGCGGAGCGCGACGGCATGCCGGGCGCTCCACCAGGAGCAGTACGCGCGGGCCTTCAGCGCGGCCGACCGGGTGATCCTCGCGCCGCTCGGGCGCAGCGACATCCCCGAGGCCGAGCGGCTCGACCTCGCGCGGCTCGTGCGGGACCTCGACGCGCGCGGGACGCAGGCCGAGGCGGCGCCCTCGATCGACGCGATCCTCGCCGCGATCGCGGGGAGCGCCAGGCCGGGCGACACGGTGGCGCTGCTCTCCAACGGGGCGTTCGGGGGCATCTACGAGAAGCTCAGGAGCGCGCTGTCGTGAGCGGGATGGACATCGGCGTGGACAAAGTTGACGGTGTGTCCGCGCCGCAGGGCGAGCTCTTGCCGAGCGCGGCGCAGCGGTCGGACTTCGCGTCGATCGCGCTGCTCGTGGCGGAGGAAGCGGCGATGCTGGTGAGCGCCGGCTACCGGACGCAGCCGCATGCCGACGAGAAGGGCCGGCACGACCTCGTGACGAGCTACGACCGGGCGAGCGAGGAGCTGCTCGTGGCGCGGCTCGCGTCGCTGTCGCCGGGCATCCCGGTGGTGGCCGAGGAGCGCTTCGTGCCCGATCGCGATGGGCCCGGGAAAACAGGGCTCGTCTGGTATGTCGACCCGCTCGACGGGACGACCAATTTCGTCCACGGGCACCCGTTCTGGGCCGTCTCGGTGGGGCTGATGGAAGACGATCGTCCGGTGGCCGGCGCGGTCGTGGCGCCCTCGCTCGGCGTGCGCTGGGCGGGCTGGGTGGCGGCGCCCTCGCTGGAGCCGCTCATCACGCCCTCGCCGGGCGTGGCCTATCGCAACGGGCGGGCCTGCGTGGTCAGCACCACCGAGCGGCTCGAGCACTCCATGATCGGCACGGGCTTCCCGGCGAACCGCGACGAGGCGCCCGCGAACAACTTCGACTCGTTCGTCGCCGTCAAGCGAAACGCGCGCGCCGTGCGCCGGTGCGGCAGCGCCGCGATCGATCTCTGCATGGTCGCGGACGGGACGTACGACGGCTACTGGGAGCGCCGCCTCGGCGCCTGGGACGTGGCCGCGGGCTGCGCGATCGCGATCGCCGCGGGGGCGAAGATCACCGCGCTCGACGGGGCGGATCCGACCTTCCACACGGGCCACGTCGCGGTCTCGAACGGGCGCATCCACGACGCGCTGCTCGCGGTGCTCGCGCCCACGCTCGGCGCCGATCGACGTTGACCTCGCGCGCGGCGTCGCTATCTTCGAGGTGTTCCCTCTGCCGGTTTCGTGAGGCGTTTGACGATTGAATCCCGAGTAAGCCTGAACCAGGGGGCCCTACGCAAGCCGTGGTGTGCTAGGCCCGGACTTCTTCACCGGGAAGCCTGAAGCGGTTCATGGGCTCCCACCTAGCTCTTGCTAGGGGTTCAAGTCAGCTGACCCACGTTCTCGGTGGTACGGAACATCTCGCGGGCCGACATTCACGTGTCGGCCCGCGGCCTTTTGTGCCCCGTCCGACCTGCGTCGAAAACAACGGCCACACATTCCCCAAGCGTACCCCCTCCCGCTCCCGCTCCCGATGCCCCCTCCCGATGCCCTCGCCCCCTGTGAGGAAGCGGGAGCGGGAGCGGGCAGAGCGCTTGGGGTTCTTGAGGAAGTTGGCGGTTCACGGACGAAGATGTAAATTTATTGTATTATTTGATTCATAAATTCTTATTCGTCGCCCTTCGTTCTTCCGAGCCTCGTCCGGAAGCGCGCTTCGCCCGCGAGGGCAGCGAGCCCTACACGAAGTCTTCCCGTTCCAGGCTCGTTCCGGTACGGTGCGCGACCGATGGAGAAGGAAAAACCGCGCTTTTTCGGGGCACAGAGCGGGATGGCCGGGGCCTCACGGGCGGCGCGCTTCGCCCGTCACCTCGGGCTCGCGCTCGGGCTCGGGCTCTTCGCGTTGCCGGGCGTCGCGCCGGCTGCGTCGACGAAGGTCGCGATCAAGGGCAAGGTCACCGGCACCGCCAAGCTGCTCAACCTGCCCTGGAACGAGGCGAAGGATCCGAACCTCCACCGGTACACCTTCCGCGAGCCCTCGCCCACGGTGCGCCCGGACGCGCGCACGCTCACGGGCCTCTTGCCGAAGGAGCTGTGCGTGGTCGCGCTGAGCGGCGAGAAGGCCGCGCCGGCCGCGGGCGCGATGCGCATGGCGGTGGGCGGCGGGCGCACCTCACCGGTGACGCTCGTGGTGGCCGAGGGGCAGCAGATCCAGTTCGAGAACCAGGATCCCTTCCCGCACAAGCTCTACGACACGGGGAGCAAGGGGCTCACGCCCGTGGAGACGGCGGCCTACAAGAACCGCGGCTGGACGCCGCCCGGGCCGGGCAAGTACGAGATCCGCGATCAGGCGACGCCGAGCCTGCGCTCGTGGATCGTGGTCGAGCCGCGCGCCGCGGGCCTCGGGTACCCCGATCGGCGCGGCGACTTCGCGATGGAGATCGAGCCGGGCAAGTACAAGCTGCGCGGCTACTTCAACGGCGAGCCAGTGGGCTCCGAGCTCGAGGTCACCGTCGCGCCCGGGCCCGCGGAGCAGCCGCTCAAGGGGCCCCTCGTCGTCGGCGAAGCCCCGCCTCCCGCGGGCGGAGCAGGGAAGTAAGCCATGATCACCTCCCGCTTCTGGTACGGCGTGATCGCGCTCGTCCTCGGCGTCGCGGCCTACCTGCTCTTCCTGTCCACGGCGACGTACAACCACGCCGGCAGCCGCGCGATGAGCGAGGCGCTCGCCGCCGACTCGAGCGCCGTCGACTGGTTCCTCCGCGACGACGCGCGCAAGCGATCGAGCGCGCTCATCCCGATCGCGCTCAGCCCCGAGCTGATCGGCGCCCTCGGCAAGGTCTCGGACGGCGGCAAGGTCGAGGAGGCGACGCGCACCGCGGCCACCACCGCGCTGAAGAAGCTCGGCGACGACGTGCCGGCCGACCTCAAGTTCGACGCGCTCTGGGCCGTCGACGCGACCGGCCGCGTGATCGGCGCGCAGGTCACCGGCGGCGCGCAGCTCAAGCAGGACGCCGACCTCGGCGGCTACGCGGTCGTCGCCGACGCGCTGCACGGCTGGATCCGCGACGACGCGTGGGTGTGGGGCAACCGCATCTACCGCGTGGTGGCCCGCCCGGTGGAGCGCGAGGCCGGCGGCGAGCCGGTGGGCGCGATCGTGGGCGCCAAGATCGTGGACGACGCGTTCGCGTCGGCGGTCACCAAGCGCACGGGCGCGGCGGTGGGCTTCTTCGCCGACAACGCGCGCGTCGCGTCCGGCGCGCCCGAGGGCTTCAACAAGGCGAGCCTCGACGAGGTGACGCGCGACCTGAAGTACCTCGACACCAACAAGGACTACCAGGAGAAGGGCCGCAGCGAGGTGCGCGTGCTGAACGGGTCGCTCGGCGTGGTCTACGCGCGCCTGCCCGGCGAGGCGTGGGATCTCGGCGCGGGCTACGCGGTCGGGCGCGTGGCCTTCTCGGTCAACTCGCCGCTCGAGTTCTCGAACCAGGCCGACGCGTCGGACAAGGCCAAGGTGCCGACGCTCTGGATCGTGCTCGCGGTGCTCGGCCTCGCGCTGCTCGGGCTGCTCTTCACCGTGCTCGAGCACAGCAGGCCGCTCGGCAAGTTCCGTCACGAGGCCGCGCGCCTCGCCAAGGGCGAGATCGACGCGCTCAAGCCGAGCGAGCTGCGCGGCGTGTTCAAGAAGATCGCCGCCGACATCAACGACGGGATCGAGAAGGCCGCGGTCAAGGGCGGCGGCTCGCGGCGCGCGGCCGATCTCGAGCAGGTGCTCGGCCCGATCCCGGCCCAGCCCATGATGAGCGCGTTCTCCGTGCCGGGCGCCGGCGGGCCCGCGGAGTCGCCCTCCGGCCCCTCGCGCCCCATCGTGCCCAGGGCCGCCTCGGAGAAGACCGGCGCGGCGCGCTCGCGCGTGTCCGACCCCTCGGCGGAGCCCACGCCGCTCGACACGAGCGGCCCCTCGGCGATCAACGACACGACGCGCTCGCCCTCGCCCGTGCAGGCGCCGCCGCCCGCCCCGCACCGCCCGCCCCCGGCGCCGAAGCGCGAGGCCCCTCCGCCGCCCGTGCAGCCCGAGGCCGAGTTCAACGAGCTCGACGACTGGCGCAGGGTCTACGAGGAGTTCCTCGGGCTCAAGCGCCAGTGCGGGGAGCCCACGGACACGCTCACCTTCGAGAAGTTCAAGGGCACCCTCCAGCGGAACAAGGACGCCCTCGTGGCGCGGCACAATTGCTCGCGGGTCAAATTTACGGTCTACGTCAAAGAGGGTAAGGCCGCCCTCAAGGCTTCTCCGGTCAAGTGACCGCTCTCGAAAGGCAGACGACGCGATGATCTCTCCTCGTTGTTCGCAGCGGCGCGGGCGCTCGGCGCTCCTCCTCGGGGCCGCGCTCGGCGCGTCGGCGCTCTGTTCGGCCGGCTCGGCGAGCGCCTCCTCCGGCATCGACTCGCCCGAGAGCGGCGTGGTGCAGGCCGGCCGTGGCAGCGCGTGGCTGGCGCGCGCCGACGACCCGCTGGCCGTCTATTACAACCCGGCCGCCATGTCGTTCCAGGCGAGCGGCGTGCACCTCGGCGTGCACCTGATGTTCCCGAAGCGCTGCTTCACACGCCAGGGGCCGGGCGGCGTGGCCGTCTCCCCGGGCGGCGGCCTGCCCGGGCCGGGCGCGACGCCGAGCAACGACAAAGAGGTGCCGCCGGCCGCCGACGTGTGCGCCGAGTACAAGTTCTTCCCCAACCCGCAGGTCGCGGGCGTCTACCGGATCAACGACAAGATGGCGGTCGGCCTCGGCATCGTCGCGCCGCACGCCGCGGGCCACGCCGTGTGGCCGGAGTCGGTCCCCTACACCAACAAGTTCGGCAAATCCGAGGACTCGTCGGGCAACCCGATCACCCAGCCCGCGCCGAACCGCTACATGCTGGTCGAGTCGGACGCGAAGATCTTCTTCCCCACGCTCTCGTTCAGCTACGCGCCGATGGAGAACCTCTCCTTCGGCGCCGGCTTCGTGATGGGCGTGGCCATCGTCTCCTTCACCAAGTACGCCGAGACGATCTCCTCGCCGCGCCCCGACTCCAACAAGAGCGACAACTTCGCGGGCGACATCCGCGCCAAGCTCGACGCGAAGGACCTGTTCGTGCCCGGCTTCGTGGTGAGCGGCCTCTGGTCGCCGTCGCCGAACCTCGACGTGGCCGCGTGGTTCAAGTGGCTCGACGCGGTGAAGACCGAGAAGGGCAGCATCCACTTCGACTCCAACGTCTGGGAGAAGAACGGGTCGAAGGCCGCCGAGCCGATCGGCACCGACGCCAACGAGGTCGCCACGTTGAAGTTCAACCTGCCGATGGAGGCGAAGCTCGGCGTGCGCTACCACAAGCCGCGCGAGGGCGTGGCCGGGCCGGCCTGGGCCAGCAAGCCGGGCCGCAAGGTGCGCGATCCGATGAGCCAGGACCTCTTCGACATCGAGATGGACTTCACCTGGGCGAACAACAGCGCGCTCGACGACCTCGCGCTCGGCTTCCCCGCGGCGAACAACTTCGGGCTCTCGACGGTGAAGGTGAACCTCGGCTCGGGCACGTTCGCCAACGTCCCCGTGAACGCCAACGTGCCGCACCACTGGAAGGACGTGGTCGGCTTCCGCCTCGGCGGCGATTTCGTGGCGATCCCCAACCGGCTCTCGGTGCGCGCGGGCGGCTTCTTCGAGACCAAGGGCCAGGACGACGCGTACCTGAACCTCGATTTCCACGCCTCGCAGAAGGGCGGCGTGTCGCTCGGCGGCACCGTGCGCCTCGGTCCGGTCGATGTCTCCGCGGCCTACCAGCACACCTTCTTCGGCACCCTGGACAACGGCGGGACGGGCTCGGTCTACGCGCTCTCCGGCGACGGCGCCGGCTGCCCCAAGAACCAGGAGAACCCCACGCCGGCCCCGGGCTGCTTCCGCAGCCAGCAGGCCGTCAACGGCGGCAAGCTCACGTCGAGCCTCGACGAGCTCGGCGTCGCCGGGACGATGCACTTCTAGCGCTCCGAGCTTCCGAGGACGCGCGCCCGGCCTGCCAGCGGGAGCGAATCGACGCAGCGCGCATCAGATCCGCTCCCTCACGGTCGCGGTTCGGAAGTGTTGTGTTCGACAGCGCGCCTCCTCGCGCTTATAAGCCTTCGATCATGAGCGAAACCCCCGTCCGCAACGTCATCATCATCGGCTCCGGCCCCGCCGGGCTCACCGCCTCCATCTACGCCGCTCGCGCGAACCTGAAGCCCCTGCTGATCGAGGGCTTCAACGCGGGCGGGCTCATCCCGGGCGGGCAGCTCATGTTCACCACCGAGGTGGAGAACTACCCCGGCTTCCCCGAGAAGGTCACCGGCCAGGAGCTGATGCAGCGCTTCCGCGATCAGGCCGAGCACCAGGGCACCGAGATCGTCACCGCCGACGTGACCCGCGTGGACTTCAGCGAGCGCCCCTTCAAGGTGTGGGTGGAAGAGACGGTCTACCTCGCCAAGACGGTGATCATCGCGACCGGCGCGCGCGCCAACTACCTCGGCCTGCCGAGCGAAGAAGCGCTCAAGAACAAGGGCGTCAGCGCATGCGCCGTGTGCGACGGGGCCTTCTTCCGCAACCAGCCCGTGGTGGTGGTGGGCGGCGGTGACACCGCGATGGAAGAGGCGACCTACCTCGCCGGCCTCTGCTCGTCGGTCACCCTCGTGCACCGCCGCGACGAGTTCCGCGCGTCGAAGGCGATGATCGACCGCGCCCTCGCCCACCCGAAGATCAAGGTGCTCTACAGCCACGTGGTCGACGAGATCCTCGATCCTGCGCAGGACACGGTGACGGGCGTCGTGGTGCGAAACCTCAAGAACGGGGAGAAGTCGACCATCCCCGCCTCGGGCTACTTCGTCGCCATCGGCCACACGCCGATGACCGACCTCTTCACCGGCCAGCTCGAGACGCACCCGAACGGCTACCTGAAGACGGTGCCCGGCTCGACGCGCACCAACGTGCCCGGCGTGTTCGCGGCGGGCGACGTGCAGGACTGGACCTACCGCCAGGCCGTGACCGCCGCGGGCTCCGGCTGCATGGCGGCGCTCGACGCCGAGCGGTTCATCGCCTCGGGAGGCGCGCATTGACCGACGCCGGCGGCGACGCGAACGCAGGATCCATCGATCCGCGTGAAGAGCTCGCGGAGCTCGTCGCCGCCACGCGCGCGCTCGTCGAGCAGTACGAGGGCGCAGGCGCGTTCGGTCTCCCCACGGAGGCGCCCGCGCAGAGCTTGCTCGATCAGCTCGGCGCGCAGGGCGCGCTCGGCGCATCCGGCGCGCAGGGCGCCGCGCAACCGCGCCCTGCCCGCCCCGCGCCGCCCCCTGCATTTGCAGGTGATTTCGCGACCCCCGGCCCGCGCGCCGCGCCTCCTCCTGCGCCCGCGCCGCGCCCGCCCGCGATCGCTCCGGCATCCCCGATCGCACCGGCTGCTCCGATCGCTTCGGCCGCCGCTCCTGCCCCGCTCCCCGCTGCCCCGCCGCCTGCGCGACCTGCTCCGCCGCCCCCTGCTGCGCCGGCAGCCACGGCGTGCGCTGCTGCTCCTGCTCCGGCCGGTGCGATCGACGAGCGCAAGACGCGCCTCACGCTGCTCGCGGAGCAGGCGCGCACCTGCACGGCATGCGTGCTCCACACGCGCCGCAAGCAGGCCGTCTTCGCGCGCGGCAACCCCTTCGCCGAGCTGTGCTTCATCGGCGAGGGCCCGGGCGCGGACGAGGACGCGCAGGGCGAGCCCTTCGTCGGCAAGGCCGGCCAGCTCCTCGACAAGATGATCGCCGCGATGGGCTATCGCCCGAGCGAGGTCTACATCTGCAACATCGTCAAGTGCCGCCCGCCCGAGAACCGCAAGCCGGAGCCGGAAGAGATGGCGGCCTGCATGCCCTTCGTCACGCAGCAGATCGCGCTCGTGAAGCCCAAGGTGATCGTCGCGCTCGGCGCCACGGCGGTGCAAGGCCTGCTCGGCACCACGGTCGGCATCATGCGCCTGCGCGGCAAATGGAAGCTCTACAAGGGCTCGATCCCGATCATGCCCACGTTCCACCCGGCCTACCTGCTCCGCCAGCCCGAGGCCAAGCGCGAGGCCTGGGCCGACCTGCAAGAGGTGATGCGCCACCTCGGCCGGAGCCCGCCGCCGCGTGGCTGAGCGGGGCGCGGCCGAGACGCCGCGCGACCCAAAGCACGGCCTCGTGCGCGGCCCCTTCGTCTTGCCGCGCCTCGCGAGGATCGCCTTCGTGATCGGCGGCGTCCTGCCCTGGCTCGTGCCCTGGATCCGCGCAGGCGGGTTCCCGCGCCTGGGCGTCATCCTCGACGCGATCTTCGTCCCCCTCTGCCACCGCTTGCCCGCGCGCACCTTGCTCGTCGGCGGTGTGGCCATGCCCCTCTGCAGCCGGTGCGCGGGCCTCTTCAGCGGCGTAGCGATGGGCGCGCTGATCGCCCGGCCCGCGTGGTCCCAGAAGCGCTGGCGCCGCGTCCTCGTCGCGACCTTCGCGCTCATGCTCGCCGAGATCGCCGCGCAAGATCTCGGCTTGCACCCGATCTGGCATGCCAGCCGCCTGCTCACGGGCGCGCTCTTCGGCTACGCGATCGGCGCGGCCACGATCACCGCGCTCTACGCGAACGCCCGCGCCGAGGCCGCGAGCGAGGCGGCCCTGCGCTGACCTTCATGTCGCCGGCTACTTGCGGCCGCCCATGGCGCGGCACTCGTGCACGGGGCCCTTGGTCGCGTTGCGCACGCACTCGGAGTACGCCTCGATGCCTTCTTTCCACTTGCCGGTGTCCTGGAGCGCGGAGCCCAGGTAGAGGTACGCGTTCGCGTCGGTGGGATCGGCGGCGATGGCCTCGCGGGCCTTGCCGATCGCCTCCTTCGTCTTGCCGCGGTTGAGCAGGCTCTCCGTCTCCTTGCGCAGCGCCACCGCGTCGCCGCCGGAGGGCGCGGCCGGCTCGGCCGAAGCCGAGGCCGACGGGGCGGCCGACGCGGAGGCCGCGGCCGACGCGGCAGCCGAAGGCTCGGCCGAGGGGACCGCGGATGGCAAAGCCGAGGGGACCGGCGCGGGCAGCGCGTTCGTGGCGGCGGTCACGACGGCGGCCGACGTGTCGACCGAGGTGGGCTTGACCTCCTGCACCACCGGCGGCTTGTTGCTCACCGGCGAGGAGCTGCGCTTGCCGGAGGCCGCGAGCGTCTTGCCCACCACGGCGATCGAGAGCACGCCGGCGAAGGACACCACGCCCGCCACGATGCGGCGCAGCCGGGCCCGCCGGGCCAGCGTGGCCGGCGAGAGCTGCACCACCGCCACCTCGTCCTGCTCCGGGTGGGGCTCGGTGACGGGCGGCAGCGAGTCGTGATCGCGGCGGAAGAACTCGGCCGAAACGGTCGAGAGATCGACGTCGTCGTCGCCGACGCCGCTCTTGTGCGACGCCTTGACCTCGTCCTCACCGTCGTCCTTGGCCGCGTCGGCCTGGGTCGCCGCCTTGGCCTCGGCCTTCGCTTGCTCGGCCTTCGCCGGCTCCACCCGGGCCGGCTCGCCCTTCCCCTTGTTCTTGCCCTTGTTCTTCTTGCCATCCGATCGCGACGCGTCCGCGCGCACATCGCTCTTGGCCGCGGGCGCAGGCTGCACGGCCTTCTTCTCGGGCTCGGCCGCCTTCTTCTCGACAGCAGGCTCCGCGGCCTTCTTCTCGACCACGGGCTCCGCGGCCTTCTTCTCGGGCTCGGCCGCCTTCTTCTCGACCACGGGCTCCGCGGCCTTCTTCTCGACGACCGGCTCGGCGATCATCGCCGCGGCCAGGGGCGAGGCCATGCTGGGCGAGGTGTGCTCCAGCGTGGTGGGCTCGGCGGCCTTCGCGACCACGAGCTTCGCGGCCTCCGGCTCGGCGGCCGGCGCTTCGTCCTCGTCCTCGTCTTCGTCCTCGACGGAGGCCTCACCGCGGGCGATGGCAGCGGGGGATTCGGCGCGCGTGATCGGCGGCTCGGCGGCCGAGCTTGGCACGGCCTTCGGCTCCTCGACCGGCGGCGCGGCGGGGGCGGCCATTGCAGGTTCGGAGGACGGCCCTTCATCGTTGAACGACGGCGCTTCTTCCCGCGGGGAGGCGACCACCTCGACGGGCTGCGGCCTGGTGTCGTTCCAGTCGAGCGCCGGGGCGGGGGCGAGCACGGCGCTCGGCGAGGTCAGCTCGTTCGTCGACTCGGGCTCCGGCTCGTTGGCCACGGGCAAGCGCCGCGTCTCGAGCGCGCTCGAATCGACGACGGCGGCGCTCTCGCGTGCCTGCGCGGGCGCGAGGCTCTCGCGCTCGGGCGCGGGGGGCATGCTCGACTGCGAGGTGCGCGGGGCGGGGGGAATCAGCGATAGCGACGAATTTCGCCCCTGGCCGCCCTTGGGCCGGATGCTGAGGCCCTTGGTGCTGGGCTGGGATGACTGGCGAAGTCGCTTCGACATGACGAATCCATCCTCCGCGGGCGTTACCCTCGTGACAGAGGGGCCACCCTGACGCGCCTCGTATACACGAACCGCGCCGACGTCGATGCTGACGTAAAACGACATCGAGGCAAGCGGTTCTGTGCCGAACCGTGCCGGTGTGCGGCCGCGCCCGACCGTACGCCCAGTCTCTGTGTTTTCCGCTGGTTAGGCAAGCGCAACACGGATCGCAAGCGTGCTGCAAATTGCCGTTCGGGCTGCCGCGCGCCACCGAGGGTGAGCCTCTCGACCCACCACCGCGCCGCGCAGCGACTGGCGATGCCCATGCGTGATCAATGGCAGCCCGGGCGCGCTTTGATCACCAAAAGCGACCGAGCGCCGCTGGATCTCGCCCCGCATGCGCGCGGCTCAGTGCTTGCCGATCGTCACCGGCCGACCGGCCACCGGCTCCTCGCGCAGCAGCACCAGCGTGTCGATCTTCTTCTTCTCGTCGGCCTTCACGACCGTGCCGGCGAGGTTGAAGGCCAGCTCCCACGAGACCTCGTCGTCGCTCGAGAAGAAGGCCATCGTCGAGTCGCACGCCGCGATCTCCTTGGTCACCTCCTCGCCCGTGTGCGTCAGATCCGGCCCGGCCAGGCCCTTGCGCTGCCGCTTGGCCGTCGCGCCCTTCACCGGCCAGATCGCCGTCGACAGGTCCTTGAGCACGGTGGTCGTCACCGAGCAGCCCGGCGGGGAGGAGATCCGCGACTCCGGGGTCACCGAGATCTCCTTCGGCAGGTCGCCGCGCCCGTCGGTCTTGATGATCACCTTGGGCGCGCCCGCCTCGCCGAGCGCGGCCACCACCGCGGCCACATGCGAGGTCTTGGCCTTCTTCTCGGCCTGGAGCGTCACCGGCGCCCCGTTGATCGGTAGATCCTTGACGGCCTTGGCGAGCTTCTCCGCGCCGCTCGCCTCGCCGAGGTTGATCCGCCCGCCGCCGATGTACGCGCCGTCGGAGTCGACGATCATCTCGGGCATCGTCTTCGGCTTGGGCAGGGCGGCCGCCGTCGGAGGAGGCGCGGCGGTGGTCGCGGCGGCGGTGGTCGTACCGGCGCCGCTCTTCGGCGGATCATCGCATGCGGCGAGCGTCATCGCGGCGAGCGCGGAGGTCACGAGCAGGCCGGCGCGGGCGGGGACGGAGAGGTGCTTCATCGGGCGAGCCATGGCGGCGCAGCATACTCGAAACGGCCCCCGCGCACCGAATCCACGCGCCGGATCCCGCGGCCTCGGGCAAAGTGGGGCCGAGCCATGCGACGCCCGATGCGATCCCCCCTGCTCACCCGCTTCCGCGACCTCGCCGGCCATGGCCGCATCGCCGTGCGCGACGATCACGGCGCCCGGAGCTACGCCGATCTCTTCACCCGCGCGCTCGTCGCCCGCGACTGCCTCTGCGCCGGCGATCCGAGCCTCGCCGGCCGCCGCGTCGCCCTGCTCGCCTCGCCTTCCTCGGCCTGGGTCGAGGCCTTCCTCGGCGTCCTCCTCGGCGGCGGCGTCGCCCTCCCCCTCTCGCCGCTCTACCCACCCGCGGAGCTCGCCTGGTTCGCCGCCGACGCCGGCGCCGACACCCTGATCCTCTCCCCCGAGCATGCCGCCCGCGCCGAGGCCATCGCCCAGGATCGCAGGGTGATCCCGATCGCCGACCTCTTCGCCGGCGCCCCCCACGAGCCCGCGTCGATCGCCGAGATCCCCGCCGACGCGACGGCGCTCTTGCTCTACACGAGCGGCACCACCGGCAAGCCCAAGGGCGCGATGCTCAGCCACGAGGCCATCTTCACGCAGGCGAGCCTCCTCCACGCGGCCTGGGGCATGCGCGAGGACGATACGCTCCTCCACGCGCTGCCGCTCCATCACCTGCACGGCCTCGGCATCTCCCTGCTCACCTGCCTGCTCGCCGGCGCCGAGGCGCGCATGCTCCCCCGCTTCGAGGCCCACCGCGTCTGGGACGCGCTCGCCGGCGCGACCGTGTGGATGGCCGTGCCGACCATGTACCAGAAGCTCTTCGAAGCGTTCGACGCGGAGAGCGAGAGCACGCAAGCGCGCTGGGCCGAGCATGCGCGCGGCCTGCGCCTCGCCACGAGCGGCTCGGCCGCGCTGCCCGTCACGCTCGCCGCGCGCTGGAAGGCGCTCACCGGCGCGATCCCCCTCGAGCGCTTCGGCATGACGGAGATCGGCGTGGGCATGAGCAACCCGCTCGATCCGGAGGCCCGCCGCCCCGGCTCGGTGGGCCCGGCCTTGCCCACCGTGGAGTCGAAGATCGTCGACGATCACGGGCAGATCTCCGAGACCGGGCCGGGCGAGCTGCTCATCCGTGGGCCGAGCCTCTTTCAGGGCTACTGGCAGCGCGACGAGGCCACGAAGAGCGCCTTCCGCGACGGGTGGTTCTGCACGGGCGACATCGCCGAGCGATCGGCCGACGGCTACGTGCGCCTGCTCGGGCGCACCTCGGTCGATATCCTGAAGAGCGGCGGCTACAAGCTCTCTGCGCTGGAGATCGAAGAGGCGCTGCGCGAGAGCCCGGCCATCGCCGAGGTGGCCGTGGTGGGCCTGCCCGACGAGACCTGGGGCGAGCGCGTGGTGGCCGTGGTCGTGGCCGCCCCGGGGCGCGAGGCCGAGTGCGCGGAGGACGCGCTTCGATCCTGGGCCAAGGAGCGAATGGCCCCGTACAAGGTGCCGCGCAGCGTGATCACCGTGGCCGCGCTGCCGCGCAACCCGCTCGGCAAGGTCGTCAAACCCGAGCTCATCCGGGCCCTCCGCGAGGGCACGATCCAGCAGGTCTGACTTTCCAGGTCTGCCACACGGGACGGATTCTCTCCCGGTCCGCATGCCGCTGCGGCACCTTCGAGTCTGACCGAGATGCGAAGTTTGTGCGCACCTCTCCGCGTTTTTCTACCGCCGCAGGGGGACCGTGCTCTATGGTGCGCGCCCACATCCCTACGCGACCTCGGGCCCGAGCCCACATCACAGGAGAGACCACGATGAAATTCACCAAGACCCTCGCGACCCTGATCCTGGCCACGGCGTCCTTCGGGCTCGCTGGTTGCGGCGGCGGCGGCGTCGAGGGCACCTACAAGCTCGACAAGGCCGAGGTGAAGAAGTCGATGGAGGCCGAGGTCGCCAAGCTCCCCGCCGATCAGCAGGGCTTCGCTAAGCTCGGCATCGCGCTCATCGACGCGATGGACATGTCGATGGAGCTCCAGGCCGGCGGCAAGCTCAAGATGAAGGCCTCGTCCCCGAGCCTCGACCCTGCCAAGGCCGGCAAGACCGACGAGAAGGAAGGCACCTGGAAGCTCGACGGCAACAACGTCACCCTCGACTCGGGCGACGGCAAGCCGCTCACCTGCACCCGCGACGGCAACAAGCTCAACTGCGCCGGCGCCAAGAAGGGCGACCCCGCCCTCGTCTTCGTCAAGGGCTGATCCGAGCCCCGCTTCGATCCTGAAGCGGTAAGAGGCCGGCCATCCCGATGAGGGATCGCCGGCCTCGTTGCATTTATGCTTTCGTCTCTCCGTCGAGCGCCGCCACGATCGCGTCGCGCACCTGGGCCTCCTCGTCGCCCGTGTAGCGGTGGCGGGGCCAGAACAGGTGGCTGAAGCGATCGCCCTTGCGCCGCGGGATCACGTGCACGTGGAGGTGGGGCACGCTCTGGCCGAGGCGGTTGTTGATGGCCACGAAGAAACCGCCCGCGTCGAGCGCCTTCTCGACGGCGCGCGAGAGCCGCTGCGTCCGCGCGACGAGCGGCGCGCTCAGATCCGGCGGCAGATCGAGGATGGTCTGCACATGCACCTTGGGGATGAGCAGGCTGTGGCCGGGGTAGCGCGGGCTGTGGTCGAGGAAGGCGAGGAAGTCGTCGTCCTCGAAGATGCGCTGGCAAGAGAGCTCGCCGCGGACGATCTGGCAGAACACGCAGGGCTTGTGCGGCACGCGCGCGTCTTCGCAGATCGGCGCACTGCGCGCAAACGGGGAAGGACGGTGCTAGAAGGGCCGCGTGCGCGCCCTCTTCTTCGGAACCCCCGCCATCGCCGTCCCCTCGCTCGACGCCCTGCATGCGATCGCGGAGATCGCCGCCGTCGTCTGCCAGCCCGATCGTCCGGCCGGCCGCGGCCTCGCGCTCAAGCCGCCGCCGGTGAAGGTCCGCGCCCTCGAGCTCGGCCTCCCCGTCCTGCAGCCAACCAAGGTGCGCACACCCGACTTCGCCCAGTGGATCCGTGACGCGAACGCCGATGTCGCGCTCGTCATCGCCTACGGCCGCATCCTGCCGAAGGCCGTGCTCGAAGCGCCGCGCCGCGGCTGCGTGAACCTGCACGCCTCGATCCTGCCGAAGTACCGCGGCGCCGCGCCGATCACCTGGTGCGTGGTGAACGGCGAGCCCGAGACGGGCATCTCCCTCATGCAGATGGACGAGGGCATGGACACCGGCCCCGTCTACACGATCCACCGGACGCCGATCGGCCCGGAGACGACGGCCGACGAGCTCGCCGTCACGCTGGGCGCGCTGGCCGCTGAGGTCGTGCGCGCCGATCTCGCGCGCGTCGTGAACGGCGAGATCGCCGCGACGCCGCAGAATCACGCGTTGGCCACCATGGCCCCGATGCTCGACAAGGAGCATGGCCGTATCGACTGGAACAAGGCCGCGCCCGCGGTGCACGATCACGTGCGGGGGATGACCTCGTGGCCCGGCGCCTTCACCAGCTTGCAGGGAAAGACGCTCAAGGTGCTCGAGAGCCGCCTGGGCGCGGCGTCCGGCGAGGCGGGGCCGCCGGGCACGGTGGTGGCCGCCAACAAGCAAGGGATCGAGGTGGCCTGTGGTCAGGGGACGTTGCAGATCCTCCGGGCGCAGGCCGAGGGTCGGAAGCCACTCGGGGCCGCCGAGCTCGTGGGCGGCCGGACGATCACGCCGGGAGCGCTGCTCGGCGCGCGGTGAGCGTGCGTGCAACGGCGTTCTACAATGTAGAACGCCGGCTCACGAATAGACCGTCCACCGCTTGACCGGGATGGGCTCGGGGATGGCCTTGGACGAATAGGTGAGATCATCGAGTATCGCGCCTTGCTCGGCGATCCACGCGGCCACGCCTGGCGCGTTGTAGACAGCCTCGCTCATCGCCGTCTGGAACGACTCGGCGAGGGCCTGGAGCTTGGCGGCCACGTTGACGGTGTGCCCGAAGTAATCGAGGTTGGTGTTGAGCTTGACCGCGATGCAAGGGCCGGTGTTGAGCGAGATGCGCAGGCGGACGGGGCCCTCGCTCCGCAGCGCGTGAAACCGATCGTGGATGGCCTTCGACGCGCGCACCGCGTCGAGCGGGCTGTTGAATGCGCCCATGGCCGCGTCGCCGATGGTCTTCACCACCGCGCCACGGTGCTTGCCGATGATGGCGAACACGTCGGAAAAATGCCGTTTGACCTCGACGAAGGCCGCGGGATCGCCGCGCGCCGCGTACATGGCGGTGGAGCCCACCATGTCGGTGAAGAGGATCGTCTGCTCCCCGATGCCGAGCTGCACGTCGGTGCCGAGATACTCCTCGCTGAACAGATCGCGGAAGTCCTGAAAGCTGAGCAGGCGCCCCGGCCGGAGCGCCACGTCGCTCCACTGCGCGGCCTCGACCACGAAGATACGGCCTTCGTCATCGTCGTTGACGAAGCGCAACACCGGGGACGGAGCCGCGGAGAGCTCGGTGGGCTCCTCTCCCGCGCGCCAGACGATCTCCCCCTCTCCCTCCTTGCCCACGTCGAGATATCCGTACTGCTTCCGGCCCTGGATGCGCAGCCGGTACCGCCCCGGGTCGAGCGGTGGAGACACCACCGCTTCGCCGCCCGGGCCGACGGCGCGCTGCACCCGGATATGGGCCTTCCGGGCGGGCTCGGCGCTGCAAAACACCGTCCGCGGGACATCGCGGATCGATGGGTGCACGTGAAACGTGATCTCCACGGCCTCCTCGGACCCCGTCCCGAAATCGATGGCGCATGCCTCGCAGGCGCCCTGGGCGGGAACGCCGTCGAGCGCGCCCGAGGACAGGGTGGCGCCGCGGCAATGCGGGCAGACCACGTCCCACGAGAGATCGAGCAGGCCGCCGCGCGTCGCGTGGAGACACACGCGGAGCAGGTCGTCTTCTCCCACGCCGAAGGCCCGGGCGCGCTCCCTCACCTGGATGCGGAGCAGGTCTTGCTCGTCGCCGGTGCGGATCCACGCGATGAGCTTGTCGATGGCGGCGCGGTCGAGGTCCTTTTCGTGGAGCTCCTTCTGGATCGAGGCGAGCCGGTGCTCGGCCTCGGGGTCGAGCGCCGGGGACGGGACCTCGAGGACGGCCTCGCGCCCGGCCTCGATCTCGGCCACCACCCTGGGCCAGAGGCGCTCGAAATCTTTCTTGAGCGACGAGAACCCGAGGCGCAGCGCGAGGCCGAAGAGGAAGCTCCGGGGGATCACGCCGAAGTAGACATGGAGCCTCGTCGCGCGGCCCTCGTCCTTCGGGACGAGGTGAAACGCGCCGTAGACGACCTTCGGAAAACCCCGCTCGTAGAGCCGCACCGAGGTGAGCCACTGCCCGGCGACCCAGCTCCACGGGACCTCGATCCACCTGTGGAGGTAACCACCCGGCTTGCTGCTGCCGCGGCGAACCCCGCCCTGGTCTTCGAACTTCATCTCGCTCACGCCGAGCGCGCGGTTCATGCGCGACGAGTCCGCGATCACGGGCCAGAGCTCGGCCGGCGCGACGGGGAGATCGAAGGTCCAGAACCACTCGAGGCGGCGCGCGGCCGCATGCTCGGCGGGCCAGGGGTGCAGCGCGAGGAACGATGCGAGGGTGAGCTCGGGTTCGGTGCTCATGGCCGGGGGACGGATGATACGCTCCTCACAGCGACGACCGGTTGCGTTGATCGTCGCTCTGGACAAAAGCTGCGTCTGCCGCTTGCTCGCGCGCGCGGTTCGGGCGGCGGTGCACGAGCATTGCTTTTCCATCGACAGCCATGACCGCCGCGATCAGGCGCCCGCGACGCTCCACGATCGGCAGCGACAGCGGTAACATGTGGTCGTGCTGCAATGAGTAACGCGCGCGAAGGGCGGGGAACACGCGATGGATTCGCGTTGTCGTGCTCGATCTCGGGTAGCACCGCGCGATCGCGAACACCCTTGACTTGCGAGAGGTTGTCTGATTGCCCTACCAAACCTACCAATTCGAACGAGCCGGGAGCGTGCCGTGGACGATGGGTTGATTCCGGATCTCCTCCAGCCGAAGGCCGCGCTCCGCATCGACGCCGAGCAGGCGCGCTTCGCCGTGACGATGGCCTTCGCGGGCAGCACCTCAGGCGGCATGTTCGCCGAGGCGCTCGAGCGCGCCACCCTCCCCGCGTCCACCTGGGAGCCGAGCGGCTTCGCGGCCGACCTCTTCCTCCAGCCCTTCGTCACGCAGTACTTCTCGATCCGGGTCGGCAACACCGATGTCGCGCCGACCTCGGTGACCTACCTGCTCCGTCTCCTCGCCCAGCCGCCTGCCGATCCGGCGATCGTCGCGCACCGCCGGGAGATCCTGCGCGAGCTCGTCACCGCGCCGGAGAAACGGAGCGCGCTCGAAGGCCTCCACCGCGACCTCGCGAAGCTCCGCTCCCAGCTCGAGAACATCAACATCGGCCGACGCTGGGACGCGAACCGCCACAAGCTCGACACCCTCGCCACGCTCAAGCAGGTCTTCGATCGCCTCGCGCGCGACTTCGCGACGGCGAGCTCCGGCCTCCGCCGCCTCGGTGATTTCGGCGCCGAGGTGCTCGCGAGCGAGCCCTACGCCGCGCTCCGTGATCTCTTGAGCTACGACCACCAGCTCGCCACGCTGAGCCTCACCATCAGCGTCGGCGCCGACGGGGAGATCCGCTCGTTCAACGTCCTCTCCATCCAGGAGGCGACCAAGAACCCCTTCGTGGCACCCTTCTGGCAGCGCTGGCTCGCGCGGGTCGAGCTCTTCCTGCGCGGCTACACCTTCAGCCGCGCCGAGGTGCTGGCGCGCCTCATCGACTCGGTGTTCACCGGCGTCGATCGCCTCCTCGTGCTCTTGATCCAGCTCCTCGGCGACACAGAGCTCTACCTCGGCGCGCTCGGCTTCCGCGACAAGGCCGAGGCCGCCGGGCTCGCCGTCTCGCTCCCGGAGATCGCCGAGCGCGACGAGCCGCGCGAGCTCTCCGGGCTCTTCAACCCGCTCCTCTTTTTGAGCGGCACTGTGCCCGTCCCTTGCGATGTCGTCATCGACCCGAAGACCTCGGCGACCCTCATCACCGGCCCCAACTCCGGCGGCAAAACCAGGCTCCTCCAGTCGATCGGCCTCTCGCAGATCCTCGCGCAGAACGGCCTCTTCGTGCCGGCGAAGCGCGGGCGCTTCGTGCTCGCCACGGGCCTCGTCGCCTCGCTCATCGAGGGCACCCGCGTCGACCAGGCCGAGGGGCGCCTCGGCATGGAGATGGTGCGGATCCGCGGCCTCTTCGAGCGCCTCCCGCCGCATTCGATGGTCCTCCTCGACGAGCTCTGCTCCGGGACGAACCCCTCCGAAGGCGAGCGCATCGCCGAGCTCGTGCTCGGCATGCTCCATCGCCTCGGACCGCAGGCCTTCATCACCACGCACTTCCTCGCCTTCGCGCAGCGCCTCGCCCGCGAAGGGAACGTCCCCGGCCTCAGCTTCCTCCAGGTCGAGCTCGGCCCCGACCGGCGCACGACCTACCAGTTCACGCCCGGCGTGGCCGACAGCTCGCTCGCCGAGGCCACGGCCGAGCGCCTCGGCGTGACGGGCGATCAACTGCTCTCGCTCATCGAGCAGAACCTGCGCAAGCACCGCGCCCTCCCGCCGCAGGGGAGCTGAGGCATGGGCACCTTCCTCACGACCTCGAAGATGTCCCCCGCGCTCGCCGCCCGCGTCGAGGCCGCGGTGACGGGCCGCCCCGCCGGCCGCGGCAAGCTCTCTCCCCGCGTGACCGCGCTCCTGCGCGTCGGCGCGGTGGCCGCGGTGATCGCGTTCGCGTGGTCCATCGTCCGCGCGCGGCGCACCTCGATCGACGAGCTCGAGTCCGACCGCCGCACCCTGCTCGCGCAGATCGACGAGCACGCGTCGAAGGTGACCCCCGAAGACCTCTCCATGCCCGCCCAGATCGAGGCCTGGCTCGGCCAGCACAGCGGCCCCTACGAGGGCGACCTCGTCGCCGACTCCGTGCGCGACAAGGACGCGCTCGCCGCCGTCCTCCACCGCCCGATGGTCTACGTGCGCGGCTCGCTGGGGGGCTTCGCGAGCACCCGCGGGATCGCCGAGATGGGCCCCTCCACCTTCCGCGACGCCTTCGTCCTCTGCCTGATCGATCCGCCCGAGAAACGTGCCGAGAAGCCGCTCAAGGACAAGGCGCGCGCCGCCCTCACCGGAGGCGATCGGGTCAAGGCCGCGGCGCATGTCGAGCGCCTCCACGCCGCGCTCGCCGGCGTGCCCTTCCTCTCGCCGGCCTACAAGGAGCGCGTGCGCGACGCCGAGATGAAGAGCGAGCTCGTGCGGATGAACGCCGAGCTCAAGCTGGCGCCGCTCGCCGACGCGGCGCGGGCGATGAAGGCGAGGCTCCTCCTCGCGGTGATGGACGAGCCCAAGGAGGACTTCGGCCCGACGGAGATCGACGGCGCCTGCAAGCACCACGCGCGCGTGATGCTCGTCGACCTCGACGGCGACAAGGTGCTCCTCCGGCAGCGCAAGCTCCTCGATCCAGCCTGGATCTCGGCCGACGTGCGCACCGACTACGCCTCCGGCATCAACTCCTGCGAGCTCGCGCTGGAGGTCCGGGAGGCCATCGTCGCGCCGCGTTGACATCGTGATCCAGCGGTGACGCTTGCTCTCTCCAGCCTCCTCGATGACAGATGGATCATCTGCTGGAGGCCCCGATGTCCGTGCAAGCCCGACAGGCGACCGTCGACGACATACCGCTCCTCGTCACCTTGATGACCGAGTTCTACGCCGAGTCCGGCTACCCGCTCCCGGCCGGCCCCGCGGCGCGCACCTTCGAGTCCCTGCTCGCAAACCCGGCGCTCGGCCGCGTCTGGGTGCTGGAGCGCGACGGCGAGCCCGCCGGGCATGTGGTGCTGACCGTCGCCTTCAGCATGGAGCAAGGCGGCCTGCGCGGCTTCATCGACGACCTCTACGTGCGGCCTTCGCACCGCCGATTTGGAGTCTCCTCGGCCGGCCTCGCCGCGGTCAAAGAAGCCTGCGCGACCATGGGCGTGCGGGCGCTGCTCGTCGAGACGAGCACCGAGAACGCCGCCGCGATGGGCACCTACCGCAAGGCCGGATTCACCGACGAGCACCACGCGCTCCTCTCCCTCCCGCTCGATCGACCGCTGCACCTGCAAGACGATCCGGTGGCCGCGCTCGAGGCCCGGTTGCGCGCCATGCCGGCGCCGGACACGGGCGAGGTGCGAGCCATCGTCCTGCGCCTCGGCGAGGGCGCGCACACGATGGTCGATCGCATCGAGCTGACCCGCGAGGGCGGCCTCCCCGGCGATCGCTGGGCCGCTGCCGAGCGCCCGAACCCCGAGGCCCAGATCTCGCTCATCGAGCGGCGCGTGGTCGAGGTCCTCACCGGGAGCGATCCTGCCAGCTGGCATGCGCCGGGCGACAACCTGGTCGTGGATCTCGACCTCGACGAGCGCTCGCTCCCCGTCGGCACGCGCCTCGCGGTGGGGACGGCGCTGATCGAGATCACGCCCAAGCCGCACCGAGGCTGCGCCAAGTTCCGCGCCCGCTTCGGCGACGACGCGATGCTCTGGGTCAGCGACAAGCCCCTCCTCCCGCTTCACCGGCGAGGCGTGTACGCCCGCGTGATCGAGCCCGGCGCGCTCGCCGTGGGAGACAAGCTCACGCGCGTCACCGGCGATCGCGACGCGCGCTGACGCTGCGCCGATCTTGCGTCGCGGCGCGCCTTGCCTGGATCATGGTGCTCGTGCCACCCCGCTGGTTCTTGCCGCTCCTCCTGCTCTCCGGATCCGGGTGCGGCTTGCTCCTCGGCACCGACGACTTCGCGGTCGACACCGAAGCGCCCGCGCCCGTGGGCCCGTACGGCGGCGCGCTCGACTGGCTCCCTGCCTCCTGCGCCGACTGCGCGTCCGCCGCATGCGACGCCAGCGTCACGGCCTGCATCGACGACAGCGCGTGCGACGCGCTCCTCGCCTGCGCCACCGCAGCCAAAGATCCAGGGCAGATCGCCCTCTGCGCGGCCAAGTACGCCGCCGGAGGTGTGCTGCTCGGCATGGCCCAAACCTGCATGATGGACAAGTGCAGCGCCGCGTGCGTGAGCGATCACCGCTGGGACTGCGGCGCCGCCGCGTTCACCTGGCCTCCCCCGATCGCGTCCTCGTTCACGTTCAAGGCCCGCGTCACCCAGATCTTCCCGCCCGATCCGCTCCCCGGGCTCCTCGTCAAAGCCTGCCCCCGCGAGGGATGGAAAGACCCCTCGTGCGCTCATGTCATGGCCCAGAGCACCACCGACAAAGACGGCATCTTCGTGCTCCATGACATCACCTTCCAGACGTTGACCACGATCGAGGCCTGGAACGGATGGCTCGACATCTCCGGGCCCGGCCTCTACCCCGAGCTCCGGTACTGGAGCTGGCCTACCTTGGCCGATCGCGACGAGACGATGAGCTCGATCACCCAGGAGGCCCTGGCGGGTTATGCCAAGGCCTATGGCCTCACCCAGGACGACGATCGTGGCCTCGTCACGGCCGATGTCCAGGACTGCTACGGGTTCCGCGCGCCCGGCGTGGCGATCGAGGTCGACGCCGCGGACGACAAGAGCGTGCGCCTCTATTCGAAGGGCGATCTCACCTTCGATGCGAAGGCCGACGTGACCTCGCGCGACGGCGTGGCGGTGTTCGTCAACGTGCCGGCGGGGATCACCGTGCTACGCGCGAAGGAGCCCTCGGGCAAGCAGGTCGCGTGCGCCGAGATCCTGGTGCGCGCGGGCGGGCGGAGCGGCGTCGGGCTGAGGCCACTGCCCGCGGGCGCGTGCAAGTAGCGCGCGGGGCGTCCGGTGGCCCCCCGGTCCGGGGTGCCCTATGCTCGCCGGAGATGGCCCCCGAGATCGCAGAAGGCGCGGTGATCGCCGGGCGCTACCGGATCGACCGGCGTCTCGGTCAGGGGGGCATGGGCGAGGTCTGGGCGGCGACGCACCTCGTCACGCGCAAGACGGTGGCGCTCAAGGTGCTGCGCGGCGCGGCCGATGCGAGCCCCGCGCTGCGCAGACGTTTTTTGCGCGAGGGGCGCGCGGCCACCGCCGTCGCCCACCCGAACGTGGTCGATGTCCTCGATGTGCTCGAAATCGAGGGCGAGACGCCGGTGATCGTCATGGAGCTCCTCGACGGGGAGACGCTCGGCGGCCGGCTCGCCCGCGAAGGATCCCTCTCCCTCGCCGTCACCGCGGAGCTGCTCGTCCCGGTGATCTCCGCGGTCAGGGCGGCCCATACGGCGGGCGTGATTCACCGCGATCTCAAGCCCGAGAACATCTTCCTCACCGCGCGCGCCGGCGGCGAGGTCGAGGTCAAGGTGCTCGACTTCGGCATCGCCAAGATGATCGGCGGCGAGCCGGGCGAGGCGCTCGCCACCACGCTCACCGAGGGGGGCGCGATGATCGGCACGCCCTGCTACATGGCCCCGGAGCAAGCGTGCGGCGAGCGCGACATCGACGCGCGCGCCGATGTGTGGGCCCTCGGCGTCATCCTCTACGAGTGCCTCGGCGGCTGCCGGCCGATCGAGGGCGACAACCTCGGCCAGGTGGTCAAGAACATCCTCACCGAGGGCATCACCCCGCTCGATCGTCTGGCGCCCGATCTGCCGCCCGAGGTCGCGGCCCTGGTGATGCGCATGCTCGCGCGGGACCGGAGCGCGCGGCCGTCCGATCTCGCCGAGGTGGCCACTCTGCTCCAGCGCTTCGCCGACCGCGCGCTGCCCGAGCCTCTGCCGCGCGCCGCGCCCCTTGGATCCAGCACCGCGCCTGCGCTCCTCCCGACAGTGGCCGCGCCCCTCCCCGCGAAGGAGCGCCCGCGCCGGACCACGCTCGCGCTCGTCGCAGCGCTCGGCCTCCTCGGGGTGATCGCCGCGGTGCGCTCCGGCGTCGCCGATCGCGCGGCGGCCGCGAGCGGATCGATCCCGACCGACGCGCCTCCTCCGGTGTCCGCGCCGGCGCCCGCGGTCGCAGCGCCGCCTCCATCGAGCACAACGGCGCTCGCCGAGGTCGCACCGGCCGCGAGCGCCTCGGCCGATCCAGGCGCCTCCGCGCTCCCTCCGCGATCATCCGCGCCTTCACCCCCGCGCGCGCCGAGCGCCGCGCGAAGCGCATCGTCGCCGAAGCCTGCACCGAGCGCGGCCTCCACCTCGCCCCCGTCACGCCCTGGAGGCCTCGTCGATGAGCCGCCGTACTGAGCGGCGCGCGCTCATGTGCGCGGCCCTCGCTGCCTTGCTCGCGCTCAGCGCCGCCGAGGACGCGCGCGCCGGCGACAGCGCCGAGACCGTGTCGGCGCGCGAGGCCTTCCGCGTCGGATCGGCGCTCGCCAAGCAGGGGCAGTGGGCCGAGGCCATCGCCGCCTTCGAGCGGTCGGCGAAGCTCCGTCCCCACCCGGTCACGACGTACAACATCGGTTACTGCGAGCGCGCGGTGGGACACATCACGCGCGCCCGCAAGCTGCTCGGCGAGGCGCTCAACGGCAGCGCCGAAGACATGCTGCCGCCCGACCTCTCGGCCGAGGCCCGGGCCTACCTCGCCGAGATCGATCGCCGCCTCGTCCGCGCGATCGTGACCCTCGCCCCACCGGGCGCCGCCCTCGCGGTGGACGGCCGGCCCCTCGAAGCGCTCTCGACCGGCCCGGGGCGCCTGCGGCTCGCCGCGGGGACGCGCGATCCGGGCGATCCCGAGCCCGTGGCCGCGCCCTCGTTCGATCTCGATCTCGACCCGGGCGTGCACGTGTTCGTCCTCGCGGGCCCCGGAGCCTCCGAGACCACGCTGAACCGCACCTTCGCCGCGGGCGAGACGGTGCGGCTCTCCCTCCAGGGCCAGGGCGCGCCGCCCGCATCGCCCGCGCCGCTCCGCGCGCCGAGCGCCGCGCCTTCGCGACCGGCGTCGAGCCCGTGGGTCACGCTCGCCTTCGGCGCAGGCGCGACCGGCGTCCTGATCGGATCGATCACCGGCGTCGTGGCCCTCGACAAGCGCGCATCCCTCGTCGATCACTGCCCCGCGCGGGATCGATGCGCCCCGATCTTCCAGGGCGACATCGACACCATGAACCGCACCGCCACCGTCTCCACGGTCGCGTTCGGCCTCGGCCTCACGAGCATCGCCGCGGGGGTGATCCTCGTCGTCACCGGCAAGCCGAGCCGCACCGGCGAGCGCGCAGCGGCGACGGTCGCGCCCTTTCTCGGGCCTCGGTCAGCCGGCGTGATCGGCGCCTTCTGAGCGCCCGCGCTCAGGGGTGCTCCATGACCACCGGGATCGGGCCGAGCACGCCGTCGAGCAACGCGTGGGCGGCGCCGGGGCCTTTCACCATCGCATAGGCCGTCTCCTCGAAGATCACGATGACCTGCTCGGCGGAGGTGGTGGCCCGCTTGACCCGGCACGAGAGAGACTTCGCCTCGTTCGCAGCCTCCTGGTGGGCCAACCCGATCACCGCAGCCGTCGCCGAGGAGACGACCGTACCGGCCGAGCAGAGCTCTTTGCCCGCGCCACCGTCGCGCTTCTCCATCACCCGGAGCCGGACCGCCGTCTCCGCGACGACGTAGCCCGAGGGCGTGGCGGCGAGCGCCACGGAGAGTGTCGTGCGGAAGGGCACGTCGACCGAGAAGGCGTTGGTGCCAGCCTCGATCCCGAGCTCGCCGGCCAGCGCCGCGTAGCTCTCGGCTGGCTCCCCGCTGGGCAGGTGCGTCACGGCGTGGACATGGAGCGAGCCGTCCGGGGACGAGACCCCGCCCGTGGGCATGAGGACGGTGTTGAGCCGGATGTTGAGCCGGGAGACCTTGACGGGCATCGGGGGACCGCCCTTGTCATCGCCGCCGCCGCCCGGCGTGGGCGGCTGCCTGTTCGACACGAACGAGAGCATCCTGCCGAGCAGGGTGCTGTTGAGCTTGCCGGCGAGCTGCGTGCGGCCGTTGTCCTGGATGCCGAGCCCCGATCCGGCGTAGAGCGATTCGAGCTTGCCCTCAGATGCCTTGATGAAGTCGTTGAGCGAGGCCTGGGTGAGGGGCTTGGCCTCGAGCGCCTCGACGGACTTCGTGAAGCCCGCGGAGTCGAAGCCCGGCCCCTTCATCGCCGACTCGGCCTTCGGCATGTACGCGGCCCCGAAGGGTACGAGCACGGCGAGCTTGGCGTCGGCGCGCGCGTGGAGCTCCTTGCGCGTGATCTCCCGGACCTTCGCGCCCACCGCCGGGATCTGCGCGTCCGGCGGAGCCGCGACGGCATCGTGAGCCGGCGCGACGAGCGCGGCGAGACCGAGGAGCGAGACAACCGAAACGAGGGCGCGATTCATCCTGACCTCCATGACGAAGAGGGGTTTCAAAGGCCGCGCAAACAGGCCTGCTCTTCAGGCTCGGCCGCGGCACGACAGGACCTTTTGCACGGCGCGGGCCAGCTCGATTTGCGCCGGATTTCGCCCCTTCAACGCGCGCTCCTCGGCCGGATGGGCAAGGTCGTGCCCATCGCCGGCCGCCCGATGGGCACGCTTCTGCACCCCGGGAACGCGCGCTACTCGATCCCGTGCTCGCTCAGCTTGTTGTACAGCGTGCGCCGGCTGATCCCGAGGATCCGCGCCGCCACCTGCCGCTTGCCACCCGCCCGATCGAGCGCCCGCACGAGCGCCTCCCGCTCGGCCTTCTGCACCTCGATGTCGAGCGGCCCGACCTCACCGGCAGCAGGCTCGCTCCGCGCAGACCGCGGCGCCTCGGCCTCGGTGACGAAGCGGACCTGCGCCGTGGTCTCCCGTTCCACATCGTCTCCGGTGATGACCGGCGTTGGACAGAGGACCACGAGCCGCTCGATGAAATTCTGGAGCTGCCGGACGTTGCCCGGCCATCGCTGGGCGCGGAGCGCGGCGAGCGCCGAGGCGTCGAGCGCGACGGCGGGCCTTCCATTCGCGGCGCCGAGCGCGGCAGCGAAGCGCTGCGCGAGCAGAGGAATGTCGTCGCGCCGAGCGCGCAGGGGCGGCAACCAGATCGGCACCACGTCGAGCCGATAAAAGAGGTCCTGCCGGAAGGTGCCTTTGCGGACCATGTCCTCCAGGTCGCGGTGCGTGGCGGCCACGAAGCGCACATCGGCGCGAAGCGTCTCCGTGCCACCGAGCCGCTCGAACGAGCGCTCCTGGAGCAGGCGGAGGAGCTTGACCTGCATGCTCGGCGTGATGTCGCCGATCTCATCGAGGAAGAGCGTGCCCCCCTCGGCCAGATCGACGCGTCCCGGCTTGGCCCGGAGAGCGCCGGTGAAGGCGCCCTTCTCGTACCCGAAGAGCTCGCTCTCCAGCAGCGTGTCGGGCAGCGCGGCGCAGTGGACGGTGACGAACGGCCCGTGGCGCCGCGCGCTCCCCGCATGGAGCGCACGGGCCGCCAGCTCTTTGCCGGTGCCGCTCTCGCCGCGGAGGAGCACCGTCGCCATCCCCGCAGCGGCGCGGTCGATCAGGCCTTTGACCTGCGCCATGGCTCGCGAGTCGCCGAGCAGTGCAGCGGTGGCTTCGGTGGCGGCAGGAGGAGGGAGCGCGCCTCCGCCCTCGGTAGCATCGACGAGCTCCGCTTCGGCGACGGCCTTGCGGAGCGCGAGGACGACCTGCACGGGATCAGCGGGCTTGCCCAGCAGGTCGGCGGCGCCGGCCTTCACCGCCGCGACCGCGAGGGCGACGGTGGGGCCGTCGCTGAGGACGATCACCGGCGCCGCGGACAGGGAGCGGAGCAGCGCTCCGAGCCCCGCGAGGCCGGGACCGAGCAGGACCGCCTCGGCGAGGACTGCGGTGAACGGGCGGCGGGAGAGCAGGGCCTCGGCCTCGCCCGACGAGCGCGCTTCGACGAGCGCGATCCCTTCCGCCGCGAGCGGCGCGGTGAAGGTCGACCCGAGCGACGGGTCGGTGGTGACGAGGAGCAGAGGGGCGCGGGGCGTGGGCATGAACCGTCCGGTCTTTTACGCAGCTAGCCGGTGATCGGCGAGATCCAACGCAACCCCGGGAATCGGCCGAAGTCTCTGTCGTTCGAGTGCACCTCGCCGTTGACCTCGATCGCGTGCGCGGCGATCTGCACATCCGTCGTGAGGTTGGAGCCCGTTCCGAGCTGGCGAAGAAGGTGAAACGCGATCTCCAGGTGCCGACTGCCAGGGGTGAGCATCGTCACGTTGGGCCGAGAGAGCCATCGGTTGACGCGCTCGATTGCGTCGCTCACCGCCAGCGGTTCGGTGAAGACGCGCCGGTTCGTGGAGATCCGCAAGAACCCGAAGATACAGGCCGGTACGAGGCCGACCTGACGGTCGCCCGACAGGATGCTCTCCCACCAGCGCCTCGCCGAGGCATGCACCGGGTATGCATCGATCTCGGCATAGAGAAGAAGATTCACGTCGGGGATGATCAACGCCCGCTCCGTACCTTGGCGATGATCGCCTCGTCTTCGAGCTCGTCGACCAGTTTGTTGAAGGCGCCGGGGTCGACACCCGGACAGAGCGTCGTTTTGTGCGGCCGGACCCGATACGCCGGAGCGCGGCGCTCTGCCCCTGGTGCGAGGCCCCTGCGGATCGCGTCGTTGACGACCGCCTTGAACGTCGCGTGGCGGCGGCGGGCCTCTTCCTCCAGGAGGTGGGCAACGTCGTCGTCGAGCGTCAAGGTGGTTCGCATGCAGGCATCATGATGCTCGACGTCCTCCCCGTCAAGGCGCGCCGCACACCCAGCGCCAGGGGCCGTGCGCGAGGCCATGCTCCTCGCTGGCCGCCTTGAGCGTGCAGCCGGCGGTGGTCTTGTCGTGCCACCGGCGCGTGCTCTCGGGCAACTTGCTCTTCGCGCGCGTGCCGTCCTCGGCCACGTGGACGATCTCGAAGCTCGGGCCCGACCAGCCGAAGGTGCTGTACGAGAGGGCAAATCGATTGCACCAGCGGCACGCGCACGACGTGCCCTGGAGGGGCCAATCGGCGCTGCCGGCGGGCACTTCGCCGAGGAAGGCGCCGCGGCTGTCGTCCTCGGGCCATCCGCGCCAGAGGCGCTCTTTGGTGGTGATGACCCACTCCTGGCTGCTCGCGAGATCGCGCACCCGGAGGCCGTTGCCCACGATCCAGCCGACGCGCTTCCCCTCCGGAGAGAAGTTGGCCTGGCGAGGGGAGAGGCAAGCGTTGTGATCGGCGTTCATGTCGGCGCCGGCGAGCGGCAGCAAGGCGCCGGATTGGCTGTCAGCGAGCCAGAGCTTGCCCTGGTTGAGGAGGAGCATGAAGCGCCGGTTGGGCTCGACATCGATGATCTCTTCGAGCGCAGTCTCGGTGTGGGCGACGGAATCGAAGAGGGCGAGATCGTCGGCGGACGAGCTCTCTCCATGATGGCCGAACTGAGGCCGTGCGGCGCCCTCGAAGCGGCGCAGGACGACCAGCCGCCCGTCTGCGCTCGACGCCTCGACGAAGCCCCAGCGCTCGCCACCGAAGGACCCGGCGACCGCGGGTACGCTCGCCGGTTGAGCCACCGGCGGCGCGGAGGGTGGGCTCTCGGTCGCGGGCGCTGCGGGTGGTGGAACCTGGACGATGGCGGGAGGCGGAGGAGTCGGCGGCCTCGATGAGCAGGCGGTGAGCGCGAGCGCGAGCGAAGTCCAGGCGAGGCGTGCGGGGCGATGGGCCATGGCGATCCTCATATCGGTACAAGGGGACTGCTCAA
>JAXLYT010000086.1:0-42145 GCA_046351295.1 Byssovorax sp.
CGCACGCTGCGCCCGCCCATGCCGGAGCTCGAGCTCGGCGAGGCGGCGCCCGCGCCCGAGGCCCCCACGGCGCCCCCGACCAAGGTCGAGGTGGTCGTCCTCAAGAAGCCCGAGGACATCGACCCCAACCTCGTGATGATCGCCGATCCTTACTCGGATCGCGCCGACGCCTTCCGCGCCCTGCGCCGCAAGCTGGCCTCGACCGGCAACCCGCACGTGATCCTCGTGACGAGCGCGGGCGAGGGCGACGGCAAGACCACGACCGCGATCAACCTCGCCCTCTGCCTCCGCGAGGGCATCCGGGGCAAGGTGCTGCTGATCGAGGCCAACCTGCGCGCGCCCGGGGTGGCCAAGGTCCTCGGCTTCACGCCGCCCGCGTGCTTCGACGCGCAGGTGTCCGAGCACCAGGACGACCCGCTCGCCCCCTGGGTGGCCGCCGAGCTGTTGCCCCAGTTCCACGTGATGGCCGTCGATCCCGACAAGGAGCACGAGCCGCTCTTCGATCCGATCGCCTTCACCGCGGCGATGACGCGTCTGCGCGCCGCGCGCTACGAGTTCATCGTGGTCGACAGCCCGCCCGCGATCGGCAACGTCGACGTGCGGATGATCGCCGACCTCGTGGACGGCACGCTCTTCACGGCGATCCGCCTCAAATCGAAGCGCTCGGCGCTGCGCGAGGCGATGGAGCTCATCCAGCCCTCCCCGATGCTCGGCGTGCTGATGCACGACGTCTGAGAGGGTGCTCGGCAGGCTGCTGCGCGACCCGATGCGTTACGTGCGGACCCGCTCACCGTACGATGTACGGCTCGCGTGTCCTCCCTAGCCTCGGGCCGCTCGCGACGCCTGTCGAGCACCCTCTGATCAAGGTGAAGGACTTGCTCAGGCGCGCGCGGCGGGCGGGGGAGGCAGGAGGTGGTCGCGGTAGTCGTTCGGGTTGCCCTCGCGGCCTTCCATGGCGGCGATGGCGATGTTGAACATCTCGCGCGCGCTCACGTAGTGCAGGATGAAGCGCTCGCCGTCGTTGTAGCGCGCGAGGGCGCGGTGGAGGCTCCGCCCGCCCTCGCCGAGCAGCGAGGCGGCCTGCGCGTCGGGCGCGCCGTGGGTGTGCACCTTGACGAAGAGCCACTCCGGCCGGCCGGCGACGTGGATGTTCTGCGCGACCCAGCTCTTGACGCGCTTGTCGGTGCCGGGCTCCCGCGCGGTGATCGAGGCGTTCTCGATCCAGATCGGCACCTTCTCGCGCCGCGTGGCGAGGCAGAGCGGCCCCTCGACCATCAAGATCCGATCGCGCTTCACCTCGCCCACCCGCGCGCGCTCGCCCTGCTCGTAGGCGCGCCGCCGCGCGAGGTCGCCCACGGGCCAGTAGATCTGGTTGACGATGTTGGGCTGGCTCTCGTCGGGGGCGGCGGGGAAGGTGAAATCGGCGTAGCAGCCGGTCTCGAAGAGCAGCGGGATCTCCTCGTCCACGCCGCACCAGTCGCCGTCCTTGCGGGCGTTGGCGAGGCACCAGTTGCCGTGGATGAAGGCGTAGCGCAGGCGCCCGTCCGGGTCGCGGCTCAGGTGGCCGTGCTCGGCGTACTTCGCGAGGAAGCCGAGGATGTCGCTGCGCAGCTTGGGCCCGTCGTCGCCGGCGTGGTGCAGGTGCAGCTCCACCTCGCCGAGGCCCTGCCTCGCGAGGCTCCCGAGGGCGTCGAGCCAGGCGGGGCGGTACTGCTCGCCGGGGAAGAAGAACGAGTGACGCGGCGGGCGGCCGTCGGCGTCGCGGAACTCGCGGCAGAGCGCGGGGTACCCCTCGGACCAGGCGCGCACCCGATCGTTACCTTTGTCGTCGGAGGCGCCGCTCCAGAGCGGCTCCCAGTGATCGCAGAAGGCGAAGAGCAGGTGGCGGGGCCCGCGGGGTGAGGCTTCCTTGCGCCGGGCGAGGAGGTGACGCGCGTAGCCGCCGATCCATGCCTCGAAATGTCGGTCCTTGAACGCCTTGAGCACGCCGGCCATCCCCCCGACTTTACACGACCTCGGGTACGCGGCCACGCGCGTCTGGCTGTCCGGTCGAACGCCGGCGGCGGCCCGGCGGAGGCCCCGCGGAAGCCGGCCGGAAAAACGAGGGGGCGCGGGCGCGGACGAGCGCCGGGGCCGCGCGCGCGTGGTAATTTTCACGCCGAATGCGTTTCCGCTGGGCCGCCGCCGTCTTCGCCGGGCTCCTCGCCCTGCCCGTCGAGGCGAGGGCGCAGGCGTGGACGACGCTGCCGACGGTGAACCTGCTCGCCGGCTACACCCTGGCGCAGGTGTACGGCCCCTACCCGGCGGAGGACGCGTACTCGCTGAGCGGGCCGCAGCTCACGCCCTCGGCCTCGCTGCTCACCACCTACGAGACGGCGCTCACCAAGACCCGCTTCAACGCGCAGACGAGCACCGTGGTCCCGTTCGACAACGGGATGCATTTCGTCGCCAAGCGCTTCAACTACCACCTCCAGCTCAACGCCACGACGACGGCGGATCTCGACCCGCGCACCACCCTCAAGTCGGTGATCAACGGCGGCGTGACGCCCGTGAACATCCTCGCGGGCGTGGTGGTCGACGCCTCGCAGGCGCCGCTCGACGTGGCCCCGACGGGGGTGACGTACCTCGTCAACGGCGCCGTCGAGGAGGCGGTCAACCACCAGATCGACCGCAAGACGAGCATCGGCGGCACCGTGGTGCTCCGCTACAACCTGCCCTACAACCCGGAGCGCCTCCCGCCGTCGAGCCTGATCATCAAGCCCTCGCTCGAGGGCAGCCGCGTCTTCGACGACAACACGGTCACCCTCTCGCCGGGCACGCAGGTGATCCGCTTCGGCGCGGGCCTCGTGAACCGGAACATCGTCGACACGCACTACCAGGTGGTCAACAACCTCAAGGCGAGCTTCACCCGGCCGCTCATCCGCGCCATCCGCGGGACGCTCACCGCCGGGGTGAACCAGACCGTCGCCATCGGCACGACGGGCGGGTCGAGCTGGTCGGGGATGGGCGGGATCAAGCTCGATTTCGACGCGCAGCTCGCGAAGATCCTCGTCAGCTACAACCACGACGCGTCGGTCAACGGCCTCACCGGGCAGCTCAACGTCAACGACATGGCGACGCTCTCCGTCGCCGCGCCCCTCGGCGTGAGCGCGCGCCTCGCCTCGCTCAACATCTCGTACAACCACACCACGCCGATCACGACCGACGGCTTCCTGATCGCCAACATCTCCGATCACCTCACGCTGCGCGGCTCGATCCCGATCGGCATGACCGGCGTGACCCCGGCGCTCTCCGCGGCGTACGCGTACGTGCGGCCGGCCGGGATCTCGAGCGTCTTCGGCGCGGGCTTCCGCACGTGGACCGGGGACGGCTCGGCGGCGTACACGAACGAGAGGCTCCCGCAGGTCTCGTTCAACCTGCGCGGCCAGGTCGCGTGGAAGCAGCCGCTCGACGACCCCACCAACGCGACGTTCCGCTACACGGTCACCTTCGGCATCGGTTACGCGTGGCCGGGGCAGGACGCGCACGCGGCCGCCTTCCAGATGCGCGTGGCGCCGGCCTACACGCCGACCCCGACCCTGTCGAGCGAGGCGAACTCGGCCGCCGGCGAGTCCCCGGGCGACTTCGTCGACCCGCGCGAGCTCACCCGCCCGGGCGCGCCCGACGACGCGCCCGAGATCGAGCCGGCCCCCGCGACGCCCTGAGAAGAGCACCGCTTCGTCTCTGGTTTCGCGCGGCGGTCAGAGCCGTCGCGCGAGGAGGAAGGCGCGATCGTCCTCCGGCAGGCGATCGCCGCGGAACGACTCGAGGAGCTGGTGGAGGCCGGCGGCGATCTCGTTCGCCCCTTCGCTCCCCGTGCAGAGGCGCACGAAGCCCTCGCCCAGCCGATCTTGCCCGAGCATCTCCTTGGCGTTGTTGCGCAGCTCGGTGAGCCCGTCGGTGTAGAGCACGAGCACCTCGCCGTGGCGCAGCACGCCGCTCTCGGACTCCATCTGCGCCGCGGCCACGCCGAGCGCGGGGTTCATCGCCGACTGGAGCAGGCGCAGCTCGCCGATCGGCGACCCGATCATCGCGGGCGGGTGGCCGGCGTTCACGCACTCGGTCTCGCCCGTCAGCGGGTCGATCGCCACCGCGACCATGGTCACGAAGGAGTGGGGCGGGAGCCAGTCGCAGAGGTGCCGGTTGATCCGCTCCATCAGCGCCGGCAGGCTCTTGCCGCTGTCGACGCTCGCGCGCACCATCGTGTGGAGGCTCGAGCTGATCAGCGCGGCTTGCAGGCCCTTGCCGCAGACGTCGGCGACGGCGAAGAGGACGCGCCCGTCGGACATGAGCACCGCGTCGACGTAGTCGCCGCCCACCCACTTGCAGGGCTCGAAGGCGATCGCCACGTCGAGCCCCGAGAAGCCGCGCTTCTCCGGGATGAGCCCGCGCTGGATCTGGCGCGCCGTCTCCAGCTCGCGCTCGATGGCCGCGTGCGCCTGGGCATGCTTGCGCGCCTGCCAGGCCGACTCGCTCTGCAGGTACATCTCGGCGGCGAGGGCGATCAGGCTCAGCCACTCCACGCTCCCGAGGTCGGGCGGCAGGGTGACGTAGAGCACGTCCATCTCGTCTTCGTGCATGTCGAGGGCGACGGCCACGACCCAGAGGGCCATCACCTCGCGGGACAGCGTGAGGTCGACGAGCGGCCCGCCCCCCATGTGGGTGATGAGGTTGCCGGCCAGCACGGGCTCGCCCGTCTCGCGCAGCTTGGCGAGCACGCGGTGCGAGATGTACGGCGGCTCGTCGGGGTGCATCGTCCCGGCGCGGTAGGGGCGGGAGAGCAGGGTCGGCTCGCCGCCGCGCACCCGGAGCACCACGGCGAGGCTCGCGTGGAAATCGCTGCGCACGAGGAGCTGGCAGAGGGCCGCGAGCCGCTCGTTCGCGTCCTCGACGTTGATCAGGCTCCGGCTGAAGATCATCAGCGTCTTGAGGTGCTCGGCGGCGATCCGCGGCGGATCGAAATCGAGCAGCGTGCGGATCGCCGTCGGGTGCTCGTCCTCGATCGCCAGCGGGCCGAGGGGCAGGCGCATCTCCATGCGCGGCTCGAGGCAGAACGTGAGCGTGAAATCGCCGATCGCGATCCGGTCGCCCGGCGTCAGCACCTTCTCGGTGATGGGCTCGTCGTTCACGAGCGTCCCGTTCGTGCTCGCGAGATCGCGGATCCACCAGCGCCCGAAGGGGTCGCAGAACATCTCCGCGTGGCGGCGGGAGACGGTGTGGTGATCGAGCAGGAGCTGCACGCCGGGGATGCGGCCGATGATGAGGTGCGAGTCGCCGAGGGGCCGGCGCGACATGGCGCCGCCGCCGAGGCGGATCTCCAGGTGCGCGCGCCACGGGGAGATGGACGCGAGCGGGCGGTCGTCTCCGCTGCGATCCTGGCTCGGCGCGAGGCCGCGCGTCACCGTCCTCCGCTCGTGCGCGGAGGGCGTCTCCGGCAGCTCGGTGGTTCCGGTCGCCGCTCGCTCTGGGCCTGCCGGGATGGTGCGCATGCTCGACATGGATCAGCTCTCGCAGGAGCCCTCGCCGGAAGTGATCGACAAGGCGTCCAGCCATGATCGCCGCGGGCAGGGCTCTACGTCAACGGACGAACGGTGAATCTCGCCTCGAAAAAACATGTCCCACCTGCGCGTCACCGGCGCGCCAGTGACGCGCCGGTGACGTGCCGGCGTACGAGGTTTCCCGAGCGCGGCGCGTGAGAATCGGGATTCGCGCCGGGCGCGCCGCGCGCGACGCGCACCACAATGGCGCGAGGCCGCAAAATGGCCGTTTCGTGCATAACGCAACCCGGCATTGCAGGTCTGAAATCAGCGCGCCCCGACGTGCTGGGAGCGCGAGGGCGCGCGGCGGACGCGCGGCTCCGGCGTCGCCGCTCACTGGAGCAGGATGGTATCTCCGGCGACCACCGCGAGGTCCATCTCCGGGTGGCGGCCCGAGGTGATGAGCTTGTAGCTCACCGGGATCTCCCGGACCTTTCCCTTGTCGTCGGCGCGCAGGATGATCACCTGATCGCCCGCGAATTTGTTGGGCCCGCCGGCCATCGCGATCGCCTCGGACACGGTGACGAAGAACTTCTGGGCGAAGGAGCCGGTGTGGTTGACGTTGCCGGTGACGATGAAGCGGTAGCTGTTGAAGCCCGTCACCGTGACGTTCACCGTCGGCTCTTCCTTGATGAAGGTGGAGAGCTTCTTCTTGATCTCCTCGCGCACCTGGCTCGGTGATTTCCCCGCCACGAGCAGGTCGCCGATGAGCGGCACCGTGAGCACGCCGTCGGGCCGCACCGTCCCCGTCCCGGAGAGATCGGGCATCTTGTAGACGGAGATGTTGAGCTGATCCGCGACGCCGATCACGTACTCGTGCTTGCGCGGGTCGTACTCCTTCGAATAGTCGTACGTGTCGTAAATGCTCGGCCCGCAGCCCACGAGGCCGGGCACGCCGGCGAGGCTCGCGAGCAGGAGCAGGAGCAGGAGCGCGGCTCTTTGCACGCGTGAACGGTACACCGCGCGGCCGCGATCGACCACGAAAAGGCGCGCCGTCACCGCCCTCCCCGGGCGGGGGCGATCACCTGCTCGTCGGTGACGATCAGGTCGAGCGGCACGTCTCCCTCGGTGTCGGGGAGCTCGGGGACGAGCTGGAAGGAGAACGCCACGCCGACCGTGCGCGCGGGCGGCGCGAAGCGGGGCAAGGTGCGGTCGTAGAAGCCGGCCCCGTAGCCGAGGCGGTGACCGCGCTCGTCGATCTGGAGGGCCGGCACCACGATCACGTCGAGCGCGGCCGCCTCGGGCGCCTCGGGGCCGGGCTCGCGGAAGCCGAGGCCCCGCTCCTCGAGCGAGGCGAGGTCGTCCACGGCGCGGAAGGTCATCACCCGCGTGTCTGGGTCGATGGCAGGGTAAAAGACGCCCTTGTGCTGCGCGCGGAGCGAGGCGTCGAGCGCGAGGAGGTCGACCTCGTTCCGGCCCTCGATCGGGTAGAAGAGCGCGACGGCGCGCGCGTCTCGCAGCTCCGGCAGCGCGGCGAGGCGCTCCACGATCCGGGCCGATCGCGCGGCGATCGCGTCGCGGGGGATGGCGCTCCGCAGGCCCCGCGCGCGCTTGCGCAGGACGGCCTTGGCGCGGCGCCGGAGCACGGCCTCCATCTCGGCGTCGATCTCCATCGGGCGAGCTATGGCACAGGCGGCGCGCGGGGTCGATCGGGCCTCTCGGCGCGCTCGCCGTGTCCTCTCCGCGCGATCGTGCTCGGCCGCGCGCGGCGCCTCGAAAACCGGAGCGGCGAGGGCGGCCTCATGCTAGGTCGAGCCCTGGCCATGGGCTCCTGCGCGATCATCCCGGCGTACGACGCGGAGCGCACGGTGGGCGAGGTCGTGCGCGCCGTCCGCGCCGCGTGGCCCGAGGGCGGCATCGTCCTCGTCGTCGACGACGGCTCGACCGATCGCACCGCCGAGGCCGCGCGCGAGGCAGGCGCCGTCGTGCTCGTCCACCCGCGCAACCAGGGCAAGGGCGCGGCCCTCCGCACCGGCCTGCGCGAGGCCCTCCGGCTCGGCGCGACGCTCGCCGTCTCGGTCGACGCCGACGGCCAGCACCGCGCCGAGGACGCGCGCCTGCTCCTCGACGCGCCCGGCGATCCGCGCGCGCTCGTCCTCGGCGTGCGCGACCTCGTGGCCGCGGGCGCGCCCCGGCCGAACCAGATCTCCAACCGCATCTCCAACTTCTTCCTCTCGCTCTTCGCCGGCCGCCCCTTCCTCGACACGCAGTGCGGGCTGCGCCGCTACCCCGTGGCCGCGACGCTCGGCCTCGACGCGCGCGACGACGGCTACGCCTTCGAGGCCGAGGTGATCCTCCGCGCCGTCGCCGCCCGCCTGCCGATCGTCGAGGTGCCGATCACCGCGATCTACCCGCCCGAATCCGAGCGCGTGACCCATTTCGACGCCGTGCGCGATCCGGCGCGGATCGTCTCCCGCGTGGTGCGCACCCTCGTCTCGACCCGCGGGCTCCGGCGCGCCCCGGCCTCGATCGACGCCTTCACCACGCGGAGCCCCTCGTCGCGCCCGCCTCGCCCGGCCTGAGCGGCCTCCTCGCACCATGGCACCGCGATCCCGCCTCCGAGCCTTCGCCGCGCGCCACCCGAAGAAGCTCGGCGCGCTCGCGCTGCTGCTCGGTTTGCCCGCGATCGCGCACGGGGTCGTGGCGGCGACGACGCGCATCGAGCCGCCGGCGATCACGGTGACGCGCGAGGAGCCCGCGACCTCGCCCGCCGATCCAGACCTCTCGCGCATCGGCGCCGACTACGCGCGCCACCGCGGCAAGATCCTCGAGGTGCGCCTCTCCGGCTCGCCCGAGCAGATCGGCTGGCGCCACGGCCGCCTGCTCCGCCCGCAGATGACCGAGAACGAGGGCGTGCTCTACGGGCAATTTCGCCATTACGTGCCGCTCGCGCCATTGCGGTGGCTGATCATGGACATGTCCCGCGCCGAGTTCCGCGCCGTCGATCGCGGGATGCCGGAGGAGCGGCGCCGGGAGATCGCCGCGGAGGCCCAGGCCTTCTCGCCCGACCCCTTCGACGACCTCCTGCCGACCTACCACCGCTTCGTCTTCCTCCAGTCGCTCTACGACATCTCTCTCTCCTTCGAGCATTCCCCGCTCCTCGGCTGCACGAGCTTCGCGCTCACGGGCGCGGCCTCGGCCGAGGGGCACACGGTGCTCGCGCGCAACTTCGACTTCGAGGCGGGGCCCGTCTTCGACGAGAAGAAGGCCGTCTTCCTGGTGCGCGAAGAGGGCCGCATCCCCTACGCCTCGGTGGCCTGGCCGGGCCTCGTCGGGGCCGTGAGCGGGATGAACGCCGAGGGCCTCGCGCTGGTCGTCCACGGCGGGCGGGCGCGCCACCCCGTGCCCGTGGGCGAGCCCGTCGTCCACACCACGCGCGAGCTGCTCGGCCGCGCCCGGACCACGGCCGAGGCGCTCGACATCCTGCGCGGCAAGGCCCCGATGGTCTCCCATATCCTGATGCTCGCCGACGCCTCGGGCGACGTGGCCATCGCCGAGCGGGCCCCGGGCGAGCCGCTCTTCGTGCGGCGCGGGACGGGCAAGGTGCCCCTCACCAACCACTTCGAGGGCCCCCTCTCGATGGACCCGGAGAACCAGCGGATCATGGTCGAGACCTCCACCCGCCCCCGGAGGCTCCGCCTCGACGAGCTGCTTTCGAATCTCCGGCCGGGTGCCTCCGTCGAAGATATCGTGGCCATCCTGCGCGATCGACGAGCCCTCGGCGGCGCCCCCCTCTCGCTCGGCAACCGCCGGACCATCGACGCCCTGATCGCGACCCACTCGGTGGTGATGGACGCCACCGCCAAGGTGCTCTGGGTCAGCGAGGGCCCCCACCTCGCCGGCCGCTACCTGCGCTTCGACCTCGCCCGCCTCCTCGCCCCGGATTTCGAGCCCTCCGCGGGCGATCCGCTGGTCTCCCTCCCCGCCGATCCCATCCTGGAGAACGGCGAGTACGCGGCCTGGATCGCGGCCGGATCGCCCCACAAGGGAGAGCCCTGATGCCCCTCTCTCGACGCCATTTCCTCGCCGGATTGAGCGCCGCCGCGGCCGGCCTCGCGCTGCCTCGCCGCGCGCCCGCGGCCGACCCCGTGGCCGCCGCCTTCGCCGAGATCGAGAAGGCCCGCGCCTCGATCAAGACCTTGATCGCGCCCTTCACCCAGGAGCGCACGATTGGCTTGCTCGCGACCGTGGTGAAGAGCGAAGGCGAGCTCAGCCTGGTGCGCCCCGACCGCCTGCGCTGGGAGCTCTTCGCCCCCGACGCGGTGACCTACTGGATCACCCCCGAGGGCTTCGGCTACGCGACCGCGGGCGGCTCGGCCGCGGTCGGCAAAGAAGCCGCCCGCCGCTTCGGCGCGGTCCTCGGCGACCTCGTGGTCTTCCTCGGCGGCGACCTCGCCTCGCTGCGCAAGCGCTACGATTTCTCGGCCTCATCCTCGAACGATCTGCTCGTCCTTTTGGCCCGGCCGCTGGCCGACGACGTGAAGAAGCACGTCAAGGAGATCGAGCTTACCTTCGGCCCGGATCGCTGGAGCATGCGCCGCGTGGTGATCGCCGAGAACAGCGGCGACAAGAGCGTCATCGCCTTCGGCAAGGCCCGCCGCGACGAGAAGATCGACCCGGCGAGGATGGAGCTGCCGAAGAAGAGCTGACGGGCGATCAGCCGCCGGATGGCGCCGAGACGGGGGGAGGCGCCGGCGTGGCGATCTGCTCGCGGAAGAACGCGTTGACCTTCGGGTCGTTGAAGCGCGCGTAGTCGATCGCGAAGGGCACGATCTCGCTCACTCCCTGATCGTAGCGGATCGAGAGCGCCATCGGCGTCACCTCGCGGTAGCTCGCGCCCTTCGGCAGGTCCTCGTTGGTGGCGCCGCCGGCGGAGAAGAGGGTGAGCAGCGTCGCCTCCGGGTCGTCGTAGACCTTGCGGAAGCCCTCGTTCACCTTCTCGTGCCCGCGGATCAAGGTGCGGGCGCCGAGGCGGCCGAGGAAGCTCTTGAGCTGCTTCCGGCCGAAGGGGAAGCGCGCGTTGGCCTTCTGGAGATCGAGCGGCACGCTGTCGGCCTCGCTCGGATCGCTCCAGAGCATCTGGAAGCGGATGTCCGGATCGTTCAGCGATTCGAGGCTGCTCCACTTGTCGGCGAGCGTGTCTTCCCGCGGGATGCCGGCGTGGACGAAGAGGGTGCGGTCGAAGATGAGCGAGGTGGGCAAGGCCTCGAAGAGGCGCATGTACTTGGCGAAGATCTCCTTCGACGCGAGGTGCGCGATCTCGTTCATCGCCTCGCAGGGGCGGACGGGCGCCATCACCTTGCCGTTGATCTCCACGTAGTACTCGTGGTTTCCCCGGAGCAGGTAGACGTTCTCCGGCATCGCGGTGAAGAGCTGCATCACCGCGCGGAGCACGCCGTTATAGCTGAACCTCCCGCGGTCGATGTAGTCGCCGAGGAGCACCAGGCTCATGGGCGGGTTCTTCACCGGATCGGCCTTGTGCGCCTCGACCTTGCCGAAGAAATCGGCCTGGAGGAGCGCGGCCTTCAGGCACGAGTAGCAGCCGTGCAGGTCGCCGATCACGAGCAGCTCCTGCCGCGTGTCGGCCGCCGGTTTGTTCACGAACACGTGGCCGTCGAGGAAGCGGGATCCGTCGGGGAAATCGGTCACCTCGAAGGCGTCGCCGAGCCGGCCTTTGCCCTCGGCGCGCATCCGGTCGAGCGTGTCGAGCACCCGGTCGATGAGCTCCATGTCGCCCTGGGCCTCGCGGGCGAAGGACTCCTTGTCCTTCGCGTAGGGGCGCTCGGAGCTGATGAAGAACGGGTGATCGGCCTGCGCGGCGGCGAGCTGGGCGGGCGCGCCGATCACGAGCGTCCCGGCCTCGATGGCCTCGAGCTCCTCCTCGTCGATCTCCACCGGTTCGAGCAGGAGCTGGTAGAGCTCGCGCCGGAAGGCTTCTTCGTTCGGGTGCACCGTGCCGTCGGCGAACATCAGCTCGTCGACCGAGGCGAGCATCTCCGAGCGCGTGTGGTCGTCGAAGCGGCGGAACAGCTCGAAGCAGCGCAGCTTCAGCTTGGCGATCACGAACTGCGTCGTGCTCTCGCCCTCGGCCACCGACTCGGTGAAGAGGTCCTGGATCTGGTGGTCGATCTCGTCGACCATCTCGTGGAAGTGCTGGATCCAGCGCTCGACCATCTCGTAGTGGGCGTCGAGCTTGTCGCCGAGCGCGGCGCGGGCGCGGTCGATGACGATCTTGCCGGCGAAGTCGCGCACGTAGCGCTTCTCGGTGGCGTCGAGCTCGCCGTCGACGTAGCCGAACGCGGTCAGGTAGAAGATCACCGCGCGCATCTGCTGCTCGGCGGCCTCGGGATCGGTGGAGAAGGTCAGCATGGTGGCCTCGCGACCGGCGAATCCTACCCGGAACCGACGGTGGGGCCAGCCACAAGCGCGCCTTACGTCAGAGCATCGAGACCGGGTCCACATCGACCGCGACCCGGACGGACCGGGGGAGCGCCTCGCGCATGACGGACGTCGCCTCGATCACCGCCCGGAGGGGGCCCCGCTCCTTGCCCCGGAGCATGACCCGGAAGCGATAACGACCGCGCAGCCTCGCGATGGGCGCGGCGGCCGGGCCGAGCACGTCCACCCGGCGGGCGAGGGCGTCCGGTGAGGTGCGGCAGAGGGCGGCGATCCGGGCGGCCGCGTCGCGGGCCACCTCCTCGTCGCCCGCGTCGATCCGGAAGAGGGCGAGCCGGGTGAAGGGCGGGTAGTCCACCTCCTGCCGGTCGCGCAGCTCCTGGGCCAGGAAGCCGCGCACGTCGTGGCTCGCCGAGAAGACGATGGCCGGGTGATCGGGGGCGCGGGTCTGGATGAGCACGCGGCCGGGCTTGTCGCGCCGCCCGGCCCGGCCCGCCACCTGGACGAGGAGCTGAAAGCCGCGCTCGGCGGCGCGGAAGTCGGGCATGCTCAGCGCGGCGTCGGCGTTGACGACGCCGACCAACGTCACCGCCGGTAGATCGTGGCCCTTCGCCACCATCTGGGTGCCGACGAGGATGTCCACCTCGCCCCTGCGCATCCGGTCGAGGATGGCCTGCGACCTGTCGCCGCCGGCCACGTCGCGATCGAGGCGGGCGACGCGCGCGCCCGGGAACGCCTGCGCGATCGTGCCTTCGAGCCGCTCGGTGCCGAGCCCCTCCAGGCTGAGGGACGGCGCGCCGCATGCCGCGCATGCCTCGGGGAGGGGCCCCTCGTAGTCGCAGTAATGGCAGCGCATCCGCCCGCCGTGGGCCTTGTGGTAGGTGAGCGACACCGAGCATGCCCTGCACGTCGCGAGGCTCCCGCAGCCGTCGCACACCACGCTCGGGGCGAAGCCGCGGCGGTTCAAGAAGAGGATCACCTGCTCCTTGGCCTTGAGCGTCTCCTCGATCGCGCGGTGGAGCGGGATCGAGAGCAGCTTGTCGCCGCTCGGGCCCGCGCCGATCCGCTTGAGGTCGATGACCGACACGCGCGGCAGGCTGGCCTCGGGCACCGCGCGCCCCGGCAGATCGAGCTCGACGAGCTTGCCCTTCTTCACGAGGCCCATCGACTCGAGCGAGGGCGTGGCCGAGCCGAGCACCACCGCGGCCCGGGCCCGGTGCCCGCGGAGCAGCGCCATGTCGCGCGCGTGGTAGCGGATGCCCTCTTCCTGCTTGAACGAGGAGTCGTGCTCCTCGTCGACGATCACGAGACCGAGGTCGGGCACGGGCGCGAAGAGGGCCGATCGCGCACCGATCGCCACCCGCACCTCGCCCTTCCGGAGCCGCTGCCACATGGCATGCCGCTCCACCTCGGCGAGCGCGCTGTGCACCACCGCGAGCGCGTCGCCGAAGCGCGCGCGGAAGCGCGAGACGAGCTGCGGGGTGAGCGCGATCTCCGGCACCATCACGAGCGCGCCCCGCCCGCGCGAGAGGCATGCCGCGATGGCCCGCAGGTAGACCTCGGTCTTGCCCGAGCCGGTGACGCCGAAGAGCAAGAAGGCTCGATCCACCGTCGATTCGCGCTCCGCGTCGAGCGCCGCCTCGATGGCCTCCGCGGCCCTCGCCTGCGCGGCGTTGAGCACCGGCGCCTCGTCGCGGGCCTCGGGCCTGTCGAAGAACGGATCGCGCGGGGGCTCGCGCTGCACGATCTCGGCGAGCCCGAGCGCGCAGAGCTTCTTCACCGCCGCGCGCGCGTTGCCGAAGCGATCCTCGATCCGCGCGACCGGCTGCTCCCCGCTCGCGCGCAGGAGGCCGAGGATCGCCGCCGCCTGCCCGCGCAGGCTCCCGGGCGCCTCGAGCGCCGCCGTCGGCCGCGCGTACGCGACCTTGCGCGCGCCCACCTGCTTCTGCGCCTCGCCGAGCTCGGCTTGCACCTTGAGCGCCTTGACCTGCTCGCGCTCCATCGCCGGGAGCGCGAGGCGGAGCACCTCGCCGATGGGGGCGAAGTAGTACTGGCTGAGCTGCACCAGGAAGCCGAGCAGCTCGGCCGGCAGCACCGGCTCGGCGTCGACGAGCGCGCGGATCGGCTTGAGCTGCTTCACCCCCGGCGGGAGCGGCCGCTCCGCGACGGAGAGCACGACCCCGAGCACCCTGCGCGCGCCGAGCTCGCACACCACGCGCGCGCCGGGGCGGAGCTCGCCCTGCATCGACGCGGGCACCGCGTAGCTGAACGCCTGGCTGAGCGGCACCGGGACGGCGATGTCGGCGAGGAGGGGCATGTCGCCGTCGAGGCTAGTACCGGGCGCCGCGCGCGCCCGCCAGATCGGACAATCAATGTCCGCTCACGCCCGTTCTTTGTGGCGGGAAAGCGGATGAAGATCGATAATTCAAATATGCGAAAACGTTACGATTTGTGGCACTCGATGGGCCGCCGAGCAGGGCGGGGCACCTTCGCCCTGTTCTGCCGGCGGCGGCGCCCGACGTGGCGCAGGGGCCTCGGCCCCCGGCCCCTGCCGGTACACCTGGATGGGGTGAGCGTGTGCTGCGCCGAGAGAGCGCGCGCCCTGCGTTGATCAGCGGGTCGCGAGCAACCACAAGGTTCCGAACGCGAGCATCGAGAGCAGCATCGCGAGGATGAACCAGCGCGCGCCGCCCTCGCGCTTCTGGAGCGGCGCGACGGGCATGGCCACGATGGCGGCCACAGGGGGTATCGGGGTGGCCTTCTTCGCGCGGGCGCGGGACCGGCGCGGGGTCTCGGAGAGCTCGCGATCGAAGGCCTCGGCCTTCGCGGCGGGCGAGGGTGTGGGGTCGGCGCGCTCGATCACGGGGAAGGCGCTCGGCGTCATGTCGTGATCGGGCAGGTGGGCCTCGGTGATCGGCTGGATCACGGCGGCCGGGCCGCGGGCGAGGGCCTTGTGCGCGAGGGCGCGCGCCCTGCGCACGGGGAGCACCTCGCCGGCGAAGTGCTCCATCAGCCAGTCGCCGAAGCGGAGCGGGCTCGCCACCATCCGCGCGGACGACGCGTAGTCTTCGAGGTCTTGCAGCATGGCCGCCGCGCTCGGGTAGCGGTCCTCGCGATCGACCTGGAGGGCGCGCTCGATCACCGCGTGGAGCTTCTCCTCGCCTTCGAGGCCGCGCATCTCGAGCGGCGGGCGCTCGGCCCGGCGCGCCACGTCGAGCAGGCGCTCGCCCTCGCCGGCCTTGTAGAGGCGCCGCCCCGCGAGCAGCTCCCAGAGGATGATCCCCGCCGCGAACACGTCCGCCCTTGGATCCAGGGGCTCGCCGCGCGCCTGCTCGGGGCTCATGTACCCGGCCTTGCCGACGATGGACTCCTCGCTCAGCTCGGTGGCGAAGGGGTTCGCCCGGGCGATCCCGAAATCGCAGAGCTTCACCTCGCCCTCGAAGCTGAGCAGCACATTGGAGGGCGACACGTCGCGGTGGACGACGCCGAGGCGCTGCCCCGCCTCGTCGCGCGCGCGGTGCGCGTAGGAGAGGCCCTTGAGCGCCTCGATCACGATCCGGAGGGAGAACTCGATCGGCAGGGCGATCTTGCGCTTGGCGCAGCGGCGCAGCACCTCGCGGAGGTCGAGGCCCTCGACGTACTCCATGGCGATGTAGAGCGCGCCGTTGTCGCGGCCGAGGTACTCGACCTTCACCACGTTGGCGTGCGAGAGCATGCTCGCGAGCTTGGCCTCGGTGATCAGCATCTCCGCGAACTCGGCGCTGTCGGCGATGGAGGGCAAGACCTCCTTGATCACGACGAGGCGCCGGCCGCCGAGGTCCGTCTCGACCTCGGCGAGGTAGATGTCGGCCATCCCGCCGCGGCCGATGTGGTCGAAGAGGGTGTAGCGGCCGATCCTGCGCGGCAGGAGGCGGATCGGGCTCTGCGCGGGGCGGGCCTTCGGCTCGGCCCGGCGGGGCTCGGATCCGCGCGCCGGGGGCACCGCGCCCACGGTGGACAAGGGCGGCAGCGCGGGCGGCGCGTCGAAGGGCATCACCGGCGGCGGGAAGGCGAGCGGGGTCTGCTGCACCGCCCGTCCGTGCCAGAACCTGGGCGCCTGGGCCAACAATTGGGGGCCCCGGCCGCGCCGGCCGCGCTATAGCGGGCGGACCATGGCCCAGGGACGATTCCTCCGCGTCACCGACGATCGCAACAGGACGCTGCTCCTCCCCGGGGCGCCCCGGCGGGTGGTCTCGCTCGTGCCGAGCGACACGTACTCGCTCGTGAAGCTCGGCGCGAAGGAGCGCCTCGTCGGGCGCACGCGCTACTGCGTGGCGCCGGAGGGCGAGGTGGAGGACATCGTGGTCGTCGGTGGCACGAAGGACGTCGATGTTGACGCCGTGATCGCCCTCGCGCCCGACCTCGTGGTGGCCAACCAGGAGGAGAACAGCCGGCGCGACATCGAGCGGCTCGACGCGGCCGGGCTGCGCGTCCTGGTCTCCTTCCCGCGCACGCTCTCGGCCGGCGTGAGCCAGATGGCCCGCCTCTGCCGGGCCCTCGGGCTCGATGGAGGCACCGAGCCCGCCCGCTCGGTGCTCGCCGCGGCCTACCACGCGCTGCGCGAGGCCGAGCAGGCCGCCGCGACGCTCCGGCCGGTGCGCACCTTCTGCCCGATCTGGATGGATCCGCTGATGACCATCCACCGCGACACCTTCATCTCCGACGCCCTGCGGGTGGCGGGCGCGGAGAACGTCTTCGCGGGGCGCGAGCGGCGCTACCCGCTCGCCGCCGACCTCGGCCTCACCCTGGAGACCTCCGATCGCGGCGAGGGCCGCGACCTGCGCTACCCGCGGATCACCAAGGAAGAGCTCTGCGCCGCGCAGCCCGAGCTCGTGCTCCTGCCGGACGAGCCCCACCCCTTCGGCGAGGCGGACGCGGCCGTCTTCCGGAGCCTGCCCATCCCCGCGGCGGAGAAGGGGCAGATCCTCTTCTGCGACGGCAAGGACCTCATGTGGTACGGCGCGCGGGCCATCGAGGGCCTCGGCCGGCTCGCGACGCTCGTCGCCGGGGCGCGGAAGGCCTCGGGGGGCTGAGCCTGCCCGGCGGATCAGGGGGCTCCTCGCAGGAAAAAAGTTGCGCTAGAGGAGCGCCATGACGTGGACGAGCGACAAAATCCGGGAGGAGCTCATGGCGCTCTTCCGGCAACATGCCCAGGGGGGCGTCGAGGTGGGCCCGGAGAGCCACATCATCGCCGACCTGGGGATCGACTCCCTCGGGGTGACGGAGATCCTCGCCGACATCGAGGACAAGTTTCACATGCACGTGCCCGACGAGGCGCTCGCCGGCTTCGAGACCATCGCCGACGTGGCAGCGTCGATCGAGGCCCGGCTCCGCGAAGAGGGAAGGCTTTCGGAATGAGCGGATCGTCGATGCGCACCGTCGTCCAGGCCATCGAGGACGCCGCACAGAGCACCAAGACCGGCTACCGCTTCCTCGAGGAGGCGAGCGAGGCCGAGCCCTTCTTCACCCACGGCGGCATCGAGCGCGCGAGCGCCCGCTACGGCGGCGCCCTCCAGGCCCTCGGCGCGAAGAAGGGCGATCGCGTCGCCCTGATCCTCCCGGACAACGCCGACTTCGTCTTCGCCTTCCTCGGGGCGATCCGCGCCGGCGTCGTCCCGGTGCCGATCTACCCGCCCACGGGCCTCGGCAAGCTCACCGGCTACCTGGAGAACACGCTCCACATCGTCGACCGGAGCGGCGCGAAGATCCTCCTCACCAACACCGAGATCAAGCGCATGCTCGGCACCATCCAGGCGCAGGCCCCGGCGCTCGAGAAGGTGATCGCCGTGGAGAGCGTCCGGGCGATGCGAGAAGACCTGAAGCCCGTCAAGGTCGCGCTCGACGACACCTGCTTCCTCCAGTTCACGAGCGGCTCGACCTCGCGCCCCAAGGGGGTGATCCTCACCCACGAGAACCTCGCCGCCAACGTGCGCGCGATCATGCAGCTCGGCCTCGGCGTGCGCGACTCGGTCGACTCCGGCGTCTCGTGGCTGCCGCTCTACCACGACATGGGCCTCATCGGCTTCGTGATCGCGCCGCTCTACCACGTCAACACGATCACCTTCCTGCCGCCGCTGCTCTTCCTCAAGCGCCCCGCGCGCTGGCTGGAGACGCTCTCCCGCTTCCGCGGCAACATCTCCTTCGGGCCGAATTTCGCCTACGCCCTCTGCGTCAAGCGCATCAAGGACGAGGAGGTCAAGCACCTCGACCTGTCGAGCTGGCGCGTCGCCGGCTGCGGCGCCGAGCCGATCCGCGCCGACAACCTCCGGGCCTTCGCCGACAAGTTCGCGAACATCGGCTTCAGCGACAAAGCCTTCGTCTGCTGCTACGGCATGGCCGAGAGCACGCTCGCGATCTCGTTCAGCAAGATCGGCACCGGCGTGAACACCGATCCGGTCGACGGCGGCGCGCTCTGGTCCGAGGGCAAGGCGAAGCCCACCGCGCCCGAGGCCGAGGGCGCCGCCGCGATCGTCGAGTGCGGCTCGGCCTTCGAGGGGCACGACGTGCAGGCCTTCGCCCCCGACGACACCGAGAGCGCCTCGCCCCTGCCCGACCGGCAGGTGGGCGAGCTCCGCCTGCGCGGGCCGAGCGTGACGGCCGGCTACTTCAACGAGCCGGACAAGACGCGCGAGGCCTTCGCCGGCGGCTGGCTCCGCACGGGCGATCTCGGCTACCTCGCGGACGGCAAGGTCCACATCTGCGGCCGCTCCAAGGAGGTGATCATCGTCAACGGGCGCAACTACTACCCGCAGGATCTGGAGTGGGAGGCGAGCAAGGTCGAGGGCGTGCGCAAGGGCAACGTCATCGCCTTCGGGACGATGAAGCCCCACAACGATCGCGAGCGGGTGGTGATCGCCTTCGAGACGGCCGTGACCCTGGAGGCCAAGCGCATCGCCCAGAAGGGCGAGGTGCGGCGCGTGGTGCAGCAGGCGCTCGGGTTGACGGTGGACGACGTCGTACCGCTCGGTGTCGGCGTGTTGCCCAAGACGTCGAGCGGCAAGCTCCAGCGCGCCAAGACGCGCGAGCTCTACGAGAACGGCCTCCTGCTCGGCCGCGGCTCGGCCCGCGAGGTCGACACGCTCGAGGTCGCCCGCGAGCTGGCGAAGAGCCAGATCGGTTATTTCCGCCACGCCATCTTCGGCAAGAAGGGCGACGACTGACGGGGAGCCCCCGACGGGGAGCCCCAGACGAGAGCCCCCGGCCCTCCCCGCGCGGCGGAGAGGTCGGGGGCGCCGCGCTCAATCCTTCTTCGGCGTGCAGTCGACGTAGGACGCGTTCGTCGCCGGATCGAAGGCCAGCTCGGTCAGCTCCTGGCAGGCCAGGCACTCCACCAGCGGGGTCCACCCGCGGCGCGGGCAGTTGACCGCGTGGCCGTGGGGAGACGATTCGCTCGCGTGGCGATCGTGAACCTCCAGGTGAGCGTGCTCGTGGTCGTCCTTGGGCGCTGCGTTCATGGGGCGACGAACCTCCATGGGTCATCTGTGCATATTTTGTTCCCTGCCCCGATCTCGATCGAACCTCCGTCGAATCTCCCCTAGATCTCGGCGTTCCGTGATCTTCGCCGGCGCACCCACGCGCACCCGCTGCGCGATCGACGCACTGGATGCGCGCATGCTCGGCTTTTCGGCCCCCTGCCCCGCAACCCTTGCTACAACGCTCGTTCATGGCAGAGAAGGTCGCGGCGTACGAGCCGGTCATCGGGCTCGAGGTGCATGCCCAGCTCCTCACCCACACCAAGGCGTTCTGCGGCTGCCAGACGAGCTTCGGCGACCCGCCCAACACGCACACCTGCCCGGTGTGCCTCGGCCTGCCCGGCGCGCTCCCCGTGCTCAACGCCGAGGCCCTGCGGATGGCGGTGAGCGCCGCGCTCGCCCTCGGCTGCACGATCCGGCAAAAGAGCGTCTTCGCCCGGAAGAACTATTTCTACCCGGATCTGCCGAAGGGCTACCAGATCAGCCAGTTCGACCTCCCGCTCGCCGAGCGCGGCAAGCTCACGATCGAGACGGACCTGCGGCGCGCCGAGATCGGCATCCTCCGCGTCCACATGGAGGAGGACGCGGGCAAGAACGTGCACGGCGTGGGGCACGACTCGATCGTCGACCTCAACCGCGCCGGCACGCCGCTCATCGAGATCGTCGGCGACCCCGATCTGCGCAGCGCGGGTGAGGCGGTGGAGTACCTCAAGCGCCTGCGCGAGGTGCTGATGTGCCTCGGCGTCAACGACGGCAACCTGGAGCAGGGGAGCTTCCGCTGCGACGCGAACGTCTCGGTGCGAAAGCGCGGCGACGAGAAGCTCGGCACCCGCGTCGAGCTCAAGAACATCAACTCCTTCCGCTTCGTGGGCGAGGCGATCGAGGTCGAGGTCGTCCGCCAGGTGAGCCTGATCGAGCGGGGCGAGCGGGTGCGGCAGCAGACGCGCGGCTACAACCCCGATCGGCGGGAGACCTACCTGCTCCGCGACAAGGAGAACGAGGCCGGCTACCGCTACTTCCCCGAGCCGGACCTGCCGCCGCTCGTGGTCGACGACGCGCTGCTCGACGCGATCAAGGGCCGCCTGCCCGTGCTCCCGGAGGCGCGCCGGAAGCAGCTCGTGGGCGAGCTCGGCCTCGCCCCGGCCGCCGCGCAGATCCTCACCGGCCACCCGGGGATCCTCAAGTTCTTCGACGCGACGTGCCGGATCTTCCGCGACGCGACCAAGATCGCCAACTTCGTCCTGAGCGAGGTGATGCGCGACGTGAAGGTCGCGGGGCTCGACGCCGATTTCCCGGTCGCGCCGGTGCAGGTGGCGGAGCTGCTCAAGCTGGTCGACGACGGGACGATCAGCGGCAAGCAGGCCAAGGAGGTGTACGCCGCGGTGGCCGGCACGACCAAGTCGCCCATGGCCCTCGTGCGCGAGCGGGGGATGGCGGTGCTCAGCGACGAGGGGGCGATCGAGGACGTGGCCCGCGCCGTCGTCGCCCAGAACCAGAAGCAGGCGGAGGCCTACCGCTCGGGCAAGCCCGCCCTGCTCGGCTTCTTCATCGGGCAGGTGATGAAGCAGACGGGCGGGAGCGCCGACCCCAAGACCGTGAACTTGGTGCTCAAACGATTGCTCGACGCGCCGGCCGCGGCCCCGCCCCGGGCGGCGCCCCCACCGCACGCCGCGGCGCCCAAGAGCGCGGTCGGCGTCGAGGCCGAGCTGGTGGTCCACCCGCACCCCGCCGCATCCGCCGGCGAATCCACCGCCGAAGAGGACGAGGCGAGCCCGATGGCCGACAGCGTGATCCCGGTGGCGCGCACGCTGACGAGCCTGGAGACGCCGGTGATCGAGCCCGACGTCGCGGCGCCCGGGGGCTCGGTCTCGGTCGTGCCCGACATGATCTCGTACGAGCAGCTCGGCGCGCTCGACCTGCGGGTGGGCGCCGTCGTGGCCGCCTCACCGGTGCCCCAGAACGAGACCTTGCTCGACCTGCGCGTCGACACGGGGGACAGCGCCGGACCGCGGCGGATCGTGGCGCCCTTCGGGCTCCTCTTCGCGCCCGCCGACCTCGTGGGCAAGCGGGTCGTGGTGGTCTGCAACCTGCCGCCCCAGGTCTACAGCGAGGAGCTGACCTCGCGCGGGGTGATCCTCACCGCCGGGCGCGGCGCGCAGCGGGCCCTGGTCACGGCGCCGGCCGAGATCCCTGCCGGATCGCGGGTGAAATAGGCCATGCCCTCCCCGCTCGGCGACCTCCGCATGCTCGGCCGAAGCGCGGGCTTCGTGGGCTGGACCTTCGGCCTGCTCGCCTGCCTCGAAGCCGACCTCCGCACCTCGCTGCCCACCGACGAGAAGCCGGTGACGTACAAGTGGATGGAGCGCTACGGCGAGGGCCTGCTGCGCATCTTCGGCCTCCGCGTGCACGCCGACGGCCCCTTCCTCGGCGAGGGCCTCGCCTACCCGTGCAAGGACGGAGAGGGGCGCGGGCGGATCTTCGTGATGAACCACCGCTCGATGCTCGACATCTTCGTCAACCTCGCCTTCGTGCAGGCCAACAGCGTGAGCCGCGCCGACCTCGCGGGCTGGCCGGTGATCGGCCTCGCGGCCCGCAAGGTGGGAACGCTCTTCGTCGATCGATCGAGCAAGGAGAGCGGCGCCGCGGTGATCCACGCCATGTGCAAGGGCGTCGAGCGCGGCGTGGGCGTGCTCGTGTACCCCGAGGGGACGACCTTCGCGGGCGACGAGGTGCGCCCCTTCCGGCCCGGCGCCTTCGTGGCCGCGCACCGCACCGGCGCCGAGGTGGTGCCGCTCGGGATCGCCTACGGCGGAGAGAGCGCGTCGTACGTGGAGGAGCCGTTCGCCGCGCACTACCGGCGCATCAGCGGCTCGAAGGAGACGGCCGTGGCGCTCGTCGCGGGCGAGCCGATCCGCGGGCCGCACGCGAGCCTCGAAGGGCTGCGCGACGAGGCCCACGCGCGGGTGCAGGCGCTCGTGCACCGCGCGCGGGCGCGGCTCGCGGAGGGCTGAGCGCGGTGAGCGCGAGCGCGATCGATCCCCGGATCGTCGGCGCGATCGTCACCGTGTCGCTCAGCGCGCCCGCTTCTTCGGGGGCGGGCCGTCGAGCCCGAGGCGCACGCCGCCGAGGATCGAGAGGCCCGGGTAGAGCCCGTGCTCCTCGCCGCCGAGCCCCACCTCGAAGCGCGCCCGCGCCTCGAACGCCACCGGGAGCGGCGCGTCCCTCCACGGCGCGTAGCTGAGCGCGGGTCCGAGCTCCAGGTGATGGATCCGCCCCGAGGGCGGCTCGCCGAAGAGCGCGGCGTACCCGAGCTCCACCTCGCCCGTGATCCGAGGGCGCGGCGCGGTCGACCGGAAGCGGAGCGCCACGAGCGGGCCGAGGCCCGCGTAGGCGTGGGTCTTCCGGGTGTCGAACGCCTCGAAGCGAGGCCAGACCGTGAGCCCGCCGAGCCCTTCGAGCGAGGCTCGCCCGCCGGGATCGCCCGCGATCTGGATGATCCCGAGCGCGTCGGCGCGCAGGGCCATGGAGCCATCCTTCAGCGGATCGCCGTCGATGTCGACGCGGGTCCGCCCCATCCAGCCGAGCCGGCCTCCGCGCCGGAACATGCCGCCCGCGTCCATGCCGAGCGCGAAGGCGTCGAGGCGGCGGCCGGCGCCGAGCTCGAAGCTCATGCTCGCGCGACCGGGGTCCTTGCTGTCGAAGAAGATCCAGTACGGCGCGGCAGCCGCGAGCAGCGCCGCGATGTCGCCGAACGCGATCACGACGCCGAAGGGGCCGTTGTCCGCGGCGCGCGCCGGCGCGGCCGGGAGCGAGCATGCGAGCAGGCACGCGGCGGCGGAGAGGCGCCTCACCCCGCGGCGGATCGAGGCGCCTCTCGCGCCGGCCTTCGAGGGTGCAGCACGGTCGAGCATCATGAGCTGATCGCGACCATAGCAAAGCGCGGAGCGCGTCGAGGACGCGCGCCGGTTTTCGCCGCCCTCACGGCCCGCGAAGCACGGTTCAGCCCGCGTAGCGCGTGACGCAGGCGCAGCGCACGCTGGCGCTCAGAAGAGGATCGACCAGACGGTGCCGAGGTGGGTGTCGATCAGCGCGTCGACGTCGTTCGAGGAGAGCACGTTGTTGAACGCGCGCCGGACGGCCACCCGGTTCTGGGTGAACGCGCCGAGCAAGCGCTGCCCGGCCGTGTTGGCGTTCCAGTCGAGGCCCATGGCGTTGCCGATGGTCATGATGAAGTTCGAGAGCATCAGCGTGTGACCGCTCGATCCAGGCTGGTAGTTGCGATGCTCGGCCACGATCCAGGCCCTCCGGCTCTTCGTTGCGCCGGTCACGTTCGGGTCGTAGATCGACTGGTTGGACTCCCCGTCGAGCCACTCGGTGATCTTGGCCTCGATGTCGAACTGGCTCGGCCGCGTCCAGTCCTGCACGCTGCGCGCCGTCTTGGGGTAGCCCTTGGGGCTGTCGAAGATGTCGCTGACGAACTTCTTCTTCTCCACCTCGCTGACGAGCTCGCCCCACTTCATGCTCGCGAGGGCCATGCCGAGCTTGAGAAACTCGGGGATCTGGTTCGGGTGGCCGGTGAGCGTGGCGTAGTAGCCCGCCTCGATCGACTCGCGACCCTGGAAGCGACGGGCCACGGCCGCGTTGAAGTGCTGGAGGAGGGCGAGCCGCATCCCCGGCTCGCTCGCCCTCACCACCTCCTCTAGGCGGTCGGCGATGTCGTAGAGGAAGACGAAGAGCCGGAAGACCAGCGACGACTGCGTCTTCTTGCCGCCGTCGAAGCCGTTGATGATCGCGGCGATGCCCCGGGCCGTCGCGTCGTTCTGGATCCGCGCCGGGAGGGCCGTGAAGGCCGCCCCGATGTCGATGTCGATCTTGGCGATGCGCAGGGAGTGCTTGGCCTGGTCCATGCTCATCGCCGAGACCTGCTGCACCCGCTTGACGACGTTGGGGTTGGTGTCCTTGGGCCATCCTCGCGGAAGTCGGTTCATGATCACCTCGATGGCGGCGCGCGCCGGGGCTGGATCGCAGGCCCCAGGCTACCAGAGCGCCCTCCCCGGGGGCGCGCCGATCGTCGTCCTGTGCGCGGCCATGCTCTACTGCCGGGGATGCCCTCGATCGACCTCGCCGTCCGACCCATGCGCGGCACCCGGGACAACGCCCGGTTCCCGCTCGCCCTCCTCGTTCTGCTCGCGGTGATCTGCGTCGCCACGGTGTGGAGCCCGCCCGCCGGGCGCACGAGCTGGATGCTCGAGGTCGGCCCCGGCCTCGCGGGCGTGGCCGTGCTCGCCGCCGTCTACCGGCGCTTCCCGATGACCCGCATGGTCTACGCCTTCGTCTTCGTCCACGTGCTGATCCTGATCTACGGCGGCATGTACACCTACGCCCTGAACCCGCTCGGCGAGTGGGTGAAGCACGCATTTGGTTTGAGCCGCAACCATTACGACCGCGTGGGCCACCTGGCCCTCGGCTTCTTCCCCGCCATCATCGTCCGCGAGGTGCTGCTCCGGCAGACGCCCCTCAAGCGCGGCGGCTGGCTCACCTTCCTCATCCTTTCGGTCATCCTCGCGATCGGGGCCTTCTGGGAGCTCATCGAGTGGTGGACGACGCTCGTCGTCGCGGGCGACGTGGGGCAGGCCTTCCTCGGCTCGCAGGGCGACGTGTGGGACGCGCAGTGGGACATGTTCATGGCCCTCGTCGGCGCGGCGATCTCGCTGCCGCTCCTCGGCCGCGCGCATGACCGGCAGATGGCGAAGCTCTTCGCGGGCGAGACGGGCGCCGCGGCGGCATGAGCAGCGGGCGCGCTCGGTCCTCGTCGCGCGCGCTCGTCGCGCTCGTCGCGCTCGTCGCGGGCTGCGATCGTTTTCACCACGATCCGCCGGCCGATGCCGGCCCCGGCGACGCCGCGAGCATGCCTTTGGCGATCGCGAGCGCCGCGGCCTCGGCGAGCGGGGCGCCGGCCGAGATCGATCCCCGCGGCGAGGCCGCCGGCCCGCCGGTCGCGCCCGCGGAGGCGGCGCGGAGGCTGCTCCACACGCTGGAGGACGACCCCGCGCTGGTCCGCCACCGCGACATGCTCCGCGCCCACTTCGACGTGGCCCTCGATACGCCGCTGGAGGAGCAGGCCATCCCCCTCCCGGGCGATCGGCGCGCCGTGCTGCTCACGAGCGGGCCACAAGATCGGCGGCCGATCGTGCTCGCGCTCGACGCCGCGGGAAAGCTGCTCTGGACGAAGGCGCGCCCGCTCGCCGGGATCCGGCCCGGGACGAGCGAGATGGCCCTCACCACCGGACCGAACGGCCAGGTCGTGCTGATCTGGTTCGACCAGCCGACGCAGGTGGTCGCCGAGCGCATCTGGGACACGAACGGCGGGATCTTCGCTGATTTTCAGCTCCTGACGATCGAGCGGTGCACCGCGCTCTCGGCGCTCTACTGGCCGCACCACGGCTGGGTGATCGCCGCCGCAGCGCCGCTCGCGAGCGCGCGGATCCAGCTCCTCGACGAGGCGGGCGGTCTCGGCTGGGGCAGGGAGAGCCGCGGGTTGCCCTGGGCCTCTCGGAGCGGCGCGGCGGTGACGCTGGCGCTCGACACCGACGAGAGCGTCGTGATGACGCAGGTGGGCGACGCGAAGAGGGGCGCAGATCGCGCCGGTCCCGATCGGATCTGGGCGATGCGCTACGACGGGGAGGGCGCGCCGCTGTGGAAGGAGGCGCTGGAGGTCGCGACGATCGCGCGCGCGCCGGCGGGGGTGGCCGTTCCGCGGATCGAGGCCGCGCGGAAGGAGCCGGGCGCGGTGGAGCTGTCGCTGCCGAAGGGAGCGTCGCGCGCGAGCGCGATGGTGCGCGCGACGGGGGTGGTGGAGGGGCGGTGAGCGCGCTCCTCAGACGCCCCACGCCGCGGCCAGATCCAGCGTCCGCCGGTTCTCCGGCACGAGGTCGAGGAAGCCCCTCCGGCGCTCCTCGTCGCTGAGCTTCGCGGCCCGGGTGAGCAGCCGATCGCGCGCCTCGGCGAGCGCCTCGCGCGCGGCGGCTCGATCGCCGGACGCTTCGAGCGCCTCGGCCCAGGCGAGCCGCAGCATCGACTCGCCGTCGTCGATCCCGCCGAGCGAGCGCAGGAGGTCCATCCCCTGACGGCCCATCTCCACGGCCTCGGGGGAGCCTCGCTGCGAGAGCACCCGCGCGAGCATCCCGAGCGCGGCGGCGCGGGCCGGCGGCACCTTGGCGAGCGCCTCCACCGCGGCGCGGGCCTCGCGCTCGGCGCGTGCGAGATCGCCGCGCAGGCTGTGCACGAGCGCGAGGTACATCCGGGCAAAGCCCACGCTCCGGAGCACGCCCTGGCGCTCGAACTCCGCGAGCGACTCCTCCTGGAGCTTCTCCGCCTCGTCGAGCTTGCCGAGGCGCGCCACGACGATGCTCAGGTTGTGCTTGGCGAAGGTCACCACCCCGCGGAGGCCCATCTGCTCGGCGGAGGCGAGGGCGTCGCGGATCTGGCGCTCTGCGGCGGGGTAGTCGCCGAGCTCGGCGAGCCCGTAGCCGGCGTTCACCCGCTGCGAGCATGCCGTGCGGAGGTCGCCGGCCTCGACGAGCAGGTCGGCCGCGCGCTGCCGGTGGGCGAGCCAGGCGCCGAGGTCGCCGGCGACGAGGTGCTGCGTCGAGCGGGCCTGCTCGAGCAGCGCCAGCATCTTCGGATCGAGGCCGCCGACGGTGTGCGCGCAGTCGGCGACGCGGTCGAGCAGGGCGCCGCCGAGGTCGCCCCGGCCCATCAGGAAGAGGTGCGCGGAGAGGCGCGCGGACGCGGTGATCCAGGCGGTGATCGAGGCCACCGTCTCGCCCCCGTTCGAGCTCGCGAGGAGCCCCGCGATCGCCTCGACGCGCTCGCGCCCGCCGAGCACCGCGGCGGTGATCCCCGCCTGCCCGGCGGCGGCGTAGAAGAGCGCAGAATCGCGCGGCAGGAGCCCCACCGCCTCGAGCGCCTTCTCCTCGGCCGGCGCGTTCTCCCCGAGCCAGCGCTGCGCGTCGGCCTGGATCAAGCGGAGCGCGCCGCGCTGCGCGCCCGAGGCGCCGCCCGCGATCGCGCGCTCGGCCCGCGCCCTGGCCGCGCGCAGATCACCCGCCTCGAGCGCCTGCTCGGCCGCGCGCTGGTAGTGGCCGACGGCCTTCGCGAGCTCGCCGCCCCGCTCGTGGTGCTCGGCCAGCGTCAGCGCCTCGGGCTCGCCGGCGCGCTCGAGCCACGCGGCGGCGAGCCGGTGCCCGAGCGCGCGATCGTCCGCCGTGAGCGAGCCGTAGGCTGCCTCGCGCACGAGCGCCTGCCGGAACGCATGCTCGGGCTCGCCCGCGAAGCGCGGCTCCCGCAGCTCGACGATCAGCTCCTGCTGCACGAGCTCGCGGAGCTGCGCGTCGAGCGCGCCGTCGGCCTGATCGGCGCCGAGCAAGAGCGACAGGCCGCCGCGCGGGAAGGACTGGCCGAACACGCTCGCGGCGCGCAGGAGGCGCCTCGCCTCGGGTGCCTGCGCCTCGAGGCGGGCCTGCACCATGGCCAGCACCGTCTCGGGGAGCGCCGCCTCCTCGCCCCCGGAGGCCACCGCGCGGAGCAGCTCTTCGAGGTAGAACGGGTTGCCGTCGGCGCGCTTGACGAGGCGCGCGACCGTCTCGCGCGACACGCCGTCGCCGAGCACCTCGCGCGCGAGCCGCTCGCTCGCCCGCTCGGAGAGGCCGCCGAGGCGCATGGAGAAGACGCCCCGCGAGGCCCAGAGATCGGGGAAGACCTGCTGCACCTCGGGCCGGCCGAACGCGATCACCAGGAAGGGGCGGCTCCGGAGCAGATCGAGCGCCGCGCCGATCAGCTCCATCGTGGGGAGATCGCCCCACTGCACGTCTTCGAGCAGGAGCACGACGGGCCGGAGCGCGCACTCGGTGGAGAGCAGGTCCTCCCAGGCCCAGCGGATCTGGTCGCTCATGAGCTGCGGGTCGCGGCGCGCCGCCGAGAGCTTGATGTTGTCGTCCGCGTCGAAGGGCGCGCCCGTGAGCTCGCCGAGGAACGGCGCGATCCGCTCGACCTTCGCGGCGCGGAAGAGCCGGCCGAGCCAGCCCCGGAGCTTCTGCCGCCGCACCGCGAGCGGCTCGCTGGGGACCATGCCCGCGGCCCTGCGGATCGCCTCGGCGAGGAGGCCGAACGGGGCGCCCGCGGAGAGCGGGTCGCCCTGGCCGAGCCAGATCTGCGGCCCCCCTCGCCGCGCGAGCCGCTCCGTGAGCTCGAGGCGCAGGCGCGATTTGCCCGCGCCGGCCGGGGCCGTGATCAGCACCGCGCGCGCCTCCCCGCCGCGCGCGCAGTCGTCGAAGATCTCCTCGATCCGCCGCAGCTCGCTCTCCCGCCCCACGCAGGGCGTCGGCCGCCCGAGCAGCACCCTCACGGGCACCGAGAGGTCGCGCTCGCCGCGGAGGATCAGCCCGCCCGCGTCGCCGCCCACGTCGAAGCGCGCGCCGAGCAGGCCGGCCGTGGGCTCGTCGACGCGGATCGACGGCGCGCCGGCGGCCCCCGGGGCCATGAGCAGCGACGCCGCGCGATCGAGCACCTCGCCCGCTGCGCCCCGCTCCGCCTCGATCGCCCGGCCCGTGCCGAGCGCGATCGGGACCTCGGGGATCGCCCGGTGGATCGCGAGCGCGCAGCGCGCCGCCCGGGCTGCCAGGTCCGTCGCCGCGGCCGCGAGGGTGCCGGCTGCGGTGAGCGAGGTGCCCTGGCCGGGGCTGAAGATCGCGAGCAGCTCGCCGCCTTCGAGCTGCGCGGGCCTCCCGCCGAACGCGATCACCTGGGCGTGCAGCGCCGCCATCAACGGGTCGGCCGGGCCGCCGCCGGACGTCCCCGCCGGGCCGTCCATCGGGGATCGCCGGCGCGCCGCGCCGGTGAGGATCGCGCTCACGATCCGCTGCTCGCGCGCGGTCAAGCCGACCTCGGGCCCGGGGGCGGGCCGCAGGGCGCGCTGCTTCTCCACCGACAGCGGGCCGAGCCGGGCGAGGGTCGCCCCGATCTCCTCCGCGGCGGCCACCCCGTCGCGGGGCCGCGCCGCCGGATCTTTGGCGAGCATGCGCGCGAGCAGCGCGTCGATCGCCTCGGGCACCACCACGAGGTCGCTCACCCGCGGTGCCTCTTCGAGCAAGATCTTGCCGAGCACGGCGATGGCGTGCTCGCCCGCAAAGGCGAGCTGCCCGGTGAGGCACTCGAAGAGCACGCAACCGAGCGAGAAGAGGTCGGCGCGCGCGTCCACCGACGCCGAGCCGCGCGCCTGCTCGGGCGGCATGTAGTTGGGCGTGCCGAGCGGCGTGCCCGCCAGGGTGAGGGTCCGCGCCGCGCGCTTCACGCGCGCCACGCCGAAGTCGAGGAGCACCGGCCGATCGAGCGCGCCCCCGCGCAGGAAGACGTTGCTCGGCTTGATGTCGCGGTGGACGATCCCCTGCCGGTGGGCGGCCCCGAGGGCCTCGGCCACGAGCCGGGCGAGCGAGAGACCCTCGACGATCGAGAGCGGCGCCCGGGCGAGCCGCTGCTCGAGGTCCTCCCCGTCGAGCCACTCCATGGCGAGGAAGGCCTCGCCGAGGGCGCTCTGCCCGTGGGCCACGTAGCGCACGATCCCCGGGTGCCGGAGCTCCGCGAGCACCTCGGCCTCCCGGGCGAAGCGCTCGGGATCCATCACCTGCGCGCCGTGGGTCAGCTTGAGCGCGACGACCTCGCCGGTGCGCAGATCGCGGGCCCGGTAGACGCTCGCCATCCCCCCCGATCCGGCCAGGCGCTCGATCTCGAAGCGCTCCGCCACGATCGATCCGGGATCCATGCCGCGAGCATAGCGGAGGGCCGCGCGGCCGCGAGGGACCCGGCGGGCCAGCCAGGAGCGCGCCGGCCAACTCGATTCAACGATTGTATAATGTTTGACAAACCTTCACTTTCACTCTAGGGCAGGGGATCGAGTCCGTGGACCGGGCTCGCCGTGAAAGGCCTATCGTGAGCCGCTACCGCATCCGCAACGTCTCGCAGCTCTCCGGGGTCTCGGCGGCCACCCTCCGCGCCTGGGAGCGCCGCTACGGCGTCCCCTCGCCGGCGCGCACCGCCTCGTCCTATCGCCTCTACGACGACGCCGACGTGGCCACGATCAAGCGGATGCGCGACCTCGTGCAGGGGGGCATCGCCGCGGCCGAGGCGGCGCGCATAGTGCTCTCCAGCGCCCCGAGCCGCGAGGAGGCCCCGCGCGAGGACGCCGATCCCTTCGCCCTGGCCAGCGAGCGGATCGTCGCCGCGGCGGTGCGCCTCGACCCGGACGCGCTCGAGCGCGAGGTGTCGCGCAGCCTGACGCTCGGCCCGGCGGTGACGCTCTTCGACCGCGTGCTCGGCCCCGCGCTGCGGCGGATCGGCGATCTCTGGCACGAGGGGGCGATCACGGTGGCGCAGGAGCACCTGGCCTCGCAGGTCGCGGCGGGCGCGCTGCTCGACCTGATCCGCCTGTCCCAGCCGGCCGAGGCGACGCGCCGGGTGGCGCTCGCATGCTTCGCCGACGAGGACCATGTCCTCGGCCTCTACGGCATGGCCCTCCGCTTCACCTCCTGGGGTTACCGCACGGTGATGATCGGCGCGCGAACGCCGCCCACGGCGATCGCCCGGATCACCTCCACGATCGCCCCCGATCTGGTGGGCCTCTCGGTGACCATCCCGCCACCCTCGGCGCGCGCCCGCGAGCTGGTCGACGCCTACGCCGACGCATGCCACACGACCCCCTGGATCGTGGGCGGGCAGGCCGCCGAGGGGATGCGGAGCTTCATCGAGCGGCGCGGCGGCATGGTCGCGAGCCCGAGCGCGATCGAGACGCGCCGGACGCTGGAGCGCGCCTTCGTGCAGCGCCGGCGGAGGGGATCGGCCGAGCCCGCGGAGTGAGCCCGGCGCGCCGCCGAGGCTCCTCCGCGACGCCCCCCGGCGCGGCCCATCGGCCGCCTCGGGCAGGGCTCCACGCCGCGGAGGGCATGGAGCGCGCCAAGGTGAAATGGACGCCTTGACAGGCGCGGGGGGCGGTCAAAAGTTGGCGGCGCGGCTGAGAGAAACCCTCAGAAAAGCCGCAAAACTATCCGGTCTCTCCACCTTTCTGGAGAGGCCGGTCAGGGGCATGAGGCCCCGCGTGGCCCTTGCTGCGCGCGGCCTCGCTGCGGGCACCGCGAGCCCGTCCCTCATCCTGTTCGCGGAGACCCGAGAGGACCAGATGCTGACTCGTTTTGGAGACATCGATCGAACGTTCGCCGTGATGGACCAGCTCCGCCGCCGCATGGACCGGCTCTTCGACGAGTACGAGCCGCCGCGGACCCGCGACGCCCTGCGGAACAACCTCGCCGACGAGGTGGACCGCGCGTTCGGGCGCGCGCGCTTCCCGCGGCTCACGCTCGCCGACGCCGGATCGAGCCTCGTGCTGCGCGCCGAGGTGCCGGGGCTCACCGAGAAGCAGATCCAGCTCTCGATCCAGAAGGACGTGCTCACCATGAGCGGGGAGCGCCCGTCGGACGCGCCCGAGGGCTACGTCGTCCACCGCCAGGAGCGCGCGCCCCTCAAGTTCGGCCGCACCTTCACCCTGCCGTGCAAGATCGACCCGGAGAAGAGCACCGCGACGCTCAAGAACGGCGTGCTCACCGTGACCCTGACGAAGGCCGTCGAGGAGCAGCCCCGGCAGATCTTCGTCAAGGTCGGCTGAGGCGCGAAGGAGAGGAGAGGAGATCAACCCGACGCAGGTGGAGAAGAGATCATGAACAACGAGATGACCATGACCAAGCAGAGCCAGAACCTCCCCGAGAAGCTCGCGCAGCGCGCCGCCGTGGCGCCCGCCGTCGACGTGTTCGAGAACAAGGACGAGCTGCTCATCCTGGCCGACCTTCCCGGCGTGGCGAAGGAAGACCTGACCGTCAATTTCGACAAGGGCCAGCTCACCGTCGAGGGCCGCCTCAAGGACTTCGCCCCCGAGGACGAGCCCTTCGACTTCCGCCGGACGTTCACCGTGCCGCAGGGGATCGAGGCCGAGAAGATCAGCGCACAGCTCCAGAACGGGGTGCTGCGGCTGTCGCTCCCCAAGCCGGCCGCGCAGAAGCCGCGGGCGATCGAGATCAAGGCCGGCTGATCGTCCCTCGATCGGCGGGCGGTCCGGGTTGGTGTAGCGTGATCCCACGCCGCCCATGATCGCCCGCCAGATCGCCTGCAAGATCGCCCGACCTTCACGAGCCCTGCTCGGCCTCGCCGCCGCGCTCACCGCCGGGTGCGGTGAGGCCGAGCCCGCGCAGGCCCCGACCACCTGCGCGCTCGACGCGCCCGCGCTCCCGAGCACGCACCTCCACGCGGACGGGACGCTCCTCCGCGACGAGCTCGGCCGCACGGTGTTCCTGCGCGGGGTCAACGCCGGTGGGCACAGCAAGCTCCCGCCGTTCTCGCCCTTCGACTACGCCGAGGGCGACTACCAGAAGGCGCTCGATACGTACCTCGATCGCGCGGCGTCCTGGGGCATCGACGTGCTGCGCGTGCCCTTCACCTGGGAGGCGATCGAGCCCGTGGAGGGCATGGACGACGAGGCCTTCCTGCAACGCTACGACGCCCTGCTCGACGGCGCCTTCGCCCGCGGGATGCTCACGGTGGTCGACTTCCACCAGGACATCTACGCGCGCATCTACTGCGGCGACGGCTTCCCGGCGTGGACGGTGCCCGGCCCGCACCCCGAGCCTCACCACGACTGCCCGACCTGGGGCACGAAGTACCTCGACGACAAGGAGGTGCACGCGGCCTTCGACGCCTTCTGGGCCGACGGATCGAAGGTGCAGGAGGCCTACGCGAAGCTCTGGGAGCGCCTCGCGATGCGCTACCGCGACCGGCCGGGGGTGATCGGCTTCGAGCTCTTCAACGAGCCCGGCTGGGGCTCGGCCGACCTCGACACCTGGGAGGCCACGACGTTGACGATGTTCTACACGTCGATGGCCGCCCGGATCCGGAAGGTCGCGCCGGACACCTTGATCTTCTTCGATCCGCCCGGCGTCGACGCCGTCTTCGCGCAGACGAGCATGGCCCGCCCCGAGGGCGAGGGCCTCGTCTTCGCGCCGCACTACTACCAGGCCGGCGCCCTCACCGGCGCCGGGGGCGACCCCGATCTGGTCGAGCCCAAGGTGAAGGTGTGGGCCGGCTACGGGAAGAAATGGCAGCTTCCCGTCTTCCTCGGCGAGTTCGGCGAGCCTGCCGCTTTCGACGGCGCGGAAGATTTTTTGCGCGCGCACTACGATGCCTTCGACGCGACCGGGGTCCACGGGACGGCGTGGGAGTACAGCGTCACCGAGGAGGTGTGGAACGCCGAGCTCCTGAGCGTCGTGGACGCGAAGGGCGACGAGCTGCCGGTCGCGAAGGCCTTGATCCGCCCCTTTGCCCGCGCCGTCGCCGGCACGGACATCGAGAGCGCGTTCGACGCGAAGGCGGGCAAGCTCACCCTGCGCTTCACGCCCTCGCCGGTGGCCACGGTGAGCGAGCTGTCCGTGCCGGAGCGCGCCTTCCCCTCGGGCTACGATGTCGCGATCTCGGGCGGCTGCTACGACAAGAGCAAGCCCGGCCGCGTGCTCGTCCGCGCGAACGAGGGGGCGGGCGAGGTCTCGATCACGCTGGGCAGGCGCTGATCACGCGGGCTTCACGGCTTGACGGAGTTGATCTCCATCGCGACGTTGCGCACGAAGATGTCCGGGTCGGCGGAGAGGCCCTTGGCGATGGCCTTCGCGTCGGGGTGCTTCTCGATGATCAGGCGCAGCGCCGTGCCGCGCGCGCCGCCGTTGTTGGTCCGCGTCTCGGCGATCAGCTTGGCGAGGGCGAGGGCGCGCTTCTTCTGGGCGGGCGGGGTCTTCTTCAGGTCGTCACGCAGCACGCCGCGCAGGGCGAAGATCCAGTTCGAGTGGGCGATCTTGCCCGCCTTGGCGCGGGCCTCGATCACGTTGAGCGTCGGCTCGACCTCGGCGGCGCAGCGGTTCTCCGTGACCGTGTAGGTGCTGGTCGACGACCACACGAGCCCGCTGTAGCCGACCCAGGTGGCCCCGGTCGTGAGCCGCGCGGCGGCGCCGGCGGCGATGATCTCGTCGGCGTTCTCCCGGTTCTGGACCCACAGCTTGCACACGTCGTCCGGGCGCAGATCGTAGACGGCGGAGAAGGCCGAGAGCGCGGTGCTCCGCACCGTCCCCGTCGAGGCCTCGTTGGAGACCTCGCGGGTGAGATCGAAGACGGGGGCGCTGTCGCGGTTGGCCTGGAGGAGGATCGAGATCACGCCGATCTTCAGGTCGTCCGAGCCGTCGGCGTTCTTCAGGAGGCCGCGGATCCGGTCGAGGAGGCCGGTCTGGTCGACGAGGATCTCGCCCGCCAAGAAGCCGATGATCCCGGTGAGCGAGGGCTCCTTCTCGTTCTCGGCCACCGCGACGACCCGCTCGGCCAGGGCGCGGTCGGACCGGTACGGGTCGCCGAAGGCCGCGAGGCCGCGGGCGCCGAGGGTGCGCACCTTGGGATCCGGGTCCTCGAGCCACGCGATGAAGGTCGCGTCGAGGGTGCCGCGCTGCGGCCTCTGGCCGACGAAGACCTTGAGCTCGGCGCATGCGCTGTCGAAGCCCGACTCCGGCTTCCAGGTGCCGCTGCACTTCTCCAGCACCTTGCGGGCGAACGCGGTCTGGGTCGGGTCGGTGCCCGCCGAGCCGAGCCCGCGCGCAGGCGGAGGGGGCGCCGGCGCGCTCGCGGAGGCCGAGGCCGCGGCGGGGGCCTCGGTCTTGTTCCCGCAGCCGGCGATGCCCAGCAACAGGGAAAGGGCCCAGGGGGACGCTCTCATCACCATCTCCTCGTCCGCGCTCCGCGCATGGGGCCGGATGGTGGTCCCCCGGCGCCCTGATCGTCAAGGGCCGGGCGACCAGGAGGGACGTACGATCCTCCGCCCATCGCCGGACAGGCGAGGTAGAAGGGGCGCATGAGCTCCCCGCGGCCGCCGAGCGATCACCCCGTGGTCTACGAGATCTTCGCCCGCTTCTGGCTCGCCGATCTCTCCCGCGCGGCCGGCTCGCCCGTGACCTTCGCGAGCGTGCCCGACGCCGCCCTCGATCGGCTGGCCGAGCTCGGCTTCGATCACGTCTACCTGATGGGCGTGTGGACGCTCGGCGCCGAGGGCCCCGCGATCTCGCGCACCGACCACGATCTCCGCGCCGACTACGACCTCTCGCTCTACGGCTGGAAGGACGAGGACGTGACCGGCTCGCCCTTCGCCATCGCCGGCTACACCGTCGATCCGGCCTTCGGCGGCGATGAAGCCCTCGCCTCGCTGCGCGCGCGCCTCGCCGCCCGCGGCATCGGCCTGCTCCTCGACTTCGTGCCCAACCACGTGGCCCGCGATCACGCCTGGGTGAAGGAGCACCCGTCGATCTTCGTGCGCGACGACAAGGGCGCCCTCGCCTGCGGCAAGGACCCGTATTTTTCCCCCTGGCGGGACACCGCGCAGCTCGACGTGCGGCTGAAGAAGACGCGCGAGCTGATGATCGCCGAGCTCCTGAAGATCGCCGCGATGTGCGACGGCGTTCGCTGCGACATGGCGATGCTGGTGATCGACGACGTCTTCCGGAAGAGCTGGATCAAGAGCCCTCCCGCCGCGGGCGAGGACGAGGCGCGCGGCGAGCTCTGGGTGGAGGCGATCGACGCGGTGCGCGCCGTGTCGCCCGGCTTCCTCTTCGTGGCCGAGGCCTACTGGGACAAGGAGTGGCGGCTCCAGATGCTCGGGTTCGACTACACCTACGACAAGAGCTTCTACGACCGGGTGGTGCACGGGTCGGCGCCCCTCGTGCGCGGGCACCTCGGCGCGACGCTCGACTACCAGCGGCGCTGCGTGCGCTTCGTGGAGAACCACGACGAGCAGCGGATCAGCAGCATGCTGCCGCCCGACCGGCGCAACGCGGCCATCCTGCTCGCCGCGACGGCGCCGGGGATGCGCCTGTTCCACGAGGGGCAGCTCGAAGGGCGCGAGGTGAAGACCTCGCTGCACCTCGGGCGGCGCGCGGACGAGTCGGTGAGCGAGCCCACGCTGCGCTTCCACGAGAAGCTGCTCCAGGCGCTGAAGCAGCCTGCGCTGCGGCAGGGGAGCTTCGCGCAGCTCCACCCGCGCGAGGCCGCCCCCGGTCAACCCGGCGCCGACGCGTTCGTGGCCCACCGCTGGGACAGCGGCAACGGCGCGGTGGTGGTGATCGTGAACTTCAGCGCGGGGCGCGCGAACTGCCGGATCACCCTCGATCTGCACCGCTCCGCGGGCCGGTCGCTGACCTTGACCGACCTCATCACGGGCGAGGTGTTCCTGCGCGACGGCGACGAGCTGATCGACCCCGCGCGCGGGCTCTACGTGGAGCTGCCCGCGTACTCGATGCACTTCTTCGCGCTGCACCGCGCGGGCTGATCGAGCCCGCGAAGAGAGGCCCTCCTTCATGCTCCGCCCCCACGAGCCGCCCCCGGTCGAAGTCCTCCGCGAAGATGTCCGATCGCGCCTCGTGCTGGTCTGCGATCACGCGTCGAACCGCATCCCGGAAGCGCTCGGGACGCTGGGCGTCTCGGACGACGATCGCGCGACGCACATCGGCTGGGACATCGGCGCGGCCGTGGTGGCGCGGCACATGTCGGCGCTGCTCGACGCGCCGCTCGTGCTGGCGGGCTATTCGCGGCTGGCGGTCGACGTGAACCGGCCCACCGACGCGCCGAGCGCGATGCCGGAGGTGAGCGGCGGCGTGCCCATCCCGGGCAACCATGGGCTCGATGAAGCCGCGCGCGCGGCGCGGATCCAGGCCATGTTCGCGCCGTACCACGCGGCGATCACGCGCCTGCTCGACGCGCGCGCGGCGTTGCCCGGTGGGCCGGTGCTGCTCGCGATCCACAGCTTCACGCCGGAGCTCCTCGGGCAGAAGCGGCCCTGGCACGTGGGGACGCTCTACGGGGTCGACGCGCGGCTGGCGCGGGCGTTTTACGAGAGGCTCGTGGCCGATCCGGCGCTGTGCGTGGGGGACAACGAGCCTTACCGGGTGAGCAAGGGGAGCGATTACACGCTGCCGGTGCACGGGGAGGAGCGGGGGATTCTGCACACGGCGATCGAGATCCGGCAGGACGGTGTGGCGAGCGAGGAGGGGGCGCGGGGGTGGGCGGAGAGGCTCGCGGGGATCTGGGGGGAGATCATTGGCTCGCTTGGCGCGGGGACCGATTGCCCAGAACCGCAGCTTCCAATGCCTTGAGTCGTGTTTCCAGGGCCTCGCGCGCCTCGCGCTCAGCGGCGAGCTTGCCTTCGAGCTCGCTGACCTTGGCTGTCAGGCGTGTTTGCTCCTCGGGGTTGCAGCTTGGGGTATGGTCGAGGGCCAGGAAGACGATGACCTTTCCTTCGGGTGTAGGGCGCCCCTGGTCGTCCTTGCCACTGAAGGCGGTGAGCGCGGTGCCGATCAATCCCCCGCGCCAGGGTTCGTTCGCGCGCATGGCGTGGCCGGGTGTGCTGGAGGAGGTGAGGAGGTCGCCGGGGTGGATGGGGCCGCCTTCGAGGGTGACCTTGACCGGGACGCGGCCGGCGAGGGCGAGGGGGCGCTGAAGCTTGTCGCGGGGGCGTGCGGAGTCGAGGTCAGCGGGTTCGCCGTTCAGGAGGATTCCCGGGTGGGTAGAAATAACCCCGATAATGGTGGAAGAATACGGTCCTGCGGCCAAGAGAATACCTTCGCCGCGTTCGGGGTCAGAGACGACCACGTCACCTGGACCGATAGAGGGCGTCATGGCGGTAATATTCTCCGCCAGATCCGGGAAGTTCATGGCTTTGATCGTCCCCGTAGCGAGGATGTTGCCCTCGACGTGAAGCTTCTCCGTGGGCGTCGTCGTGCCGACGCCCACGTTACCACTAGTGGCATCGATATGCATCCTGGTTGCGTTGGCATTGAACTCAATGTTCCACCCGACCACGTCTGGCTCCAAGCTACCCACGCTGAGCGTGCTCGAATTAGCGATAGCGCCGAGCAACCACCTACCTCCTTCACCGCGCACAGCGTGAGTATCATCGATCTGTATATCGCCACCTGCAACATGGAGCCGCGCCTTCGGGCTCGTCGTGCCGATGCCGACATTGCCGGAAGCGTCGACGCGCATCGCCTCGACAGGGATCCCAACCTGCAACCCGCACTCTCCGCGAGACGTTGCAAACGTGAGCGCGCTGGCACAGGTCGAAGAATACATGCCGCTTATGGTCGAATTTGCGTTAAATTGCAACATCGAGATCGACGAAGCCTTGTTCGTGTCATTTTCGTCTCCTGCCACGGTGACCAGGGTGCTCATCGACGTGTTATTTGTGTCGTAGTTAGAGACGGCCGGGCGACCGTCCGTTTCAATGAGCACGTGTCCTGTACCGCTGTAGCCGATTCCGGTTAGATCCGGGGCTCCGGCGCGATAAATTTGTAATGCCCGCCGCGGGGTCGGAACGCCTATTCCAACGTTACCGTCAGCATAGTAAATGCCGCCGTCCGTGCCCTCCTTCCACGCTCCCGTTTCTGCCGTACCCGAATCGCCGGCGTCCGATGCCGGCCCTGAAACCGTCTCGGTGCTCAGCACACACCCGGCCATCCCCGCAAGAAACAGCCATCCAAACCTTCGCATCGTCACCACCCTACCCCCTCTTCAAAACCGAATCAAAACCCCTGCCGGTGACCCACTCACCCGGCTCTCCGCCGTAGGCGCTCGCCCCTTTCGCTCCGCAGTAAAATACAGCACTACCGCCGTCACCGCCGCAGCCCCGGCCGCGCCGAACAGCACATTCGTCGCGGTCGCCTTGTTTTGAAAGTCCGCGAAATCCGGGCAATTCTTCACCCCTTGCCCCGCGCACTTGACGGGCAATTCCCCGTGGCTCGCCACTGTCCAGCCAGCCATGCCCGCGCCCGCGGCCGCGAGTACCACCGCACCTCCGGCCACGAAGGCCGACCCACGGTGCTGCGTCCAAAATGGCACCGCGGACTCGGCCAGCGCGGGGATGCTCACCGTTACGGTTTGCCCGCTCCCCTTGGCCGACACCGACACCCGCGTCGTGATTCGCCCGGGTGCGGACGCTTCCACCACGTAATCACCCGGGTCCACCGGCACTGCGACATTCCAGATGGCCTTGTCGAGCGCTGCCCCGTTTCGCTTCACTTGCAGGCCCGGGGCCGGGGCGTTCACCGCCACCTGGAGCCGCACCAGCGATGGCTCTAGCTTCGCGGCTCGACCGAGCGACAGCTCGAATCGATCGGACCGGTCGGCGGCCTTGGCCATCGCGGCGGCCTCGCGGAATTCGCCCCATGCGGTCGCCGTCTTTCCCATCTCCTCGTGACAGTGGGCCAGGTTGAAGAGCGTCCCCCAGGCTGGATCCAGCTTGTAGCTCGCGGTGAATTTCTCGGCTGCTTCGGCGAAGCTCCCGGCGGCGGCCAGGGTCTTTCCTTCGTCGAACAGCGCTTCGGCTGCGACTGTCTGGTCATTGACCTGGGCGCGCACGGCGGGCGCGGTGGTGAGCCAGAGCGCGACGAGCCCGAGCTGCGCTATCCGGTGAGGCCATGTCGTGGTCATCCCTTCTCCCTCCTTGATGATCAGTGGCGCTCGTCGGCGAGCCCCGATGCGGGTGGTATTTTGGCAGGCAAAGGCGGTTGGGGCGGCGGCGGGCTCGGCGGCTTGGGCGCGGGCGCTGCTACGCGGGCCGGTGGGCGTTGCGTGACCGGGCTCGGCGCGGCAGAGGCGGAAGCAACCGGTGGTGCGGGAGCAGCGGTTTCGGAAGGAGTCGCAGCGACGGGCGGCGCGATCGGAGCAGAGAGCGCCGGCAGCGCGACAGATGCGCTCGGCGCGGCTGCGGCGCCAGGATCGCCCGCGTGTGAGGGCCCGCGCAGGAGCACCACGCCGAGCGCGAGCAAGCTGGCCGCGGCGGCGCCAATGGCGCCGATGACGGCGATACGCGTTTTTGCGCGCGCGGGCGGGGGCGCAGCGAGCACCGGTGCGCTCGCCTGGTCCCACGACATGGGTGTGGTCGGTGTCGTCACCGGCGGCGAGCCGAAGACCGGGGCCGCGGGGACCGTCACCGGGCGCGGAGGCTGCATGACCCCGGTGGTGGCTGCGCCCGTGCGATCGAGCACGGATATCTCTGTTTCGCCGGCTCCCAAAGGCGGTAGCGCGGGGGAAGAGGCCATCTGGGTGAATGCGCTGGGCGCGGTGGCCATGAACGGGCGGAGCCCCTGTTCGAGCTCGGCCACGGAGGCAAAGCGCTCGGCAGCGGGCTTGCGCAGGCAGCGGAGGACGATCGCATCGAGCTCGGGCGGCACGTCGGGGCGGCGCGTGCGCAGCGACGGGGCTTCGGTGGTCAGGATGCGCTCGTGGATCTGGCCGAAGGTGTTGCCGGGGAAGGGGACGGTGCCGGTGAGCAGCTCGTAGAGGATGACGCCGAGGGCCCAGATGTCGGAGCGCTGGTCGGCGCGGTGGGCGTCGAGCATTTGCTCGGGTGCCATGTAGCGCGGGGTGCCCATGACGGTGCCGGTGTTGGTGAGGCGGACATCGGCCTCGCCGGCGGCGACGGAGGAGATGCCGAAGTCGAGGACCTTGATCGTGGGGCGGCCGCGCGCGCGGCGGGCGAGGAAGAGGTTGCCGGGCTTGAGATCGCGGTGAACGATGCCGAGGCCATGGGCTTCGTCGACGGCCTCGCAAGCCTCGACGAGGTAGGTGACGGCTTCGTCGACGGGGAGGGGCGCGCGCTGCTTGATGACAGCGGTAAGATCGGTCCCTTCGAGGTATTCGAGGACCATGTAGGGGAGGCCGCCCTGGTCTTCCGGGAGGGCGCCGACATCGGTGACGCGGGCAACGTGGTTGCTGCGGAGCTGGGCCGCGACGCGGGCCTCGCGCTGGAAGCGGGCGAGGGCTTCGGCATGGCGGGCAGCCTCGGCCCGGACGAGCTTGATGGCGACGGCGCTGCCAAGCTGGAGGTGGGTGGCCGCGATGACGAAGCCCATGCCGCCCTCGCCGAGGATGCGCTCGACGCGGTATTTGCCGTCGATCACGTCGCCCTTGACCAGGGATGCACGTCGCCCTTGCTGTGCTGCGATTCGAGGTTCGCCCTGGTTGCTCATGCGCCCGTGTGCCCGCTGTGCTCGTTTGTTGGAAGGCTATGGGACCATGGGCGAGGGCGGGGGGCAAGGGGCTACCAAGGATACCGCAGCGGAAGTCTCTCCTCTTTGTTGGTCATGATCGGTGCGTTGCTGAGGTTCACACGGGAAACGACGCCCATGGTCCATGATTTTGCGGCTTATTGGCAACACCAGAAAGTTGGCGCAATATCGTTGCAACCAAACCATTTCAAGTAGAGTGCGCCGGACGGGTCCGACGTGTTCTCCACACCAGACAACTGACCGAATCGTGTCTCCCAATACGCATAAGTCCCATCGTCCACTTCGCTCCCCTGAACACACTGAGCATTATTGAAAAACTGCCTCCCATAGGGCTTGCCCAGCCCAGTGGACGGCTTCGGCAAACATCGTTTCCAGCCGGCGTCCAGCGCGAGCTGGCTGAAGTTTTGGCAGTCATACTGGCAATTCACAGGATGGTCAGGACTGAACCACCCACACACATGTCGCTGTGCAAGCTCTTGCT
>JAXLYT010000087.1:0-41813 GCA_046351295.1 Byssovorax sp.
CCGAGCTGGTGGATCTGCAGGTTGGTGAGCACCGTCTCGCCGGCCGGGATCAGGTTCGAGTGGGTGATGTAGCTGATGGGCTGGTTCGGCATGTCGAAGAAGTAGAGGAACTGATCGCTCGTCGTCCCGGGGGGCGGGGCCACGACCTCGACGTCGCCGCCGTGCTGGACGTTGACGTAGAAGGCCGGCTCGACGCCGGTGGGATCGAAGGGGTTGTTGGTGACGGCGACGCCGTTGGCCTCCTCGTTCGGGAAGTTGTGGTGGATGATCAGCGCCATCCCGACCGACTTGTGGTCGATGCCGTAGTAGCTGCGCTCCTCGAAGGTGCGGAAGAGGAAGGCGCTCGAATAGTCGAGGCGGATCGCGTCGAGCACGCTCTTCCACACGGCCGGATCGCCCGTGTGCGACTGGTAGCAGCCCGCGCAGGGGAAGCCGTCGAGGTCCTCGCTGTTGGTGCTGGTGCGGAAGCGGACGGTCTGGTTCGGGAAGGTCGCGGCGAGCTTCGCTTTGAGCTCGGCCTGGAAGTCGGCGTCGAGGGGCGCCGTCATGATGGCGTTGCGCAGATCGGTGAGCTTCGCGGCGCGCACGTCGGGGTCGGTCACGAAGGCGTCGTCGGCGAGGAAGCCGTCGATCATGTCGTAGAAGCCGTTCTGCTTCATGAAGAGGTCGTACTGGTAGATCGGCACGGCCAGCGCCTTCTTGATCGGCACGCCGTCGGTGCGGCTCAAGATCGAGTAGTGGGCCGCCTTGCCGCCGAAGGCGCGCACCGCGTTCTTGATCGCGTCGCGCAGGCCGTCCGCCTTGCTCGGCTCGGGGGTCACGTCCTCGATGCCGAGGATCGACGTGAACGAGAGATCGAACGAGGGCAAGGTGACGGGATCGGGCTTGTGCGTCTCCCAGAAGGCCTTGGCCTCGTCGGCGGTGACCTCCTTGATCGACCAGTCCGAGGCGGTGACGGTGAGCTCGATGAGCTTGCCCTCCTCGGCGAGGAGCTTCTCGTTCGTGAGCGCGCCGCGCAGGCCCATGTTGGGCGTGTGGCGGTTCTGCGAGAGCACGTTGACGTGGGAGAGCGGGGTCTGAAACTCCTGCGTGATCAGGCCCTGGACGACGGAGATGTCGTTGGGCGCCTGATCGAGCACGACGATGTCCTGGTAGGAGAGATCGAGCGTCTCGAGGTCGGCCGCCTTGGCGAAGCGGAGCCGGCCCATGGCCGAGCCGAGCGAGAGCGGCTGGAAATCGATCGAGGCGTAGAGCTGATCGGTGGTGAGGATCGGGATGTCGGCGCCGAGCTTCTTGGCCTCGATGGCCACGGCCTCGGACGTCGGGTGGAAGACGAGCTTGTCGCCGAAGTAGGCGTTGTCTTTCACGGCGTGGAAGAGCGTCGTGATCATCGCCGCCGAGGCGGTGTCGTACGGCGAGATCTCCAGGGCGAAGACGCCGGGGCCCTCGTAGTGCGTGACCGCGCCGAGGACGAAGCGCCGGTCGGGGCTGAAGTACTCGGTGGTGTTGAACTCGGAGAGCGTCGGGACGATGGGGAGATCGCCGCCCGAGAGGTGGGTCGACGCGAACTCGTAGTGGATCTTGAACTTGACGCTGTTCTGGAAATAGAGCGCGTTCGGGTGCGCAGGATCGAGCTGATCGAGCACCACCTTGACCGAGCGGGCGCCCGGCAAGGTGGCGTCGATGGGGGCCGAGGCGAGCGCCTCGAAATCGGTGAGGCAGCCGATGGTGCGCAGGTCGTCGGGGGCGGCGTCGCCGGTCTTGAGCTGGCAGACCTCGGCGGCGCCGCCCGCGCCTCCGCCCCCGGTCGACGTGGTGCCCCCGGTGCCCGATCCTCCGCACGCCGCGGGGGCGAGGACCGACGAGAGGACGAGGCAGAAGAGCGGCGCGAGGCGATGACGCTCGATCATGGTTGCTCCTGTTGACGATGGACAACAGCGTGGCGGCCGGCCGTCACGGGGTGAGGGCGAAGCAGTAGATGCCGCCGTAGCCGCCGCCGGACCCGACGGTGTTGGAGTTGGGATCGGGCGGGCCCATCTCGATGAGGTTCACGCCCGGCGCGCAGCCGGACTCGTCGAGCGAGCTCATCCAGTTGGCCATGTTGGCGAGGCCGCCGGAGGGGCCCATGAAGCGCGGCCACGAGTGCCCGACGTGGGGCTTGCCCTCGAGGACCTTGTTGCCGGCGTTGGCCGTCCAGTCGAGGCAGGTGGACTTGGGGCCCCAGAGCTGCCCGAGGCTGTTGGTGCCGGTGAGCGTGTCGTGGTTGTCGACCTGGCCCGCTACCGGATCGGGCGCGTGGTTCGGCACGCCGTCCTCGTTCGGGAGGTCGTTCTTGATGGCCGCGTCGGCGCTGGACGGGCGGTCGTGCATGAGGTCGGCCTTGCTGGCGGCGACCATGCGGCCGAGGCGGTCGTACCAGGGGCCGTTGCCGATGCGATCGATGGCGTTGACCTGCGCGCCGTCCTCGCCGGCGACCGCGCTGAGGAAGGCCTTCCACCCCTTCACCGAGGAGCCGGGCATGCTCTTCTCGGCGATGGTCGAGCAGATCTTGTCGGCGCCCTTGAGGCCCGCGCCCGGGCCGGACTCGCCGAAGCGCAGATCGCCCCCGAAGCCCGCGGGGTTGCCCGAGAGGTCTTGCATGGCCTTGAGGCTCGTCACGAAGAAGCTGAAGTTGTCGAGGGGCGCGCCGCTCGACGAGCTGGAGCTCGACGAGCTGGAGCTCGACGTCGTATCGCCGCTCGAGCTGGACGAGCTGCTGCTCCCGGTCGTGCCGCTGCTCGACGAGCTCGACGACGCGCCGCCGCTGCCCGTCGTCGTGCCCGTCGTGCTCCCCCCGCCGCTGCCGCTGGCTCCGCCGCTGCCCGCGGTCGTGGCGGTGGTGCTCGCCCCGCCGGTGCCGGTCGTGGCGCCGGTGGTGGAGCTGCTCGTGAAATCTCCGCCCAGACCTCCGCTGCATGCGACGAGCGCGGGGCCCGTCAGCGCGACGATGGTCAACAAGGAGCGGAGGTGGCCATGGTTCTTCATCCGTTTCACCCTTTCCGGTCGAGAGCGCAGGTCACTTGCAAGTCAGGTCGCTCTGGCAGGTCTGCATGTCGGGGCAATCCGTGTCGCTCGTGCAGGACACGAGCCCCGGGACCTCGACCTCGCGCTCCACCTCGGACGAGACGACGGCGTCGATCCGGCCCTGGGCGATGGTCGTCGAGCCCGTGGCCTTGCGGCTCACCACGACGCTCGGGTAGCCGGCCACGCCGAGGTCGATGAGATCGGAGATGAGCTCGGCCGCGATGGAGATCGAGCCGGTGTCGGCCGCGTCGCACTCGATCATCCCCTTGGTGCCGCCGTGGTGGCTGATGTCGAGCTTGACGTGCACCGTGGAGATGCCCGCCTTGGACGGGGCGTTCCACGTCAGGGCGAAGGGCGCGTTCGGGTCGAGCTCGAGCGTGCCGCCGCCGAGATCGAGCTCCGCCACGCCCTTCACGTCGATCGTGAAGGGGCTGAAGAAGTCGCCGCTCGCCGCGAAGTGGATCGCGTCGCCCTCGGCGAACGCGGGATAAGCGAGCTTGACGGAGGCCGGCGGCTGGTAGTTGTTCGCGATCGGCGTCATCACGATGTCGGCCTTGCCGGACTCCTGCGTGAGGCCGCTCAGGGTGACGGTGCCCGCGCCGTGGGCGGTGGGGTAATCCTGGCAGGTGTCGTCGGCCACGCAGACGGCGCTGCCGCCGCAGGGCGTGTTGCAGAAGGGCACCTTGGGCGTGAGGATCTGGCAGTCGCCGCTCTTCTTCCCGGGCACCCAGATGATCGCGGAGGGCGAGGGCCCGTCGTAGACCTTGCCGAGGACGGCGGTGGATCCGGGTGTGTCGCCTGCGGGCGGCTTCGCGCGGATGACGAACGAGCCGACGAGGACGCCGGGATCGCCGCTCCCGCCCGTCCCGCCGGTGCCGCTGCTGGTGGTGGAGCCCCCGCCCGTCCCGCCCGTGGTGGAGCTGCTGCCCCCCGTCCCGCTCGTGGTCGTCCCGGACGAGCTCGACGAGGAGCAACCGGAGATCGAGGGGATCGAGGCGACCGCGAAGATCGCGAGGTTCAGACCGAAAAGGAAGAGCTTCGATGTAGACGCCACGCATGCCCTCTCGCGCCGCTTCATGCATTCCGGGCGCCGAAAAGCGAAAAAACAGGGAAGCGGTCAAACCGGATCCCATGGAAGAAGATACATCACGCGAGGGCCAGCGGCCCCTCGTTTCTGCCGCGAGATTGTTTGCGAATGTTAACCCGAACGACATGCGCCCATGCGCCTCTGCATGCTCCGACAGGGCGCACATCCGCGGTCGAGGTGCGGGCGACGCGCAGGATGATGGCTAGGTTGGGCGAAGGCGCCCATGGAAACGAAAAAGTTCCGCTTCCACTTGATCTACGTGGTGCTCGCGCTCCTCGCGATCGCGGTGGTGCGCGATGTCTGGGTGGGACAGCGTCAGATCGCGGAGCTGCCGTACAGCGAGTTTCGCGCGCTGCTCCAGGACGGCAAGGTGAGCGAGGTCGAGGTCGGCGAGCGCGAGCTCGTCGGTGTGCTCAAGGAGCCTGTCCAGGGCAACAGGATCCGCTTCGTCACCCGGCGCGTCGACCCGGCGATCGTGGCCGATCTCGAGGCGCACGGGGTCAAGTTCGCCGCCCACGAGGAGAGCACGTTCCTCCGCGATCTGCTGGGCTGGATCGTCCCGATGCTCCTCTTCTTCGGAGGCTGGCTCTACCTCACCAACCGCGCGAAGGGCGGGATCGGGCCGGGGCTGATGTCGATCGGCAAGAGCAAGGCGAAGGTCTTCGTCGAGCACGACACCAAGGTCACCTTCGCCGACGTGGCCGGCGTCGACGAGGCGAAGGCCGAGCTCGAAGAGATCGTCGACTTCCTCAAGGATCCGAAGGTCCACGGGCGGCTCGGCGGGCGGATGCCGCGGGGCGTGCTCCTCGTCGGGCCGCCGGGCACGGGTAAGACGCTGCTCGCGCGGGCGGTCGCGGGCGAGGCGGGCGTGCCCTTCTTCTCGATCAACGGCTCGGAGTTCGTCGAGATGTTCGTGGGCGTGGGCGCGGCGCGCGTGCGCGACCTCTTCGAGCAGGCGCGCACGCGGGCGCCGTGCATCGTGTTCATCGACGAGCTCGACGCGCTCGGGCGGGCGCGCGGGGCGCTCGGCGCGCTCGGCGGGCACGACGAGAAGGAGCAGACCTTGAACCAGCTCCTCGTGGAGCTCGACGGCTTCGACTCGTCCACGGGCCTCGTGCTGCTCGCGGCGACCAACCGGCCCGAGATCCTCGATCCCGCGCTGCTCCGGGCCGGCCGCTTCGACCGGCAGGTGCTCGTCGATCGGCCCGACAAGGTCGGCCGGATCGCGATCCTCGGCGTGCACCTGAAGAAGGTCTCGCTCGGGGACTCGGTCGACGCGGAGGCCATCGCCGCGCTCACGCCGGGCTTCACCGGCGCCGATCTCGCCAACCTGGTGAACGAGGCGGCGCTCGTGGCGACGCGGCGCGCGGCCGCCGCGGTCGAGATGAGCGACTTCACCGCCGCGATCGAGCGGATCGTCGCCGGCCTCGAGAAGAAGAGCCGGATCCTCAACGCGCGCGAGCGGCGGATCGTGGCCCACCACGAGATGGGCCACGCGCTGGTCGCGGCGGCCCTCTCCGAGACCGAGCAGGTGCACAAGGTCTCCATCATCCCCCGCGGCATCGGCGCGCTCGGCTACACCATCCAGCGGCCGACCGAGGAGCGCTTCCTCATGACCCGCGAGGAGCTCGGCGCGAAGATGGCGGTGCTGCTCGGCGGGCGCGCGGCCGAGTCGCTGATCTTCGATCACTTCTCGACGGGGGCCGCCGACGATCTCGTCAAGGCGACCGACATCGCGCGGAGCATGGTGGTCAAATACGCGATGGTGCCCGATCTCGGGCACGTGGCCCTCGACGTGGAGCCCCCGACCTTCCTCGGCGTGATGGCCCCGGAGGCGCGCCGCACCTACAGCGAGGACACCGCGCAGAAGATCGATCGCGCGGTGCGCGCGCTCTGCCAGGCCGCGTTCGATCGGGCGAGATCGGTCCTCGAAGGCAACCGCGCCTTGCTCGTGGACGCGGCGGCCGCGCTGCTCGCCAAGGAGACGCTGAGCGAGGCCGACCTCGCCGGCTTCTTCGCCCGGGTGCAGAGGCCCGAGCCGCGCGCCGTCGATCAGAGCTTCGGGATCGCCGGGATGTAGGTGCAGACGCCGGGCGTCGGGTTCTTCTCGCAGTAGGCGGGCTCGGTGGGCGGACCCACGATGAGCTTGCCCCGCTGCGAGTCGAGCCGCGCGCGGGTGGGCGCGCTCGCGCCGCACGTCTGCTGCTGCTGGGTCGCGTCGCCCTGCTGGGCGCAGCAGGTCGCGGCGTCCTTCTCGAGCTCGCGGCCGGTGCACACGCCCGCCTCGTTCGGCACCGTCCAGGCCTGGCCCGTGCCGTAGATCAGGTTGAGCGCGTAGGTGCCCTCGGGCAGGCAGCCGTAGGCGATGCTGACCGGGCGCCCGAACTGCGCGGAGAGGGCCGCGGCCACGCCCTTCTCGTCGTCGAGGATCTTGTGGCCCTTCTTGTCCGTCTCGCGGCTCACGACCAGCACCGCCGGCGCGTCCGCGCTCGTCGGATCGATGCAGAGCGCCGCGGGGCGCAGGCCCACGATCATCTCCGGCTCCGGCGGCGCGTTGGCCGGGAAGAACGCGGTGCTGAAGAGCGACTTGTAGATGGTGATCCCCTGCATCACGACCACGGGGTAGCCCTGGTTGGTGATCGAATCGACGCCGCTGTAGTGCGATTTCTTGTCGTTCTTGTCGGCCGCGTCGACCTCGTTCAGCTTGGTGAAGATCGAGAGCGGGAAGAGCGAGGGGATCTGCTTCGAGTCGGGGATGTGATCGCTCGCGTCGATCACCCCGTCGCCGTTCACGTCCTGCTTCGTGTGGACGAAGGCCGCCGTCTTCACGGGCAAGCCGAAGGGCGCCGCCGCGGCCGCGTCGACCTCGTCCTTGGGCACGCCCGCGCCGAGCTTGAGGCGGATGAACGACTTCTCGGTGCCGTTCGCGTCGGCGACGCTGAAGGTGTCGAGCTGGAAGTCGCTCGGCATCGTCACGACGAGCGCGTCCTTGTTCTTCGCGTCCGTCTCGTCGAGCACCTCCTTCGGGTAGAAGACCGGCGTGTCGAGCGGGAGCGGGAGCGCGAGGGTGACGGCGACGCCGCCCACGTGGGCGCCCGTGTCCGGCATCACGAGGCTCCCGTCGGCCGCCTTCTCGCCGATCGTGATCCTGCGGTAGACGGGGGCCTTGCCGACGAGCACGTCGGCGGCGTTGTCGATCGCGCCGCCGCCGATGTCGCCCTTGGTGGGCAGCTTGGAGATGGAGAAGCCGGGGTCGAAGTTGGCGTCGTAGTCGTAGAAGCCGCGCACCTGGTAGACGGCGGCGTCGAGCGGGGCGGCGGCCCACGTGCCGCTCACGGTGACGGGCGGCTCGCTCGCGGCGGGGCACCAGCGCGAGCCGTCGGCGTTGAAGGTGAGCCGGCCCTTCATGGAGGCGAAGAGCTTGTCGCCGGGCGTGACGGCGAGGCTCGCGGCGGTCGTGCCGAGGCCCTCGGGCGGCGGGAGGAGCCGCACGTCGAACACGAGCATGATCGCCGCGCCGAGGATGTGCCCGTTCTCGGTGCAGGGCAGGGGGCCCGCGTAGGTGACGGTGCCCTCGATCACGCCCTTGGGCCCGCCCGCCTGCCCTTCGGCGAGGAAGTGGTCCGGGTCCTCGCAGGAGAAGGCGAGGCCGGCGAGCGCGGCGAAGACGAGGGATCGCTTGCCGAGGGCGCGGCCCGGGAGGCGGCCCTGGTCCTGAGCGGCGGGAGCGTTCATGGCTTGATCCGTGGCAGAGGGGGAAGGCATGTCGAGGGCGCTCACAGCGAGTAGGAGAAGAAGCCCATGAAGCGGCGGCCCACGCGGTTGCCGAAGGGGTGCATCTGCGGCGGGTCGCCGAAGACATCGGCCAGCGCGTTGAACACCGTGCCCGAGATCTCCATCCTGTCCTTGTAGAAGCGGTAGCCGACGCGCGCGTTGAAGAGCGTGTAGGCCGGCAGCGTGTACGGCTGGTAGAAGATGCCGTTCAGCGTGGCCACCTGCTCGTTCCACGTCTGCGGCGACTGGTAGTGGAAGGTCACCTCGCCGTTGATCCCGAGCTTGGTGCGGACCTGCACGCCCACGTTGACCTTGTGCGTGCTCGTGCGCTTGTCCTCGGGCACGTTGCAGCCCGCGGGGCGGTCCTGCGTCGAGAGGTTGAGCGCGTAGTTGGCGAAGAGGTCGAGACCCTCGATCGGGTACACGCGGGCGCCGAGCTCGCCGCCGCCGACGTTGTAGGTGTCGCACTGGTTCGCCCAGCCGCCGAAGCCGACGTTGTAGCGGCCGGTGTCGGCGTCGTAGCCGGGCAGCCCCGCGCCCTTCGTGGAGAGCGTGTTGTTGCGGTTGACCGCGAGGGCGACGAGGTTCGTGACGCGGTTGTAGTAGGCGGTCACCTCGAACTCGAACAGATCGCTCTGCTGGTTCAGGTAGCTGGCCTCGACCGAGGTGATCTGCTCGGGCTGGAGCTTGAAGTTCGGATCGTCCTCGCGCTTCGACGCGGAGATCAGCTCGGCGCCGGGGAGGGGGAGCTGGATCGGCAGCTTGAGGAAGGACTCGAGGAAGGTCGGCGAGCGGAACGCGGTGGACCCGGAGACGCGCACCGCCTGCTGATCGGTGGGCTTGATGATCATCGACGCGCGGCCCGAGGGCACCACGCGCTCGAGGTAGGGCACGTAGTCGAGGCGCCCCGAGGCCACGAGCTTGGCGACCTTCTTGTAGGAGATCGCGTCCTGCAAGTAGACCGAGCCGTTGTGCTGGTTCGGGATGTTGTCCTCGAGGTACTCCCACTTGATGTTCTTGAGCCGGTAGCCGATGCCGAGGTTCACCTCGTGCTTGAGCACGGAGGGCAGCTTGAACTCGCCCGTGTACTCGGCCTCGGCGTCGAACGAGTTCTGCGTCGGCGTCGACGGCTCGAAGAGCGACTGGCCGATGTAGTTGTAGTCGACGCCGGAGGCCACCGCGAGGCGAGTGAAGTAGACGCGGGCGTTGACGTGCTTGCTGCGGAAGCCGCCCGTCACGTCCATCGTGTCGCCCTTGAGGCGGTAGTCGTTGAAGGGCCCCGTGCCGTACACGTCGAGCGCGACGCGCGAGTAGCCGCCCCCGAGGTAGACGCCCATGTCCTTGCCGATCCGCTGATCGGCGCGGATCTCGGCGCGCAGGTTCTCGGCGCCGAGGTTCTGGTCGAAGTCGGCGACCTTGAGGTCGAGCCGGCCCGGCGCCACCTCGCGCGTCCAGCGCGGGTAGCGCGTGTAGCCGACCGACGCGCGGTAGGCGAAATCGCCGTCGCGCCCGCTCACCCAGCCCGATCCGTAGGCCTGCCCGTGATCGCCGACGCCGGCGCGCGCGCCCGCCTTGCTGCCCTCGCCGGGCGCGATGGTGATGATGTTCACCACGCCGGAGAAGGCGTCCGCGCCGTAGAGGGCGGACCCGGGGCCGCGCACGACCTCGATGCGCTCCACCTGATCGACGTCGATCGTCAGCGTCTCCCAGAACGTCGAGCCGAGGATGTCGTTGTAGACGGAGCGACCGTTGACGAGGACGAGGAGCTTGTTGGCGAGGCGGCTGTTGAAGCCGCGCATCGAGACGTTCTCGTCGCCGCCCGTGATCTGCATCACGTCCATGCCGGCGACGCGGCGGAGCAGCTCGGGGAAGCGCGTGATGCCCGAGAGCCGGATGTCCTGCCGCGTGAGGATCGTGGTCGAGCTCGGCGAGTCGAGCGGGCTCTGCGCCGCGCGCGACGCGGTGACGACCGTCTCCTGGTAGATGTCCTCGGTGCGCTCGCCGACCGGCTTCCCGATCCCCTTGTCACCCGGCCTTTCCCCCGGCTTTTCGCCCGGCTTCTCTCCGGGCTTCTCCCCCGGTTTTTCGCCCGGTTTCTCGCCCGGCTTCTCCCCCGGCTTTTCGCCCGGTTTTTCACCTGGTTTCTCGCCCGGTTTTTCGCCCGGCTTCTCGCCGGGTTTCTCCCCGGGCTTCTCGATGGCCGGCGTCGGCTGCTCCGCGGGCTTCTCCTCGGCCGCCTTCTTCGCGGCGATCTTCTCGCGGAGCTTCTGCACCGTCGCCTCGACCTCGGCCTGATCGGGCGGCTTGCTGTCGAGGTAGGTGCCGTACGCCGCGATCGCCAGCTCGTAGTTCTCGTTCTCGGCCTGCGCGACCGCGATGTTGTAGGCGACGTTCGGGTGGGGGAGGATCTGGTAGGCGAGCTCGAGCTCCTTGATGCCCTCGTTGAGCTTCTTCTTCTCGATGAGCGCCATGCCCGCCTTGAAATGGCGGCGGGCGTCGGTGCGGGCGTCGGCGAGCGCGCTTCCTCCATAGAGGGTGGCCGCGACGAGCAGCGCGAGCGCCGGCCAGCGCCGCATCGCAAGCGAGCCACGAGAGAGCCTCGGCGGAGGGACCGGGGGCAGCGGTGGGAGAGGGCGTCGATTTGCCATACGAACAGGCCGATGCAATCAGGGACTCGGCCGGCTCGCAACCGGGAATGTTGGAGATGGCGTCATCTCCACCGCGGCGCGGCACCCCAATCGAACACGCCGCTGCCTGGAGAGATCCCCTCGTGTTTCAGGCACGTTCCGCGCCTCTCCCGTTCCCGCGCCGGAAGGGGGCGTCGGAAGAGGGAATCGGGAACGGGAACGGGAGCGGGTCGGAGAAGACCAGGGCCCCCACGGGCTCCTTCAATGGTCAATCGTAGGCGCCGTGCTTGTACGGAGATGCGCCGGTCGACGGTGTCACGGGGGTGACGGGGACGAGGGGCAGCCGTTCGAGCTTGGTGCTGGCCTTCTCGTCGCTCGTGCCGACGGTGATCTTGCCGGGCTTGAAGCCGGCCTTGGCCACCGCGAGCGTGTGCTCTTGCCCCGCGGCCTCGTCCTTGTAGACGACGTCGCACGGCGTTGACGAGCAGCGCTGCGTCCCGTTCTCGGTGATGGTCGCGTCCTTCGGATCGGTCTCGATGTGGACCACGCGGATGGTCGGGGCCACCGCCGTCGGGGCGGGCTTCGCCGTCTCCGCGGCCGTCTGGACGGGCTTCGCCGTCTCCACGGGGGCCTGGATGACGGCCTGCGAGGTGCCGGCGCCCGGCCCGTCGGTGCCGGGCGCCTTGTTCGACGACACGAGCACCACGGCCCCGATGCCCACCGCGGCGAGGGCGGCGAGGGCGACGAGCACGGGCCGCCCCTTCGGCTTCATCTTCGCCATCGCGTCGGTGTCGAGCGGCGGCGCGGGGCCGGGCTGCATCAGCGACGAGTCGGTGATGCCGGAGGGGCTCGAGCTCGGCCGGTTCGAAGCGCTCTGCAGGATGGGGGTGTGGCCGATGAGGCTGTCGAGGGAGTGCGCGCCCGACGTGGCCGAGTCGAGCCGCGCCATCGGCATGCTCTCCTGCGTGTCGGTCATCGCCGTCCCGTTCTCGATGCCGACGCGCTTGAGCGCGTTGAGCAGCTCCTTCATCGACGGGTAGCGCTTGGCCGCGTCCTTCTCGAGGCAGCGGCTCACGACCTGCTCCATCGCCGGCGAGAGCTGGACGCCCGGCTTGACCACGCGGATCGACGGGGGCGCGTCGTTCACGTGCGCCATGAGCGTGCCGACGCTGGCGCCCCGATCGAACGGCACCTTGCCGCAGAGCATCTCGTACATCATCACGCCGAGCGAGTAGATGTCGGTGCACGGGGAGATCTCCCCGCCGAGGATCTGCTCGGGGGCCATGTACTTGGGCGAGCCCATGAAGAGGCCGGCCTGCGTGAGGTCTTCGGCCTCGCCGGAGACGTCTTTGACGAGGCCGAAGTCGAGCACCTTGACGATGTCGTGCTCGTCGCCGCGCTCGCTGAGGAGGATGTTGCCGGGCTTGAGATCGCGGTGGACGACGCCGAGCCCGTGGGCCTCGCGCAGCGACCGGCAGATCTGCGAGGCGATGTGCACCACCCGCGCCTCGCTGAGCGTCCCCTCGTCGCGCAGCACGCGATGGAGGGTGCGGCCCTCGATGTACTCCATCGCGATGAAGTAGACGTCGTCGCTCTGGCCGTAGTCGAAGATGGTGACGGTGTTCGGGTGGGTCAGCTTGGCGGCGGTGGACGCCTCGAGGAAGAAGCGCTTGTGGAACTCGGGATCGCGATCGCCCTCGTACTTGGGGCTGAGCACCTTGAGGGCGCAGAGGCGTCCGAGCGGGGCCTGCTCGGCCCGGTAGACCTTCCCCATCCCGCCGCGCGCGATCACCGAGACGATCTTGAAGCGGCCGTTGATCGTGCGGCCGATCAGGGGATCGGGCTCCCCTTTTGCGCTGTTCGCGGCTGCCGGCTCTGCCCGAGCCACGGCGCCTTCTGCGGTTCTGTCGGCCATCGGATTCGTGCTTCGGGTTGGAGGAGGTTCGGAGAGTTACCGCTCTTCTATAGCAAAATAGTCGCAGGCCTGCATTGCGGGTGTCAATTCCGTTGGGCGCTCCCGGTCGCGATCGCAGCTCTTTTTCGACGAGCGGTCCGCGCGGCCAGGGAGCGCTCTCCGCGAAATCCTGGAGCGCGCGTCGCGGATCCTGGAGCGCTCCCTGCGGCGGCGGGTGTTGTCACTGGAGGATTATCGTAGCGGCGCGTTGCGCTGCGCGGGACGGCCGAGCAAGAAAGGCTCGTTCCCCGGCTGCGAGGCGGGCGCGGGGGGCGGGGGCGTGGCGGGGCGCGCGAGCAGGAACGGGGGCGAGGTGGGCTCCGTCTCCTCGACGTCGTCGAAATCTCGATCCGTGTCGGGCGGGTCGCCCGTGTCCCCCACGTCGACCGCGTCGAGCACGTCGGACGAGGCGAGGAGCGAGGGCTCCTCCGGCGCCACCACCGCGAGATCGACGCGGGGCCACGCGGTCGCGCTCGGCAGGGGCTCGGGCGCTTCCATCTCCGGCAACCAATCTGGAGGGGGCGGGCTGACCGCGAGGGCCGGATCTCGCGCGATCCAGGGCTCGGCGGCCTTGACCTCCGGCGCCGGCGGGACCGGCGTGATCGCGCGGCGCGGGGGCGGGATGGGCGCGGGCAGCGGGCGGGTGATCGCCGGGACCGCGGCGCGGGCGTCGGCCCAGGGCGCCGCGCTCGTCGCGTTCGTCGCGGTCAGCGGCGCTCTCGGCGGCGAAGGGAGCGGCGCGGGGATCGCCGCGCGGCGCGGGGGCGGCGGCGGAGGCCGGGTGGCGTTCGTGATCCTCATCCGCGCTTCGGCGGGCGTGGGCGCGGGCGCGGCCGGCGGCGGCGCCGGGGTCGCGGCCACGAGCGGGATCGGCGCGGCCTCGGGCGCCGCCGGGACAGGCGTGCGCCGCCGCTCGAGCACGAGGGGGTACGAGGGCTCGGGGTCGCGCTCGATGCTGCGGATCGGCGCGCCCGCGACGCGGATGATCGTGGAGGTGACGATGATGTGCCGGCCGCGGGCGCGGTCGACGAAGATGGCGCGCAGGCCCTCGTCGTAGACCTGCTCGACCGCGACGCGCCGCTCGGTGTCGCAGAGCCACCCGACGAACTCGGCGCCGTGCATGCTCGGATCGGGGGCGGAGAAGACGACGCCGTCGACCAGGCTGTAGCGGCTGTTCTTGGTCTCGAGGACGGCGTCGCCGTCGTGCACGACGAGGCGCCTGTCGTCCATGAAGGCGTCCACCGCGTCTCTGACAACCTGGTCGGCCCTCGGCCCTAGCCCGGTCATGCTCGCTCCGATTCGGCCATCGCGCCGGTGATGGATGGGCCCGTGGTGAGCGGGCCCACGGCGGGAGCCTAGCAGGGAGCGCGCGGCGCGTCGTCCCCGACCGTGCTTTCGATCAAGGTTTGCGGGCGAGGACGACGAAGGTCGTGCCGTTCGCCGTGGGCACCGCCACCCAGAGCCGCTCCTGATCGTCGGTGAGGAGGCCCAGGGTGGTGCCCTCCACGGCCGGCTTGAGGAGCTGGGTGGGGCCGCTCTCCACCGTGAGCTTGCCGCTCGTGACGGTGTACTCGACGCTGATCACGTCGAGCGCCTTGAACGTCATGCCGTCGACCGGCTGGAAGGCGAGCAGGCCCATCGGCCCGCTGCTCGGCGCGAGCGCGGCCAGGCCGGATCCGAAGCCGCCGAGGGTGAAGAGCTTGGTGCCCTCCGCGGCGCCCGCGTTGTGCCCGATCTCGGCCGCCGCGAAGCCGCGCCCCTCCTGATCGCCGGAGAACGATGACATCACCGCGAACGCGTTGCCATCGTGATCCACCGTCACCGGGCCGGACGCGTCGCCCCATGTCGCGACCGCGATCGGCGCCTTGCACGAGGCGTCCTGCCCCGGGATCAGCGCCGGCATGGCGGCGCCTCCGCAGGTGTCCGCCGCGTAGAGGCCGTTCATCCCGGCCTTCGTCTCGTCGATCGGCGAGAGGCCCGTGAGCAGCAGGCGACCCGCGTCCGGCGCGGAGAGCAGGCCGCCGAGGGCGAACGCGCCGTTCGCGTCGTAGCGGGTCGCGACGGAGGAGCCCTTGATGAGGATCACCTCGCCGAGCGTGTTCGGGAAGGCGCCGGACCAGTCGATGGCCGTCCACCCGAAGAAGGGAAGATCGACCGCCGAGGAGCCGACGAACGCGTCCGCCGGGATCTGCGCGTCCACGTGCACCACGCTCTTGCCGAGCGCCCCCGTCGCGCCGTTCGGCGGCGTCCAGCGCACGAGATCGACCGAGCCCATGTCCCCCGGGCGCACGGTGAGCGGCCCGTGGTGGGCGCCCCACGAGGGCACCTGGAAGGACTGCACGATCAGCTCGTCGGCCTCGTACTTCGCCACCGCGCAGAGCGAGCCCTGCGCGATGGTGAACAGATCGGCGATCGCCGAGGCGTCGAGGCACGCCGGCCCCGATCCACCGGCGCCGCCCTGGCCGCCCGTGCCGCTCGTGGTGGTGGTGCCGGATCCACCGGCGCCGCCTTGACCGCCGGTGCCCCCGGCGGTCGTCGTGGCGCTCGACGTGGTCGTCGTGGCGCTCGTCGTCGTGGAGGTGCTCGAATCGCCGCCGCAGCCGGTCGCTGCCGCCAGCGCGGGCCCGAGGATCGCGCCCGCCGTGAGAAGAATCGTGAAGCTCGCTCGTCGCATGATCGTCTCCATCCCGGTGCTGTCCCCGCGCCGGTGGGGTGTGGGTGGCGCGGTCTCGGCGATGGCGGACGATCGGGCGGCGGGACGTGACGACGTCACGCGGCCGTCGTCGTCTCCATCCCCGGAGATCGCGGACGGCCTCGAAGCAGCAGGTCTCCTGGCTCCCGGATCGTCCTCCGGCGGACCTTCCCGGAGCGGGCTGCTCGCGCGGCCTTGGCTCCAGTGGTGTCTCCGCCTTCGTCCCCGGTTACAGTGGCGGGGGCCGCGCCGGCTTGCGTGCGAGGAGGGCCCGCGATCGCGGATCCCTCGCACACCGGCTTCCCTGTTGTCCGGCGCGCCTCTGCGTGGGCGGAGAGCGCGCCGACTGCGTCGAGTCGGCGGACCGCGCAGCCGCGTGGGGCGGCGAGCGGCCTGCCCGAGCCGCTTAGGTCGAAAGGGGTGGCGCCGTCAAGCGGCTCCGGGGTCGCGATCGACGCCGGGGGCCCTCCGCGGCCGGAGAGCCGCTCCGGCGAGAGGCGCGGGGGCCGCGGGGGCAAGAGGATCCGAGGAGCCCGTGCGAGAGTCGTTGCGCTCCCGGTGGGAATGGACGACCCTTGCGAGGAACCCGGTCGTTCCGATCCTGGCGGCCTGTCATGGTCTGCCCGGACGGTCGCCGCGCACGCCTCCATCGCCCGTCGTGACCAAGCCCAATCCCCCTCCTCCGATCACCACCGGGACCGTCGTCAACGATCGGTACGACATTCGCCAGAGCCTGGGCAAGGGCGGCATGGGCGAGGTCTTCCTGGCCTTCGATCGATCGACCCAGCAGACGGTGGCGCTCAAGGTCGTGCGCGAAGAGTCGCGCATGCCCGGCGACGACGAGGCGCTCCGCCAGGAGCTGCTCCTCGCGCGCTCGGTGAGCCACCCCAACGTCTGTCGCGTGCACGACCTCGCGCCGAGCCCGTGGGGCCCCATCCTCGTGATGGAGCAGATCCCCGGGCAGACGCTCCACACGCACATCCGCAAGAAGAAGGCGCAGGGCGGCTACACCGCCGACGAGTTCCGCAAGATCGCGAGCGAGGTGTGCGCGGGCCTCGCCGCCATCCACAACACCGGCCTCGTCCACGGCGACCTCAAGCCCGGCAACGTGATGGTCTGCGAAGGCCGCGCGGTGATCCTCGACTTCGGCTTCGCGCAGGAGCGCGCGCGCGCCTCGGCGCGCAGGCCCGGCGCTCCGCCCGACGGCGGCACGCCCAACTACATGTCGCCCGAGCGCCTCCGCAGCGGCGGCGCGAGCCCCGAAGACGACGTCTACGCGATGGCCCTCACCCTCTGGGAGATGTGGACCTGCCGCGTCCCCGAGCCGGGCTACAAGCCGCGCGTCAAGACGATGCGCCAGCAGATCATGTTCGACGTGCCCGCCGGCCTGTCGATCGACGAGGTGCGGCAGATCTTCCGCGGCCTCAACGAGGACCCGCAGATGCGCCCGCAGGCGCGTCACATGCGCTTCTTCAACCCGACGCAGCTCACGACGAGCCCGATCCAGCTCCCGCGCGAGCGCCTCGATCCGGGCCCGCCGCCGGGCCGCGCGGTGGTCAGCACCTTCACGCCGAGCGCGCAGTCGCTGCTGATCACGTACGCGACCAACGCGCCCGAGATCGTCGGCCAGCTCCTGCCGCTCGACAAGCCGCTCATGTCCCTCGGCCGCCGCGGCGATCAGGACCTCGTGATCCCCGAGGCCACCGTCTCCGGCACGCACGCCGTGCTCCGCTGGCAGTCCGGCTCGTGGCTGATCGAAGACCTCGGCAGCACCAACGGCAGCTACACGGACCACAACTACGAGCGCAAGACGCAGGTCGCGCTGCTCCACGGCGGCGAGGCGCAGGTGGGCGAGTGCCGTCTCAAGCTCGTGAGCTTCACGCCCGAGTCGATCCAGCACAAGCGCGCGCGGCAGTACCTCATCAAGCGCGACGGGCTCACCGGCCTGCTCGGCCGCGAGCACCTGCTCAAGGCCATCGACGAGGACGGCCTCTTCGCCGACTGGGCCGAGGCGCCGATGCAGGTCGCCCGCTACGAGCTGCGCGGCCCGAACCGCCAGGTGAGCGAGCGCCCGACCATCCTGGAGATGCTCGCCCTCCGCCGCGCCGCCCAGCGCGTGGTCGACCTGACCGAGATGCTGATGCTGAGCCTGACGCCGGTGGTCGCCGGCCGCACCGGCCCCCTCAAGTTCGCCGTCTCCATCGTCGGCCCGACGATCGACGAGGCCCGCCACGTGGTCGAGCAGATCGTCTCCCAGGTGCAGGGCCTGCTCCCCGACACGCTGGAGCTCGGGGCGACGCTGGTGAAGGGCGAGCCCGGCCGCCCCGCCCGCACCTTGGTAGATTGAACGGCGTTGACTGAACGGCCATCCAGACTCGGCGCGCCGGTCCATGGCGCGGCGTTTCGTGACATGGCGCTGCACGAGCGGGATTCTCTTGGGATCTCGCGCCCGTTGCGCTACTCGTCGCGAAGGTCGCCCGAGATCGCATGAACCGGTCCTCGTTCCCGTCGAGCCCTCCTTCGCAGCCTTCGCCCTACCGCTACCTCGGCCGGGGCGGCGGCGAGCGGCCGGTGCGGCTGCAGATCATCATCGCGCTCGTGGCGGGGCTCGTGCTCGTGGCCGTGCCGCTCTACCTGTGGCGCCGCCCGCGGGTCGAGTCGATCCCGGTGGCCGACGCCGCCGTGGCCGACGCAGGCGCGCCCGAGACCGGCCCGCCGAGCCCGATCGTGGCCTTCGACGCCGGGCCGCCCGGGGGCATCACGCTCTCCGCCTTCACCACGCTCAAGTGCGAGAACCCGGGCCCGGGCAAGACGCCGCCCGAGCGCTGCGATCACATCACCTTCTTCGAGGACGGCCTCGCCAAGGCCATCCGCGACAACGCGACCTGCGCCCCGTCGTCGAAGACGCAGACCACGGTGAGCTACGTGATGGAGGCCGATTTCCGCGCCAAGAAGCTGACGCTCTTCGCCGGCAAATCGAGCAGCATCAAGCGCAACAAGGCGCAGCAGCTCCTCCGCTGCGTCAAGCGCGCCATGCCCACGCCCGACTGGGGGACGATCCCGCACCAGTACGCGCGCTACAAGGTCAACGTCGTCGCCACCTACCCGCCGAGCGACGCGTTTTGACGGTTCCAGCGCGAAGGGGTTTCGCGCATCCTCGATCCATGAAGCGGTGGCCCGTCCTCTGCCTCGCGGCCCTCGCCTTCGCGGGGAGCGAGCCGCGCGCCCGCGCCGACGAGCCCAAGGAGAGCCTCGCGGCGCCTCCGACGCAGCTCGGGGCGAAATACTCCCGCTACGAGCAGGACTCGATCGATCGCGCCGTGCAGAAGCTCGGCGCCGCCGTCGATCCCGCGCCCGAGGGCAAGACGATCGAGGACGTCAAGGTCACCACGCTCGACGTCTTCGAGAAGCGCGACTTCATCCCGAACTTCCTGCTCGGCCTCGTCAACTGGTTCCACGTCACCTCGCGCCCCTACGTGATCGAGCGCGAGCTGCTCGTCTCGCGCGGGCAGCCCTACAGCGCCAGGCGGGTCGACGAGACGGCGCGCAACCTGCGCGGCCTCGGGCAGCTCTCCGTCGTGCTCGCCGTCCCGCTGCGCGGCTCCTCGCCCGACAAGGTGGTGCTGCTCCTCGTCACCAAGGATGTCTGGAGCCTGCGCCTCAACTCCGACTACCTCGTGGCCGGGGGCAAGCTGCAATACTTGCTGCTCCAACCGAGTGAGGAGAACTTCCTCGGCACCCACCAGTCGCTGCTCGGCAACTTCATCCTCGATCCGGCGACGTACACCTTCGGGGGCCGCTACATCATCCCCCGCCTCGGGGGCAGCCGGATCAAGCTCGACGTGAGCGGGAACGCGGTCGTCAACCGATCGACCGGCGCCGCCGAGGGCGGCTACGGGACGCTGATCTACGGCCAGCCGCTCTACTCGACCGAGGCGATCTGGGCGTGGGGCGCGAAGATCAGCGTGCGCGAGGACATCAAGCGCCGCTTCGTCGGCGGCGACCTCGCGCCCTTCCCGCCGGGGACCGACACCGCGCTGCACCAGGAGTACCACCGCGACGTGGTGAGCGGCCGCTTCGACGTGACGCGCTCCTTCGGCGCCGCGATCAAGAACAACCTGCTCTTCGGCTTCGGCGCGAGCCGCAACGTGTACCGCCCGCCGGCCGCGCTCGCCTCCGCCTCGGACGAGGTGAAGAGCGCCTTCTACGCGCAGGTCATGCCGGTCAGCGACACGCAGATCGGCCCCTACGTCGAGCTCCACTCGTTCCAGAACCGCTACATGACGCTGCTCGACTTCAACACGCTCGGGCTGCAAGAGGATTACCTGAGCGGCCACGACGCCTACCTGCGCCTGACGCCGATCACCACCTGGCTCGGCTCTTCGCGCACCTTCCTCAGCGTCTACGCCGCGGCCGCGTACACCATCCCGCTCGGCGACGGGCTCGTGCGCGGCTTCGTCGAGACGTCGAACGAGCTGACGACGAGCGGCGTGCCCGACGGATCGATCGAGGCCGGCCTGCGCATCGCCTCGCCCCGCACCAAGATCGGCCGCCTGCACTTCGACGCGCGCTTCCTGAACCGCTACGCGAACTACCTGAACGAGCGGAGCTTCCTCGGCGGCGACACGCGGCCGCGCGGCTACGCGAGCCAGGCCTTCGGCGGGAAAGACATGGTGACGGCGAGCCTCGAGCTCAGGAGCCGGGCCGTGCAGATCCTCGGCTGCCAGCTCGCCGGCGCGGCCTTCGTCGACACCGGTGACGCCTTCGACGGCTTCCGCGACCTGAAGCTCAAGCCCTCGGCCGGCCTCGGCGCGCGCGTGCTCTTTCCGCAGCTCGACCGGGTGGTGATGCGCGTCGACCTGGGCTTCCCGTTCGTGACCTGCCCGGGGAAATGCAGCTACACGACCGACGTGTTGCCGAAGAACCACGCGCCCGACGTGGTGCTCACGTTCAAGCAGGCGTTCGAGATGCCGGTGATCCCGACGGGCAATTGAGCGCGCCTCTGGCGGGGCTGGTGCTAGAATATGATTTGAAGTATGATTTCGTCATGGAGCGTGTCACCGCAACACTCGACGAACAAACAGTCGCGGCTATCCGGCGTGTCGCCGGCCCCCGCGGGGTCTCTTCTTTTCTCCAGCTCGCCGCCTCGGAGCGGCTCGCCAAGCTGCGCTTACTCGGCCTGCTCGATGAGCTCGATCGGAAGCACGGCGCGCCCTCCGACGCCGTCCGCGCCGAGGTCGACGCGGACGCACGGCGATTGTTCCGCCGATGAAGAAGGCGAAGCGCAAAGCCGCCGCGGCTCAGGCGCGCTGCGTGCTCGACAGCGGCGGCCTCTCGGGGTTGCTCGGCCGATCGCAGCGATCGCGGGCATGGCTCCGGTGGATCGTCGAGCATGACGGCACCGTTTTCGTGCCGACACCGGTGCTGGTCGAGACGATCACCGGCGACGCTGGTAGAGACGCCGAGGTGAACCGCGTTCTTCATGTGCTCGACGAGGCTGTCACCGTGCTCCAAGCCCCGGATGAGGCCACCGCGCGGAGAGCCGGGCGGCTTCGCCACCGCGCGAAGAGCGATGACGGGATCGATGCGCTCGTCGCAGCCGCGGCGGTAGGTGACGGGAGCCCGTGCGTGCTGCTCACCTCGGATCCCGAAGATCTCGGCCGGTTGCTCGTGGACGAGCCGCAGGTGGCGATCCGATCCGTGTAGGTGACCGGAGCGTCGACCCGGCGAGCTCGTCCCTTCGATCGAGCCAAAACGTTCAAGGCGCGGAGAGCATCAGCCCGAGCGTCGCGGCGAGCTCGGCGTCGCCCCACACGCGGAGGGCCTCGGGCACCTCGACCTCGACGGTGGCGCCGCCGCCGCAGCCGCGCGACCCGTTGTACGAGGGCTTGCCCGTCTGCGTGAGGTGGTAGGTGCAATTGCCGATCTTGCCGTCGAGCACGTCGGGACCGAAGTCGAAGTCGGTCGGCGCGCCGCGGACGACGCCGTCGACGTGGATCTTCTGGTCCTTGCGGGTGACGGTGACGTCGAGCGGCGTCGGCCCGACCAGGCCATGGGCCCGGTTGCCCGAGATCTCCACGTCGACCGTGAGGCCGGAGACCTGCCCGCGGATCGCGCGCTCCGAGCTGTCGGAGTAGAGGGTGAGGTTGATGGTGGGCCCGGTGATGTCGGTTCCGCTCACGAGCGCGTCGAACTGGCGCGAGCCGCCGCCGCGGTGGATGAAGTGGCCGGGCTCGACCTTGGGGATGGGCGGGGCCGCGGGCGCCGCCGGGCCGTTCGAGCCGGCGGGGCCGCACGCGGCGGCGAGGAGCAGGAACAGGGGGGCGAGCTTCATGGCGTGTCGGGCGATCATGGGATGGGCTCCTTCCTTCGTTCGCGCGTGGAGGATCGGATCAGGCGCGGATCTGCTTCACGGCCGCGGTCACGTCCTTGCCGTTGACGACCGCCGCGGTGGTCTTGAGGTGCTTCATCGCGACCCCGGTGGCCTGGCCGTCGTTGCCCGCGGCCTTGATCGCGGCGTGGATCGGGGCGAGCGCCTCGACGATCTCCGGGACGCCGAGCGATTTCGGGAGGAGCGACGCGAGGACCTCGATCTCGGCGGCGAGCTGCTTCTTCGTGGCCTCGTCGGCCGTGGCCGCCAGCGTCTCCTCGTTCGACTTGATGAGCTTGCGCAGGACGGTGGTGACGCTCTCGTCGGTGACCGCCGTGCCCCGCGCGTCGGCGATCTGGATCTCCCCGAGCGCGACCCGGAGGATCTCCTTCTCCACGGTGTTGCCCGTCTTCATCGCCGCGGTGACCCGCCGCTTGAGCTCGTCGATCAGCACTGTCTTCTGCCTTTCCATGCCCTCGCGGGCGCGGGGCGCAGCATAGTCGCCCCCGCGCGGCGCGCGTCAAGGTGCTCGGGGTTTCCGGCGGGCGGCTGCGTCTGCCTTGGGCGCGGCGTGGCCCTCGGGAGGACGAGTTTCGGGTTGACAGGGGGAGGGTAGGTCGGTTTGCGCCGGCGGGTGGACGCCGGGGCCGAGCGCAGGCGGCGCTGCGGGGAGGCGGGGCAAGCCGCCGAGGTCCCGAGGGTGAGGGCGTCGGTGAAGAGCGCGCCACGATCGCGCCCATCGAAGAGGGGCTCGAAAAACCACGAAGGGAAGCGGGCAATCGTATCCTGGACGATCTCCGATACGGCATTTCGTCGAGCGGGATCCACGCTCGACCCATCGAGTCGGCCCCTTCAATCCATGGCTATTGCCACGACCTGGACTCGATACGACCGTGCATGAATCGTGAGGTCGTCAACCCGTCGAGCCAGGATACGTGTCCCGCGCCCCAACACCCGCTCTGCCGCTGCGGACGGGAAGAATCTCCTTCCGGGGACGAACGCGCGATGGGAGCAACAGAATCGGACCATCCGCGGGGGATGCCCGTGATAGCGTGTTCTGCACCATGAAGGATCGTCCTCGATCGGTGTGTGGGGTGCTCGCCGTGCTCGCGGTGAGCGCGTGTGGAGGCGCCCCCTCGAGGCCGCCCTCGCTCGATCTCCAGTCCGTCGCGCCCGTGGCCGCGCCTGCGGCGACCGAGCAAGGCGCGAAGGTCGCCGGAGGGGGCCTCGGCCAGAAGGAGATCATCCCGCTGGCGCTCAAGGGGGACATCTATTTCATCCCGGAGAACACCCGCGCGCTCCCCGACTTCGCGGCGCTCAAGTCGGTCGGGTCGATCTACGCGGCGCGCCTCGACGTCACCCCGCGCGGGTTCGAGACGGGCTTCCCCGGTGTCACCGATCGCTTCGAGTGGTTCGCCATCGACTACCACGGCACCTTCGCGGTCGACGCCGCGGGCAAGCGCGAGTTCCGCCTCACCTCCGACGACGGCGCGAAGCTCTTCATCGACGATCGGCTCGTGATCGACGACGACGGCGTCCACTCGCCGCTGGCGCGCCAGGGCTCGGCCGACCTCGCCGCCGGCGCGCACACGATCCGCGTCGAGTATTTCCAGGGGCCGCGCACCCAGATCGCGCTCGTCCTCGAGATGTCCTCGGACGAGGGCAAGACCTTCGCGCCGTTCGACGCCACGGAGACCCAGGGGATCGAGGTCCGCCGCGCGCCCGGCAAGCTCGGTGTCTCGCTGGGCGGCGAGCTCCTGTTCGGCTTCGACAAGAGCGACCTCGGGCCGCAGGCCGAGGCGGTGCTCGCGCGGGTCAAGAGCGACCTCATCGACGCTCACCCCGGGGCGCACGTGATCGTCGAGGGCCACACCGACGACAAGGGGGACGACGCGTACAACCTCGATCTCTCGAACCGGCGCGCCGCGAGCGTGGTCTCCTGGCTCGGCGGGCACGGCGTGGATCCGGCGCGCCTCGAGCCCCTCGGGTACGGGATGCGCTTCCCGAAGGTGCCGAACACGAGCCCGGCGAACCGGGCGAAGAACCGGCGCGTCGAGATCGTCCTGACGGGCGGCGGGATATGAGCCCGCTCGCCCGCCGGACAGGCACCTTCATGCCTCTGCCGAGCTCGCGCTCAGGGTGATGGTGAGCGCGTCGAGCTGCGCGAACGTCTCGCTCATTCCATCGTAGGAGCCGGAGGCCAGGGCGGCGTCGAGGGCTTCTTTCGAGGGGTACAGATCGCGCAGCACGAGAAGCGTCTTGTCGCCTTGCGCCTCGAAGGTCACGGTCGTCACGGCTCCACCTTCGCCGCTCTCTTCATTGGTCCAGACGAGGCGCGAAGGGGGGTTTACCTCGAGGTACTGGCCGTAGAACGCCATGGGGGGTGAGGTGCCCTGGTCGAACACCAGGCGGTAGCGGCCCCCGACGCGGACATCGGTCTCGCAGGACAGCAAGGTCATGCCGAACGACTTCGGGACCCACCATTGCTTCAGCAGCTCCGCGTTGCGGAACGCCTCGAACACGAGGCGCGGCGGGCCGTTGATCACGCGCTTGACCATCACCTCACGATCGGAGATCCGCTCCACGGTCGTCTGGTTTCCGGTGGGGGTGGGCTCACGCTCTCTTTTTTCGTCCATCGATCTGCTCCTTCCGTTTCAGCTCCTCGACGACCTTCTCCAGCGCGTCGAAGCGCGCGTCCCAGCGCTGGCGGTACCGCTCGAGCCACGCCGTCTCTTCTTCGAGCCGGCGCGCGCCGAGCGTGCAAGTCCGCACCCGTCCGACCTTCTCCGTGCTGACGAGCCCGGCCTGCTCCAGGACGCCGATGTGCTTCTTCATGCCCGTCAGGGTCATCTGGAACTTGGTGGCGAGGTCCGTGATCGAGGCGTCGGCGTGGCCGAGCTGCTCCAGGACGCCGCGCCGGGTCGGGTCCGAGAGGGCGGCGAACGAGGCGTCGAGGCGGGCTTGCGAATACTGAACCATGCGGTTCAGTGTCTAACACGCGGGCGGACGCCGCGCAACCGGTGGGTCGAGCGCGCGCGGCGTCGACCCACGGATGGGCTGCCTCACTCTTTCCCTGGGGCGAACAGCCCCGCGATCCTCTCCCGGTGTCGCTTGAAGCTCGCCGCGAGCGCGCCGGGGACCGCCTCCTGATCGAGCGCGTCGAGCACCTCTTTCTTCGACGCGTGCCCGCCGAGCGCCGCGTGGAACGCTCGCTCGAGCGCCTCGCGCAGGCGCACCTCCGGCCGCACCGGCGGCCCGGGCGCAGGGGGGGGTGGAGGCTCGGCGAGCCGCGCGTGGAAGCTCCGCGCCGGCTCGCTCCGGTGCGTGTACCGACCGCCGTCGAAGGTCGCCACGTCGGTCAGCCGGGGAGCGAGCGGATCGGCTGGATCCACCGGCACATCGCCCTCCAGATCGATCAACCCGTCGCCGTCGATGTCCTGCGCGCGCTCGGGCGGGGCCGCCATCTCCACGTCGTAAGGAGCGGCGCCCAGCGCGGCGACGTGCCAGATCGCGAGCGTCCCGTTCTCCCCGCGCAGCACCACGTCGGGCAGCTCGTCGCCGTTCAGATCGGTCCCGCTCCGGTAGGCGCCTTTCCCGTCATCGGTGGGCACGAGCGCGACCACGAGCTCCGTCGGCTGCTCGCGCCGCAGATCGGCCGGATCGATCGGGCCCACGGCCATCACGATCCCCCGGGGGGTCACGACGCGCACCGCGTGGATGGGCCGGCCGAGCGGGTCTTGCCCGTCGTAGCCGCGGATCCGCGCCTGGCCCCCGCCGGCGGGCAGATCGATCGGGATCTCCGGGCCGAGGTGCAGGCCGAGGGGGCCGGTCTCCCGGTCGAGGCGGGCGAGCTGGGCGTCCATGTCGGGGGCCTGGAAGAGCTGCCGGAGGGGCAGATCCGGCGCGATGCCCCAGGGGGAGACATGGTGATCGGAGCTGCAGGCCGCGGCGAGAAGGGGGACGGCGGCGAGGAGCTTTTCTGGTAGCGTGGCCCGACGCATGCGACTCCTGCTGGCCGACAAGATGGATACCCAGGCGCTCGAGGAGCTCAAGGTCCTCGGGGTCGAGATTATTTCCAAACCGGAGCTTACCAAAGAGACGCTCCACACGGCGCTGGAGGGCGTGGGCATCCTCGTCGTGCGCTCCACCGAGGTCACGGCCGAGGCGATCTCCGCGGGCAAGCAGCTCAACTTGATCGTCCGCGCCGGCGCCGGGGTGAACACGATCGACGTCGCGGCGGCCAGCGCGCGGGGCATCTACGTCGCCAACTGCCCGGGCAAGAACGCGATCGCCGTCGCCGAGCTGACGATGGGGCTCGTCCTCGCCCTCGATCGCCGCCTCGCCGACGCCACGGCCGAGCTCCGGGCCGGCCGCTGGGAGAAGGCGCGCTACTCCGCGGCGCGCGGCCTCCTCGGCCAGCGCCTCGGCATCGCGGGGCTCGGGGCGATCGGCCTCGAGGTCCTCCAGCGGGCGCGCGGCTTCGGCTTCGAGATCAACGCGTGGTCGCGCTCGCTCACCCCGGCCCGCGCGGGCAAGCTCGGCGTCGGCTTCGCCCGCACCTTGCAGGAGCTCGCCGCGCGATCGGACATCTTCACGATCCACCTCCCGCTCAAGCCGCAGACGCGCGGCGCGATCAGCCGGGCGGTGCTCGAGGCGTTGCCCGACGGGGCGACGGTCATCAACACCGCCCGCGCCGAGGTCCTCGACTACGCCGCCCTCGAAGACCTGGTCGCGAAGAAGGGGCTCAAGGTCGGCCTCGATGTCTTCGCGACCGAGCCGGAGAAGGGCTCGGCGCCCTTCGAGGCCTCGATCCTCGGCAAGGGCGTGGTCTACGGCACGCCGCACGTCGGCGCGTCGACCGAGCAGTCGCAGCGCGCGATCGCCCAGGAGACGGCGCGGATCATCCGCTCCTTCCTCACCGAGGAGACGGTGCCCAACGTCGTCAACATCTGCGCCACCTCGCCCGCCCGCTTCGCGATCGTGGTCCGCATGCTCGACAAGGTGGGCGTGCTCGCCAACACCCTCTCGGTGCTCAAGCGCCACGGCCTGAACATCGAGGAGATCAGCAACACCGTGTTCGAGGGGGCGCACGCGACGTGCACCAAGCTCCGCGTCTCCGGCCGCCCGAGCGAGGCGTGCCTCAAGGAGATCGGCGCCTTCGACGAGGTGCTCCACGTCGACATCGTGGCCCTCCCCAACCTCGCCTGAGGCGCCGATGCCCACCCGCGAACGGCTCTCCTCCGACGACCTCATCCAGCTCCCGCGCTTCGACGCGATCGGCGCGGTGACCCTGGGCGAGCGGCTGCTCGACGTGCCCACGCTCGGCGAGCTCCCGCGCCCGATCCAGAAGGTGCGCGACGATCTCGCGCTCTGCCTCGACGCCCTCCGCCGCGCCAACGCCCTGCGCGCCGCCGAGATGCGGGCGCTCGATCCGGAGGCCGCGGCCGCCTCGGACGAAGGGCTCGACCTCTGCTGGACGGCGCTCTTCGAGTGGCTGACCGGCTTCTCCAAGCTCCCCGACGGCACCCCGCAGGCCGAGGAGGCGCGCACCCTCCTCGCCGAGCTCTTCCCGGAAGGGCTCGGCTTCCTCCGCCTGCCCTACGAGATCGAGTGGAGCGAGTCCGAGGGCCGCCTGCTCCGCATCGCGGAAGAGCCCCTCGGCGATCGGATCCGCGCGCTCGGCGGGCAGCCCTTCCTCGACGCGCTCGGCGCGGCCCACCGCGACTACGGCAAGGTCCTCGGCCTGCGCCGCAAGGCCGCGGGCAAGGCCCCCGCGGTTCATGCCTCCGTGCAAGAGGCGCTCGCGGCCTTCACCGCCGCGCTCCGGGCCTACGCCGTCCGGGTGACGGCCCAGGTCGAGGTCGAAGAGGCCGAGACGGCGACGCTCGCCAACGCGCTCCTCGAGCCCTTGCTCACCTGGCGAAGCGGCCCGACCTAGCCGAAAAAGCCCGGGTTTTGTGGGGTTGTGCGCCGAGCTGGACATCGGGGGCGGATGGTGTAAACAGGCCGCGTGCAGACCGGGCCGAGCCCCGGGCGCGCCGCCTCCCGAGGCGCGTGGGATCGCACGGGAAAAGAAGGCTTTTCGGAGCCTTTCAATCCTGAAAGCATCCCCTTGCACGGCCGGTGCTCCTCGACTAGGGTCGCCGGCGACAACTAGGCGGATCCGCGAGCCGGGTTCCCAGTTTGGGAATCGGCTCTTTTTTTTTGGCTTCACGGCAACCCGAGGCGGTCGATCACGACGATGAGCAGCGAGCACGAGATCAAGGCAGGCGTCGATCTGGGGGCCGTCCGCGCCCTCATCGCGCCGGCCTTCGCCGATCACGGCGTCTCGCTCGTCGACCTCGAGTGGCTCACCGAGCGGGGCGGCTGGACGCTCCGGGTCACGATCGAGCGCGTGGACGCCGGCGAACGTAACAAGAGCGGACCGCCGGCGCCGGGCTTCGGGGTCACCCTCGACGACTGCACCGACGTCTCCCGCAGCGTCTCGGCCCTGCTCGACCAGCACGAGGGCCTCTTCCCGCACCGCTACAACCTGGAGGTCAGCTCGCCCGGCCTCGACCGCCCGCTCCGCACCGAGGCCGACTTCGCGCGCTTCGCGGGGCAGACGGCCAAGGTGAAGCTCAAGAAGGCCGCGCCCGACGGGCAGAAGCTCCTCCGCGGGCCGCTCGCCGAGGCGGAGGCGGGCAAGGTCGCGGTCGTGGTCGACGGCAAGCGGATCGAGGTCCCGTTCGCCGACGTGGCGGAGGCCGAGCTCGTCTTCGAGCTCGTCTCCCAGCCGAAGGGCCCGCCCAAGAAGACGAAGGCCGGGGGCAAGCAAGACAAGCGAGACAAGCGAGAGCAGGGCGGACGGGGGTAGATCCCCGGATCGCCGGAGCGTCAGTAAGCAGGAGAACAAGGAGTCATGGCAACAGTGGCAGCGATGCCGAGCACGGACAACAGCCTCGGCGGCATCCTCGAGCAGGTCGCGAAAGAGAAGGGGATCGAGAAGAAGATCCTCGTAGAGACGATCGAGGCCGCCATCCTCAAGGCGGCCCAGAGCGTCTTCGGTCCGACCCGCGAGCTCGAAGCCAGGTTCAACGAGGAGACCGGGCAGGTCGATCTCTTCCAGTACATGACCGTGGTCGAGGCCGTGAACGAGCCCGAGCGCGAGATCTCCCTGGAGAACGTCGAGAAGCACAAGCTCGACGCGACGCTCGGCGAGGAGCTCGGCTTCCAGGTCTTCTGGCGCCCCGAAGACGCCGACAAGGCCCGCGAGCAGGACCGCGAGTTCGGCGACATCCTCAAGCTCAAGCAGGGCCGCACCACCTTCGGCCGCATCGCCGCCCAGACCGCCAAGCAGGTCCTCCTCCAGCGCGTCCGCGACGCCGAGCGCGACCTCATCTTCAACGAGTACAAGGACCGCAAGGGCGAGCTGATCCGCGGCATCGTCCGCCGCTTCGAGAAGGGCAACAACATCATCGTCGACATCGGCAAGACCGAGGGCGTGCTCCCCTTCCGCGAGCAGACGCCGCGCGAGACGTACCGCCCCGGCGACCGCATCGTCGCCTACGTGAAGGACATCGATCGCGAGGCCCGCGGCCCGCAGGTCATCCTCTCCCGATCCGATCCGCGCCTCGTCGAGAAGCTCTTCGAGGCCGAGGTGCCCGAGATCTACGAGGGCATCGTGCGCATCGTCTCCGTGGCCCGCGAGCCCGGGGCGCGCTCGAAGATCGCCGTCACCTCGCGCGACGCGGACGTCGATCCGGTGGGCGCCTGCGTGGGCATGAAGGGCTCGCGCGTGCAGGCCGTGGTGCAGGAGCTCCGCGGCGAGAAGATCGACATCGTGCCCTACGACCGCGACCCGGCGCGCTACGTCATCGCCGCGATCCAGCCGGCCGAGGTGCACAAGGTCATCGTCGACGAGGCCGACGGGCGCATGGAGCTCGTGGTGCCCGACGAGAAGCTCTCGCTCGCGATCGGCCGCAAGGGGCAGAACGTGCGCCTCGCCGCCCAGCTCACGGACTGGAAGCTCGACATCATCAGCGAGACCAAGTTCAAGCAGATGGAGGAGGAGGCGATCAACGCCCTGCAGCAGATCGACGGCGTGAGCGAGACGATCGCCAAGTCGATGTACCGGCTCGGCTTCCGCGCGCTCGAAGAGGTGAGCGAGGCCTCGATCGAGGAGCTCGCGGCGATCCCCGGGCTCGGCGGCGCCGAGGCGGCCGAGCGCATCAAGAGCCAGTCCGACGCGACGATGGAGCGCCTGCGCCAGGAGCGCATCCGCGCCGCGGCGTCGCGCACCGAGGCGCTCACCGACCGCGAGCGGCTGATGTTCATCCGCGGCGTCGGCGATCGCACGGTGCTCCTGCTCGAAGAGGCCGGCTACAAGTCGGTCGAGAACGTCCTGCACGAGGACGAGGACCGGCTGGCGATCCGCACCGGCCTCGGGATCAAGAAGGCCCGCGCGATCAAGCAGGGCGCGCGGGAGTTCGTGGACAGCGAGCAGAAGGTGCTCGAGGCGGCCCGCGCCGACGCGCGCCGCGCCGCGGAGGCCGCGCAGAGGGCCTGAGCCGTCTGCCGATGGAGGACGCCGAGAGACGATGTTGACCGCCGTGACCCAACGAGAACCGCGCGCCCACGGGCGCGGGGAGGACGCTGTCCTCCTCCGCGATCCGAAGGGGCCCGTGCGCTCGTGCGTGGGCTGCGGCGAGCGGGTCGATCTCGGCGCCGTCCCCGGCGCGCTCGTGCGCCTGGTGCTCGCCTCTTCCAGCGATGTGCGTGAGGTGGGCGAGGTGATCGTGGGCGAGGGGCGCGGCGAGCCCGGCCGGGGGGCGCATGTCCACCCGCGACCGGCCTGCGTGCGCGCGGCCGCCGAGAAGGGCCTCCACCGGTCCGCCCGGCGGCGCGTCCAGCTCCTCCGCGCGGGCGGCGCGCCCCGCCCGCTCACCGCCGCCGCGCTCGGCGAGGCCATCGCGCTCGCCGAGGACGCTCGTGTGCGGGGCCTGCTCGTCGCGGCTGCCCGTGCGGGCGCGCTCTCGGCCGGGGTCGACGCCGCCTCCGAGGCCGCTTCGTCGGGCCGGGCGTCGCTCCTGCTCGTCGCCGCGGACGCGCCCGAGGCAGCCGCGCTCCCGGCGGTGGTCTCGGCCATCGCCGCCGGCCGCGCGGTGTCCTGGGGCACCAAAGCTCTCCCTCGGCGCGCTGCTCGGCGAGATCGTGAGCCAGCCGCGGGGCGCGGAGCGTCAGGGAGCAGATATGCTCGCCGTCACCACCCCCTTCGGCGCCGCCCTGCGCGACGCTGTCCAGCGGGCCGATGCGGTTCGGTCCCTGGGCTCCCACGGCGGCTCCGACGGCGGGCCCGACCGCGCGTCGGGTCGGGCCGGGCGCGGCTCGCGACCCGGCCGGGCCGGTGGATCGGGGGCCGCGCCGGCGGCGCCCGAGAAATCTTCTGATGCGGGCGCTTGCGCCCCGGAGGCGAACGGCGGAAGACTCCGCCCGGCGCAGGGAGCCGACGGTCCTCGGGACCGACCGCGCACCCCGCGCCCGCGTGCCGCATCCGGGTCAGGCGCAAGCCCATCAGCATGGATCGCGGGGACCCAAGCGCGGTCGCCGCGCGGGTTCGTCGAAGTTGGAGCGAGGTGCATGAGCAAAGTCCGGGTCTACGAGGTCGCTAAGCAGCTCAACATGGATCAGAAGACGCTCGTGACGCTCTTCCAGTCCATGGGCATCACCGACGTGCGCAACCACATGAGCGCGGTCGAGCCCGATGCCGTGGAGCGCGTCAAGCGCCACCTCGAACGGCAGAAGACGCCCGATGTGGTCGAGGAGCGGATCCGCCCCACCGTGGTGAAGCGCCGCGCGCGCGGCCCCGAAGGCGGTGAGGCGCCGCCCGCCGTGCCCGCGGCGCGGCCCTCGACCGCAGGGGCCGAGCCCTCGGCTCCCTCGGCGACGCACCGCGCGGTGCCTCCCGCGCCCGGCTCGCGCGTCGCGCCTCCGTCGCGCACGGCGGCGCCTGCGCCCGAGCCCTCGTCCCCGTCGGTGTCGCACGCGCGCCGCGCGCCCGCGCCGCCGCCCTCGGACGCGCAGCTCGCGCCGGTCGCGTCTGTCGCGTCAGGCCCCTCGCCTGCGCCCTCGGCGCCCGGCTCGCGCGCCAAGGCTCCGCCCCCCGCGCCCTCGGCGCCGGCCGAGGCGCCTGCGCACAAGCCCGCCCCGGTCGCCGAGCCCGTCGCGGTGGAGAGCGTCGAGGCCCGCCCTGCGCCGGTCGCGCCGCCCTCGGCCGCGCGCAAGCCCGCCTCGCGCCCCGCCGTCGAGGCGCCGGCCATGGAGCACTTCGAGCCCGCGCCGCCGGCCAAGCCCGCGGTGGAGCTCGTCCCCGTCGCCGCGCCGCCCCCCGCGCCCGTCGTGGAGCCGGCGCCCGTCGCCGTCGTCGCGCCGCCCCCCGCACCGGTGGTCGCCGCGCCCGTCACGCCGCCGCCGACCCCGGCGCCTCCCTCGCCGCCTCCGGCCGCGATCGCGCCTCCCCAGGTCAAGCAGGTGCCTCCTCCCGCGGCCACGCCGCGCCAGCCGGTCACCCCGCCGAGCGTGCCGCCTCCGGCCGCGCCGCGCCGCCCCTCGCAGCCGCCCAAGACCGGCATCGAGGTGTGGGGAGGTCGCGCCGGCGTGCCGATGCCGCCGGTGCGCACGGGCCCGCCCGCGCGCCGCACCACCTACGATCCGCGCGCCGCGCCCCGGCCCGCGCGCGCGGGCGCGCCGACGACGTTCGGCCCGCAGGCCCGCGGCGGCGCGGGCGCGCAGCGAGGCCGGAGCGGCGGCCCGGCCTTCCGCGGCCGGCAGACGGGCCCCAGCTCCCGCGCAAGCCCGCGATGGTCTCCACGCAGGAGATGGCTTCCCACAAGAAGGTCATCAAGATCGAGGAGCAGGTCAGCCTCCAGCAGCTCGCCGCCAAGATGAGCCTGAAGTCGACCGACGTGCTGATGCGGCTGCTCTCGATGGGCATGCCCGGCGTCAACATCAACTCGACCCTCGACGCCGACACCGCGAAGATCCTCGCCAGCGAGTTCGGCTGGGCCGTCGAGGACGTGGCCGTCAGCGAGACCGACGCCATCACCGCCGCGACCGCCGCGACCGAGCAGGGCGACGCCGAGCAGGAGTCGCGCCCGCCGATCGTGACCGTCATGGGTCACGTCGACCACGGCAAGACCTCGCTGCTCGACCGCATCCGCCGGGCCTCCGTGGCCGAGGGCGAGGCGGGCGGCATCACGCAGCACATCGGCGCGTACCGCGTCGAGACGCCGCGCGGCACCATCGCCTTCCTCGACACGCCGGGCCACGAGGCCTTCACGGCGATGCGCGCCCGCGGCGCGTCGCTCACCGACATCGTCATCCTCGTCGTCGCCGCAGACGACGGCGTGATGCCGCAGACCAAGGAGGCCGTGAACCACGCGCAGGCCGCCAAGGTGCCGATCATCGTCGCGGTGAACAAGATCGACAAGCCGGGCGCCGATCCCGACAAGATCAAGCGCGACCTCGCCTCGCTCAACCTCCAGCCGGAGGAGTGGGGCGGCGACACGATGTTCGTGCATGTGTCGGCCAAGACGGGCCAGGGCATCGACCAGCTCCTCGAGTCCGTCCTGCTCCAGGCCGAGGTGCTCGAGCTGACGGCGAGCCCGAAGCGGCGCGCGAGCGGCACCGTGATCGAGGCCCTCCTCGACCGCGGTCGCGGCCCCGTGGCCCGCGTGATGATCCAGGACGGCACCCTGCGCACCGGCGACGTGCTCCTCGCCGGCGGCGCGTGGGGCAAGGTCCGCGCGATGACCGACGAGGTGGGCCGCCCCGTGCAAGAGGCCGGGCCCGCCACGCCGGTCGAGGTGCTCGGCCTCAACGAGGTGCCGAGCGCGGGCGACCCGGTGCACGCCGTCAAGGACGCCAAGACGGCCGAGGAGATCGCCGAGACGCGTCGCAAGAAGGCCTCGAAGACGCTCATCCCGCAGGACTCGCGCGTCTCCCTCGAGACCCTCACGAAGAACCTCAGCGAGGCCGACCAGCTCGAGCTCAAGCTGATCATCAAGGGCGACGTGCAGGGCTCCGTCGAGGCCGTCGGCCACGCCCTCGCCAAGCTCTCCACGCAGAAGGTGAAGGTCACCATCGTGCACGCCGCCGTCGGCGCGATCACCGAGGGCGACGTGAACCTGGCCGTGGCCTCGCGCGCCATCATCGCCGGCTTCAACGTGCGCCCCGCGGGCAAGGCCGCGAGCCTCGCCGAGACCGAGGGCGTGGAGATCCGGCTCTACAACATCATCTACAACGCCATCGACGACATCCGCTCGGCGATGGAAGGCCTGCTCCCCGCCACCAAGGTGGAGAAGATCCTCGGCCGCGCCGAGGTCCGCCAGGTCTTCAACCTCACCAAGATCGGCGTCGTCGCCGGCTGCATGGTGACGAGCGGCCTCGTCCGCCGCACCGCCGACGCCCGCCTCCTCCGCGACAACATCGTGGTGTGGACGGGCAAGCTCTCCGGCCTCCGTCGCTTCAAGGACGACGCGAAGGAGGTCGCCGACGGTTTCGAGTGCGGCATCTCGCTCGAGAACTACGGCGACATCAAGCAGAACGACGTGATCGAATCGTTCGAGGTCGAAGAGATCAAGACCAAGCTGTGATGCTCGCCGGCGTCCTCCCTCGCCACGCGTCCAATTCGGCACAACGCAAGCCCGCGAAGGCGGGCTTCCCTCGTGTAGCCCGGGGTTTTAACCCCGGGCTACAGCGATCGCGCTGATGTTCGTCGGCGTCCTGCGCCTCAGCCTCTCGATCCCGGGCGCTCGCTCGCTCAAGGACAAGCGCAGCGTCGTCAAGTCGTTCAAGGAGCGGGTGCAGGCCCGCCTCAAGGTCTCGATCGCCGAGGTCGGGCACCTCGACCACCCCGGGCATGCCACGCTCGGGGTGGCCGTCGTCTCCAACTCGAGCACCGTCTGCGATCAGCTCCTCGGTGAGGTGGCGTCGATGGCGAACACGCTCCCGAACGCCATCCTCAGCGACCGGGCGACCGAGATCTTGCCGTTCGGCGAGGGCGGGAGCGGCGTGCAAGGGGGCATCGAGCAGGCGCTCGGCAAGCTCGGAGACGACGACGAGGAGATCGTATGAGCCGCAACAAAATCGGTGGTCCTGCTGCCCCTTCCGGCGGCGTCAAGCGCTCGGTCCGCGTCGCCGGCCGCCTGCGTGAAGAGCTCTCCCGCTTGGTGCGCGATCTCCACGATCCGCGCGTCCTCGGCTGCCTCGTCACGCGCGTCGAGGTGACCGACGACCTCCAGCTCGCCAAGGTCTACGTGCGCAACGAGCTCGGCCAGAGCGCCGACACCCGCGGCATGCTCAAGGGCCTCGGCTCCGCGAGCGGCAAGCTCCGCCGCGACGTGGCCGCAGCGCTCGACCTTCGCTACGCGCCCGACCTGCGCTTCTACTACGACGAGGCCCTCGACGCCGTGCAGCGCATCGAGGAGCTGCTCGAAGAGGTGAAGCGCGAGACGCCCAAGGAGTGAGCCCCTCGCGCCGTCTTGCGTCGATGGACGCCGGGCGAGGCTTGCGCGCCACTGGGGCGCGTCTTACGAAGAGAGGCGAGCATGGCGATCGGAGTCGACCACATCGGCGTCGCGACGCGTGACGCCAGGCGCTCTGCCACCGCGCTCGCGGAGATCCTGGGTGCGGCCGAGCCCGTGGTGGATGGGGCGGACGACGACATGTACCGGATCGATCTCGACCACGGCGCCTCGCTCCTGTTCTCCACGTCGGCGTCGGTGGGCTTCGAGCACATCGCCTTTCGGGTGGACGCGGGGCGGTTTCCCGAGGTCGTCGCCCGCCTCCGCGCCCGCGGCATCCGCTTTGGCAACGACCCCGAGGACCCGACCAACGAGAGGACGGACGATCCGCTCGGCGGCCGGGGGAGGGTCTATTTCACCGACGAGAACGGACATCTCTTCGAGGTCGTCTGCTGAACGGCGGGCGCAGGCGGCGTCCGGAGGAGGCCCATGACATTCATCGTCGCCGAGCCCGGGCAAACGATCGCCAAGGTCTTTGTCTTTTTCGCCGGCATGATGAGCTCGTCGAATCCGCTCATCAGTCTGCTCGGGCTGGCCTGTCTGATCGGGCTCGTCGTCGGGGGCTTCTGGTTCCTGAACACCGCCCACCGTGCCGAGCTGGAGGAGCGTGACAAGGACGCAAGCCGCCGGTCGAAGCGGCGCAAGCGCCCGCCTCCCTGACGGGCCGGCGCACGGCGCTCGCCGAACGACCGCGCGCTCACCGTGTCGCGCGGAACCCCTCTTCCACTGCCGCCAGCACCTCGGCGGCTCGCCCGGCCACCACCGCGCGCTGCGCGAGGAAGCGCGGGTCTCGCCGGAGCGGATCGAAGAGCGGGCAGCCGTCGAGCCACGCGAGATCGCCAAGGCCGGAGTCCACGGCGAGCGCCAGCAATTCGAGCGCGCCCTCGGGATCACCGCCGACCGCCAGCGCCTCGGCGGCGAACTGGCACGAGGCTGAGCGGAGGCGCGGGTTGGGGGCGTTCGCCACGCCGTAGAGGACCTCGCGATCGCCGGGGGCGATCCGCCGCTCCGCGTAGATCGGGCCGAGCGCGGTGCATATACGGCGAAACGGCTCGTTCATCCGGGCGATCCACGCCTCCGGCACCGTCGCGGGCTTGCCTTGCCAGCCGGCGAAGCGCAGGCGGCCGAAGGCCTTGTTGAAGACCCAGAGCGGGTTGTCGGGATCGATGCCGTCGATGATCGCCTCGGCGGCCGGGTAGCGCCCCGTGAGCGCGTAGGCACGCGCGAGATCGAGCCGGGGCTGGCGGGCCAGCGGGTCGATGGCGACGGCGGCCTCCAGGTGGGCGATCCCGTCCGCGAGCCGGCCGGCTTCGAGGACGATGGCGCCGAGCTGGGCCTGGGCCTCCATGAGACCGGGGGCGCGCTTGAGCGCCTGGATCAAGGCGAAGGCGGCCTCGGGCGCGGCGCGGTCGTAGAGGCGGGCGGTGGCGAGCGCGACCCAGGTCTCGCCGAGCATGGGCGCGTTCGCCACGGCCAGCTCGGCGAGCGCCCGGGCCGTTGACAGACCACCACCGCTGTCAACACCGTAGAACGCAGCGCGGGAGCGGACCATGGAGCTGGCGGCGAGGATCCCCGGGTGATCGGGGGCGAGCCGCCGCGCCTCGTCGAGCGGCTCGATCGCCCGCGCCACCTCGGGCAGCATCCAGTCGGTGCGCAGGATGTGCTTGCCCACGAGGTAGCGCTCGATGGCCAGCGCGCTCGCCGCGGGCGCGGGGGCCGGCGCGTCGAGCTCCACGGTGAGCGCCTTGGCCATGTCGCGGGCCAGCTCGTCGCCCGCCGAGAGCAGGCCCTCCGGCGAGCAGTCGACGCGCGCCGCGCAGAGCTGGAAGCCGTCGGCCACGCCGATCGCTCGTCCGGCGAGGCGCATGCGCCCGAGCACCCGGCGGAGCGTGGCGTCGACCACCACGTCGACGTCGAGGAGCGCGCCGATCTCCCGCGCCTCGGCGCCCGGGGTCATGACCTTGCGCACGGACGAGAGCGGGCGCACGCGCAGGCCTCGGGTCATCGAGAGCGCGTCGATGATCTCCTCGGTGAGCCCCTCGCCGAGCTCGGCCAGATCGGCGGCCTCGCAGCGGAGCGGGAGCACGGCGACCGCGCGGGCGCTGCGCGCGGGCACGGCGGGGAGCTGCGCGGGCGCTGCGCGCGGGATGCGCTCGGTGAGGTCGATCGTCCGGAGCGCGCGGCCGAGGACGCCCGCATCGGCGGGGCGCCCCGCAGGCTCCACGGCGAGGCACGCGAGGATCAAGCGGGCGAGCGCGTCGGGTACGGGTCGGATCGAGCGGGGATCGGGCGGCGACTTGTGCAGGCGCGCCACGGCCACCGCCACCGGATCGTCGCCCGGGAAGATCCGCTGGCCGGTGACGGCCTCGAAGAGCAGCGCGCCGATGGCGTAGACATCGGCGGCGGCGGTGATCGCGCCGCCGCGCACCTGCTCGGGCGCCATGTACGCAGGCGTGCCGACGAGCCCCGGGCCATGGTGACCTCCGGCCTGGAGCGCACAGGCGATCCCGAAGTCGGTGACCGAGGCCTGGCCCTCGGCGTCGACGAGCACGTTGTCCGGCTTGAGATCTTGATGGAGCACGCCGGCCGCATGCGCGGCGCCGACACCCTCGCAGACCTGGATCAAGAGGCGAACCGCCTCCTCCACGGCGAGCGCGCCCTCCCGCTCCAGGCGGCGCGAGAGCGGCTCGCCCTCGACGTACTGCATGGTCAAGAAGCTCTCGCCGCCATGCTCTCCGAAGTCGTACGTGCGCACGACATGCGGGTGCGTGACCCGGCGCGCCAGCTTCACCTCGTTGCGGAATCGCTCCTTCGCCGCCGGATCGCCGCCGAGCTCGTGCCGGAGCAGCTTGAGCGCCACCACCTCGTCGAGCGCGCGATCGCGGACGCGGTAGACTCGCCCCATCCCGCCGGCGCCGAGCAACCCCTCGACCTCGTAGCGATCGGCGATCAGGCTGGGGCCGCGGAGCGAGGCGCTGTCGTGGTCCGCGGCCGCGGCGCGGACCTCGCCGGTGTCGGCCACCAGCGTCTCGTCTGTCGTGCCGGGCGTGTGGGGCTGGCGCACTCGGCCATGGTACGCGATCCCAGCGCCTCTGCCGCGAGGCTCGTGACCGCCCGGTTACGCGCGACGAAGGCTTCTTTGCGTCCGTGCTCTGCGCCTCCGGCGATCCGAGGAAGATCGCCGTTCCGCAGGGGCGGCGCGGTGCTGGATGGGGAGCTGCACCGAGCCTCCTCACGCGTCGAAGGGCTGGTCAATTGGCGCTGGATCAGCGTGGACGTCTCGGCGGAGTTATCACCGGAGATCCGATTGGCCGCAGGCGCTTGGCGAACGCCCCTCGGAGCTCGTCCCAGGAGATCGCGCCGCGAAGGATGCGCAGACGATCGAGCGCAAGCTCCACGTCGGCGCGCATCAAATCGCGTCCGCCCGCGAAGGCGGCGGCATGAGCGGCGGCCGGGACTGCAACGTTCGCGATCGGGCCGAGCGCACGCGATCGCTGCGCGAGCGCGAGAAAGATCGCAGCAGGTTCGTCATCGGGACATCCAGCCGCGAGGCCCTCCGCCTCCCTGTAAGCCGCGACGATGGCCGCGGAATCTGGCTGGACTGTGGGGCGCTCGCGCTTGACGATGTGCGCGCAAAGCTCTTCCAGCTCTTCGAGCGCGAGGAGCATCAGGAACGAATCGCGAGGAGGCTCGTTGCGTCGCGCTTGGAGGTCGCCAGCGTGTCCGCGTCGAGCCCACGCTGGAGCGGGTGCGTGCCCGCAGCCAGCGCTGCGATCTCCAGGTCGTCATCGTCGCCGTACATCTGTCGAGCGAGCCGCGCTCCATCGAAATCGATCCGCGCCAGCGCATGCTCGATCGCCGAAGCAACGCGCACCTCGGAGGCAGGCGAGGGGGATGGAGTCGGATGGGTCTCGGGATCGGCGCCGCTGCTCCTCATGCCTGAAGGCTACCACAGGACGCCGGCGTGCCACTTGCCATCGCGTGCCCGCGGAGCGGTGCTACTCCGTGGTCCCGAAGATCATGTCGGGCAGCGGAGACAGCGACGCGAAGTTGCCGGCGCGCATCGTCTGGTGGTGGATGTCGTGCTTGCGCGACAGCGTGCGCAGGTACGGCACGCCGAGGTCGACGCCTGCGTGGACGATGATGTTCAGCCACGAGTAGACGAAGAAGCACACGCCGAAGGCGTAGAGGTTCACCGGGCCGATGAGCCAGGTGCAGAAGAGCAAGAGCGCGAGGCCGAGGAAGTTCTCCACCGGGTGCAGGTAGAGGCTGTCGATCGCGATCGGGTAGCGCGCCTTGTGATGCACGGCGTGCACGCGCTTCAGGTAACCCCACTGGTGGAACGGGTAGCGGTGCAGAAAGTAGTAGAGGAAATCGTACACCACGAGGATCGCGAGCACCTCGCCTGCGCCGCGCCACCAGGGGATCGGCCGGTCGTAGAAGAGGCGGCCGGCGAGGGGCACGATCGCCGCGTACACCAGGCTCGTCGAGAAGATCATGATGAGGAAGAGGCGCGTCACGTAGGCCGGGCCCTTGAGCTTGCGGCCGTCCTCGTCGCGGATCCGCCGGGCGGGGAGCTTCGCGTAGGCGAGCGAGCAGAGGCCCAGGCAGAGGCCCGACGAGGCCAGGATGCCGGTGATCATCAGGGCGGCGTTCATGCGATCTCCTGAGGCGCGGGGGTTCTCTGGGCTTCGGGCTTCGCCGCGGCGCGGGCGTCTTCGCGAAGATAGCGCGCGGCGCGGTGGCCCACGAGCATGCTCGGGGCGTTCATGGCCGAGACGGGCACGCTCGGCACCGCGGAGGCGTCGGCGATGCGCACCCCGGTCACGCCGCGCAGGCGGAGGCGCGTGTCGACGGGGGCTTCGGCGTCTGCGCCCATCCGGCAGGTGCCGGCGAAGTGGTAGGTGGTCATCGCGTTCTTGCGCGCCCACTTGGCGATCGCCGCGTCGCTCTGCGCGCCGCGGCCCGGGTCGAGCGGGCGGTTGCCCCAGGCGGTCAGGGACTTGCCGTTTGCGATCGTCCTCGCCAGGCGCACACCGTTGACGATGGTGTCCATGTCCCGCGCGTCGCGGAAGTAGGCCGGATCGATGGCGGCCTCGATGCTTGGATCGCGCGATGATAAGCGCAGCGTGCCGCGGCTCATCGGCTTGCCCAGGATCACCACGACGCCGTAGATCCGGAGGATCATGCGGGACACGAAGCGCGTCGAGAGCACGGCGTCGAGCAGGCGGCGGAGGCCGCGCTTCACCCAGCCGCGATCGTAGAGGAAGCGCGGCAGGAGCAGCGCGGGCACCATCCGCAGCGCGGCCAGGTGGAGCGAGGAGCGCGCGGTGTAGAAGACGTAGCAGCTGTCGGCCTGCTCGGGCGGCAGGGGCAGCGCGGGGTTCGCGCGGTGGAAGCCGTAGAGCTGCGGGTAGTGGCAGTCCGTCTCGCCCTCGCCGAGGAAGAAGCAGACGACGTTCGGGTGATCGTGGAGGTTTTCGCCGATGGCGGGTTGATCGAGCACGACCTCGATGCCCATCGATCGCAGGTGATCGGCGGGGCCGACGCCGGACAGGAGCAGCAGCTTGGGCGACTCGAGCGCGCCCGCGGCGAGCACCACCTCGCGCTTCACCTCGGCCTTGATCGAGCGTCCGTCTTTGCGATAGCGGAGCCCCACGGCCCGCTTGTCTCCGTCGAAGACGATCTGCTCGGCGAGCGCGCCGGTGACGATCGTGAGGTTCGGCGGAACGCCCGGCTCGCGCAGGTAGGCCACGAACGAGCTGCGCCGCGCGTCGCCCTCGTAGGTCATCCGCTCGTGGCCGAGGAAGCCCTTGAGCGTGCCGTCGTCGAGGTCTTCCTTGTGCGCGAAGCCGGCTTCTTCCGCGGCGGCGATGCATGCGTCGGTGAAGCGCGTCGGCGGGCGCGGGCGAGGCCGGAGCTTCTGCTCGATGGCCTCGAAGTCGGGCACGAGATCGTCGAAGTGCCAGCCCTCGGGCCACTCGGCGTAGTCGAGCGCCGAGCCTCGCGTGTAGACCATCCCGTTGACGGCGCCGCTCCCGCCCATGCCCATGCCGGTGCCGGCGAAGAGGCGGCGGCCCCCGCACCCTTGCTGCGGCACGGTGAAGCGTTCGAGGATCACCCGGTCGTTGGCGAAGGCGTATTTGTACCCGTCGGCGGTGAGCGTCTCGGGGTTCGCCTCGCCCGGCTCGCCCCGTTCGAGCAAGAGCACGCGCATGTCTGGATCGGCCGCGAGCTCGGCGGCGGCGATGCAGCCGGCCGAGCCTCCGCCCACCACCACGTAGTCGTAGGCGTCAGCCACGGCCGGCCTTCTTCGCGCGGTACGCCCGCCACAAGGCGCCGAGGCCGCGCAGCTTGGCGAAGAATCCCGGCCGGTAGAGCAGCTCGATCACGCTCCGGGTGAGCGCGTAGTCGCCGGCCGCCACCGGGTAGAGCTGGGTCGGCACATGCACCGGCAGCCGGTCGGCGAGCACGGCCTTCTTCGTGGTGCATGCGCGCAGGCCCTCGCGCCCGTTGAGGCGGCCGAACCCGGAGCCCTTGATCCCGCCGAAGGGGAGCGCCTGCGCCATGTACGTGAGCCCGAAGGCGTTGATGCAGGTGCCGCCTGCCTCGATCCGGTCGGCGATCCGCTTGGCGCGGGCCGAGTCCCGGGAGAAGACCGAGGAGTTGAGGCCATAGACGGTA
>JAXLYT010000088.1:0-41377 GCA_046351295.1 Byssovorax sp.
CGACGGCTTCCTGCTCACCAACAACCACGTGATCGAGGACGCGACCCAGGTCGAGGTCAGCTTCTTCGACGGGAGCGAGTACCCCGCCACCGTGGTCGGCCGCGACAAGCACACGGACATCGCGGTGCTGAAGATCGACCACCGGGGGCTCCCCGCCCTGCCCCTCGGCGACTCGGACGTGCTCGAGGTCGGCGACTGGGTGGTGGCGATCGGCAACCCCTTCGGCCTTTCGCACACCGTGTCGGCAGGCATCCTCTCGGCCAAAGGGCGGACGCGGGACGACGTGAAGGGCCTGGATCCGAGCGGGTATTTCAATTTTCTCCAGACGGACGCGAGCATCAACCCCGGCAACTCCGGCGGGCCCCTCCTCAACGTGAAAGGCGAGGTGGTGGGGATCAACGCGGCGGTGCGGGCGAACGCGAACAACATCGGCTTCGCGATCCCGATCAACATGGTCAAGCAGCTCCTGCCCACGCTGCTCCGGGACGGGAAGATCCGGCGGAGCGCGATCGGGGTGGAGGTGGACGGGCTCACCAGCGCGGAGGCCGAGCGGCTGAAGCGGCCCGATCGGAAGGGGGCCCTGGTGACCCGGGTGCTGCCCGGCAGCCCGGCCGAGCGGGCGGGGCTCGCCGCGGACGACGTGATCATGGCCTTCGACGGCAAGCCGATCCTGGGCCCGAACGAGCTGCGGTGGCTGGCCAGCATCGCCGGGGTCAACAAGGTGGCCCCCGTGAAGGTCGCCCGGGGCGAGCGGGAGTTCGAGCTGCGCGTGACCCTGGGCGAGCTGCCCGCGCCGGACGACGACGACCACTGATCGAGGCGCCTCCCGCCCATCCGGTCGCGCCCGTGGGCCGGATCGCCGGCGCCGCCCCCGCGATCTCAACCTCGGACGCAACCTGAAGTAAGCTCATCCCCGTGCCCACTTCCCCCACCCAGACGGACGAGGCGTCACGGCCGTCGCCCCTCTCCGGCTCCTCCGCCGGGCAGGACGACGCGGCCTCGGAGGCCGGGGGCCCGAACGATCCGGTGGATCACGACGCCGCGAAGCGTCGGAGGATGAATAGCCGCAAGGCGGAGGCGTCCAACAAAGCGGCCAGGAAACGCGAGGCGGACGAAGATCGTGAGCTCATCGAACGGGCACAGAAGGGCGACCATGGTGCTTTTCGCATCCTGGTCGACCGCCACCAGCGGCGGGCGTTCGCCCTCGCCCTGGGGATGGTGCGCGACGAGAACGACGCCCACGAGCTCGTGCAAGAAGCTTTCCTCCGGGTCTACCGGGGGCTCAACACCTTCCAGGGAGGCTCGTCCTTCTTCACCTGGCTCTACCGGATCGTCACCAACCTGGCGATCGATCTCATGCGCAAGCCCGGCCGGCGCGACGCCGAGCTGGTCGAGGAGCCCACGAACGAGGACGAAGGGGAGCACCAGTTCCCGATGGTGTCGCGCATCGACGGGGCCGACCCGATCGATGTCATGCGCCGCCGGGAAATCGCCGCGAGGCTCCAGTCCGCCCTCGAGTCCCTTCCGCCCTACCACCGGGGTGTCATTCTGATGCGGGAGGTCGAGGGTATGTCCTACGAAGAAATGGCGCAGGCCATGGGCGTCTCCAAGGGGACGATCATGAGCCGCCTGTTCCACGCGCGCCAGAAGCTCCAGCGTACCCTCGCCGACTGCTACGCCGAAGAGGGCCCGCCGTCCGATTCCACGCCGGAGGATTTCGAATGAGCCGGAAAGCCAACCAACCCGAAGCCGAGTCGCCCGGTACGCCGAGCGACCTCGAGCTGATGCTTTATGCAGACGGCGAGCTGCCCGACGAGCGGCTCGCCGAGGTCGAGGCGTACCTCGATCGCAGCGCAGCCGCGCGATCCAAGCTCGCCGCGCTCGATCTGGGCGCCGCGATCGTCCGCGAGCAGGCCCTCGCCGCCGCCCCGACCGCGAGCCTGACGGACGCGATCATGGCGAAGATCGCGGCCGAGCCGGCGATCTCCCCCGTGGCCGAGCCCAGGCTCGCCACGGTGCACGCCCTGCCCATGCGCAAGGTGGCGCTGCCCACCCAGACGCCGGCGAACGAAGGGTCGCGGGCGATCTTCGCGCTGGCCGCCGTGGCCTTCGCCGCGGCCGCCGGGCTGATGGTCTGGGGCAAGATGCGGATCGCCCCCGATCCGCAGGCGCACCTGCGCCCGATGCCGGTCGCGACCGCGGTCGCCGCCCGGCCGGAGACGCCCGCCCCCGCCAAGACGGCCGAGGTCGCCGCCGAGGCGGACGACACGCCGGGCGTCGAGGTGGCGAGCGTTCATTTTGGTGCGCGGTCCGGGTCGATTTTCTACGTGCCCAAGGGGGCTGATGCGTCGAACGCAACGACGACCGTGGTGTGGCTGAACGACGACGCTGCCGGAGGAGAATGATGAGGTCCTTGTACTTGGCGATGGCCGCGGCCCTCGGGCTCGCCCTCACGACGACGCAGGGAGGCGCCCTGGCCGAGGAGGGCCGCTCGCCCGCGCCCGCCCAGACGGCGGCGCCCGCGCAGACGACGATCGCGTGCGAGGTGATCATCCTCCACGCGACCAACGACGGGTCGGGGATCGATCCGAAGATCGGCAAGATGCCCGAGCTGAGCAAGCCGCCCTTCTCCTCGTACAACAGCTACAAGCTCCTCGATCGGCCGAAGATCTCGCTCGACAAGGGCAAGTCGAGCACCGTCAAGCTCCCCACCGGGCGCGATCTGATGGTGACCTTCAAGGACGTGATCGAGCCGAAGAAGAAGGACGAGCCCAAGCGCTACGTCGTCACCGCGAGCATCCAGAAGCCGGACGGCAACACCTTCCTCCCGCTGCTCGAGGTGAACGCCAAGGCCGGGGAGATCTTCTTCGTCGGCGGCCAGAGCTACCAGGGCGGCAGCCTCGTCATCGGCATCAAGGTCGCGCCCTGATCGCACGTGATCGGGCGTGATCGAGGGCCTCTCCTCGATCGTTTGACCTCAAAACGAGATCCGCCGCGCGGCCGCCGCCGAGGCGATCGCCGCGAAGAGCGCGAGCAGGGCCGCCCCGCCGAGGGCGACGCGCGCGGCCCTGTCGAGCGCCGCGGCCTGCGCGGAGCCCTCGCTCCGCCGCGCGCCGAGGGTCGAGCAGAGGCCGGCCGCGGCGAGCAAGACGGCGCCGAAGGCGAGGTGGAGCTTTCGCTCGAAGAGCCAGCCGAGCGTCGCCGAGGCCAGGAAGAGCTTCTGGCGGAGGCGCGCGCGGTAGCCCTCGTCGAGCGCGAGGCCGCTCGCGAAGGCGGCGAGCAGCATGCCGCTCGCGGCCGCGGCGAGGCGCATGCTCTGGCCGCGCGCGGGGCGGCGGATCGCGATGAAGGCCGCGATGACCGCCGCGAGCGCGGAGAGCCACCCGAGCGCGCCGTGGGCCCGCTCGATCGCGCGCAGCGCCTCCAGGCTCACGGCGCGAGCCCCGCCTGGAGCACGATCGCGATCGCCGCCGCGCCGATCAGCGCGGGCAGCCAGCCGAGCGATCTGCCCGCGCGCCGCCCCGCGAGCACGAAGCCGCCGAAGCCGCCGAGGCCGCCGAAGTACAGCGAGAAGAGCGCCCTCCACAGGAAAGGGCTGCGCTCGGACCAGATGATCACGGCCGGGTTGGGCTCCGGGAAGAAGAGCCGCTCCACGGCGCGCTGCATGGCATAGGCGAGGATCGCGCATGCCGCCCCGGCCGCGAAGGCGGCGAGCCCGCGCGTTCTCGCGTCGATCGATGGGCGGCGCGCGCTCACAGGCCGAGGCTCTCCAGGTAGCTCGCATGGGTGCGCTCCACCGCGAGGAAGGCCGCCGCCACCACGCCGGCCGCGCAGAAGAGGGCCCGCACGATCCGCGCCCAGGCCCGCCGATCGGGCGCGCCGATCGCCCACGCGCGGGCCGCCGCGAGCACCCCGAGCACGCCCAGGCCGAGCCACACGAAGGGGCGCGGATCGCCGTCGCCGCGCGCGCGCACCAGGGCCGCCGCCGCGCCGCCCAGGTAGAGCGCGAAGGCCACGCCGAAGGGCCCGAGCGCGAGCGCCGCCCGCCCGCCCCGCCGGCGCAGCGCCCGCGCCGCCGAGATCGATCCGATCAGCGCGAGCGCGGCGAGCACCGCGATCGACAGCATGCGCAGCGTCTCCCGGCGCGCGAGGCGCAGCACCTCGGCCCGCGCGCCGGGCGCGAGATCCGGGAAGCGCTTCGACAGCGCCACGGCCGCGTCGAGGTCCCCGAGCTCCCGCTCGACGGCGAGCAGCTCGGTGAACGCCAGCGAGCGGGTGAGCGCGTCCGCGGCCGGATCGTCGAGCACCGCCGAGAGCGGCGCGATCGCCCGCGCGGGCTCGCCGAGCCGGTGCCAGAAGGACTCGGCCACGAGCAGCGCCGCCTCGCCGCGCACCCGCCCCGGAGGGAAGGCCGCCATGTCGCGGGAGAGCGCCTCGATCGCCGCGCGATCGGCGCTCTTCTTCGGATCGCGCCGCACCTCGTCGAGCCGGGTCAGCGGGGCGAAGCCCCCCTCGGCATGGGCCTTCAGATCGTCGGCCCGCGTGCGCGCCGTGAGCGTGAAGCGCGCGCTCGGATCGAGGGCCGCGGCGTCCTCGTACCCGGTGAGCGCCTCGGCGTAGCGGAGCTCGGCGTACGCCTTCTCCGCGGCCTCGAAGCGCGCCGCCGCCTCGACCCTGCGCGTGCCGCTGTCTCCCGCGGTCTGTGCGCTCGCGCGTCCGGGCGCGATCGACAGGGCGAGCGAGAGCGCGATCGAGAGGGCGAGCGCGCCATCGTTCGCGCGCCGCGGGCGCTCCTTCATCCGCCCTGTCCGGAGCCCACCTTCCTCGTCAGCCCCACGAGCTCGATGGGCACGGCCGGCACATGATCCCGGGAATACGGGCAATGCCGGCAGCGCGAGTTGCAGCAGTAGCCCCGCTTGCGATGATAGTGTGCAGTGAACACGAAGCGCGTGCCGTCCATGTAGTAGTCGACACCCTCGACGAGGGGACGAGGCGTGGGCCGGTTCATGCGTCTCGCTCGTGTTCGCGGGCGCCGAAAAGGCCACCCGCAGTCTCCTCTGGAAGTACGGTATCAGGTGGTGGCGTTTTCAGCACGATCCATGCGCGGTTCTCTCGCCCTTTCCACCCGGGAGCCGCCGGGCCGCCTCCACCGGCTCGGCCCGGCGCTCCTGCTCGTCGCTCTCCCCTGGATCGCAGGCGGCTGCGACGGCTGCGGCAGCAGCAAGCCTTACACGCCGTACACGCTCTCCGATCCACCCCCGCCCTCGGCCTCCGCGCCGGCCTCTGCCGGCCACCTCCCGGCGCCGCCCCCCGACGCCGCGGCGCCCGTGGACGCGGCCGCCGCACCGCCGCCCTTTGCCCCGATCAAGGCCGCCGCGCCGTCCGGGGACGGCCGCGCCTGGCCGCTCGACGGCGGCACCGCCGAGGCCCCGGCCGGCCGCACCTTCGCGATGGGCCTCGTCACCGACCTCGACGGCGACGGCAAGGCCGATCTCCTGGCGTTCGCGCGCGCGCCGGACGGCCTCCGCGGCGAGCTGCTCTACGCCTCCGGGGCCGCGCCCGGCGATCTGCGTACCGTGACCGCCCTGCCCGAGGGCCTCGCCGGCCCCGGCTGCTCCGCGGTGGCCTCCCTCACCCAGATCGGCCCCCGCGCCTTCCTCTTCGACGACGAGCCCCGCTGCGCCGTCCGCGCGAAGGCCGTGCGGTGGATCGCCGTCCTCCGCGCCCCCGCCGGCAGCCTCCCGGCCATCGCCTCCGAGCTCCGCGTCGGCGCGCCCTCCGACGGCGAATCGCTCTTGATCACCGGCACCACGCGCGATCGCGACGGCGACGGTCGCGACGACATCTCGCTCGAGATCCACCTCACCGGCGCGCCCCGTCCGCTCCCGAGCAAGGACGCCGCGGCCTCGGCGATACTGAGCTTCTTCGATCGTCCGGCGGGCCTCTCGCGCGACCCGACGGAGCCGCAGGCCTCGCTCCAGGCGCAGGCCTCCGCGCTCATCGCCGACGGCCGCCGCAAGACCTCCGCGCCGCGCGTCGCCCCGGCGGCGATCGCCCTGCGCCGCCTCTCCTCCATGCTCTGCGAGGAGTCGGGCAAGCCCCTCTTCACCACCAACGCCGGCCCCATTCACTGCGGCGAAAATCACCTCGCCGACGACACGCTCATCGCCGAGATCGAGGCCTCGCTCAACCTGGGCGATCCGGCGGCCGCGCTCGCCGCCCTCGGCCGGCTCGACACCCTCGGTCCACGGCGCAAGGACGTCGAGAACCTCGTCGGCAAGATGATCCCCGCCGTCCCCGCGCGCCTGCTCCACAAGACCTCCACCGCGCCCCTTCTCTCCCCTGCGCCCGCGCCCGCCCCGCTCGCCTTCGACGCCGGCGGGGACCTGTTGTTGCACACCGTGGACGCTGTGCTCCGCGTCGATCGCACCTCCTTCGGCGAGGCGCGGATCGACGCGGCCCTCACCTGGCCGAGCCGCGTCGCCCAGCCGCCGGACGGCTCGGGCTTCACGCGGACCGGGGGGGAGCGGCGCTGCGACGAGCCCGTCCTCGTCGCGCATGTCGAGCTCCAGAAGGGCGGGGAAGGGAGCAAGATCGACGTCCCGCTCCCGATCGCGGCGCCGCCCCGCTGCGCGCCGGCTGCGAGCGTCCCCGTCGACTGGCTCGGCACGGGCGCGCAGGGCCTGCTCGTCGCGGTGCAGGGCGAAGCGATCGCGTTTCCCGCGGCAGATCCAGCACATCCGGTGCTCGCCGAGGGCCTCGCGCAGGCGGCGGGCGCGCCCGTCCCGCTCGGCGCGGCGCGCTCTCCGGACGGCGGGACGGTGGCGATCTCCACCGCGCGCGGCGTGCTGGTGATCACCGCCAAGAGCGGCTCGCGCGGCGGCGCGCCGAGGCTCTGGACGGGCCTCGACGCGGACGGCGCGACGCTGTGCGTGCCCTCCGACGGCGGGAAGCAGCTCGCATGCGCCGTCAAGGACGGCGCAGCGATTTACGAGGCGAAATAGGGGGGATCAGCGGCGGTTGACGCGCTCGAGGTAGCGACCATCCTCGGTGCTCACCTTGATCCACTCGCCCTCCTGGATGAAGAGCGGGACGTTCACGACCGCGCCGGTGGAGAGGGTGGCGGGCTTGGTGGCGCCGCTCGCCGTGTCGCCCTTCACGCCGGGCTCGCTCCCGGTGATCTGGAGCACCACGCTCGCGGGCAGGCTGATCCCGATCGGCTGCCCCTTGAAGAGGGTCACGTCGACGTTCATCCCGTCGCTCAGCCAGCGGGAATCGTCGCCGATTTTATCGCCCGGCACGTGGATCTGCTCGCCCGAGTTGGCGTCCATGAACACGAAGTCGTCGCCGTCCGGGTAGATGAACTGGAGCGAGCGCTCCTCGACGTCCGCCGGCTCGATCTTCTCGCCGGACTTGTACGTCCGCTCCAGCACGGCGCCCGTCGCCATGTTCCGGATCTTGATGCGGGTGAACGCCTGGCCCTTGCCGGGTTTGACGAACTGGAACTCGATGACCACATAGGGCTGGCCATCGACCATCATTTTGAGGCCTTTGCGGATGTCGCTCGTGTCCATGGGAGGGGTTCCTGGTAACTTTGAGGAGCTTGGGAGGCCGCCCTCTAGCACGGCGCAAGGCCCGGCGCACAGCCGCATCGCAGAGGGGCGCCCCGGCCGGGTCGCCGGGAAGGCGGCCCCGGCCCTCGTCCTGCGGTAAAACCTCGCCGAGATCGCCATGCTCCCCACCCCGCTCAGGCCCCAGAGCCCTCGCAACCTCGGCTCGGACGACGTCGACGACGAGCTCCGGGAGATCAAGCGCGAGATCGTCGAGTCCCGCGGCCTGATCATCAAGACGAACAACCTGACCAACGGCCTCGCCGCCGACCTGAAGAGCATCTCGAAGCGCCAGATCGGCTTCGAGCGCCGGGCCTTCTGGAACAGCGCCGGGGCCAACCTGCTCTTCATGGTGGTCGTGATCGGCGTCGTGAAGCTCGCGTGGGACGCGCGGATCGACGCCGTGCAGAGCGAGACGGCCGGGGCCCGGCAGAAGGCCCAAAAGCTCGAAAAGGACGTCGAGGACCAGAAGAAGCGCGCCGACGAGCGGACGCGGGCGGAGAGCGCGGCGGCGGCCTTCTACGAGCTCATCCGGGCGGAGCGGCGGCAGGAGATCATCGACGGCTTCGAGGCGATCCGGAAGGAGCCGCTCAGCCGGGTCGAGCTGGCCGTCTTCAGCGACGCGGCCGACCGGGCCCGCAGCGAGCTCTCGATCAAGAGCTACCAGGTCGGCCTCGACCACATGCGCACCGGCCGCTGGCACGAGGCCGCGGTGGCCTTCGAGGACGCGATCCAGAAGAAGGAGACCGCCGCCCACACCCCGGCCGCGCGTCTCAACCTCGCCCGCGCGTACCGCAAGCTCAACCGCCAGCGCGACGCGATCCCCATGCTCGTGCAGCTCTCCGAGGCCTCGCCCGACAAGGAGGTGATGGACGACGCGACCTTCCTGCTCGCCGAGTGCCTGATCGACATCCAGGCGTGGAACGACGCCAAGACGACGCTGCGCTCCTTCATCCGCCGCTTCCCCGACAGCCCCTTCCTGAACGACGCCCGGATGTCCCTCGCCGACATCTCCCTCAAGCACTGACGCGGCCGCGCCAAGGAGACCCTCCGCGATGATCTGCCCGAGCTGCCGACAGGACGCCCCCACCGTGGTGCGCGGCGTCTCCGCCTACTGCACCGCGTGCGGGGCCCCGCGCTCCCTGCTCGCCGACACGCCGGTCAACGTCGCGGGCACGCCCTCCACCGTGGGCGGCAGCGTGGCGAACATCTTCGGCTGGCTCGTCCTCGCCGGCGGGCTCACCACCGCGGGCGTCGTGACCGCCCTGCTCCAGTGGATCTTCACCGGCGGCGTGGTCGGCTTCGCGCTCGGCGTCCCCATCGCGCTCGTCACCCTCGCGCTCGGCATCACCCTCATCCGCGGCGGCAAGCGGCTCAAGGCGAGCGGCGAGGCGCGCGCCAGGAGCGCCCACGAGGAGGCCGTCTTCGCCATCGCGCGGCGCCGCCAGGGTTCGGTGTTCGCCTCCGACGTGGCGCGCGCCCTCTCGATGTCCGAGGCCGACGCCGACGCCCTCTTGACCGAGATGGCGAAGCGCCCCGACGCGCAGGTGACGCTCGAGGTCGACGACAGCGGGCAGCTCCGCTACGTCGTTCCGCGGTTCGCGCCCGCGATGCGGATCGCGCCCCAGCCGCCGCCTCAGGTGCGGGTGGGCCCCATGCCTCCCCCGGCGGAGATGCTCGACGCGGAGGTGCTCGGCGACGAGGAGCGGGAAGAGCTCAAGCGGCGGATGAGGCGCTGAGCGTGCTTTGAAATAAATAAAAGCCCTGTCGAACGACTCGGGAGAGAAGCTCGACAGGGCTCGGTGCCCCTTCCGCGAAAGCGGATCGAGTGCGGGGCGTGTGCACGGGTAGCGCGATCAAGCGATCGCGTCGATCGGCGATGCGGGCCGTACCCACGTGGGCCGGCGCGCTATGTTCGACATCAATCGATATCCGCTGGCTCGATTCAGCGGCTCCGTCGGACTACCGCTTGTGAGGAACCGCTGCACCAAGAATAGGATCCTCGCGACCGGGGTCAAGGGGCTTTCGTTCACTTTGTGAACGGCCGATCGCCGCTCTCTCCAGGGCAGAATCGGAGCCGATCGCCGGGCCGGAGGAGCGCGAAATGCGATTGCGCTTCGCGTCGGAGCACGGCGAGCACCGGGTAGCCGCCCGTCGTCGGATGATCGGGGCCGAGCACGATGGGAACACCCTCGGTCGTCACCTGGATCGCGCCCCGTCGCGCCGGCGCGGGGAGCGCGAGATCCGGCTGATCTCGCGGGATCTTCGGCCCGGAGAGGCGCACGCCCACCCGGTCGCCCACGCTCGACACCTCGAATTCTTCCTCGCAGAGACGGGAGAGCGCGCCCGGGGGAAAGCGGTTTGGATACGGTCCCGGGTCGACAGTCAAGAGCAGCGTTTGCGCATCATGCGTTCGACGCGACGCGTGCTCCCGGCGCGCGTCGTCTCGATCTCCGACAGGAACGAAATCGCCGCGGCGGAGCGCGCGCCCGTCGAGCCCGCCGAGCTTGGCCACGGGCAGCGTCGCGCGCGCCCCGAGGCGCAAGGGGACATCGATCCCGCCCCGCACCGCGAGGTAGCGCACCGCCCGGGGCGATGGAGGGACGACGAGCGTCTCGCCGTCGCGCAGGCTCCTCGCGGGCTCGCCGTCGATCGACACGACGAGCGCGCCCGATGCTTGGACCTCCAACGATCCCAGCGGCACCTCCAGCGCGGCGGCGCCGTCGTCGTTTCCGACCGCGGCGTTGGCCTCGGCGAGGAGCGCGGGCGAGAGCGCGCCGGAGGGCGGGAGCCCGCGCGCCTTCCACCCGATCCGGCCGCGATCCTGCACCGTCACGGCCGCCCTCGCGGCCACCACGCGGAGCCCTCGGCCCGTCGCCCGCGACGCCCGGGGCGAAGGCGCGCGCTGCTCCTCGGGCGCCTCGCGCGCGTCCACCGGCGTGAAGCGCACCCGATCCCCGGGCGCGAAGAGCCCCGGCGGATCGCGATCCGGATCGAAGAGCGGCGGGCCCACCATCCTCCCGATCAGCGTCCATCCTCCCGGCGAAGCGAACGGGTAGACCCCGGTGAAGCCCGCGGCGATCGCGAGGCTCCCCGCCGGCACGACGGGGCGCGGCGACGGGCGGCGCGGCAGGACGAGCCGCGGATCGAGGGGCCCGAGGTAGGCGAAGCCGGGGAGGAAGCCGAGCAGCTCCACCGCGTAGGTCGTGCTCGCGTGGATCTCGATCAGCGCCTCGATCGAGAGGCCGAGCGCCGCCGCCGCGCCCGCGAGGTCCGGCCCGTCGTACACGGCCGGGAGCACATGCTCGCGCCCCTCGCGCAGCGCGCTCGCGGGCAAGGGCGCGCCGCCCTCCAGCGCGGCCCGGATCGCGTCCTGCGACGCGCCCTCGACCAGCACCGTGCCCGCGCCGATCACCACCTCGGCCCCGGGCAGCGCGGCCCGGAGCCTCTCCGCGGCGGCCCAGGTCCGCGCCGCGCGATCAGGTGCGTCTTCGCAGCCGAGGTCGACGAGGAACGCGTCCTCGCCGGAGCCCAGCAGGGCGACCGCGCCCGCGGGCACGGCTCAGATCGCCCCGGCCAGGTAGCCGTTGCCGAGCAGCGCGTCACGCACCCCCGACGCGATTGCCACCGCGCCCTCGGTGTCGCCGTGCACGCAGATCGTCTCGATGGTGCCGGTCGCCGCCAGCGCCACCGCCTGCCGCGCGCACGCCCCCGCGTCGACGACCAGCGCCCCGCGCTCGCTCCGCGGCACGAGGCTTCCATCGGCGCGGTACGCGCGATCGGCGAAGCCCTCGCGCGCATAGCGCAGGCCCCGCCGGAGCGCCTCGTCGAGCAGCGCGCCCCTCGGCGGCCCGACCACGACCATGTCCTCTACGCCGAGCCCCGCGAGCGCGCCCTCGATGAGCGCCCTGGCCACCGCCGCGCTCTTCGCCGCCTCGTGGTAGAGCGCGCCGTGGGGCTTCACGATCCCCGCCGGGTAGCCGAGCCGGCGCGCGATGCCTTGCAGGGCCGCGCACTGCTCCTCCACCGTCGCCGCGATCGCCGCTGGATCGAGGTCGATCACCACCCGCCCGAAGCCGGCCCGATCCGGGTACGACGGGTGCGCCGCGACCTTCGCGCCGCGGGTCATCGCGAACGACACCGCGCGCGCCATGGACGCCTTGTCCCCGGCGTGGCCTCCCGCGGCGATGTTCACCACGGTGGCGAGGGCGTAGAGCGCGGCGGGCTCCCCCGGCGTCTCGCCGAGGTCGATGTTCAGATCCACGAGCGGCATGCGAAGAGCACCGTTGCTACCCGCGGCACCGCGCCGCGGCAATCACGGATCGGCCTTGATCAGCGTGAAGGTGAGCTTGTGGTACGGGCTGCCCGGATCGACGCCCGGGTAGCCGCCCACCGCCACGAGCACGAGCCCCGCGCCGTCGTCGATGTCCTCCACCGACACCGTCCCGTGGGCGATCGCCTCGGGGAGCGGGACGGACGCGGTCATGAACATCTGCTGCTGCATCGGCAGGAAGGTCTCGACCTTCACGTCGGAGACCGCGCCCAGCGTGGCCAGCGTGATCCCCATGAAAGGGGGCTTCGGCGCGATCTCGCCCGTCGACACGTTGGTCGCCATGAGCACGTCCGTCGACATGCTGAAGCCCGGCCGGATCTGCACGTCGGTGGGCTGGAGCGCCGTCGAGGCGTTGACCACCTGGAAGGTCATCTTGAACGGGTCGTTCTTGCGCGACATGCCGAGGGCCACGATGCTGGCCGTGGGCGTCGCCGGGCTGTACGTGTTGCCGCATGCGAGCTGCGACGTCGGCCCATCGTGCCCGGGGCCGCCGAGGCAGCCGATGGGCGCGAGCAGCAGGCTGCGCTCGCTCGTGAAGGCCTGCGCCGGGACGACCGCGAGCGGCGTGACGACGATCGGCGCCGGATCGGCCCCCGCGAGCGCGAGGATCTGCCCGCAGGTCTTGCCCGCCGTCTGCTGGAGATCGCCGGCGATGACATGGGGCCTGACATCGGTGCCCGCGGGGATGGCCGAGGAGATGGGGTTGATCACCGCCGCGCCCGCGAAGGCGAGGCCCGCGGCGCTGCTCGGCCAGGGAAGGGCCGCGGGATCGCCGGCCGGGTAGGGCAGGAAGCAGATGCGGATGGCGTCGTAGTCGTTGACACCGTTGACGATGGTGAGCTGTGGCGGACCGGACGGCTCGTCGCCGCCCTGGCCGCCGCTCCCGCTGCTGCTCGTGCTCGGGGTTCCCCCGGTGCCACCTGCGCCGCCCGCGCTGCCCGTCGCGCCGCCTGCGCCGCCCGTGCCGCCTGCGCCCCCGCTCCCGGTGGTCGTGGTGGTCGTGCTGCTCGTGGTGATGCCGAGCTGATGATCGCGCCCGCAGCCGGGGGCGAGGAGCAATCCGAGGGAGAGGGGGAGGAGCGAGACGGCGAGGCGAGAAGGAGGGCGGCGAAGCACGGAGGGAGCTTAGCGCCGGGATCGGAGGGGGCCTAGCGCGCAGGCGGCGGCGGGCCCATCGGCCTCACGGCGCGGGCAAGATCTCCACCGACGCGCCCACCTTGGGGAGCGCCTTCTTGGCCGGGATCACCCGGCCTCCTGCGCTGTCGAACCGCTCGTCCACGAGGTCGATGAGGTGCTTGGTCGCGGCCGCGTCCACGTTCTGGCCCTTGTTCACCGCGACCCGCAGCGCCGAGCGCTCGAACACGTCGGCGAAGAAGGCGATGTTCGCGCCGAGCTCGCCCTCGTCGAATTTCCCCTCGGGCATGCGGAAGGTGATCATCGCCCTGGCGGTGTCCGCGGCCGAGCCGTTGGCTGCGGGCCGCGGGGTCGGGGTCTGGATCAGCTCCGGGTTCGATCGCGCGAGCGACGCGATCACCTGCGTGCTCACCGGCGCCGCGTCGGGCGCGGGCGTGGCCAGGGCGCCCGAGGCGCGCCAGATGCGGAAGGAGCGCTGGAACAGGCTGTCGAGCGTGAGCGCGCCGCGGCCGGAGAGCCCGGCGAGGCGCGCGTTGTCGGTGAGCGTCGCGGGGGTGATCTGCCCGAGCCGCTTGAGCAGCGCGATCGGCTCGGGCGCGCCCGTGGCCTGCGCGATCTGCCGCGCGGCCGCGGGCGGATCGGAGCCGAGCTTCTTCATCCCGTCGAGCCACGTCCGCGCCCACACGGCGAGGCCCTTCTTGCTCCTGTCGACGAGCCCGTGCTGCGCGACGGCCACGAAGGGCACGAGCCGCGAGGCGTCCGCGCTCGTGAGGAGCACGAAGCGGCGCGCCGGATCGGGCGGGGTGGCGTCGCGATCGATCGCCGCGAGGATGGCGTCGTCGCTCCGCGTCTCGGGGCCGACGAGGCGCACCGCGGTGAGCGGCACGCCCGCCGCGTCGAGCGCGAAGAGGCCGAGGAAGGTCGCCGGATCGCCCGGGGATCCGACCATCTTCAGCTCCTTCGCCTCGCCCTTGGCGTCGGGCGCGGGCAGACCTTCTTTGCTGGAGAGGAGCGCCTCGCGGCCGCGCGACCAGCCGATGACGAAGAAGGCCTCGGGCGAGAGGGCGCGCAGCCGCTCGGTGGCCGCGACGAAGTGGCTGAAGGGCACGAGCGCGATGTCGGCGCCGTCCTTGTCTCCGCCGCCGCGCGCGAGCGCCCCCTCGACCACCGGCATCGCGTCGACGACGGCGATGTGCGTCTCGACCCCGGCCGCCGAAAAATCGCTGTTCGGCGCGGGATCCAGGCCACCGTTGGCGAGCACACCGGCCGCGCCGAGGTCCCAGCCGAGGGCCACCACGCGGAGCGGGCGATCGATCAGCTTGGGCGGGCCCGCGTCGGCGGGAGGCGCGCTGCTCGATCCGGCGGCAGAGGCGCTCGCCGATCCGGCCGCGGACGCCGCGGGCTCGCCCGATCCCGCGTGGACCGCGGGCGGCGCGGGCGCGCGGTGGGGCGTCGCGCCGTGCACGATGAGCAGCGCCCCGAGGGCGCCGAGGAGCGAGAGGAGCAGCAGGGTCACGATTTTGACGCGCACGATCACCCCGTAAAACCCGTCGGAGAATCCGCAGGAGGAGAGTTGGGCCGGATCACCACTGGCTCGGGGCCGAGCCGTCGCCGAACTTGCGCCGCCCCGGATAGGCCGGCCGGAAGAGCTTCTTCAGCTCGTTCACCGGCACCGCCAGGTTGAGGTTCTGGGCGATGCCATGGCCGAGGATGGTCGCGGTGGTGACCCCGATCACCTCGCCGCGCATGTTGAAGAGCGGCCCGCCGGAGTTGCCCGGCGAGATCGGCGCCGAGAACTGGATCCACGCCTTGTTGTCGTAGATGCGCCGCGACGAGATGAGCCCGTCGCTCAGCGTGTGCTCGAGGCCGAGCGGGTTGCCGATCGACACTGCATGCTCGCCGACCACGATCGCGTCCGAGTCGCCGAGGTTGAGCGGGACGGCGTCGGGCTTCGTGCCCCCTTCGAGCGGCGCCGAGAGGTTCACCTGGAGCAGCGCGAGGTCGGCGGCCTGCTCGTCGAACAAAAGATCCACGTCCTCGTACGTCGCCCCGTTCTGGAACTTGATCCGCACCGCGTTGGCGTGATCGATCACGTGGTGGTTCGTGGCGACGATGCCGCTCCGATCGACGACGAACCCCGTGCCGCCGCCGTCGCCCATCGGCCCGTGCTTCGAGAAGATCGTGACCACCGAGGGGGCGAGCTCCTTGAAGATCTCGGCCGGCGTCTTCTCGCCGCGGAGCCCCGTGGTCTTGCCTGCGTCGGGCGGCGCGCCCGCCTCGGCGAGGTCGCCCGCGTCGCTCGCCGGGCCCGCGTCGCTCGGCGCCGCGGAGGCCGACGCCGCGGCGCCCGCCGAGCCCGACGCCGCAGGATCCGGCTCGCCCGTCGCCGCGCCCGGGATCGTCGCGCTCACGCCGGCGAGCAGGTACGCGCCCCGGGCGAAATCGACGTAGCCCTGCTTCACCAGCCGATCGCCCTCGTTGATCAGCATCGGCTTGGTGGCGCCGTGGGCCGCGCCCGCGATCACGAAGCCGACGATGGCCCAGCTCACGGTGAGCACGTCGGTGACGAGGCCGCGGGCCGCGGTGGGATCGTGATCGGGCAGCAGCCGATCGGCGATGAAGAGCGGGAGGCCGAAGGTCACCACCAGCGCGACGCCGACGCGCGCGTAGCCGTTGTCGGTGAAGCTCCCCACGAGCGCCATCACGCCGAGCAGCGCCGCGGGCAGCGCGAGGACGAAGGCGAGGAGCTTGAGCAGGCGGTAGAACGCCATCCACTGGGCGCTCGGCGGCGCCGATCGAGAGGGCGCGGGCCGCGGGGCCGGCTTGTCGGCCTTGTCAGCCTTGGCAGCCGGCTTGCCCGCCTTGGGCGGAGGCGGCTCGGAGTCGAGGTTGGCCATGGGGTGCTCGTTGCGGTCGGGGCGCGGCATCGAACCCCGCATCCTCTGGGCCGTCAAGCGGAGCCCGGCGCGAGCACGCAAAGCGCGCGCGGCGCAGGGCCGACGCGGCCTCGATCGGCCGCGCAGATCGAGCCGCAGTGGCCCGCGCCTTGCTTGCTATTTGCGCGGTCGTTCCGAAACCCAGAGACGAGGTTCTTCTCATGAAAACAGCGCTCCTCGGCCCGCTCGCGGGCCTCTTCGCGGCTTCCCTGCTCGCCGTCGCTTCGCCCGCCGAGGCGGCCCCGGGCGCAGAGGCCTGCAACAACATCGCGCTCACCGCCTCCGCCCAGTGCGAGGTGGTGGTCTCCGGCGGCTGCGCGACCCAGTGCACGCCGCCGAGCTTCGAGCTCGCGTGTGACGGCGAGTGTGACGTGAGCGCCTCGGCGAGCTGCACCGCGAGCTGCGAGGCCGACTGCGCGACCGCTTGTCAGGTCGATCCAGGCTCCTTCGATTGCCAGGCCGACTGCCAGGCCACATGTGACGGTGACTGCGCCGGCCGCTGTGACAGCTCGCTCGACAAGACCCACTGCGAGACGCGCTGCAAGGCCACCTGCTCCAGCGACTGCAGCGCGAGCTGCACCGGCACCGCCCCCTCGGCCACGTGCGAGAGCAAGTGCCAGGCGAGCTGCGGCGGCTCGTGCGACGTCGAGGCCAACGTGGACTGCTACGTGAGCTGCGAGAGCAAGCTCTCCGGCGGCTGCAAGACGCAGTGCGAGGCCCCCGAGGGCGCCCTCTTCTGCGACGGGCAGTACGTCGACGTGGGGCAGAGCCTCGACGACTGCGTCGCCTACCTCCAGGCGTCGCTCAACATCACCGTGAGCGGCTACGCCGAGTGCAAGGGCAACACCTGCACCGCCGAGGCGAGCGCGAGCTGTAGCTGCGCCACGGTCGGCGCGAGCCGCCCGCCCTACGATCTCGCCGGCCTCGCCGGCGCCGCCCTGGGCGTGGGTCTCCTCGTGAGCCGCAGGCGCCGCAGGTGATGGCGCCGCGGGCGCCACAGGTGAAGACATGAGCCGGCCGCAGCGCTTGCGCCCCCGCGAGCAGATTGCACCGGCAGAGGTACAAATCCGCCGCGACACGGGCTAAAACCATCGGGTCGTGTCCGCCGACCCCACGCCCTCGCCCCCCGCGGTGAGCCCCCTCGACGCCAAGCTCGAGCTGCTCCCCAAGACGCCCGGCGTGTACCTGTTCAAGGACAAGCAGGGCGAGGTCCTCTACGTCGGCAAGGCCAAGAGCCTGCGCTCCCGCGTGCGCAGCTACTTCCAGGAGGGCGGGAGCGACACGCGCTATTTCATCCCGATCCTCCAGCGGATCGTGGCCGATCTCGAGACCATGGTCACCGCCACCGAGAAGGAGGCGGCCGTCCTCGAGAACGAGCTCATCAAGCAGCACAAGCCGCGCTTCAACGTCAAGCTGCGCGACGACAAGGACTTCCTCTGCCTGCGCCTCGACACCAAGGCCGAGTGGCCCCGCCTCGAGACGGTGCGCCGCCCCTCGCCCGACGGCGCGCGCTACTTCGGCCCCTACCACTCCGCCACGAGCGCCCGGCGCACGCTCCACCTCGTCAACAAGCACTTCCAGCTCCGCACGTGCAGCGACGCCGAGCTCGCCTCGCGCAGGAGGCCCTGCCTCCAGTACCAGATCAAGCGCTGCCCCGCCCCCTGCGTCAAAGACGTCGATCACGCGTTCTACACGGACATGGTCCGCTCCGTCGGCCTCTTCCTCGAAGGCCGCCACGACGAGCTGAGCGGCGAGCTCGACCGGCGCATGCGCGAGGCCTCGCGCGCCATGGAGTTCGAGATGGCCGCCATCTACCGCGACCAGCTCAAGGCCGTCACGGCGGTGCGCGAGGAGCAGCGGGTCGTCTCGGTGAAAGACGTCGATCAGGACGTGATCGGCCTCTACCGCGAGGCGAGCCTCATCGAGGTCCTCGTGCTCGAGGTGCGCGCAGGGCGCGTCACCGACAGCGTCTCGTACCCGCTGCGCGGCGTCGAGATGCCGGACGAAGAGGTGCTCGCCGGCTTCCTCACCGCGTACTACGGCTCGCCCGATCGCGCGGCGTCGCTCATCCCCGACGAGATCCTCCTGCCGCTCTTGCCCGACGGGGCCGACGGCGCGGCCGAGTGGCTCGGCGAGCTGCGCGGCAAGAAGGTCGTCCTGCACGTGCCGCAGCGCGGCCCCAAGGTCGAGCTGCTCGCGATGGCCGCGGAGAACGCAGCGCATGCCTTCCGCGAGAAGCTCCGCAGCCAGGACGACCTCGAGGGCCGCCTCACGGAGATCCAGCAGCGCCTGCGCCTGCCTTCGCTCCCGCACCGGATCGAGTGCTGCGACATCTCCCACCTCGGCGGCGGTGACACGGTGGGATCCATCGTGTCCTTGCTCGACGGCCAGCCCGACCGGAAGCACTACCGGAGCTACCGGGTGAAGAGCGTCACGGACGGCGACGACTACGGCGCCATGTACGAGGTGCTGGCGAGGCGCTTTCGCCGCGGAAAAGCGGCGCGCGCCGCGTCCGCGAGCCCGGCGGAGGAGCCGGCCGAGGCCACCGTCGAGGAGATGGAGCCCGGGCCCGAGCTCGCCGAGGAAGGCGCGGGCGAAGGCGCGGGCGAGGCCGCGATCAAGCCCGTCGCGGACGTCGACAGCGGCGCCTCCTCCCCCATCGAGCGGGCTGCGGCGCGCGCCGAGACGGAGTGGGATCTGCCCGATCTGTTCGTCGTCGACGGCGGTCGCGGCCAGCTCGGCGTGGCCCTCTCCGCGGCGCAAGATCTCGGCCTGCACGACCTGCCCATCGTGGGCCTCGCCAAGGAGCGCGAGACCGCGACCGGCGAGAAAATGGTCGATCGCGTCTACCTGCCCGGACAGAAGAACGGCATCCCCCTGCGCGCCCAGAGCGCGGCGCTGTTCTTCCTCGCCCGCGCGCGCGACGAGGCGCACCGCTTCGCCAACCACATCCGCGCGCGGCTCGGCAAGGCCCGGCGGCTGCGCTCGGAGATCGAGGACATCCCCGGCCTCGGCGCCGAGACGCGCAAGGCGCTCCTCAAGGGGCTCGGATCGATGGAAGCGCTGCGCGAGGCCACGGACGCGCAGATCCTCGCCGTCCCCGGCGTGCAGAAGCGCCACCTGACCGCGCTTCGCAAGGTGATCGCCGCGCCGGAGCCGGCGCCGGAAGGCAAAGCTTGAGTCGCGCGCCGCGATGCGCGAGCCTTTGCGGGTGATCCGCCTTACCCCAGCGACCCCGCTGAGGCACCTCGGGAGCTGAGCATGAGCGCTGAGCCCATCAGCGCCGGGCTGCGCCTCGGGCGCTACGAGCTGCTCGTCCCCATCGCCAAGGGGGGCATGGCCTCGGTGTGGGCGGCGCGCCTCAAGGGCCCGCGCGGCTTCGAGAAGATCGTCGCGGTGAAGATCATGCTCACCGATCTCGGCGACGACTTCGACGCCCAGACGATGTTCCTCGACGAGGCGCGCCTGGTCGCCCAGATCCGCCACGCCAACGTCGCCGAGGTCGTCGATTTCGGCGAGGAGGGCGAGGCCCTCTACATGATCATGGAGTGGGTCGACGGCGAGCCGCTCCACGTGATCGTCCGCGAGGCGATGCAGCACGGGGGCTTCCCGGTCGCGGTGGTGGGGCAGATCGCGCGGCAGGTGTGCGCCGGCCTTCATGCCGCCCACGATCTGCGCGACGCCTCGGGCAAGACCATCGGCCTCGTGCACCGCGACGTCTCGCCGCAGAACATCCTCGTGGGCTACGACGGCGTCGTCAAAATCATCGATTTCGGCGTGGCCAAGGCCGAGAGCAACCAGCTCCGCACCAACGTCGGGCAGATCAAGGGCAAGGTCGGGTACATGGCGCCGGAGCAGGCCTTCGGTGAGCCGGTCGATCGGCGCACCGACATCTTCGCCCTCGGCATCGTGCTCTACCTGATGCTCTCGGGGAGGAACCCCTTCCGCGGCGAGACCGAGTACGCGACGCTCGGCCGCATCCGCGACAAGCGTCCGGCCGATCCGCTGCGCACCCTCGTCCCCGCCGTGCCCGAGGCCGTCGAGCAGGTGGTGATGAAGGCCCTCGCCAAGAACCGCGCCGATCGCTTCTCCGACATGATGGAGCTCGCGCGGGCCATCGAGGCGGCCTTCCCCCCGCTCGACGGCGGCGCCGAAGCCCTCGCCGCGTACATGCGCTCGATCCTCGGCATGCGCGGCGAGACCAAGCGTCGCGCGATCCGCGAGGCCACCCAGCGCGCCGACCTCGATCAGCCGCCGCCGAGCGCGGTGCCTTCGGCCTTCGCGCTCGCGTCGAACCCCTCGCTCGACGAGGCGCCCACCCGCGTCCAGGTGAAGGATGGCGACCCGCTGGCCGCCGCGCCCACCCGCGTCGTGCCGAAGGACACCGATCCGCTCGCGACCGCGCCCACCCGCGTCATGCCGAGGAACGCCGGCCTCGCCGAGGCGCCGCTCGGCGATCCCGCGGCCGAGATCGACGTGCCCATCCTCGACGACGAGGCGTCCCCGCCGGTCGCCGCGCCGTTCCCCTCGGCCGACCTGTCCGCCGGCATGCCCGACTTCCGGCCGAGAAGGTTGGGGCTCAAAGTAATCGCCGCCGCGCTGGCGATCGTCCTGGCGATCGGCCTCGCCCTCTGGGGCGCCTCGGAGGACGGCCCGTCCCCTCCGGATCCAGGCACCCCGGCCGGAAAGAAGCCCTGGTGAGCGCAGAGCTCACCCCCTGGTGAGCCCTGCGAGCGCCTGGAATTGTCCCCGCCGCGCTGGTAACCTGCCAGGTTGACTATGAAGGTCCTGATCGTCGGAGGAGCGGGGTTCATCGGGTCGCACCTGACCCGCTCGCTGGCCGAGGCCGGGCATGTCGTGGTCGTGGCCGACAACCTCGTCACCGCCCGCTCGCTCGACCTGCTCGGCCCGGCGCGGGCCCGCGTCGACTTCCACCACGTCGACATCCGCTGCCCCGAGGACTTCCTCGGCCTGCCCGCGGGCCCCTACGATCGCGTCTACCACCTGGCCGCCTCCTACGCGAACGCCCTCTCCGTGCAGAACCCGCGGCTCGACCTGCGCACCAACGTCGAGGGCACGCTCAACGTCCTCGACTTCGCGCGCCGCGCCGGCACCGGCATCTTCGTCTACACGGGCTCGTCGTCGTCCTACGGCGATGTGCCCTTGCCCTTCGACGAAGAGGGCCCGATGCGCCCGCAGACGCCCTACGCCCTCCACAAGCAGATGGGCGAGTGGCATGTGAGGGCCTCGGGCCTCCGCCACGCGATCTTCCGCCTCTTCAACGTCTACGGCCCGGGCGATCCGCCGGGCCGCTACCGCAACGTGATCCCGACGATGATCGTCGCCGCCGGCTCGTCGAGCGACGCGACGCTGCGGATCTACGGCGACAAGGCCACCCGCGATTTCAACTACATCGACGACGTGATCGCGATCCTCGCCGACCCCGAGCGGGCCGCGGGCCAGACGATCAACATCGGCACCGGCGTCGAGGTCTCCGTGATCGACCTCGCGCGGAAGATCCTGATGCTCTTCGATCTCCCGGAAGAGCGGCTCCGCCGCGAGCCCCCGCGCGACTGGGACGGCGTGGTCCGGCGGTGCGCCGACGTCCGCCGCCTGCGCGCGCTCTACGGTGAAGGGCGCGACGAGCGCGCCCGCGGGCACGCCACCTCGCTCGACGAGGGGCTCAAGCGCACCGCGCGCTGGCTCTTCGAGGCCGGCCACCTGAGCCGGCGGCCCCGGTGATCCTCCCCCCGCGGGTGCTCTTCGCCGGCGCCCACTGCGACGACATCGAGCTCTTCGCCGGCGGCCTGCTCGCCGAGCTCTGCTTCGCGGGCACGCACCAGATCGGCGTGCTCACGTTCAGCGATCACCGCGGCGTGGTGAGCGATGCCCTCGCCGCGGAGGCCCGGCGCGAGATGGAAGAGAACCTCGCCTCCCTCACGCGCGAGACCGGCGCCGCGATCACCGATCACACGGAGCGCCTGCTCCCTGCGTGTCGCGGCGCCTTCGAGGCCGAGCGCGGCGCGATCTACGCCGCGCTCGAGGCGCTGCGCGATCGCTATGATCTGGTGGTCACCCACGCAACCACCGACACCAACCAGGACCACGCCCAGGTGGCCGCCGAGTCCGTCCGGGTCTTCAAGGCCCACGCCACGCTGCTCGGCGGCGAGTTCCCCTCGAACGATGTGGGCGGCTTCGTCCCCCAGGTCTTCCTCCCTATCTCGGCCCGCGCGCTCGACGCCAAGGTGCGGATGATCGGCGCCTACGCGTCGCAGCGCTTCGGCGGGCGGCCCTACTTCGACGAGGGGACGATCCGCGGCCTCGCCCGGGTGCGCGGCGCGCAGATCCGCGCGGAGGCGGCCGAGGCCTTCGCCGTCACGGGGCGGGTGATCGCGCGGCCCGGCGGCGATCGCGTCACGGGATGACGGTCGAGTAGACCATCAGGTACGTCCCGTCGGACAGCGCGGTGACGGCGGGATCCTTGACGTAGACGACCGGCAGCGCGTCGCCCATCTGCCGGCGTCTCCCCGCGCGTCGAGGTCGCCGAGCCCGAATGCCCTGTAGGCGTTCGCGCCCCAGCACTTGACCTCGTGCGTGTCGAGGATCGCGCAGACCGTGAACCCACCCGTGGCGACGGCGAGCACCGAGCGCCCCGCCCCGAGATCGATCGAGCAAGCGTCGCCCATCCGCCGGGAGACCCCGCGGTTCTCGGCGTCGCCGAGCCCGGAGCCGCCCGGCCGGGTTGTAGCCCCAGCACTTGATCGCGTGATCATCGAGGAGCGCGCAGGTGAAGCGCGCGCCCGAGGTCATCGCGGGATCGCCGAGCGCCCCTGGCCGAGATCGAGCGCGGGCAGGCTCGCCCCCATCGTCCCGGACCAGCCGCCGTGATCTTGATCGCCCCGAGGCCGAGGTCCTCACCGCTTCCCCAGCAGCGCGTCGAGCCGTCGTCGAGGATCGCGCAGGTGCTGTACGACGAGGGCGCGAGCGTCACCGCTCCTCCTCGGCGCGCCGAAGTCGAGCCCGCCGGGAGCGCGTCGCCCATGGTGGTCACCGGGTTGCCGTGCGGCTCAGCGTCCCCGAGCCCGAGCCTGCCCTCGGTGGCCGTCACCCCAGCACTTCGTCGCGCCGTCATCGAGGACCGCGCAGGTGGTATTGAACCCAACGAACACGCGCCGCGCCGTCCGCCTCGCGCCGAGCGCCACGTTCGGCAGCGCGTTGCCCATGGTCCCGGACGCCGAGCCGTGTTCGCGCCGAGCCCCGACGACGAAGTCGCGTCGCCCCAGCAGCGCAGCGAGCCGTCGACGAGCGCGCAGGTGTGGTAGTTGCCGACCGCCACGCCGTCTGCGAGCGCGCCCGGGCCGAGATCCACAGCGGGGAGCGCGTCGCCCATCGATCCGGGCAGATCGCCGCGGGTCTGGAGATCGCCGAGGCCGAGCATGCCGAAGGGGTTCCAGCCCCAGCACTTGATCTCGTGGGTGTCGAGCACCGCGCAGGTCGTGTCGTTGCCGGCGGCGATCGCGATCGCCCGGCGGCCCGCGCCGAGATCCACGGCGGGCAGACCGGCGCCCATGGAGCCCGGCGCTCCCCTCGATCGACCGTGTCCCCGAGCCCGAGCTGGCCTCGATCGTTCTTCCCCCAGCACTTGACCGAGCCCTCCGCGAAGCGCGCGCAAGCGTGCCCGGCGCCGACGGCGACCTCGACGACATCGTGCGGATCGAGCGGGTCGCCCATGTCGACGGAGCCCGGTCCGACATCGCCGCCCGCGCCGGTGGAGGTGCTGCTCGTGGTGGAATGGCCGCCGCCCGTGCCCCCGGCGGAGACGTTCTCGATCACCACGCCTCCGCAGGCGGAGGCGCCGAGGAAGAGAGAGATCGCGGCGAAACGGACGAGGAAGCGTTGCCGCCTGGCGTCGATCGAATGCCATGAGCGCCGGGAGGGAACGACTTAATGGCCCCTTATTCGCGGGGGAACGCCGTCGCAGGAGCGCATCGACCCGCGCGCGGGTGGGCGAGGAAGCGCACCGGAAGCCGGCCTCGACGCGGGGAGAGCTCTCGTGGACTTGCTGGCGCTCGGCGCGGGCGCCTTGATGGGCGGCGCGGATCAGGCGAAAACAAGACGAGCGATGTCCCGCGCCGTGCCGTTCCTCCTCGCGATCGTCATGGCCGCCTGTGGCCTCCTGAGCGTCCTTCGCTCCCCGCAGTGCCCGCCGCGCCCGCCCTCGGGTCCTCGTCTCGCCGCCCTCGCCGCCGAAGCGCGCTGCCCTCGATCGCCGCGCCGTCCGCGAGCGTGCCCGCGCCTGCGCCCACCGCGAGCGCGACCTCGTCTCCGTCCGGAGAATCGCGCGCCGAGGCGGCCGAGCGGGTGCTCTTCCTCGCCACCGATCTCCGCACCGACGGGCTGCGCAAGGTCTGCCCCGAGACGCTCCCCGACGCCGCGCGCGTGCGCTGCCTCGTCGCGCTGCGCTACGAGGACGAGCCGCCGTCACGGGCGCTCGCGCTCACCCTCCTCGACGAGACGGGCTCGCTCGCGGGCCTCCTCCCGGACGAGACGAACGACGACGGTCGGGGCGGCAAGGTCCACCTCGCGCCGGCGCGGCCCGTCGGCGACAACCGCGAGCAGCTCGCGTGGCTCATCCACGCCTTCCGCGACTACGCCGAGGTCCTCGCGGGCCTCGCGCAGAAGGCGCCCCTCGACTTCCGCGACCGGCCCGTCGATCTGCGCTTCTTCGTGTCGCGCGACGCGCGGGCGCCCTCGGCCTTCGCGGTCAAGAACAACGTCGGTTACAACCTCTACGGGCTGCTCAACGTGTCGGAAGACGCGGTGCGCGAGATCGTCTTCCACGAGCTCTTCCACCTCAACGACGACCGGCACGCGCGCTGGTCGAGCCGGGCGATCGCACCCATCTACGATCGCATCATCGCCCGGTGCGGCCGTCGCGGTGCTTGCCTCGCCCCGTATGCGCCCACGGACACCAAGTCCGATGGTGTCTATTACGCCTTCGCCCAGCCCGGCGGGGCGCGCGAGTACGCGGCCGAGGTCGGGGTGCGCTACTACCGCGAGCAGCGGCTCATGCTCCAGAAGAAGCCCCTCGCGACGCGGGCCTTCAAGTGCGGTCCTCCGGAGAACCTCGCGGCGTGGACGCTCGTCTCCACCGAGCTCTTCGGCGGAGCCGATCTCGTGCCCGACTGCGCGCCGGGCGGGTGAGGCGCGCCGGGCCAGAGGCTCAGCGAAGGCGCGGCTCGGGGCTCACTCGTCGTCCCCGGGCAAATCGTCTGTCCCCGCGTAGATGTCGCGCAGCGGGATCGCGCAGTCGAGCGAAGGGAGCTCGAGCACCGCGTCATCGCCTTCGAGCACCGTCAGCAGCCACTGCCCTTCTTGCAACCGGCGAAAATGCTCCACCTGCGGTTTGCGCTGGGAGACGAGCACATACTCGATGAAGCCCGGGATGGTCCGGTAGTGGGCGAATTTCGCGCCGTGATCGTAGTTTTCCGTGGACTTCGAGAGCACCTCGACGATCACCTTGGGGTTGGTGAGCGCCTCGCCGTACTTCGCGTGAAATTGCGGACCACAGGCGACGGTGGCGTCGGCGTAGGTGTTCATCCCCGTCGCCTCGGAGCGGATGCGTTGGTCGCTCCCGAAGACGCGGCAAGGGGAGCTCTGCGCGCGCAGCCGGCCGTGCAGCGCGGCGGCGATGTTGAGGGCGATGGCGTTGTGCCGCGGCTTCGCGCCCGACATGGCGTAGATCTCGCCGTTGACGAGCTCGCTTTTCGTCTCCGCGAGGCGCTCCAGCTCGACGTATTCGTCTTCGGTGAAACGGCGCCGCTCGGCAACTTGCATGGCCGAGATCTACCACATGGCCCATGCGTCGAGCAGCGCCTCGACCACCCGCGCGGCCGCGTCTCCGTCCCAGCCGGGGAGCGGGCCGCCTCGCTTGCCTTGCCCGCCGAGCGCGGCCTCGACCAGGGGCAGCAACCGATCGAGATCGCCGTCGATCAAGGTGTTGGTCCCGTGCGAGATCGTCACCGGCCGCTCGGTGTTGGGGCGCAGCGTGAAGCAGGGCACGCCGAGGAAGCTGCTCTCTTCCTGGAGACCGCCCGAGTCGGTGATCACCACGGCCGCCGCGGCGAGCAGGGACAGGCTGCGCAGGTAGCCTTGCGGCCCGAGGCAGCGGATCTGTGCACATGCGGCGAGGCGCGCGTCGAGCCCCTGCGCGGCGAGGCGCGCGCTCGTCCTCGGGTGGACGGGGAACACCACGGGCACGCGCGCCGCGAGCGCCTCGGTCAGCGAGACCAGCGCGGCCAGGCGCGCCGGATCGTCCACGTTCGAGGGCCGGTGGAGCGTCAGGTAGGCGAAGGGCCGGCCCGCGAGCCCGAGCGCGGCGGGCATGTCGAGCACCCGCGCGGCGGGCAGCGCGTGGACCAGCGCGTCGATCATCACGTTGCCGGTGAAGCGGATCTTCGCCTCGGCCACGCCTTCGCGCCGCAGGTTCTCCACGCCGCTCGGCTCGCTCGCGAAGAGCAGGCTCGACACCGCGTCGGTCACGCGCCGGTTCAGCTCCTCCGGCATGGTCTCGTCGAACGAGCGCAGCCCCGCCTCGACATGGGCCACCGGGAGGCCGGCCTGGGCGGCGGCGAGAGCGCCGGCCAGCGTCGAGGTGCAATCGCCCACCACCACGACCCCACGCGGCCGATCCGGCCCGAGGAGGTGCGGCGTGTAGCCGGCGATCATCGCGGCCGTCTGCACCCCGTGCGGGCCGCTCCCCACGCCGAGCACGACCTCGGGGGCGGGCAGGCCGAGCTCCTCGGCGAGCACATCGTTCATCGATGGATCATAGTGTTGACCGGTGTGGACGAGGCGCACCGGCGGCGCGTCTCCCCGCGCCGCGAAGGCCCGGAGGATGGGCGCCGCCTTCACGAGGTTCGGCCGCGTGCCCACCACGAGGTCGATCCCCCGCCGTCGAGGCGTGCGATCCGAGCGGTGCTCCACCCTCCGGACGATAGGCGAGCCTTTGCCCTCCTGTCATCGATACCAGTGGCGGCCTGCGCCGGCTTCGGGCATGAAGGTCGCTTCATGGCAGCGGAGGCCCGCCGCGTCTCGGTGATCCTCGCCGCGTACAACGAGGCGCCCACCATCCGCTCCATCGTCCTCGGCTGCCGGCAGCACACCCCCGGCCTCGCCGAGCTCGTCGTGGTCGACGACGGATCGACCGACGACACGGCCGGCGAGGCCGAGCGCGCCGGCGCCGAGGTGATCCGCCTCCCGGAGAACCGCGGCAAGGGCTTCGCCATCCGCCAGGGCCTCGTCCGCGCCACCGGCGACGTGCTCCTCTTCATGGACGCCGACGGCCAGGACGACCCGGCCGAGATCCCGCTCCTCCTCGACGCGCTCGTCCCCAGCGTCGACATGGTCGTCGGCTCCCGCTTCCTCGGCCGCTTCGGCCCGGGGGCGATCACGCCCGTCAACCGCGCCGGCAACCAGCTCCTCACCGGGGTCGTCAACGCTCTCTTCGGCGCGCGCCTCACCGACACCCAGGCCGGCTTCCGCTGCGTCCGGCGCACCGCGGCCGATCGCTGCGCGCTCTCGGCCTCGCGCTACGACATCGAGGTCGATCTCCTGCTCGGCGTGCTGCGGAACGGTGGCCGCGTCGTCGAGGTCCCGGTCAAGCGCGAGGCTCGCCTCCACGGTCAGAGCCAGCTCGGCTCGATCCGCGACGGGACGAGGATCCTCCTCCGGATCTTGCGCCGCCGGTTTGCTTGATCGCGATGGTGAACGGACGCGATCGCGCGGCGTGGCTCAGGGGTGGGGAGCAGGGCCCGCGGAGGCCGAGGCCGAGGGGGCGGCGGGGATGCCGGTGCACACCGAGGGCGCCACGAAGGGCGCGTCGGGCGTCCCTTCGAAGACCCGCACGCGGTGCACCAGATCGGCCATCACCGCCATCAGATCGGGCGGCTCCTTGTCGCCCATCGCGCTGTAGTGGAAATCGTAGCGATCGGTCTGCACCGGAGAGTGCGCCTTCCCCGCTTTTTTCTCGGCGATCCACACGACGAGGCTCTTCTGGTCCTTCGCGAGGGCGACGGTCAGCGCGCCCTTGCTGCTCTCGCGCGACGAGACAGTGAGGGCCTCCACCTTCCAGCCGGCCACGCTCGATCCCACCTTGAGATCGCCGACGATCGCCGTCATCTCCGGGGGCGCGGGCGGATCGCTCTTCGGGTTGCGCCGGTCGGGATCGGCGAGGGGCGGCGGCTCGGCCGGGTGATCGATCATCGAGCCATCGGGGTGGTAGTCGTCCCAGAGGAAGAGGCCGACGGCGAGCACCACGAACGCCGCGCCGCCGCCGAGGTAGAGGCCGCGCCTGGATCTGCCGGTCGGTTTGCTCTCGTCGCTCATGGTGATCGAACGCGGGATCGCGCATGAAAACTAGACCGGGGGCGGGACGGCGGCAAGCGGGCGAGCCCTCGGCTTGACTCCCCCGGGGCTGCTTTCCAAGATGCGCGGGCATGGCGCGCCGGCCGTCCTCCGAGATGCTCCGCTTCGCCGCGATGATCGCGGTGCTGATCGGCGCCGGCCTCGGCATCGCGTTCCTGCTCCTGCCCCCCGCGCCGGACAAGGACATCAAGCCTCGCCCGCCCCCGCCGCTCAGGGTCGGCGGCGTGCTCGTCCCGGAGAGCGGCGATCGGGTCGCGGGCGCGCTCGATCTCGTGCGCCGCTACGCCAACGGCGAGCTCACGATCAAGCTCCCCGGCGGGACGAGCCACAAGCTCCGCAGGGGCAACCTCGGCGTGGAGATCGATCGGGTCCGCCTCGCGAGCTTCATCAAGGAAGCGCTCCGCCCCGGGAGCGCCATCCGGAGGGCGCACGAGAAGGCGCACCGCGCGGGCGACCCGCTCGACGTGCCCTTGCCGATCACCATCGACGGCGAGGTGGCGATCAGCAAGCTGCTCGATCTCAAGGCCGAGCTCGACGCCCCCGCGACGGACGCGTTCGTCGACCTCGAGGCCAAGAAGCTCAAGCCCGAGAAGATCGGCGTGCGCGTCGATGTCTACGGCACGCTGGCTCGCATCGACGCGGCCCTCCGCAACGGGCAGGACAGCATCGAGGCCGCGGTGGAGACCATCGCGCCCAAGCTCACCGCGGCCGAGCTCGGCAACGTCGAGTTCGGGCAGGTGCTCGGCTATTTCGAGACGCGCTACAGCCAGGGGGGCAAGGGCAAGGAGCGCACGTACAACCTGCGCCTCGCGGCCTCGCGGCTCGACGGCGCGGTGGTGATGCCCGGCCAGACCTTCGACTTCAACGGCACCGTCGGCCCGCGCGACGAGGCGCACGGCTACCGCGTCGCCCCGGTGATCGCCGAGGGCGAGCTCGTCGACGGGCTCGGCGGCGGCACCTGCCAGATCTCGGGCACGCTGCACGGCGCGGCCTTCTTCGCGGGCCTCGACATCGTGGAGCGCTACCCCCACTCGCGGCCGAGCTACTACATCAAGCTCGGGCTCGACGCGACGGTGGTGTACCCCACCATCAACTTCCGCTTCAGAAACCCCTTCGATCACCCGATCGTCCTGCACGAGACGGTGGCCGGCGGCGTGGTGCGCGCCGAGATCCTCGGCCCCGCGCGCAAGCTGACCGTCACCTACTTCCGGCGCATCGACGAGGTCGTGCCCTTCGACGAGGTCGAGCGCAAGACGCCGAAATTGCCCGAGGGCGTGCGCGTCGTCGCCCAGCGCGGCATCCCCGGGTTCCGGACGCAGAGCTCGCGCGTGGTGCGCGACGGCGCGTACGCCGTGCGCGAGCGCTGGAGCGACAACTACCCGCCGACGACGCAGATCATCCACGTCGGCACGGGCCCCGCGGATTCGAGCGTCAAGGCGCAGGACGACGCGCACCCGGAGTACGTCGTCGACGAGTACCTCGTGGTGACGCAGGGCCCGGAGATCCACACCCCCGGCGTGGCGGGGCCCGAGCCCGGCGGCGGGACGACCGAGAGCCGCGAGCCCGGCAAGACGGGCGACTACGGCTGGACGGAGAAGGCGGGCCTCGCCAAGACGAAGGCGAGGGACAGCGGCAGCCCCGACGAGACGCTGGCCGAGGGCGCGAGGCCCGGACCGAAGGGGGGCAAGGGCAGCAAGGCCGACAAGGGCGACGCGGGCGACGGCGGCGACAAGCCCAAGAAGAAAAAGAAGAAGAAGCCCGCGCCCCCTTGATTTCAGCGCTTCCGAGCGCGCCCGGTTTCATGGGAGGCTCCCGTCGCGATGCCCGGCTCCGCCCCTCCGCCTCCGCCGCCCAAGTCCGGCTCTCCCTCGCGGATCCCGCCTCCGCCTCCGCCGGTGCGCCCGCGCCTCGACTCCGCGCCCTCGTCGCGCTCGCCCTTCGCCACCCGCTCGGTGATGCCCGCGCCGGTGATCCCGGCCGACGCCCCGTTCGACGACGCCACGATGCAGTCGGGCTCGCCGAGCAGCCGCCCGCCGGCCGCGCTCGCCGCCCCGCCGGCGCGGCGATCCACCGTCGCGCTCTGCGTCTCGGGGAGCATCGCCGCGTACAAGGCCGCCCTTGTCGCGCGCCTGCTCATCAAGGCCGGCGTGAAGGTGATCCCGGTGATGACCCGCGCCGCGCAGGAGTTCCTCGGGCCGCTCACGCTGAGCGGGATCTGCGGGGAGAAGGTCCACACGACGATGTGGGATTCGAGCCACCCCGGCGAGCTTCACGTCGAGCTCGCCCAGCGGGCCGATCTCGTCCTGCTCGTGCCCGCGACGGCCGATCTGCTCGCTCGCCTCGCGCAGGGCCGCGCCGATGATCTGGTGACGGCCCTCGCGCTCTGCGCCCGCGGGCATGTGCTCGCCGCGCCGGCGATGCACCCGCGCATGTGGTCGCATCCGGCGACGCAGCAGAACCTCCGCGTGCTCGCGGGGCAAGGGAGGGTCGAGCTCGTCGGCCCGGTGGAGGGCGAGGTGGCGTCGGGCGAGAGCGGGATGGGGCGGATGGCCGATCCCGCGCAGATCGCGGCCCTCGCGCTGGCGCGGCTCACCCCGCCCGATCTGGCCGGGCTCCATGTGGTGGTCACGGCCGGCCCGACCATCGAGGATTTCGATCCGGTGCGCTTCCTCGGCAACCGGTCGACCGGGAAGATGGGCTTCGCCGTCGCCGAGCGCGCCGCCGCGCGCGGGGCGCGGGTGACGCTGATCGCCGGGCCGGTGACGCTCCCCACGCCCTTCGGCGTCACGCGGGTCGACGTGCGCAGCGCCCTCGCGATGCGCGCCGCCCTGTGGAACGCGCTCGGGACCGATCTGCGCGGCGCGGACGCGCTGATCATGAGCGCCGCGGTGGCCGACTACCGCCCCGCCGAGGAGCACCCGACCAAGATGAAGCGCTCGGCCGAGGCGATGGCCTTGCCGCTCGTGCCGAACCCCGATCTCCTCGCCGAGATCGGCGCGGCGCGCGCGGGCCGGGCGCCGGTGCTCGTGGGCTTCGCCGTGGAGACCGACACCGACGATCGGGTGATCGGCTCGGCCCTCAACAAGCTGGAGACGAAGCACGTGGACGTGGTGGTCGCGAACCACGCAGAGGACTCCTTCGGCCGCGAGGACAACCGCGCGACGATCGTCACGCGCTGGGGCTCCGAGGCGCTCGGCGTGCTGCCCAAGCGCGAGCTGGCCGATCGGATCCTCGATCGCACCGCCGCCCTCTCTCGCCGATGAGCCAGGACGACTCGCCCGATCCCGAGGAGGCCGACGACGCGCCGGAGGCCGCTGATCCACCGGCCTCGTCCGCCGCCTCCGGGCCGCTCGACGCGCCGCGCGAGGCGATCTCCGTCGCCGCGGGGGTCACCCTCGCCACCGGGCTCGTGATGACCTTCGCCTTCGATCCGGCGCGGGCCGGCACCCCGGCGATGCTCATCGCGATCGGCCTCAACTACGCGCTGATCACCGCGCTCGCGCTCTACCGCCTGAAGCAGCGCGGCGAGCTCGCGGCGCGCTTTCGCCCGGCCGGCGGCGACCTCACCCTCGGCGCCGTCACCGCCGGCCTGCTCTACGGCGCGGCGCACCTCGTGGAGCACACGGTCGCCTCGCGTGGCACACCGCGCGAGGCCTGGGTGATGCGGCTCTACCTCCAGCTCGGCGACCCGCAGGCCGTGGGCCGCGTGCTCGTGGGCGGCGCGGTCTTCGTGGTGGCCGCGCTGGAGGAGATCGCGTGGCGCGGGCTCGTCATGCGATCGCTCGAGGGCGTGCTCGACAAGAAGCGCGCGCTCGCTCTCACGAGCGCGCTCTTCGCGGTCGCGCACCTGCCGACGCTCTATCTGCTGCGCGATCCGACGGCCGGGTATAACCCGCTCATCGTGCTCGCGGCCCTCGGCTGCGGGACGGTGTGGGGGGTGATCTACCTGCGGACGGACAGGCTCCTGCCGTCGCTCTTCGCCCACGCCTTCTTCAGCTGGGCGATCGTGGAGTTTCCGATCTGGCGGCCTTGAGCGGGCGCGCCGCGGTCACTCCGCCATCTTCGCCATCTCCTCGTCGGAGATGTCGAAGTCGGAGTACACGTTCTGCACGTCGTCGTGGTCGTCGAGCGCCTCGGCCAGGTTCAGCGCCACCTCGGCGTCGCGGCCGGTGGTCGCCTTCTTGTTCTTCGGCACGTAGCCCGGGTTGCTCGACTTCACCGCGATCTTCGCGTCCTCGAGCGCCTTGACCACCGCGTCCATCGCGCCGACATCGGAGAGCACCTGCCACTCCTCGCCCTGGTCGCTGTAGTCGTCCGCGCCGGAGCCGACGGCGATCTCCATGAGCTGGTCCTCCGTCGCCGACTCCTTGGCGAGCAGGATGATGCCCTTGCGGTCGAAGGCCCAGGCGGCGGCGCCCGCAGAGCTGAGCTGGCCGTTGTTCTTCTCGAAGATCTTGCGGATCTCGGCGACGGTGCGGTTCTTGTTGTCGGTCAGCGACTCCACGAGGAACAGCGTCCCACCGGGGCCCGTCCCCTCGTAGAGGATCTCCTCGTAGCTCGCCCCTTCGAGCTCGCCGGTCCCGCGCTGGATCGCGCGCTTGATCGTGTCGGCCGGCATCGCCTGGCCCTTGGCGTCGTTGACGGCCTTGCGGAGGCGGGGGTTACCGTTGATGTCCCCCCCGCCCATCCGGGACGCCACGGTGATCTCCTTGATCAGCTTGGTGAAAAGCTTGCCGCGCTTCGCGTCGAGCGCGCCCTTCTTCCGCTTGATCGTCGCCCATTTGGAGTGGCCGCTCATCCGCTGATTCTCCGTGAGAAACCGGCTCGCGCCTTCGGCGTGCGCCCGGCGCGTGTCCGTCAAAAACGTAAAACAACCGAAAAAACGCGCGAAAGCTAGCGACTTCTCCCCCGGAAAGCAACCGGGATCCCGGCCCGGCCGGTTGTTCGCTAAGCTCGGGCGAGTGCACCACGATGTCCTGCTGTTCCTCGTCTCCCTCGCCGTCCTGCTCGGCGCGGCGCGGACCCTCGGGGAAGTCAGCCGGCGGCTCGGGTTCCCCGCGGTGGTCGGGGAGATCGTCGCCGGCATCCTGATCGGCAGGACGGTGCTCGGTCGCCTCTCGCCCGCGGCCTTCGCCTGGCTCTTCCCGGACGGCCCGGCCAGGACCATGCTGAGCGGCTACACCACGGTCTCGGTGATGCTCCTGCTCGTGGTCGCGGGCGTGGAGATCGACCTCACCGTCGTGCGCAAGAGCGGACGCGTCGTGGTGCTCACGAGCCTCGTCGGCCTCGTGCTCCCCTTCGTCCTCGGCTACGGGCTCGGCCTGATCCTCCCCGAGACCGACCTCCCCGATCCCGGGCGGCGCGCCCTCCACGCCTCCTTCCTCGGGATTGCCCTCTCGATCTCGGCCTTGCCCGTCATCGCGAAGACGTTGCTCGACCTCGGCCTGATGAAGACCGACATCGGCCTCATCATCCTCTCCTCGGCCGTGTTCGACGACATCATCGGCTGGATCGGCTTCAGCGTCCTCTCGCGGCAGTTCGTCGCCCACGACGCCGCGACCCCGGCGCAGCTCGCCTCGTCGGTGCTGCTCACCGCCCTCTTCGTGGCCGTCTCGCTGCTGGTGATCCGCCCCGTCACCGACCGCCTCCTCCACCGCTTCCAGGCGAGCGAAGACGTCGCCAACGGCCGCGTGCTCTCGCTGATCATGATCCTCGCGCTCGTCGGCGGCGCGGCCACGCAGGCGCTCGGGATGCACGCCGTCTTCGGCGCCTTCGTGATGGGCATCGCGATCGGCGACTCCGCCCGCCTGCGCGAGCACACGCGGCAGAGCCTCCACGACTTCGTGACCTACGTGTTCACCCCCGTCTTCTTCGCGACCATGGCGCTCCGCTACGACTTCGCGGCGGCCTTCGATCTCCGGCTCGTGCTCTTCGTGCTCGGCATCGCCACGGCGGCCAAGGTGGGCGGCTGCGCCCTCGGCGCGCGGATGAGCGGCGTCGCGTGGCGCGAGGCCTGGGCGATCGGCTTCGGCAAGAACTCGCGCGGGGCGATGGAGATCCTCCTCGCCGTGCTGGCGATCGAGGCCGGGATCATCAACGAGCGGATCTTCGTGGCCCTGGTGATCATGGCCGTCGTCACCTCCATGCTCTCCGGCCCGGCCCTGGTGCGCCTGCTCCGCCCGGCGCCGAGCCCGATCGCCGCGCTCCTCCGCGCCGGCGTCGTCGCCCTCGACGCGACGGCCGAGAGCCGGGACGAGCTGATCGTCGCCGTCACCGCCAAGGCCGCCCTCCGCCTCGGCCGCCTCAACGACGCCGGTCGCTTCGCCCAGAAGGTCCTGGAGCGCGAGGTCCTCGCCGGCACCGGCGTCGGCTCGGGCGTGGCCTTCCCGCACGCCGAGATCGACGGCCTCGCCGCGCCCGCGCTCGCCTTCGCCCGCGTCTCGCCGAGCCTCGATTTCGACGCCCCCGACGGCGAGCCGGTGCGCCTCGTGTTCCTCCTGCTCACCCCGCCCCGCGAGTACGATCGCGAGCTGCAGATCCTCTCGGCCATGGCCCGCCTCCTCACGCGCGACGAGGTGCGCAAGGGCCTGCTCGACGCCACGACCGTCGAGCAGGTGCTCGACACCATCGAGCAGGCCGACCGCCCGCCGCCGAGCGTGGCCGTCGTCTCCCCCGCCCGCGCAGCCAGATCTTGACTTGGATGCAAACCGTATCTAAGCCCGCAAAGACCGCTCCCTGACGGTCGCGGTCTGGAATCTCCCATGGCTCGCCCTCCTCGCTCGAAGCAACCCGACAGCGTCCCGCCCGACAGCGAGGCGGCGTTCCTCTCGACCTACGACGCCACGGTCTTCGAGCGCCCCTCGGTGGCGGTCGACGTCGTCGTCCTCACCGCCGCGAAGGGCGAGCTGCGCGTCGCCCTCTACCTGCGCGCCGAGCACCCGAGCAAGGGACGCTACGCCCTGCCCGGCGGCTTCGTGCGCATGGACGAGTCGCTCGACGACGCCGCGGCCCGGGTGCTCCGCGACAAGGCCGGGCTCACCTCGGTGTTCATCGAGCAGCTCTACACCTTCGGCGAGCCGAAGCGCGATCCGCGCTCGCGCATCATCGCCGTCGCGTACTACGCGCTCGTCGACCCGCGGCGCTTCGACGAGATCCGGGTCGAGAAGGGCGCCCGCTCGGCCGTCGTGCGCGTGCCCTGGGAGGGCGACGAGGGCGGGCCCGTGAGCGTGGTCGACGACGCCGGCCGTGCCCTCCCGATCGCCTTCGATCACGCGGAGATCCTCGCGATGGCCGTCAAGCGCCTGCGGGGCAAGCTCGACTACTCGCCGGTGGGCTTCCAGCTCCTGCCGCCGGCCTTCACGCTGCGCGCCTTGCAGGACGTGCACGAGACGGTGCGCGGCGGCCCGGTGAACAAGGACTCGTTCCGGCGGAGGATGCTCGCCGGCGGGCTCGTCGTCCCGACCGGCGAGCACGAGCAGGACGTGGAGCACCGCCCGGCGGAGCTCTACCGATTTGCGCGGAAGTCGGCGGTGTAGCGAGGAGGCTCAGATCTCGCCGTAGGCGCGCGAGATCACCCGCCGGGCGACCGACTGGATGCCGGTGTGCTCGAAGGCGTTGCTGCCGAGATCGATGGCGGCCGCCACCCAGTCGAGGGCGTTGTCGGCCACGTCCACGTACTGCTTCACGCGGTCGAAGATGCCCTGCTGCTCGATGCCCTTCGACGACACGAAGTCGTTGATGGTGCCGCTCGATGCGTCGAGGTTCTTGAGCAGCATGTCCTTCTTCTCGACCAGATCGCCGCCGGGGAGCAGGTGGGCGATGCGGGCGAAGCGGCTGTGCTCGCCGAGCTCGTCATGCGAGATGTTCGAGATGAGCTCCATCGTCTTCGAGAGGAAGTCGGGCCCGAAGGGGAGCACGCAGTCGAAGGCGATCCACGCGGCGAAGCGCATCACGTCTTCCTTCTCGTAGGCGGCCACCGCGCTCGCGAAGTCGCCCACGCTGTCGCCGGGCAGGCCGTTCGTGTAGCAGAAGGCGGCGAGCTCCCCCGCGAACTTGAGGCCGGCGTCGATCGCCTGGGTGGTGTCGGCCTTGGGCGTCACGTCGGAGAGGAAGCTCAGCGACTCGTAGGACTGGCCGACCTTGCTCGCCAGCGCCGCGAGGCCCGCGAGGCCCGAGGCGTTGTCGATCAGGTGGTAGATCTGCACCGCGCGGTGGTAGCCCTGCTCGGGGTCGTTGTAGAGCAGGATGGCCTTCTCCCCGACGCGCTGGATGAGGTCCTGATCGTCCTCGCCCGTGGTGCGCTGGATCATCGTCTCGAAGTTGACGATGTTCTCCCACTGGCCGGGGACGAGGTAGTCGAGCGCGCCGAGCAGGCGGGTCGTGAGGCTCGTCTCCGGCAACGCCTGGAGGACTTCGTGGATGGGATCGTAGTCGCTCATGATGTTCCTCGTGGGAGCTCGGGGTCAGAGGCCGGCGAGGCCGGCCAGATCGAAGCGCTCGAGCCACGCCTTGCGGGCGTCCGGATCGAGATCGGGGGAAGAGACCTTGACCTGGTAGCGGTCCTTGACGAGCAGCGCCGACTGGTTCTTGCCGACGAGGACGAGGGGATATCCCTTCACCTTGTCGCTCGCGTTCTCGAACTTCTTCTTGGCGTCGGGCTCGGTGGTGGTGTCCGAGATGGTGAGCGTGGCGAGGGGCTTTCCGTCCTTCGAGAGCTTGGCCTCGACGAAGCCCGCCTTCTCCTGCGAAAAGACGCGCTTCGTGCCCTCGACTCCATCGGCCGGGAAGAAGGCGTTGAACGAGCCGCCGGCCTTCACCGGGGGCGCGTCGCTGGCGATGGCGGCGGGCTTGGCAGACGCCGCGGCGTCCCACCGGGTCGGCTCCTTGGAGCAGCCGGCGAGGCCGAGGCAGAGGGAGATTGCGACGATCGCGGTGCGAAGGGCTCGGGTAGGCATGGGCCTCCAGGGGCAGGGGCGCGTTGCGCGAGCGATGCTGTGCAACGGTTCGGCGCGGCCTTCAAGCAGCTTCGGTGCCGCGATGAAAGCGGCGCGAAAGACGGAGAAATTCAGCGCTGGGCGGATGCGTGGCGCGCGAGGATCGAGGGCCCGGCACCGCAGCCCGCCGCGCAGGTGATGCCTCCGCCCCGCAGGCGCGCCGCGCGATCAGGCATCCGCGTCCTTCGGGCTCGCGTTCGCCCACGCGAGCAAGAAGCCCATCTTCTCGTTTTGCCCGGGCAACACGAGCATCTGCCCGCCGGCGAGCGCGCGTCGCAGCGCCGCGGTCGACGCCGTGGTGAGCGTCATGGCGAGGCCATCCTCGAAGATCTGCGCGCCGTCCTCCGGCTGATCGGGAGCGAAGAGGATGAAGCAGCCGGAGAGGCGCTCGCCCTGGCTCCCCGGCGGCGCGATCGCGGTCGGCTGCTGCTGGCCGCTCTTCCACACCAGACACGCGTCCGCCTCCGGATCGAGCTCGGTGGTGAACGCGAAGGCCGAGCTCGGCGCGAGCTCGCCGAGGGCGCGGCCGAGCAGCAGGGCGGCCTCGGGGCGGAGGCGGAAGATCACCGTGTTCTTCTCCACCCGCACCGTGCCCGGCGCGCTCAGGTGAGGCACCGTCGCGAGCAGCGTGCCCTGCGTCGTCTCCGGCCCGATGACGCTCGCGCGCAGCCGCTCGTGCCAGGGCGGGAAGGGGTAGTGGTGGTGGGCCGCGCCGAGCGCCGCGAGCACGCGCGTTTGCCCGCCGATCTTGAGCACCGAGAGCTCCTCGCCGGAGAGGGGGACGGCGGCGAGCATGTTCGGCGCGAGCGGCACGCCGGCGAGCGGCAGGGCCTTGACGTAGGTGAGCCCGCGCATGGCGAGGAAACCCGGCCCCCCGAGCTCGGTGATCGCCCCGGCGTCGACCACGCGCCCCTGCGACGCGAGCTGGAGCAAAGTGGTCATGAAGCGGAGCGGCTCGGTCGGAAAACGCCCTGGATCGGCGCCTTCTTCGATGGAGACGGTGAAGACGACCTCCTTCTGCCCGTGCGCCGCGAGGCCGGCGCTCAGGTACGACCAGCAGCGGATCTTGCCGGCCCGGGCGTCGATCGTATGAAGGACGATCGTGGCGCGGAGCGTCCTGGGCAGGAGCTCGACCTCGGCGGGGAAGGCCGTCGCCGGGATCTGGGCGACCGGCTCGTCGATGATCGAGGGGGAGAGGAGCGTGGCCATGCGCGAGGATTGTCGAGGGGAGGGGCTTGCGTCAAACCCGGCCGGGCGATATCGCCGATTTCGAGGCCGGCGCGCCGAGGTGCGCGCGCCGGGCCGACGAGGAGACGTTCATGCTCGAGCAAGGTGACAAGGCGCCCGCGTTCACGCTGGAGAGCGACGCCGGTAACAAGGTGAGCCTGTCCGATTTCAAGGGGAAGACCGTGGTCGTCTACTTCTACCCGAAGGACGACACGCCGGGCTGCACCCGCGAGGCGATCGCCTTCTCGGGCGCCGCCGCGCGCTTCGCCGCCGCTGGCGCGGCCGTGCTCGGCGTCAGCAAGGACTCGGTGAAGAGCCACCAGAAGTTCCGCGACAAGTACGGCCTGAAGATCCCGCTGCTCAGCGACCCCGATCTGAAGGTCCACGAGGCCTTCGGCGCCTACGGCGAGAAGACGATGTACGGCAAGAAGGTGATGGGCACCATCCGCAGCACCTTCATCATCGGCCCCGACGGCAAGGTGGCCCGCGCCTTCCCGAGCGTGAAAGTCGACGGCCACGAAGAAGCCGTCCTCGCCGCCCTGACGGGCACCGCCCCCGAGGCGACCGCGAAGCCGAAGGCCGCCCCGAAAGCGAAGGCCGCTCCCAAGGCCAAGGCCGCTCCGAAAGCCAAGGTCGAGCCGAAGGTCAAAGCGGCTCCCAAGGCAAAGGCGGTCGCCAAGAAGGTAGCCAAGCGCTGAAGATTTGCAGACCCAGAATTTAACGCAAAGGCGCAAAGACGCAAAGGCGCAAAAAAGAAAAGAGGGTTTTTCTTTATTCTTCTTGCGTCTTTGCGCCTTTGCGCCTTTGCGTCAAAAATAAGACCTCTCCATTATCCAAACGCTCCGTCGCAGACCGACCCTCCTCCTTCATGGATCTAGCCCTCTGCATCTCGCTGACCCCGGAGCACAGCTCCCACCTCGCCGACGAGGACCTGGCCGAGCTCGACAGCCCCGCGCTCAAAGACGCTCTGGTCAAGGCCCTCTCCCGGCTCGGCTCTGTCCGCGTCTGGGACACGACGGTCCTGTCTCCGGCCGAGATCGCCCGGGAAAAGAAGCCCGATCTCGTCTTCAACGTGGCCGAGGGCATCTATGGCACGGCGAGGGAGGCGCAGGCGCCGGCGCTCTTCGAGTGGCTCGGGTGGCGTTATGTGGGAAGCGATCCGGTCACCCTGGCCGTCACCCATGACAAGTGGCTCACCCACTGTGTCCTCGAGCGCGCCGGCGTCCCCACCGCGCGCGCCGCCCGGGTCGATGGCCTGACCGGACGCGAGAAGAAGCTCGATCTGCGCTATCCGCTCATCGTCAAGCCGGTGGCCGAGGGCGCGGGCAAGGGCATCCACGACAGCAGCGTGGTCGACGACGAGAGGGCGCTCGACGCGCTGATCGAGCCCCTCCTCCGCCGCCATGGTCAAGCCCTCTTGCTCGAAGAGTTCCTCCCCGGGCGCGAATTCACCGTGGCCGTGCTCGGCAACCGCGGCGCGTGGGAGGCTTTGCCCATCGTCGAGATCGATTTCTCCGCCATCCCGGAGAGCCCGCGCCGGGTCTACGGCTATCACGCCAAGTTCACCTGGCACGGAGAGGGCCACATGCGCTGCCCCGCGCCGATCGGCGAGCCGTTGCGCCGGGAGATCGAGGCGCTCGCCGTCGCCTCTTGCGAGGCCCTCGGCATCCGCGACTGGGCCAGGGTCGATATCCGCCTCGACGCGGCCGGCAAGCCCCATGTGCTGGAGCTGAACCCCCTGCCCGGCATCTACCCGGACGAGGCCTACATCTCCTGCTTCACCAAGGCCGCCTATGCCGCGGGGATGACGTTCGACGGCCTGATCGAGAGGCTCGTGCGTCTCTCGATGGCGCGTTACGAGTCACCGTGGTTCTTGCCGCACAAGCAGCGGTGATCAGGGCTGCTTGCCGAAGCCCCGGATGATCTTCACGAGCTCCTTCACCACCTCGGGCTTCTTCACGAGGTCGGGGTTCGAAGGCATCACCGGGCTCTTCCCCACGGCGCCTCCGCCCTCCAGGAACGTCTTGGCGATGCCCTCGTCGGTCACGCGGGCCTGGAACTCCGGATCATGGTAGTTGCGGGGCTTGGGGTTCAAGGCCGAAGACGAGGGCCCGTTGCCGCGGCCGTCGGGCCCGTGGCAAGGCACGCAGCGCTCCTCGAAGATGGCTTTGGCCTCGGCGGCGGGGCTCTCGTAGACCTTGGCAGGCGCCTCGACGACGGGGATGTTCACGGGGCCGGGAGCGTCGATGTCGGCGCCCTGCGCGATCCACGCGCCGAGCAAGGTCCGCTCGACGTCGGTGATCGCCGTCAGGTTGCCGAGGGGCATGGTCTTGGTGAGCACGGCGCGCACGAGGATGCGCTCGGCGTAGCTGTGCATCCGCTCGGGGGTGTCGAGGGTCACGCCGAGGGGCGGGGCCGCGAAGGCCGGGTTGGTCGGCGCCGGTGAGTGACAGGTGGTACACCGGCTCTGGACGATGCTCTGCGCGGTGGCAAAAGACACCTTGGGCCCGGCGGCCAGGGCCGGATCGATGGCGAGGGCCTTGGGCGCGGTGAGCACGCCGAGGGTGATGACCGAGGCGAGCGTCCCGAAGATCACGATCGGGTGCGACCGCATCCGGAAGTTCATCAGGTACTTCACCCCCGCGCCGCCGAGGAACAGGAGACCGAGCACCAGCCACGGTAGCGAATGCCCGTAGAGGCCCGGGAAGTGGTTGGAGA
>JAXLYT010000089.1:0-40761 GCA_046351295.1 Byssovorax sp.
CCATCGCCAGCCGCTCGGCCTGGCCGAGCACCTTCGGCTTCGCGAGCTGGAAGTGGTGCGCATCGAACAGCACCTTCCCCTCCCGCACGATGTCGATGAAGAAGTATTGCCCCGCCCGGATCGCCTTGTTCACGTGCTTCACGTCGTGCACGATGACGGACACCGGCACGCGCCCGGCGATCCGCTCGATCCGCTCCACCAGATCGGCTGGCAGCAGGTTGTCCTTGGCCAGCCGCTCCTCGCCGACGACGAGCAAAAAATCGTAGTCGCTGAAGTACCCTGTCTCGAAGTCTTCCACCCAGCCGCCGCGCGCGTAGCTCCCGAAGAGGATGACCATCTCCACGGCCACCTCGGCGGCGATCAGCGCCGCGATGGCCGTGACCTGGTCCCGCTTCTGGGCCGGCAGATGATCGAGCGACGTGCTCATCGACATGCCCCCGCCTTCTACCACACGCAGGCCGGTGGAGGCACCCCGAAGGGCGGCGGCGCCCTCAAGGACAGGCTTCGGGCACCACCTTCCAGGTGCTCGTCGCCGAGTCGCAGGTCGCCGTCGCGGGCTTCATCCCGCAGGTCGTATCGACGATGTAATTGCACTCCCCGGTGGCCGAGCACGGATCGCAGGCGTCGCCGTCGGCAGGGGCCGAGTCGGGGCATCCGTGACAGTCCTCGTGCCACAGACCATCATCGCTGCACTTCATCTGACAGTTGCTGCATGCGATATCGCAGAGCTCCCCCTTGTTGGCGCAAACATCGTTCTCGGCCGGTGTCCCCGCGAGCGGATCGCAGGCCACGGGAGCTCCGCATCCGGCGCCGCCGCAGCCTCCTGTCCCGGTGGTGGTCCCCGTCGTCCCCGTGGAGCCGCCCGTCCCTGTCGTGCCCGTCCCTGTCGAGCTGCCCGACCCGCAGCCGCCGATCAAGCCCAGTGTGATGATCGCCGCTGCCAGAGCTTCATGATGGAATCGAATCATGCCCCGCTCGTAGCACGTACCGAGCCACGGCTCCTCGGCGAGGGGACGGCGCTCGAAGCCCTCGGGGGCTCATGATACGCCTGCTCCTCGCCGCCCATGATCACCTGCGCCTCTCTCCTCCACGCTTCTCCCGACCTCGTCTGGTCCATCGTCAGCCGCATGCCCGGCGTCAACGCCGAGCTCTGGCCCTTCCTCCGCATGGGATATCCCCGGGAGGCCGAGGGGAAGAGCCTCGGCGAGGCGCCCCTCGGGCAGCCCCTCTTCACGAGCACACTCTGGGCCATCGGCGTCCTCCCCTATGATCGCCATGCCATCGTCCTCACCGAGATCGACCCTGGCCGCGGCTTCGTCGAGGAGTCCACCTCGCTCACCATGCGCCGCTGGCGCCACGAGCGCCGCCTCGTCCCGGTCGAAGGGGGCAACACCCGCCTCATCGATCGCCTCACCTTTACGCCCGTGATCCCCGGCGCAGAGGGGATCGTCACTCCCATCGTCCGCGCCCTCTTTGCGCACCGCCATCGCCGCCTCCGGGCTCGCTTCGGCGGCGAGCCGGCCGACGCTTGAATTTCCCCGGGGCGACAGCTTCTTTCGGTGGCCCGCGTCGCCCTCGGTCCCTTGCCGACCTGCGCAGCGCGGCCCATGGTTCCAGCATCCACCGTGTCACGGCGTGCGGCGCGGGCTCCTCGTCGCCTCACCTCGTTGTCGCATGACCGACGAAGGTCGAGGGCACGCTTGAACGCCATGACGCAGATTGCTCACCTCAGCGATTTTCACCTCCTCGACGACGGCCACGCGGCCCGGCGCGGGCGCGACCGCCTCCGCCTCTCGTTCCTCTCCTTCGGCCGCCCGCGGGATCATCACGATCGCCGCCGCCGCGCCCTGCATGCCCTCGTCGACGCCCGTCGCTCGGGCGCGCAACACCTCGTCCTCACCGGCGATCTCACCGAAGAGGGCCTGCCTGCCCAGTTCGAGGTCCTCGGGGAGGTCCTCCGCGAGAGCGGCTGGCAGCCTGCGAGGGTCACCCTCGTTCCGGGCAACCACGACGCGTATGCCGGTGAAAGGGCCTGGTCGGAGGCGCTCGCCGGGCCGCTCGCGGCCTATCACCCCACCAGCATTCCCGGGGTCCCGGTGCAGCTCGCGGGCGCGGTTCTTCTGCCTCTCTCCACGGCGGTCCACCAGCCGGTCATGCGCTCGGCGGGCGCCATCGCCGAGGGCGAGCTCAGGGCGGCCTCGGCGGCGGCGAGCGACAGCAAGGGGAGGGGTACGCCGCTCCTCGTGGCCATGCATCATCCGCCGGGCCGGCACCCGGTGCCGGGCATGCACTGGATCGACGGCCTCGAAGATCACGCGGCGATCGGGGCGATCCTCGATCGGCACGATCACGTGCACGTGCTCCACGGGCACACGCATGTCGCGCGCGAGCGGGGCGTGCGACCGGGTGGGGCGCCGCGCATCTTCTCGACCGAGGCCGTGGTCGAGAGCGAGGAGCCGTTGCGCGTCTACCGCGTCGAGAGCGGCCGCGTCATGCCGCGACCCATGCCTGCGGGCGGCGCGCTCGCGCTCGCGCCGGCGTAGCGGTCAACGCGAGCCCGCGAGATCACCGCGTCACACCGAAGCGCACCTCGGGGAACAGCGCGCCCTGATCGTCGGCGCGGAGCGCGTCCATCGCGGCGATCACGGTCTCGTAGGGCACGCCCGGGTCGGCGCTCAGCGTCACCTGCGGCTCGCCGGCGAAGTCGGGGTGGGCGCTCTTGATCTTGCGCGCGCAGCGCCCGAGCGCGCCCGTGTCCTGTGCGCCGTCGCGCGCGGGCACGGTGATGCCGGCACCGAGCGTGTCGCAGCCGGTCGCGATCGGCCCGCTCGACGTGGTGAGCATCACACCCTCGCTCGTCACGCGGGCGGCGAGGTGCAGCGCGCGCTTTGCGGGCTCGTCGTGGTGGCGGGGCCCGGCGAGGGCGGGCGAGGCGTGGATGGTCGTGGCGAAGATCACGCTCACGCCGGCGAGCACGAACATCATCAGGTTGGTGACGATATCGAGGTAGGGCACCACGTTGAGCTCGCCCGCCTCGTCGCCCGGCGCGACCTCCCGGGGCTGCGAGAGACGGCGGATCTGGGCGCGCTGGGTCGGGGTGAGCGGGGTGGGGGCCATCATCGTCTCCGGGAGAGGGGATCGTGACGGGGACAGCGGGGCGGGCGCGAAGTTCCGGCGTGAGCGCGCGGGAGGGCCTGGCGTGAGCGCGCGCGGATGGGCCCTTGCTGTCGCGGGGCGCGCGCGGCATAGGGCCCGGGATGCCGACCTCGACCTCACGCCCTGCGATCATCCTCGCCCTCGCGGCTGCGCTCGGTGCGCAGAGCTTCTACCTCGGATGCGGGGGAGGGGGCGGCGCGGCGCAGACCACCGCCGCGAGCACGTCTGCGACCTCGACGGGGGACACCACGGCGGGCGCGGGCGGCGCATCGAGCACGTCGACGGGCGCGGGAGGGCAGGGAGGCAGCACCGCGACGACCACGGGCGCAGGAGGCCAGGGAGGCGGCGCGACGACGGGCGCGGGAGGGCAGGGAGGAAGCGCGACGAGCACGCTCGAGGCGCTCCTCCTCGGCGACTGGAAGCCGGTCTCCATGCAGCAAGGCCAGAACCCGCCCGAGCCGGCCCCGTCGGGGAGCCCGTACACGATCTTCCACGAAACGGGCGAGGTGTGGATCGGGTGCGGCACGCCGCCGCTCGGCACGTGGACGCTCAGCCTCGACGCGCCGCCGCCGGCGATCGCGAAGATCGACGTCGTCTTCGGCGGCGGCAACATGGTCACGTGGTACGTCGTCACGCTCGATCCGACGACGTTCGTCTTCGCCGAGGGCGGGGACTTCTTCACGTTCACGCGCGATGCGTGTCCGTGACGCGCGCGGCGCGGCCGATCGCGTGATCGGCCGCGCGCGGCGTGCAGCGCGAGGGTTACTTGCTGGCGGCCTTCTCGGCGGCCATCGCGTCCTTGACGGTCTGCCGATCCTTGATCCTGGCGTGGTAGGCGGCGAGCACCGGCCAGCGGTCGAGCGGGAGCCCCGTGTACTTGCCCCACGAGATGACGGTGAAGAGGTAGGCGTCGGCCACGGTGAAGTGGTCGCCCATGAGGAACGCCTTGCCGTCGAGCTTGTGGGCCACGTAGTCGAGCCGCTTGCTCAGCGTCTCGCGCACGGTGGCCTTGTGCTCCTCGGGCGTCTTCGCGGAGAAGAGGGGGCTGTAGGCCTTGTGCAGCTCGGTGCTGATGAAGTTGAGCCACTCCTGGAGGTGCGCCCGCTCGATCGTGCCGTTCTTCGGGGCGAGGCCGGACTCGGGCTTCTGGTCGGCCAGGTATTGCACGATGGCCGGGCCCTCGGTGAGCACGTCCCCACTGTCGAGGACGAGCGCGGGCACGTATCCGTTCGGGTTGATCGTCGTGTAATCCGTCCCGCGCGTGGTCTTCTTCGTGGCGAAGTCGACCCGCTCGATCTCGAAGTCGAAGCCTGCTTCACGCAGGACGATGTGGGGGGAGAGGGAACAAGCGCCGGGGCTGAAGTAGAGCTTCATGGGACGGCTCTTGGCAGAGCCGTCCGGGGCCGTCAAGGTGCGCGCCGGGGCGCGAAAGCTCGCCGGTTTTTGCTATCGTCGCCTCGTCTCCGAAGGAGGTCGCTCTCATGGACATGCTCACCCTGGCCTTGCTCGCGACCGGCGCCGGCATCGGCGTCATCAGCGGCATGCTGGGTATCGGCGGCGCCGTCATGCTCGTGCCCGTGCTCGTGTTCGGCTTCGGCTTCTCGCAGGCGCGCGCGCAAGGCACGTCGATCGGCGCGCTCATCCCGCCGATCGGGATCTTCGCGGCCATTCAGTACTACCGCAACGGGATGCTCGATGTCCGCGCGGCCGGGCTGATCGCCCTCGGCTTCCTCTTCGGCGCGCTCGGCGGCGCGGCGCTGGTGCCGTACGTGCCGCAGATCTGGCTGAAGCGCATCTTCGCGTCGCTGCTCGTCTACGTCGCCGTCCGGCTGATGTTCACCGATCCGTCGAAGAAGACCGGGGCGGTGCTCCCGGGCGTGGCCGCGATCACCGGGCTCTGGATCATCTACGGCGTGCGCCGCGTGCTCGGCCAGAAGCTCAAGCCGCCGGCGCCGCCCCCGCCCAAGCCGCCCGAGGGCGAGATCGAGTACCACATCTAGCGCTCCGCTCTATCTCCCGTAGAAAGCAGGCGCTTTGGAGCCGCGCGCGTGAGCAAGCGGACCCGGGGCTCGGTCGTGGTCAGGGCGCGCGCTGGCTGCGAAAATCGATGATGGCGCGCTTCACCCGCATCTGGATCTCCTTCGGCACCTCGCCCTGACCGACGCGGCGGCACGCGGAGAGGGCGCGCTTGAGCGTGTCGCAGGCCATGCCGCATGCGGGGCAGGTCGCCACGTGCTTCTCCATGGTGGCGCAGTCCTGCGGAGCGAGATCGCCCTCGAGGTTGAGCGACCAGAAGGCGGCGACGTCGGGGCAGCCGGGACGCGCGCTCGCGGGCGAGGGCTCGAGCACGGGGCGGAGCGCCTCGCGCAACGCGCCGCGGGCCCGGTGGAGGCGGCTCTTGAGGGCGTCGGTGCTGATGCCCAGCGTCTCGGCGGCCTCGGGCGCGGTGAGGCCCTCGACGTCGCGCAGGAGCAGCACCTCGCGGTAATCGTCGGGCAGCGCGTCGAGCGCGCGGCCGAGGGCGCCGCGCAGCTCTTGATCGGCGGCGGCGGTCTCGGGCGTGGGGCCGAGATCGGGGTGCTCCACGAGGTCGTCGTCGCTCTGGTGGGGCTGGTTCTTCCGGCCGCGCCGCCTGCGCGTGCATGCGCTCCGCGTGAGCGAGAAGATCCAGCTCGTCAGCGACGAGCGCCCCTCGAACTCGCCGAGGTGCGTGGCCACGGCGAGCAGCGTGTCCTGGAGCACGTCGTCGGCGTCGCTCTCGTTCTTGCACATGCTCCGGCCGAAGCGGAGGATGGCAGGCGCGACGCTCTCCAGCAGCTCTTCGAGGGCCGCGCTGTCCCCTTGCTTGGCTCGTTCGACCTTGGGGTCCATCCGGCTACCCTACTCCATCCGCGCGCCCGGGCGATCCGCCGGCCGCACGGCGTTCTGCCGCGATCGCAACCCGCCGGGAGGTGGGCGCGCGTCCAGGGGCCGGCGGCTCACGTTACGGTCTCCTTGCATGCGGCGCCCGCTCGGGCATGATGCGCCCGTTCTGCTTGGGGCGCCCTTTCCCCTGCGGTCGTCGGAGACCGCGCGGCGCCCACCCTGGTCGAGGAGGCATTCGTATGATCTCGCGGTCTTTGATTCCGGTCGGCATGTTGGCGCTTTTCCTGAGCAGCACCGCCGGGTGCAAGAAGGACGAGCCCCCGAAGCCCGACCCCTCGGCCAGCGCCGCCGCGCCGATCAACAGCGCCAAGGGCAAGCTGAACATGCGCGGCCCGCTCGGGCCGATGGCGAAGATCGATCCGCAGGCGATGAAGGATTACCGCCTCGACATTTGCTACTACGGCACGTTCACGCTGCGGCAGGCGCGCGAGAGCTACCTCGCGAGCCTCGGCAAGGACGAGCCGAGCGAGAAGAAGATCCCGAACTTCGGCGTCTTCGCGCCGCCGACCACCACGCCGCCGCCCGCCGCGAGCGCCAAGGCCGGCGCCCCCGCCGGGTCTGGCAGCGCCGCCGCGGGCGCCGCCGCTCCCCCGCGAACCCGTCGGCGCGCGTCGCCGCCGTCAAGCCGCCGACCGGCTCGGGGCTGCCGCTCAAGACGCCTCCGGGGTCGGGAGCGGCGCGCCGCCGATCGATCGCCGCGCGATGGACTTCGCGATGCGCGCCCCGCACGAGCGCAACGCGCGCGCGTGCACCGCCGCCGCCGCGCTCAAGGAGCCGGCGATGGGTGATGTCGACGCGGCCCTCGGTGCCTACGCGCCGTTCGTGGTCGAGCTGTCGAAGGACATCGCCGCGGCCAACAACTACTACCAGCACGAGGACTTCAAGAACGACGCCTTCGCCAAGGGCAAGGAGCTGCACAAGAAGCTCCTCGAGGAGTTCGGCAAGCTCGACGAGCTGCAGGACAAGCTCGGCGCGGCCCTCGTCGCCTGGCGCAAGGACCACCCCGCCGACGGCGCGAAGACCGACGAGGGTGACAAGGAGAGCCGCCCGGCCTTCGACGCCGCCGTGTCCACCCTGCTCTCCGTGGTGGGCAAGACGCCCGACAAGGAGGCCTTCAAGACCAACCTCGACAAGGTCGAGAAGGGCCTCGAAGCGCTGAAGGCCTTCAGCCAGAGCCACCCCGCCGACTCTTGGTCGAAGATCATGATCGGCCCCTTCGACGCCTTCCTCCGCTCCGCGAAGGAGGTGAAGATCACCGACAAGGGCGTCGATCCCGACGGCTTCCTCTCCCTCGTGAACAGCATGACGGGCCTCGTCGAGGCCCGGCAGCGCGCGATCTCGCGGGCGATGATCAACAAGGGCCAGACCGTGCAGCCGGCCCTCCCCGCCGTGCCGCCGTCCGGCGCCGCCCCCGCGCCTGCGGCGACGCCTGCCGCCACGCCCTGATCCACCCTCCACGACACGCTCGCGCGAGCCCCGGCCGACTCGATCGTCCGGGGCTCGTCGCTATCTGCGCCGCCGCGCGATCGCCATACGGTAGAGCGCCTCGTACTGGCGCGAGGCGTGGCCCCAGCCCATCGGCTTGCGCATCGAGCGGATCTGCATCTCCCGGAATTTCTCGGGCTGATGGCGATAGAGGAAGATCGCCCACGCGACGGTCTGCGCGAGCGCGTCGGCGGAGAGCTCGTCGAACTTGAAGCCCGTCACCTCGTTCTCGACGGTGTCGTCGAGGCCGCCCACCGCGCGCACGATGGGGAGCGTCCCGTAGCGCTGGCTGTAGAGCTGGTTCAAGCCGCAGGGCTCGTAGCGCGAGGGCATCAGGAAGAGGTCGGCGCCGGCCTCGATGCGGTGAGCGAGGGCCTCGTTGAGGCCGACGAAGGCGCCCACCTGGGGCGAGGTGGCGGCGAGGCGGGAGAAGTAGCGCTCGGCCCAGCTCTCGCCCGCGCCGAGCACCACGAGCTGCGCGCCGAGGGAGAGGATCTGCGGGACGGCCTCGGCGATGAGGTCGATGCCCTTCTGGGTCACGAGGCGGCTCACCACGCCGATGAGCGGCACGTCCGGGCGCTGCGGCAGGCCGAACTCTTCCTGGAGCGCGGCCTTGCACGCGGCCTTGCCCCGGAGATCGTCGGGCGAGTACGTCGTCGCGAGGTGCTTGTCGGTCGCGGGGCTCCAGATCGCCTCGTCGATCCCGTTGAGGATGCCGAGCACGCTCCCGCCCCGATCGCGCAGCGCCCCGTCGAGGCGCTCGCCGCCCTCGGGGGACTGGATCTCGCGCGCGTAACGGGGGGACACGGTGGTGACCAACGTGGAATGGTAGATGCCGCCCTTCAGCAGGTTGATGCTGTCGTACGCCTCGAGCCCGCGCGCGTGGAACACGTCCCAGCCGAGGCCCGTCTGGTAGAGGTCGTGCTTCGAGAACCACCCCTGGTACGCCATGTTGTGGATGGTGAGCACCGAGGCGGTCTGCCCGAAGGAGCGCGCCTCGACCGTGTCGAGGTAGATGGGGACGAGCGAGGTCGGCCAGTCGTGGACATGGACGACGTCGGGCTTGAAATCGAGGTAGTCGCAGAGGCGGAGGGCGCCGCGGGAGAGGAAGGTGAAGCGGGCGAGGTTGTCGCCGAAGTCGCCGTTCTTGTCGTTGTAGATGCCGTCGCGATCGAACATCGCGTCGTGCTCGAGGAGGTAGACCTTGACCGCGCTCCCGGGCGCGAGGCGCGCCTCGTAGACGCCGGCCCAGGCCTCACCGAAGCCGATCGGCACCGCGAGCGGCGCAGGGAGCTGCGTGGCCGGGTGGCGCTTGGTGACGCGGTAGCGCGGCAGGACGATGCGCACGTCGTGGCCCCGCGCGGCGAGCGCGATCGGCAGCGAGCCCGCGACATCGGCGAGGCCTCCGGTCTTGGCAAAGGGGACACACTCGGAGACGACGAAGAGGATCGAGAGTCGGGGCATGTCGGGGGTAGCCGGGAGAGCGCCGAGCCTACTCGATTTCCAGGGTCTTGCGCAGCGCTTCGCAAAGCTTCAACAGCGAGAGGCGCTTGCTCACCCGCGGCGGAGCGCTCAGGCCTCGCCCTTCTTCTGGCGGCCCGCGAAGCTCGAGAGCGCCCATGCGCGGGCCGGCTCCGCGGCCGGGAGCCCGCGCAGGAGGCGGCCGAGGGCGGCCTTGCGGTCGCCGTCGAGGCCCTCGAACGTGAGCCCGAGGCAGCGGCCGCGATCGCCGGGGCGCCGGCCATGGATGACCCGCGCGACGCGCGCCTGGCAGTCGAACCACTGGTTGGATCGAGGCGCGCGGAAGCTCACGAGGAGATCTTCCCCCGTCATCACGCGGGTGCCGGTCGAGACCAGCATCCCCTCCTCGGACATATCGAAGGCCAGATCGGAGACGAGCTTGAAGTCCTTCTCGCGGACGATCTGACAGCGGAGCAACACCTCTCTCCGGAACGCCTTGCGCTCGGGCTTTCTCGCGGCAACGGGGCTCATGAGTCGACACCCTCCACGGAGCGCAGGCGCCGCCGGAAGAGGCCCGGCGGCGAGGGAAACGCTCCTGGATCGAAGGCTAATGAGGTGCTCTCCGGCGGGCCAAGAAAGGGCGCGTGCCGCGCCCCGCGCGATCGCTCAGGGGTCGAGCAAGGCGCGCTTCCACGCCTCGACATGCTCGGCCGCGAACCGGTAGCCCGCCTCGACGATCGCGTCGATCGACGCGAAGTCGAGCATCCGGAACTCGTCGAGGGGAGGCTCGATGAAGAGGCCGAGCGGCGTCTCGGCGCGGATGTTGCGGCCGATGCGCACCGCGGCGATCTCGCTCGATCGCGCGAGGACGTCGGCGATGTGCAGCGTCCTCGCGCGGCGCTTCTTCCAGGGCCACAGGCTCTGCCACAGGAGCCGCCAGCCGCTCGTGCTCCCGTCGGTGATCTCGCCGAGCATCCGGATCGCGTCGGGATCGAGGGCGACCTCGCGGCTCGTGCTGACCGCGGCGATGCGGCCGGGGCAGAGGCGCGCCATCACGTCGATCGGCAGGTTGTTGAGCACGCCGCCGTCGACCAGGCAGCGGCCGTCGATCGCCACGGGCGGGAAGGCGCCCGGGATGGAGGCGCTCGCCCGGATGGCGGCCCACAGCGGGCCCCGGCGCTGGATCACTTCCTCGGCGCGGAAGAGGTCGGTTGCGACGGCGAAGAAGGGGAGGGGGAGGTCCTCGATGGACCACCCCTCGTAGATCTCTCTTGCTGCGCGGGAGCCGTTGCGCGCCGCGTAGATCGAGAGGAAGGGGAAGGTCGGGTCCTTGACCGAGCCTCGACAGAAGCGCCGGGCGCGCGCCAGCATCTCGTCGGCGCCGAGCCTCATGGCGCAGAAGCCGCCGATCGCGGACCCCATGCTGGTGCCGCCGACGAGGTCGACCGGCAAGCCCGCCTCCTCGAACGCGCGGAGGACGCCGATCTCGGCGAGCCCGCGGGCGCCGCCGCCGCTCAGCACGAGCTCGACCGCCCTGCCCGCGACGATGCGCGCGAGCCGCTCGACGTCCGCGTCGTCGCCGATCGCGACGTGGTGGTGAAGCGCGACCGATCTCGCGTCGAGCCAGGGGGCCGTGCCGGCGGGGCGGCTCGCTCGATCCGGCCTCAGCAGCACGAGGTGGACGGGGGCGAGGGTCACTGCGTCCTCGGGGTCGAGCAGCTCCCGCTCGAGCGCCGTCGGGGCGGGCGGCCCGCCGGCCTCGGCGACCAGCAGGACGAGATCGGCCTGGGCGAGGCACCGGTGCGTCCACTCGCCGATCGCCGGCAGCGCCTCGTACACGACGAGCTCGTGCGCGCGCTCTTGCTCGGCGAGCCACTCGAGGAAGCGCGGGGACAGGCGCGGCACCGTCGCGCCCGCGGGCAGCTCGCCGAGCTCCGCGATCGCGCGATCGCGGCCGAGCCGGACCGCGGGGCCGAAGCGCGCGAGCGCCCGCGCGAGCCGCTTCGCGAGCCACGAGGCGCCGCTGCCCTGGTGGAGCGGCAAGATGGCCACCCGGCGCACCGGGCTCGAGCCCATGGGCTGCGAGCCGCGCTTGACGATGCGGCGCGTGAGCGAGAGGAGCGCCGCGGGGTAGCTCTGGAGGACGCGGAGGAAGTCGTCGCCGGACAGCTCGAGCACGCTCGATCGGCGCGCCGCGACGACGGTGCAGCTCCTCGGCTCGGCGGTGATCACCGCCATCTCGCCGACCGTCTCGCCGCGCCCGAGGACGCCGATCGCCCGCGCGGGCCCCGAGGGTTGCTCGGCGCGCGCCTCGAAGCGGCCGTCGAGGATGAGGAAGAGGCTCCGGCCCTCCTCGCCCTGGCGCATGAGCGCCTCGCCGCAGCGGACCTCGCGCGTCGTCAAGCGGTTCGCCAGATCCGCCGTGGCCTCCGCGGGCAGCGAGGAGAACAGCGGGAAGCTGGAGAGCAACCGGCAAGCGTCGTCGGGGGTCATGCGCGCGCCGCCTCGATGCTACACGATCGCTTCCGGTCGCCCCGGCGCCGGGCCCGGGCGCTCATCCGGCCTCGCGCGCGGCGGCCTTCGGCTGCACGGTGGCCGGCTCTTCCATGAGCTTGCCGAGGAGCTGCTGGGTGAGCGCCCGGTAGATCTCGAGCGCGATCTTCGGCTCGGACGCCGACAGATCGGAGAGGAGCTTGCGCCGCAGCACGAGGACGCGCCCGGGCGTGATCGAGCGCACCTCGGCGCGCCGCTTGCCGCCCTCGCTGAGCAGCGCGATCTCCCCGAAGACCTCGCCCCGCGCCATGTGCCTGAGATCCACGCCGTCGCGCGACGCGACGAACTCGCCGCCGAGCACGACGAACAGCTCGCGCTCGACCACCCCGAGGCGCGTCACGACGAGGTCGGGCGGGACGTCGAGGATCATCGCGTACCGCGCGACCCTCGCGAGGGCCGCAGGGGAGAGGGCCGAGAGGAACGCCGAGGCGCCGCTCCGCGCGAAGGCGTCGATCTCCGGGGCTGCGTCGTCCGGCTCGGTGAGCGCCGAGCGATCGTCCTCGGCCATCTTGCGCAGCACGGGGAGGTCGGCCGGGAGCCGGCGCTCGCGCTGAAGGCGGCGCAGCGCAGGGTACCAGGGGCTGCCGATCCGCCGCGTGTGCTCCACGTCGTTGGTGATCCCGATCAACTGGACGGCGAGCCCCCAGGGGGCGTTGCGGAGGCGCCCGCCGTAGGTGCGCAGGCCGATGGCTCGATAGCGGTGGAGCAGGCCCGGGACGCAGCACGCGAACATGAGCGCGGCCTGGTGTGCCCGGACGGTCTCGTAGATCGAGTAACCGGTGAGCGAGGCCATCGCCGTCGTGCCCCGGACCTTGGGGATCACCACCATCTTGGTGACATCGCACGTCGTCAACGCCTCGACGCCGGGGAGCATGTCCATCGAGTAGAACGTATGAAGATCAGGCGGGACTTGCCCCGGACCCCATACCCGGACGCGGAGGCACCCGAGCATCTCGTCCGGGCTGCCGGCGTAGAAATGGTAGGTGCCCGGCAGATCGTCCTCCGGGTACCAGATGCGCCGGCGCGCATGGTCGGCCTCGCCGAGCGGCACGTTCTGCTCGCCGATGTGGACCTGATAGCGGAGCCCCCCGATCGCGTCCCGCTCGCGCGCGCTCGTCGCCATGTGGCAGGGGATCGCGCGCTGGGCGAGCCTGTTGGCGAGCTCGCGGGCCCAGCGCTCGGGGAGAGTGAGCATCGCTCTTTTGTAGTGGAGCCCCAGGGCTCCTCGCACGGGATTTCACGCGCGGGCCGAGCGCCCGGCTACTGGGGGCAAGCGACCGGTGAGTCTCGCCACACGCCCACCTCACAGACCCGGCCGGCGGATGTCGGCGTGCCGCACACGCCATAGACGCAGGTGACATCGCCCGTGCAGGGGTGCGCGCCGATGTCGGGGAGCACGGGCGGGCAGCCCGGATCGGCCGGCGCGCTCACGCAGCCCCAGTGGGCCGTCACGCTGCACGGGCCGCCGACGCAGCTCCCGCAGGCGCAGAGCGCGCCCTCGCCCATGTCGCAGAGCAGGCCCTCGGTGGGGCAATCGCCGGTCGCGTCGGGCATGAGCGGACAGCCATCCATCCCGGGACCGGAGAGGCCCTTGCACTTCGGCGCGAGGATCTGCCAGCTCCCGCCCGTGCACGTGGCGATCGTCCGGCAGCTCTGGCGAGGATCGGTGCCGTAGGTGCACACCTGATCGGCCACGGTGCACGCCGATCCGGAGGCGGGGCTCTCGTCGGGGCAAGGCGCGGGGCCTTGCTTGACCTCGCAGTGCTTCGACGCGTTGCACACGGCGCTGTACTCCGCGGGGTAGATCGGCGCGCATGCCGGGCAATCCTGGTCCGGCGCGCAGACCTGCTGGGCGTACGTGGAGAGGCTCGCCTTGTTGAGGGCGATGAGGCCCTCGGGGGTGCCGCCGCATGCCTCGCAGCAGCCGGTGTAGCGGAGCTGGCAGTCGGCGTCGGCCTCGCACGCAGAGACTGCGGAGGTGCGCACGTCCAGCGCCTTGCACGCGTCGCTCACACAGAAGGCGGCGAAGTTGGGCTCGAGGAAGATCGCACACTTGGGGCACGGGACCGGATCCGGGCAGACGGCCTTGAAGTGCACGTCCAGCTTCTCGCGGTTCACCCCGTCGAGATCGGCGAGCTCGGGGCCACCGCACGGGCTGCAGCAGGCGTTTCCTGCGAGGGTGCACTGGCCGGGGCCCGTGCAGCTCTGCCAGTCCGGGGCGCCGGGCGGCACGGTGGTGTTTCCGCCGCAGCCTGGGGCGAGGGCCGGCCCGAGGGCGCCGAGGAAGGCCAGCACCGCGAATCGAGCACCGGTTTTGCGAGCGATGAGCGTCATGGCCGACGATCCCATCAAAACACGTGCCGATCGAGGAGCCCGAGGGTGGTTCCCTTCGGTTTTTTTTGAAGGAAATCCACGTCGCGGGCGGATGTGCTGCGTGGCCGTTCGCTGCCTCCTCTCCGCGCGATGGGTCTCCGTCCTCGGAGGTCTCGCGGCGCTCGTCTGGGCGGCGCGCGCGGGCGCGGCCGAGGGGTGCGCGATCCACCTCTTGCCGGACGACGCCGGTCCGGCGTGGCGCGCCGCGGTGACCGAGGCGGCAAAGCGGCTCGGCGGGCGCGAGGCCGCCGGCGATTGCCGCGCGGTGGAGGTGATCGTCGGGACGGATGGAACCGCCACGCTCGCCTTCGTCACCACCGACGGGCGAGGCGCCGCGCGCACCCTCGAAACGCCGGCCGATCTCGCGCCGGTGCTCGACGCGCTCCTCGTGACCATCGCGCTTCCAGGCCCTCCTGCGGCGCCGCCCGCGAGCCCGGTCGCGCCTCCGGAGACGCCCTCGCCGGCGCGCGATTCCTCGCCCCCGCCGGTTCCGCGGCCCGCCTGGGCTGCTCCAGGGCGGATGGCCGGCGCCGCGCCCTCGGTGCCCGCGAAGCCTCCGCCGGTGCTGCACCTCCTCGCGGGCGGCGGCGCGGGTGGCCGCTTCACGTGGCTCCCGGTGCTGTACGCGGCGCCCGCGATCGCGCTCCGGGCGAGCGTGCAGATCGACGCGTGGGAGCTCGGCCTCGCGGCCGACACGGCGCCGTATGCCTGGCCGATCGACGCCTCGCGGCCTGCGGGCTTCCGGCTCACCACCTTCGCCGCCGCGCTCACCTTCGGGCGGCGGAGCCTCTGGGCACCGATCGGGCTCGGCTATGGCCTCACCATCGCGGTGAGCACGCTCGACGCCCAGGTCGGCGCGACCGCGTCGTCGGCCGCGCGCTCGCTCGCGGTGGCCTTGCCCCGCGCCGGCCTCTACGGACGAGCGATCTACCCCGCCGAGGGGCGCCTGCGCGTCGTCGCCGAGCTCGGGATCGACGCGCTGCTCGGCCACCTCCCCGACAAGGGCACCGAGGCGCATGGAATGCCCGATTTCTCGCGCCTCGGCCTCGCGCTCACCGGCGGCGTGGAGGCGCCGTTTTTGTGACCCCCAAGGCGCGATCCAGCGCGAGCCACGGGCCTGCCGAGCCGACCGACGCGGCGCTCCTCGCCGAGGTGGCCGCGGGCGATCTCGGCGCGCTCGGCGCGCTTTTCGATCGGCATGTGGGGCCGGTGCGCCGCGTGCTGCTCCGCCTCGGCGCGCGCCCCGCGGACGTGGACGATCTGACCCAGGCCACGTTCCTCGACGTGGTGCACGCGGCGGCCTCCTACGACGGCCGCCCCTCGGCCCGCTCGTGGCTCGTGGGCCTGGCGGTGATCCAGGTGCGCAGGCGCCGCCGATCGCTCGCGCGCCTCGCCGGATGGATGAGCGCGTGGGCCCGCGAGCCCGCGCCGCATGTGGAGACGCCCGAGCACCTGGCCGAGCGGCAGGAGCTCGCCGCGCGCGCCCGCACCGCGCTCGGCGGCCTCTCCCAGAAGAAGCGCGAGGTCTTCGTGCTCGTCGCGCTCGAAGGTCTCTCGGGCCCGGAGGTCGCCGAGCTGCTCGGCATCCCGGTCGCGACGGTCTGGACTCGCCTGCACCACGCGCGCACGGAGCTGAGGGCGAGCCTCGGCGAGGAGGATCGATGAGCACCGCAACCTGTGAGCGGCTCTGGCAGGTCGAAGCCTCCGCGGATGGCCGCCTCGGCCCCGCCGACGCCGCGTCGTTCGAGCGCCACCTCGCGACCTGCGCGATCTGCGCGGCAGAACGCGACGCCCTCCTCCGCCTCACCGAGATCGTCGGCGCTCCCCCCGAGCCTCCGCTCGCCCAGCTCGCCCAGCGTCGCGCGCGCAACGCCTTGATCAAGGCCGCCGACGCGACGCTCCGGGCGCGCCCACGCATCCCGCGCATCCCGCGCCTCCGCGCCGCGGCGCTCGGCCTCGCCCTCGCCGCGGCGCTCCCGGGCCTGTGGCTCGCCCTGCGCCCCGCGCCGCGTCCGAGCGCCGCCGCAACGACGCGCTTCGAGGTGCACGACGAGGGCCACGCGCGCTTCGTCGAGGACGCGGACGCAGGCCCCGGCCGCGTGATCTTGCTCGACGGTCGCGCCTCGTTCACGGCGCGCGAGCCATCCGCCGATCGGCTGATCGTCGTCCTGCCCGACGGGACCATCGAGGGCCGCGGCGCGCGCTTCACCGTCGAGGTCCGCCGGGGCCGCACCCACGAGGTCGTCGTCTTCGAGGGCTCGATCTCCATCGCCGTCGGCGGCTACCAGGCCACCCTCGACGCCCAGGACCACTGGATCGAGCCTGATCCACCCTCGACGTCCGCGCCCGAGGCCTCCACCGCGAGCCCCGCGCCCTCCGCCCCGGAGAAGCCGGAGCCCCCGAGGAACGGCGCGATCGCTCCGAAAGAGCCGGGATCCTCCGCCCCGTCCGCATCCTCCGCCAGGGCCCCATCGCCCGCCGGAGGCCGCTTCGCCGAGGCCATGAGCGCCTTCTCCAGCAGTGAATATGCGCGCGCGGAGCGCCTCTTCCAGGACTTCGTGCGCGACTTTCCCCGCGACGGTCGCGCCGAGGACGCGACCTACCTCCAGATCGAGTGCCGCGCGCGCCGGGGCGACCAGGCCGGCGCCGCCGCCGCCGCCCGGCAATACCTCCTCGCCTTCCCCCGCGGCCTGCGCCGGCCCGAAGCCGCCCGGATCGCCGGCGTGGCACCCTGAAAAAAACGCCTGTCGATTTTGAAGGCTCGGCCCCCGGGCGGCGGAGGCGTCGAGCACGACACGCCTGCTTTGCAGAACGGAGCCGCATGAAGATTCGATATGTCGCCCCTCCCTCGTTGCTCGGGCTCGTCCTCGCCGCGGCATGCGGCGGTGTCCAGGGAGGCCCAGGCGGAACAGGAGGCCAGACCGCGACCGGCACCGGAGGGGCGGTGAGCACCACGACCACCGGCGCTGGCACCGGCGGAGGGACCGGCGGATCCGCGCCCACCGACGGTCCCCCGCTCATCAACCCCTCCCTGTTCAACACCGTGCTCGGTCGTCCCACGGATACGTCGATCGCGGTGAGCGTGCTGGCCCAGGCCGCCGGTGACAAGGCCTACATCGAATATGGTGCCGCTCTCGGCAACGACGGGAAGGAGATCCTCTCGTCCCAGAAGACGGCGCCCGTCACCTCCGTGACGGGCGAGCCGATCGTCCTCGAGGTCACCGGCCTGCCCAAGGACGCGCGCGGGTATTACCGGGTCCATTTCCAGCCGGGCGGGCAGGGCGATCAGGCCGACAACATCCATCCCTTCCACACGCAGCGGGCCAAGGGGAAATCGTTCCATTTCGGGGTGCAAGGCGACACCCACCCGGAGCGCTGGAACAACAAGATGTTCCACCCCGATCTCTTCACCCTGACCATGGAGCAGGTGCGTGACCGGCAGCCGGATCTCTACTTCATGCTCGGGGACGATTTCAGCATCGAGAAGATCATCGAGAATTTCAAGAAGCAGAACTATGGCCAGGGCCACAAGTTCTACCACGCGGTCGAGGGCGTCGCGCCTTATCCCATCTACGCCTCGCTTCCGAGCCCCTTCCTGAGCTCGATGATCGAGGACGGAGAAGGCGCGCCCAAGGGGTACGGCGCTTACCGGTCGATGCGCGAGCAGTTCCTCGGCGTGGTGGCGAACGCGACGTCGCTCATGCTGGTGAACGGCAACCACGAGCAGGCCCACCTCGCGAACCTCGGGGGCGTGTTCAACAACGCCTCGATCTTCGCGGCCGAGGGGCGGCTCAAGCACTATCCTCTCCCTGCGCCCGGCGGGTTCTACACCGGCGACGAGGGCAAGATGGTGTCGCAGAACGGGTATCCGACGCTCGACGCGCCGGACGGGCTGCTCCGGGATTATTACGCGTTCACCTGGGGGGACGCGCTCTTCGTCACGATCGACCCGTACTGGCACTCGTCGATCGTCTCCCCGGACAGCACGCTCTTCGACGACCCGGAGCCGAAATGGGGCGCGACGCTCGGCGACGAGCAGTATGCCTGGCTGAAGAAGACGCTGGAGACGAGCACGGCCACCTGGAAATTCGTCTTCGCCCACCATGTGAACGGCAACAACCGCGGGGCCGCCGCGGTCGTCCCTGTGCAAGAATGGGGCGGCGAGGCGGGGTTTGCGCAGAATCGGCCCGGCTGGGACAAGCCGATTCACCAGCTCTTCGCCGACACCAAGGTGACGATCTTCTTCCAGGGGCACGACCACCTCTTTGCCCGCGAGAAGGTCGACGGCGTGGTGTACCAGGAGGTGCCGAACCCCGGGGACAACAGCTACTTTGCCTACAACTGCGACGCCTACGCGCCGGCGGCGATCGACTGGAAGGGGCCGCCCGGCTACGGCGCCTACGACGCCTCGTACAGCGCGCGTTTGCCCAACACGGGCTTCCTCGACGTGACCGTCTCGGCGAGCGAGGTGCACGTCGAGTACGTGCGCACCTACCGGGCCATCGATCTCGCCACCAACCCGAACCAGGCCTTCTCCGGCAAGGAGAAGAACGGTGAGGTGGCCTTTGCCTACACCATCCCGCCGAAGCCGACCGATACGCAGCCGGGCGATCTCGGCTTCACCTGTCTCGGCGCCGCCCCTCCGGCGGGCTGGGTCTACAACCCCTGAGATCGAGGCGCAGTCCATGCAAAGAAGATCGTCGATGGTCCACGCGGAGCCGGGGGGCAAACGTCCATGGAGCTGGATGGTCGCGCTGGCAGTGCTCGGCGCGGCCGGGTGCGGATCGAGCGGGCCTGTGGAGCCGAATGACGGGGGCGTGGCCGACGCGCCGCCCGACGCGCCTCCGCCCGATGGCAGCGTGGCCGGGCCCGATTCGATCCTGGCAGGAGAGATCCTCGGCCGGCCGACGGCGAGCTCGGTGACGGTCAGCGTCGTCCCGGCCGTGGCGCTCCAGATGTATGTCGAATTCGGCGTCTCGCCGGGGATGTACGACAGGACGACGCCTGTGGCCGACGTGCCGGCCATCACGCCCTTCACCGTGGTCCTCGACCAACTCGCCCCGGGGAAGGGCCATGTCTACCGCGTCCGCTACCGGCGCCCCGGCGACGCGGATTTCGCTGCGGGTGAAGAGCGGCATTTCTTCACCCAGCGGGCCCCCGGCGACGCCTTCCGCTTCACGGTCCAGGCCGACTCGCACCTCGACGAGAACAGCGATCTCGACATGTACCGCCGCGCCCTCGGCAACATGGCCGCCGACGCGCCGGACTTCCACGTCGACCTCGGCGACACCTTCATGTGCGAGAAATACCCCGGCGCGCTCACCGCGGTGGTCGCGCCCTGCCAGGGAGAGGCCGGGGTGGACGCGCGGTATCTCTACGAGCGGGCGAACTTCGGCCTCGTCGCGCACTCGTCGCCGCTCTTCCTCGTCAACGGCAACCACGACGGCGAGCTCGGCTATCTGCTCACCGGGACGGGGATGGATATCCCCACCTGGGCCACCCTCGCGCGGAAGAAATTCTACCTGAACCCCACGCCGGACGGCTTCTACAGCGGCGATTCGTTCTCCGAGCCGATCGTGGGCGAGCGGGCGTCGTGGTACTCGTTCACCTGGGGCGACGCGCTCTTCGTCATGCTCGACCCGTTCTTTTACACCACCAAGAAGCCGAAGAACGACGGCTGGGCCTGGACGCTCGGGGACAAGCAATACGCCTTCTTGCAGAGCACGCTCGCGGCGAGCAAGGCGACCTTCAAGTTCGTGTTCCTCCACAACCTGGTCGGCGGGCTCGACGGGCAGATGCGCGGCGGGGTCGAGGCCGCGCCGTTCTTCGAGTGGGGCGGCGACAACGAGGACGGGACGCCGGGCTTCGCCACCCACCGGCCGGGCTTCGCCAAGCCGATCCACGCGCTCCTCGTCGAGCACGGGGTCACCGCCGTCTTCCACGGGCACGACCACCTCTATGCCCGGCAGAGCCTCGACGGCATCCTCTACCAGGAGGTGCCCCAGCCGAGCGCCAAGAACATCTCGAGCGGGCCCAACCTGGCCAAGACCTACCATTACGATTCTGGCACGATTTCGAGCAGCGCCGGCCACTTACGGGTGACCGTGGAAAAGAGCAAGGTGACGACCGAGTACGTGCGCGCCTACCTGCCTGCGCAGGAGACCGGCGGGCACAAGAACGGGCAGATCGACGACACCTTCACCATCCCGGCCCCCTGAAAGGAAGCGGCGATATGCGACTGTCCACCAAGAACCCTCCCGGCGCGACGACGCGCCTCCCTCCCTGGCTCGGCGGCGCGCTTGCCGCAGCCTCGGTGGCATGCGCCGTCTTCTCGTGCTCGGGCGAGAACCCGAGCACGACCACGAGCAGCACGAGCAGCGGCACCGGCGGAGGCACGAGCAACGGCACAGGCGGCGCAGGCGGAACCGGAGGCTCGACCACCACCACGAGCAGCACGAGCTCCACCAGCTCGGGCAACCCGGGTGACCGCTGCGCGGCCATCACCGCGTCCATCAACGACGCCGGTTTTTCGTCCAAGGTCAGCGTGACCTGCGATGGCCAGTATGCGCATGTGGTGGGTGACACCTATCCCGATCACGACAAGATGAACGGCATCACGGGGACCAACGAGCAGGTGCCCGTGCCGGCGGCGGGGCACTCCTCGCCCATCCCCCTCTCCCCGGCGCCTTCGGGGAAGAACCTGACCGTGGACGGCGCCGTCGGAATCGCCGTCAACGGGGTGCCCATCTACGACTATACCTCGCAGGGGATGCTCGATCCTTCGCAGTACGATCCCAAGTCGGACACCTTGCTGAACGGGCAGCTCGACCACTGCAACGGGCATGCGGGGCGGGGAGACGATTACCATTATCACGCAGCGCCGATCTGCATGATGGAGGCGATGAAGAACAAGGGGCCGGGGGCGATCATCGGCTGGGCGCTCGATGGATATCCGGTCTACGGTAACGACAACCCCGACGGCACGCCCATCGCCGCAGGTGAGCTCGACGTGTGCAACGGGAAGGAAGACCCGACGTTCGGTCGGCGCTACCACACCTCGGACGGTCACCCGTACATCGTGCAATGCCTGACCGGGCAGGTGGACGAAAACCTCTTGCCGCGGGTGCCGCCGCTCGACAACGCGGCCGGCGGAGGCAAGCCGCCGGGGATGCCGCCGCAGGGTGGGGTGCAAGACCTCACCTACAACGAGACGCCCGACGGGACGCGGACGATGACGTACACCTACAAGGGCACGGGATACCATATTTCCTACAAGCCCTCGGCCAAGCCCGGCTGCTACGATTTCGAGCAGCAGACGGTGACGAACGGGGGAGTCGTGGAGAAGGCGACGTATTGCCGGAAGATGATGCCATGAGGCGGCTCTTCCTCGGCATCGCGGCCCTTTCGGCGTTGCTCGCGGCAGCCGGCCCGGCCCTCGGCCACGCGCTCCAAGAGGGGACGGCGCGCGTCACCCTGCGCGACGATCACGTGACCGTGGACGCCCAGCTCGATGTGGTGACCTTCGTGGCCCGCGCCTCGGGGGCGGCCTCGATCGGCGAGATCGCCTTGGCCTCCGAGCCCGACCTGGTCGCGCGCGTCGCGCTTGCCAGGGACGCGTTCACGGCGGAGGCGTCGATCGGCGCCGACGGGGAGCGGCTGCCGCTCACCATCACCCAGTTCCCGGCGCCGGACGAGATCCGCGCGCTCGCCGGGTGGGCCGCGGCCTCGCCCGACGCCCACGCCGAGCTCCGCCCGGTGCGCCTCGAGGCCGAGCGCGCGCTGCCCGGCATGCGCCGGGTCGCGCTCACCTTGCCGCGCGCCGCCGGCCCGGTGCTGGTGAGCTTCGTGCAGCCCGCCGCGCAGATGACGGCGCCCGGCGCGACGGCGAGCTTCACCGTGCTCGCGGCGCCCGCGGAGCCCCCGTCCGCTGCTGCTTGGCCGTCGCCGAGGGCGTGGGCGTCGGCCGCGGCGGTCGTGCTCGCTCTTGCAGCGCTCTTCGTCAACACCGTCATACGCCGTGCACCGATGGCTCCTTCGAGGATCAAGGCATGAGCTTTTTCCCGACATCGAGGGTATTGGCGGGCGGGATCGCGGTGGTCGCGCTCGCGGCGATGCTGGTCGCATGCGGCGGGAGCTCGGCGCCGGCGGGTACCGGAGGCACCGGTACAGGAGGCGGCACGACCACAGGAGTCGGCACCGGCGCGGGAGGCGGCACCGGCACGGGAGGCGTCGTGGACGCCGGCCCGGACGCGCCCCCGAGCGGCCCCCTCGTGCTGAGCAGCAGCGCCTTCACCGACGGCGGGACGTTGCCCGAGATCTACACGTGCGACGGCCAGGGGCTGAGCCCGCCGCTCTCGTGGACGGGCATACCTGCCGAGACGGTGGAGCTCGCGCTGATGATGACGACCCAGGCCAAGGACGGCGAGAAATGGAACTGGGTGCTCTTTCACGTGCCGAGCAGCACGACCGCGCTCCTCGAAGGCGATCAGAGCATTGGCACGGCTGGCCTCACGAGCGATGGGCCGAACCTCGCGTACTCGCCGCCCTGCTCGCAGGGGCCTGGGGCGAAGGTCTACACGTTCACGCTTTATGCGCTCTCGGCGACGCCTTCGTTGCCGGCGATCCGAAGCAGGTGACAGGGCCGGTGCTCACCGCGGCGATCAGCGGCATCACGCTGGCGAGCAGCGCCGTCAGCGTCAGCTATACCCGCAAGCTCGACGGGGGGTGAACGACACGGAGACGCGAGCGGCGTCCCTGCTTCCGCCACGCCTGAGAATCAGGGTTTTGTGGTGCTCGCCGCGGGCATGACCTGGAACGTCCCGCCTTTGCACGACAGCGTGACCTTGGGATCGTCCCGGCTCACCGTCACCTCGCCCGGGCGCGAACATGCCTGTCCCGCCGCGGCCGGATCGGTCCCGCACGCGAGCCAGTAGCGCCCCGCGAACGTCGGCTGCCCGAGGGCTTGCTGGCAGGGCCGCGCCTTGCAGCTCACCCGCGTCCACGTCGAATGCAGGCACACGAGGGCGCTCGATCCATCGGCGGAGCACACGCCCCAGTCGGGCCCGTCCACGCACGGCTTGTTCTCCTCGGGCGGAGGCGGCGGGTTGCAGGTGCCCGGCTCGCAGGCGAGCACGAGCAAGGGGAGCAGAAGCAGGCCGAGAGAGCGGCGCATCCGAGGACGGTATCGCTGGTCTGGCCTGCTCCGCAACGCCGCGCGGTGCCGTCACGGCGCCGGCAGCAGCGCGTCGCGGGCGATCTTCACCACCCGCCCGATCGCCCGCTCGAAGCCGAGGGCCGACGTGTCCACCATGTGAGCGCGCTGGGCCCACGGCCGCGCGGCGAGCAGGGGACGCTCCCTCGCATCGGTGCGGCTTGGAGCTCGATTGCGGCGGGCCTCGCCGCGGTTCCGGATTAAGATGCGTCATGCACACCGACCTCCACGCGGCACCGATCGCCCCCACCGGTCGCCGCTCCGCAACGTCGCGTCCGGCCACGATCGCCGAGTGGCTGGCGATCCCTGAAGAGCAGCGCGCCGAGCTCATCGACGGGCGGATCGTGTATCAGGGCATGCCGGGGCCCAAGCACGGGACCGCGCAAGGCAACACCTACGCCGCGGTCAGCAGCCTGTACGGCCGGCGCGCCGACGGAGGCCGTCCCGGTGGGTGGTGGCTCTCGATTGAGGTCGACACGGACCTCGCTGGCATGGGGTGCCGCCCGGACGTGCTCGGATGGCGTCGCGATCGGCACGCTGCGATGCCGGAGCCCAATGCGCAGGGCGTCGTGACCGCCGCGCCCGATTGGATCTGCGAAGTGCTCTCCACGAGCACCGCGCCCACGGACATGGGCGCCAAACGCGTGGGCTATCACCGCGCGCATGTCGAGCACTACTGGCTGCTCGATCCGCTCAACGGCACCCTCACGGTGCTGCGGTGGACGCCGGAAGGCTACCTGGTGGATCGGGTCGCCGGTCGCGGGGACGTGGTGCGTGCGGCGCCATTCGATGCGGTGGAGCTCGACATCGCGGATCTGCTCGGCGATGATCGGGAGGAGCCGCAGCCGTCCGCGGAGACGACCGCTGAGGCCCCGGAGACACTGTAGGCGAGCGCGCCTGGGCTGCACGTCGAGACAGCCTTGCTCCGCGCAGCGAAAGCACCTTGCGACGAGGTGCCCCCGCGGGGCGGCGAGCCGTGGCAGGCGGAGGCGTACTCACCGAGCAGACGACGAGAGCCCGAGCCGCGAGCGCAGACCTGCGCGGCGCGCTCGCCCCCGTGCCGGTCGGGTGGTAGCGATGGTGCACGCGGAGCCGGGTGGCAAACGTCAATGGAGCTGGATGGTCGGGCTGGCGGTGCGCGGCTCGGCCGGGGGCGAAGGAGTACACCTTTCACGAGGTGCCCGCGCACGGCAGCGAGGTGTGGTACACTGAGGCATGATCGCCGAGCTCGAAACCATGATCAAGGAGATGCCGCTCCCGACAGAGGCGGAGCGAAAGCGCGACGCGCTGATCTTCAGGCTGGCTTGCGTGCTCGAAGATATGAGCGAGACGCTCCCGGAAGACCACCCCGTGCGCCGCGAGGCGATTCGCTGGAAGGATCGCGAAAACTTGGAGCAGCTCCTCGATGCGTGGGAGGCCGGCCGATATGCCGCGCTCCGAGCAACGGGATGATCCCGCCGCTCGATGAAGTGCGAGCTGCTCACGTCTTTCTTGCTCGACGCTTCGACCTGAGTCGCCGCCTGGATGAGGTGGCCGTCGCCGAAGCGCTCCGCGAGGCGGACGCGCTCGCTGGCGGACGCATCCGGGATGAGCCCGCTGCGCTGCTCTTCGCGTTCACGAAGCGCCCGCGAAAGCTCGGCGACGCATGGCAAAGGCTTCCCCTCATGCTCGCGGAGAACCTCGCGCGGAAGGCGGATATGGAGCTTCGCCTCGACGTGCGAGACGTCGAGCTCGAGGAGCTTCGTTTGCGTGTCGCAGTCCGATCCGCGACGTTCGATGACGTGCGCGCCTGGGTCGCCGAGCGCCTCTCGCACGGGTAAGTATTTCGCGGTGATGTCTTGGTCGAGCAGCGACGACCGGGAATCCGGCTCACCCCGCAACACCCCGCTCACGGCGCCGGGTAGAGCGCGTCCCGCGCGATCTTCACCACCCGATCGACGGCTCGATCGAAGCCGAGCGCCGACGTGTCCACCACGTGATCGGCCCGCTCGTAGAGCGCGCGTCTCGCGCGGAGCAGGGCGCGCAGCTCGTTCATCGCGCTCGAGCGGTTGGCCATCGGACGCGCGTCGCCCTGGGCCACGACGCGCGCCCAGTGGTCGGCGGGCTTGGCCTTGAGCCACACGGTCACGGCCGAGCGGCGAAGCAGATCGAAGCTCGCGTGATCGGTCACGAGGCTCCCGCCCGTCGCGAGGATGCCCGTCGCCCCCGCGGCGAGCAGGCGCTCGATCTCCTCGCGCTCGAGGCGCCGGTAGTAGTCGATCCCGTGCAGCTCGAAGAGCTCGCCGAGGGGCATCCCCGCGCGCTCCATCACGCCGGCGTCGAGCTCGACGAAGGGCAGGCCGAGGCGCCGCGAGGCATCGGCGCCGATCGCCGATTTGCCCGCGCCGCGCAGCCCGAGCAGCGCCACGAGCGGGCGGCGGAGCGGCGCGCGCAGGGGGTCGATCGGGCGCTGCGCGTCGGCCGGGGGCGCCTCCTCCGCGATGAGCGACGCGGCGGAGAGGCCGAGGGCGCGGCCCAGATCGTCGAGGCGCACCACGGAGACGTTGGCGTGGCCGCCCTCGAGCGCCACGAGGAAGCGCTCGCTCACGCCCGATCGCTCGCCGAGCTCGCGCAGCGTGAGGGCCAGCTCCTTGCGGCGGGCACGCACCCGCTCGCCCAGGCGAAGGAGGATGGGCGAGGGCGCTTCGACGCGCCCGGCTTCGGTCATGGTGGGTGCACTATAGTGCGCACTGTATCGATCAGCAAGCACTATATTGCTTGACAGCCGGACGGGCCCGTGGCTGAGTGCGCCGCACCCCATGGAGCCTCAACCGAACGCCGCGCCCGCCGCGCCCATCCGATTCGAGACCAACCCTGGCCGCTACAAGCACTGGAAGCTCTCCTACGACGGAGCCATCGCCCGCCTCGCGATGGACGTGTCGGAAGAAGCGCCGCTGCGCCCCGGCTACACCCTCAAGCTCAACAGCTACGACCTCGGCGTCGACATCGAGCTCGCCGACATCGTGCAGCGGATGCGCTTCGAGCACCCGGAGGTGAAGACGATCGTCGTCACCGGCGGGCAGCCGAAGGTGTTCTGCGCCGGCGCCAACATCTACATGCTGGGCAGCTCGACCCACGCGTTCAAGGTCAACTTCTGCAAGTTCACCAACGAGACGCGCCTCTACCTCGAAGCGGCCTGCGAGGAGAGCGGGCAGCACTACCTCGCCGCGCTGAACGGCGTGGCCTCCGGCGGCGGCTACGAGCTCGCCCTCGCGTGCGAGGAGATCTTGCTCTCGGACGACGGGAACAGCGCGGTCTCGTTCCCCGAGACGCCGCTCCTCGCCGTGCTCCCCGGCACCGGCGGCCTCACCCGCCTCGTCGACAAGCGCAAGGTGCGCCGCGATCTCGCCGACGTGTTCTGCACCCTCGCCGAGGGCGTGCGCGGCAAGCGCGCGCAGGACTGGCGATTGGTCGATCGCTCGGTGCCGAAGAGCCGCTTCGATCAGGTGGTGCTCGAAAGGGCGCGCGCGCTCGCCGACGCGACGCCCGATAAATCCGGCCCCGCGGTGAAGCTCCCCGCCCTCGAAGCCAAGCGCTACGACGAGGGCGCGAAGGCCGGGACGGACTATCGCTGGGTGTCGCTCGTGGTGAACCGGCAGACGCGCGTGGCCGAGATCACGATGCTCTCGCCCGATCAGGACGCGCCCGCGAACGCCGAGGCGATGCGCGCGGCCGGGGCCGAGACCTGGTCGCTCGCCGCCTTCCGCGAGCTCGACGACGCGCTGCTCGATCTGCGCTTCAACCACCCGGAGATCGGGCTCGTGCTGCTCAGGACGCGCGGCGACGCGGAGAAGGTGCTCGCCCACGACAAGGCGCTCGACTCGTTCGCGAAGACGGACTGGTTCGCGCGCGAGGTGCTCCTGCACATGAAGCGCGTGCTCAAGCGCCTCGATCTCACGGCGCGGAGCTTCTTCGCCCTCGTCGATCCGGGCTCGTGCTTCACCGGCTCGCTCTTCGAGCTCTGCCTCGCGGCCGACCGGACGTACATGCTCGAAGGCGGCGACGACGAGCCGGCGAAGATCGGCCTCTCGCCCCTGAATTTCGGCCCGCTCACGATGTCGAACGGGCTGACGCGTCTGGCCACGCGCTTCCTCCACGCGCCGTCGCGCGTGACGGAGCTGCAGGGCAAGACCGAGCCGATGGACGCGTCCGACGCGCTCAAGGAAGGGCTCGTCACCTTCACGCCCGACGAGATGGACTGGGACGACGAGGTGCGCCTCGCCGTGGAGGAGCGCGCGAGCCTCTCGCCCGACGCGCTGACGGGCATGGAGGCGAGCCTGCGCTTCCCCGGGCCCGAGACCGTCGAGACCAAGATCTTCGCCCGCCTGTCGGCGTGGCAAAACTGGATTTTCCAGCGCCCCAACGCGGTGGGCGAGCGCGGCGCGCTCACCATGTACGGGCGACCCGAGCGACCTGAATTCGACTGGAGGAGAACGTGAGCGCTGTCGTCAATTCCGAACGGATCCCGAACAACGTCGACCTGAGCTCCGACAAGAAGCTCCAGCGGGCGCTCGAGGCCTGGCAGCCGAAGTTCATCGACTGGTGGAAGGAGATGGGGCCCGAAGGCTTCCAGGAAGATCTCGTCTACCTCCGCACGGCGGTGAGCGTCGATCACGACGGCTGGGCCCACTTCGACTACGTGAAGATGCCCGAGTATCGCTGGGGTATCTTCCTCGCCGACCCGACGCCCGACCGGAAGATCCATTTCGGCGACTTCATGGGCGAGACGGCCTGGCAGCAGGTGCCCGGCGAGCACCGGAACGCGCTCCGCCGCCTGATCGTGACCCAGGGCGACACCGAGCCCGCGAGCGTGGAGCAGCAGCGCCTGCTCGGGCAGACCTGCCCGAGCCTCTACGATCTGCGCAACCTCTTCCAGGTGAACGTCGAGGAAGGCCGTCACCTCTGGGCGATGGTCTACCTGCTCCACATGTACTTCGGGCGCGACGGCCGCGACGAGGCCGAGGGCCTCCTCGAGCGCCGCAGCGGTAACCCCGACAAGCCGCGGATCCTCGGCGCCTTCAACGAGCCTTGCACCAACTGGCTCTCGTTCTTCATGTTCACGTACTTCACCGATCGCGACGGGAAGTACCAGCTCCTCGCCCTCTCCGAGAGCGGCTTCGATCCGCTCGCCCGGACGACGCGCTTCATGCTCACCGAGGAGGCACACCACATGTTCGTGGGCGAGACGGGCGTGCTTCGGGTGGTGCAGCGGTCGTGCGAGCTCGCCAAGAAGAACGGCAACCACGACGTGCGCGCCGAGGGCGGGATCGATCTCGCCACCATCCAGAAGTACATCAACTTCTGGTACTCGGTGTCGCTCGACCTCTTCGGCGGAGAGATCTCGTCGAACGCGGCGACCTTCTTCGCGTCGAGCCTGAAGGGCCGCGCCAAGGAGGAGACCTATCCGGACCACAAGGCGCTCGACGCGGCCTACTCGATGGACGTGCCGGTGGCCTCGCCCGGCGGCGGCCCCTCGACCTTCAAGCACGAAGACGTGCCCCTGCGCAACGCGATGAACGAGGTGCTGCGCGACGAGTACGTGGAAGACGCCCAGCGCGGCGTGGACAAGTGGAACCGCGCCATCGAGGAGGCGGGCTTCTCCACGAAGCTGCGCCTGCCGAGTCGCCGGTTCCACCGCGCCGCCGGCATCTACGCGGGCCTCTGCTTCGACGTCGACGGTAACCCCCTCAGCAAGGAAGAGTTCGAGCGCCGCAAGGGCGAGTGGCTTCCCAACGAGGCCGACGAGCTCTACCTCCAGAGCCTGATGAAGACCCCGATCTACGAGCCGGGGAAGATGGCCCACTGGATCGCCCCACCCGCCCGCGGCATCCGCGGCCTGCCCGCCGACTTCGAGTACGTGAAGCGGCAGGGTTGATGAATGGGGAGCGGGTTGCGCTCCCCACAGCCGCATCCTGATCCGTCACGGTTCAATTTCAACGCAAAGTCGCCAAGGCGCAAAGACGCAAAAAAGAAGGAGTCTTTTTCTCTCTCTTCTTGCGCCTTTGCGCCTTTGCGCCTTTGCGTTAAAAATCCCGGGGCAAAACCAGACTCTTGGAAGCGAGACCAGACCTCATGGATAAGAAACCGCTCATTCTCTCCTACGCTGGTTGCGGTACCTGCAAGAAGGCCCTCGCGTGGCTCAAGGCGCACAAGGTCGAGGTGACGGTGCGGCCCATCGTCGAGGAGCCGCCGACGGAGGCCGAGCTCGCCGCGTGGATCCCGAAGAGCGGTAAGCCCGTGAAGAAGTGGCTCAACACGAGCGGGCAGAGCTATCGCGCGCTCGGGAAAGAGGCCGTGGACGCGCTCTCCGACCAGGCGCTCGTGGAGAAGCTCAGCCAGGATGGGAAGCTCGTGAAGCGGCCCGTCTTGCTCGCCAAGGGCAAGGTGCTCGTCGGCTTCGACGAGGCGAGCTACGCGGCGCTCTTCGGCACGAAGTGACGTTCGCGTCCGGGAGGGTGGGTGCTATGGCATCAGCCATGCGCGTCCTCTCCGGCCTCGAACGATCGCTCGCCTCCGCCCTCGGTCTCGGGCGCCCGCTGCTCGCCCGCGCCGCGCGTGAGGGCGAGGTGTGGATGGCGGCGAGCCTCGTCCCCGGGCCGGCGGTGGTGCTCGGCGCGGCCCAGCGCGCCGGGAGGGTGGTGCGTCTCACGGCGGGTACGGACGTGTACCGGCGTACCACGAGCGGAACCACCGTCTACATCGGTCAACGGGCGCTGATCTGGACGCTGGCGTTGCCCCATGTCGCCGCGCTCGTGGCCGACGCCACGCCGCGCACCCTGCTGAACCGCAACGTGCGCGGATTCCTCGCGGGGCTCGGCAGGGCTGGGGCCGCGGCGCACTACTTCGGCCGCGAGTGGATCAGCGTGCGCAAGCAGCCCGCCGCGGTGCTGGGCTTCGAGACCACGAGGGAGGGCGCGGTGCTGATCGAGGTATTGGCCGGCGTCGACGCGTCTCCGGCGCTGCCGGAGGCGCTCGCTGCGGACGAGGAGCGCGCGGTCGATCGCTGGCTCGGCAAGGCGCCGGCGGCGCTCGGGGCGCTGCTCCCGGAGGAGCCGGCGGTGATCGCTCGCGAGGTCGTGCGGGCGGTCGCGTTGCGCGCCGGGGCGGCGATGGACGAGGGCGAGGCGATCGAGGTGGAGGCCGTTTTCCCGGTGGAGCGGGAGGACGATCCGATGCCGGAGGGGTTTGCGCGCGGTCCGTCGCACCGGGTGCCGATCGGGTGGATCGACACCGGCTCCGAGGCGGAGAGCGGGCGATCGTGGCTGGGCGGGGACGTGCTCGTGCCTTCCTGGGCGATCGCGGCGATCGCGGCGGGGCAGGAGCCCGGCGAGGTGCCGATCGAGGGCGCCGCGCCGGCCGATCTGCGCGCGGCCCTCCGGCGCGGGTGAGGCTCGTTTCAGGGCTTGGGGTGCGCGTCGAGGAAGTCGATCACCGAGGTGCGGAAATCGTCCGTCACGTTGGGGATGTGCTTGCCGCCGGCGATGGTCCACAGCTCGACATGGCCGCCCGGCTTGCAACCCTTGCCGTAGATCGCGACGCTCGTCTCGGCGCCGGCGAGGCCGCTGTCGAGGTCCTTCGGCGCGCCCGCCTCGGTGGTGAGGTCGCAGCCGTCGTGCGCGGCCCAGAGCTCGGTGGTCTTCACGGCCCCGGGGAAGGTGAAGCCGACGACGTTGCTCCCGCCGTAGGCGATGGTCTCGTCCATGTCGCCGTGGATCTCGGCCACGGCGACCGGCTCCGTGGGCTTGCACTTGCTGTCGTCGGAGAACGTGGCGCCGGCCAGGCTCACGATGGCGGCGATCTGATCGGCGTGATCGCAGGCCATCCGGTACGACATGAAGCCGCCGTTCGAGTGGCCCACGAAATACACGCGCTTCGGATCGATGGTGTACTGCGCCTTGATCTGGTCGATCACGCTCGACAGGTACCCCGAGTCGTCGACGGTCGATCCGAATCCGCAGCACGCGTCGGTGGCGTTCCAGAATTGCTTCCCGGTCGCGTCCTTGGTCCCGTCCGCCACGGCGTACACGTAGCCGCGCTCGTCGGTCACCTTCTTCAGGTGGAAGTAGAGGTCTTCCTGGATCGTGCCGGTCGCGCCGTAGCCGTGCAGGAGGATGAGCAGCGGGGCCGGCTTGCTCGGATCGTACTTGGGCGAGACATGCATGGTCACCGGGCGATCGCCGCCGATCACCATCGAGCCTCCGCTCCCCGTGGTCGAGCCTCCGGTCCCCGTGGTCGCGCCTCCGCCCGCACCGCTCGTGGTGCCGGCGCCGCCTGCGCCCGCGGTGGAGGATGAGCCCGTGGTCGAGGTGCTGGTGGAGCCGCTCTCGCCGGAGCTGCATCCGAGGAGGGCAAGGAGCGCGGCGGTGAAGGTGGAGGCAAGGAGGCGTGAACGTCGCGGGGAGGTCATGCGGCGGATGCTACCCCGGGACGCCGCAGGCCGGGGCGAGAACGGCTGCCACCGATGGGCATGGATGGGCCACGCCGCGTGACGCTACGGGCCGCTCTCCGGGGCCGTCTTCCAGTAGAGTAGCGGAATAGACCATGAACGATCTTCGCGAGCGGGTAGCGCGGCTCGCGCGTTCGCTGGAGGGCCTCACCGCCGATCCGGAGGACGCCGCGGGATACGCGAGGTTCCTCGACCTCATCGCCCCGGGCGAGCGAAGGTCGGACGCCGAGACCATGGCGCGCCAGTCGACCTGCGGGCTCGTCGTCGCGGGCATCTGGCGGGCCGTGCTCGCCACGGTGCCCGCGCCGCTCCGGCCGCCGTACCAGTCGGGGGCGGCCCTCCGAAACATCGTCGCCACCGCGGGGATCGCCGGCGCGCTGCGCGATGGGCGACACCGGCCCCAGGTGGGCGATGTCGTGCACCTGCAGGGCGTCGCGGGCGCGGTCGAGCATGTGTACACCGCCGTCGAGGTGGGGGACGACTGCGCGGTGGTCTCCATCGACGGAGGCCAGCGCGACGACCGCGGTCTCCAGACGATCGCGAGCAGGACGCGCGTGGTGCACCTCGGCAAGGACAGGCTCACCGACGGGGCGGAGCGCCCGATCATCCATGTCATCGATCTCGACGCGCTCGGGGCGCGCTTCGGGATCAAGCCGAGCGAGGACGATGCGGGCGACGGCGGGTGATGGACGGCCCGGCGGGCGACACGATGGAGGGCGACGAGGGTGGACCTCGGCGCGGTCCGCGGATAGCGTCCCGGCCTCACGGAGCGCGCCATGAAATTCGGCTACACGATCGTCTACGTCACGGATGTCGAGGCCTCGGTCGCCTTCTTCGAGAAGGCGTTCGGCCTCAAGCGGCGCTTCGTCCACGAGTCGGGCTACGGCGAGCTCGACACCGGGGAGACGGCGCTCGCCTTCGCGGCGCATGCGCTCGGCGCGTCGAACCTGCCCGCGGGCTACGTGCGCGCGGACGCGTCGCGCGAGCCGCTCGGGGTGGAGATCGCGCTGGTCACGGACGACGTGGCGGCGGCGCACGAGAGGGCCGTGGCCGCGGGCGCGACCTCGCTCAAGGGGCCTCAGCAAAAGCCCTGGGGGCAGGTGGTCTCGTACCTGCGGTGTCCGGATGGAACGCTGGTCGAGCTCTGCTCGCCGATGGGTGGATAGGGCTGCACGAGGCGCGCTCAGCGGCCGCCGGTGGAGCAGGGGACCGCGCGCGGCGCCGATTCCGCACCTGGCCGGGATCCCGGCGGGGAGGTGCTGGGTCTTGTCGATCGATGGGCCGCGGGAATTCCAGAAGGGGTGATCGAAGGCGAGCTGCCGGCGGTCGGCGAGATCGCCCCGAAAGGTCGATTTGCCGGGCGCCGGCTTGACGTGGAGGGCGCCCGGCCTATCCTATGAGCCCAGGACATCATGGCATTTCCCCCCGGCCTCCGGCTCCCCGCCGCCGTGCAGACGGCCCTCTTCATCGCTCGACCCCTCGAGCTGCTCGAGTGGTGCAAGCGCCGCTACGGTGATGTCTTCACCATCGACACGCTGATGTTCGGGCGCGAGGTGGAGGTCGTGAGCCCCGAGCTGATCAAGCAGGTCTTCACCGGCGATCCGGACGTGCTGCGCGCCGGCGAGGCCAACGAGATCCTCGGGCCGCTGCTCGGGCCGCGCTCGGTGCTCCTGCTCGACGGGGCCGAGCACCTCCGGCAGCGCCGCCTGCTCATGCCGCCCTTCCACGGCGATCACGTGCTCTCCTTCGCCCGCACGATGCGCGCGATGACGGAGCAAGCCGTCGCGTCGTTCCCCGAGGGTAAAGCGTTCTCGATCCGCCCCTTCATGCAGCACCTCACCCTGGAGGTGATCCTCCGGACCGTCTTCGGCCTGGACGAGGGCGCGGAGATGAGCGAGCTGCGCGTCGCGCTCACCAACATCCTCGACCGGCAATCGCGCTTCATCGACGCGGTGGGCCAGGCGCCGATCTTCCGCAGGCGCTTCTTCGGGCTCACCCCGTGGGACCATTTCCTCGCCGACGTGGAGGTGGCCGATGTCTTGATCTACCGGCAGATCGCGCGCCGCCGCGCCTCGGCGCGCGACGGGGAGAAGCGGACGGACGTGCTCGCGATGCTGCTCGAGGCGCGCGACGAGGAGGGGCGCGCGATGACGGACGCCGAGCTGCGCGACGAGCTGATGACGCTGCTCGTGGCCGGGCACGAGACCACGGCGACCATGCTCTGCTGGGCGTTCGATCTGATCCTCGGCGACGCGCGGGTCCTCCGGAAGCTGCGGGCCGAGATCGAGACCGCGAGGACGGCCGCCGGTGATCTCGATCTCGGCGCGCTCGCGCGGCTCCCGTACCTCGACGCGGCGATCAAAGAGGTGCTCCGGATCCGCCCGGTGATCCCGGCCGTGGGCCGCCGGCTCAAGGCCCCGATGAAGCTCGGTGGGTACGACATCCCGGCCGGCGAAATGATCGTGCCGGCCATCGTGCTGACCCACCTCTTGCCGGACATCTACCCCGATCCGAAGACGTTCATGCCCGAGCGCTTCGTCGACAAGAAGACCGATCCGTATACCTTCTTCCCCTTCGGCGGCGGCACGCGGCGCTGCCTGGGGATGGCGTTCGCGCTCTACGAGATGAAGGTCGTGATCGCGTCGGTGCTCGACCTGCTCGATCTCCGCAAGGAGTCGCCCCGCTCGGAGACGATCAAGCTCCGCGGCTTCACGCTCGTGCCCGCCGAGGGGACGCGCGTCGTGATCGAGCGGCGGATCGCGCCCTCGCCGCGCACGCCCGCGCCGGAGGCGGAGCGGGTGGCCCAGGCCTGACGCCCGGCCGAGGGGGCCGGGAATGCGTTTTTTGCGCCCGGCGTTGGCCGGTTCACGATGACCCGGCGCGCCCTCTCGCTCCTCGTCCTCCCGCTCCTCGCGGCTTGCTCCTCCACCTCCAGCACGAGCCCGGCCGACGAGGCGCCGCCGCCCCCGCCGGCGGATCATCCCTTGGTCGAGGATCCTGCGCCCGCGCCGGCCGCGCAGGGGCTCGCGGTGCGCGAGGGCGGGGCGCTCGTGCGGGCGCCCTCGGGGAGCGCGCTCTACCTGGCGGACGAGGACCACGGTGTTGTACGTCGGATCCCGTTGCCCATCGATGGACAACACCCGCCGCGGGCGATCTCCATGCCGGGGCGGCCGGCCCAGGTGCTCGGGATCGGCGATCGGGTGCTGGTCACGGTGCGCGATCCCGGCTTGCTCCTCGTCCTGCGCGACCGAGCGGGAGAGCTGACGGAAGAGAACGTGTTGTGCTCCCCGCCGATGGCAGGGCGTCGCGGTGACGGCCGACGGTTCGCGGGCGCTCGTCACGTCCGCGTGGACGCACACCGTGTGTCCATGATCGATCTCGGGGCGGCCTCGCACGATGCGGCGCGGTCGGTCGGCCGGCGCGCGAGCCGCGGGGCATCACCGTGCGCGCGGACGGGTCGGCGGCGTACGTGAGCCACCTCGTCGGCGCGGAGGTGACCAGGCTCGAAGGGCTCGACGGTGAGACGCCCGTTCAGAAGCGCCTCTCCCTGCCGCCCGCGGCCGCTCGCGCGGCGTGGAACGAGGGCGATCGCCAGGGCGCCTCGCTCGGCTATGCGGCCTTGCTCTCGCCGGACGACCAGTCCGTCTCTACGTGGCGCGCCACGCGCTCGGATCGCTCGGGTGGACGACGTGGTTCGGCTCGGCGACCGTCGATGTGCTCGCCACCGCGGGCGATACGCCCGTCTCGCCGGTGCGCTCCGCCCCGGGGATGACGAGCTACGATCGGATGGGCTCGGTGAAGGATCGGGGCGGCTTCCTCCCCGACACGACGGTGGTGCCGTTCGTGCAGCCACGCGCGATGGTCTACCGCGCGAGCACCTCGACGCTGCTCGTGGCGGGCGAGGGCAACGACGTGCTCGCGGAGCTCGACGCGCATGCCGCGGCGCCGGCGCTCGCGCCGCTCCACACCTACGCGCTCGCCGGGCCGAAGCGCCGCGTCGACCTCTACGACTTTCCGACGCACGGCCCGAAGGTGCCCGCCTCGGCGTGCGGCGCGCCGAGCGGGGTCGCGCTCTCTGCGGACGAGGGCACGGCCTACGTGTACTGCCGCGCGACCGACGGGCTCGCGCTGGTGCCGCTCGTGGACGAGCGGATCGGGCCGACGGTGCGCCCCTACCGGCGCAACGAGACGTACATGGTGGCCCGCCTCGCGGAGAGCCCGCTCCCCGAGCCGGAGGCCGAGGGCCGGCGGCTCTTCTACGACGCGACCGATCCAGTGGTGAGCGGCGGACTCGGCTGCGCAGGTTGCCACCCCGAGGGGCGCGACGATGGGTTCGTGTGGCGCGAGCTGCACGCCGACAAAGATCGGCAGCCTTCCTTCGTGGCGAGCGCGTCGACGCTCTCGTCGAACGAGGACCCGGCCGCCGGCAAGACCCTGGGGCGCCCGCGGCAGACGCCGATGCTGGCCGGGCGGGTGAACGCGACGGGGCCCTATGGATGGCTCGCCGAGAGCCCGGATCTGGTGCGCAGGATCCGCGGCGGCTTCGCCCTCCACCGCTGGTTCCCGTTCCCGACCGACGCGACCACCCAGAAGATGCGCGCCGAGCCGCTCGCGGCCTTTCTGCGCAAGGGGCTCGTGCCGCCGCCGTCGCAGACTGGCCCGCTCAGCGAGGCGGAGCAGCGCGGCAAAGCGATCTTCGAGAGCGATATCTCCGGTTGCACGCGGTGCCATGACCCGGCCACCGAGTACAAAAACAACCTGGCCTTGCCCCTCTTCGGCCGCCGCGCGAAAGGCCCTTACGACGCCGATCCCGAGCCGGTCTTCAAGGTGCCTTCGCTTTACTACGTGGGCGCGACGGCGCCGTACTACCACGATGGCAGCACGGCCACGCTCGAGGAGCTGATCGAGCAGAACCGCGATCACATGGGCGTGACGAGCCACCTGACGCGCGCCGATCAACGTGATCTCGTGGCGTACTTGAAGCGCATCGAGCCTCCGCCGGGCGCGCCGCCGGCACCGGTCGACGCGGCCGCGCCGTGGGCGCCGGCGATGGTGGAGGCGCTGCCGCCCGACGAGCGCGGGGCGGAGATCCTCCCCTCGCCGCCCGCGCCGAAGGAGGGCTTGCGCTTCTACAACGCCGATCCCTGGCCGACCGCGCCCTCGGCCGCGCCCGGCAAGTGGGAGTGGGCCCATGTGCCGGAGATCGCGCTGGAGCGGCAGGCCGCGGGCTGCACGGCCCGGCGGATTCGCGAGTACCTGCGGGTGCACTGCGCGCACGACAACCACGTGACGATGCAGGGCGGGACGCGGTCCGAGGTGTCGATGGCAGGGACGTTCGAGGCCGAGGCGGACGTGACGATCGCGGTGCGCCCGGGCGATCGGCGGGTGTTCCAGATCTCCTCGCAGTGGAAGTGGCTGACGCCCGAGGTGTACCTCTCCGAGGTGTGGATCGAGGGGGAGCGCGCGCCGCGGATCACGATCGACGCGATCTACTCGTCGGGGATGCAGGTGGTGCCCTGACCAGCCAGGCTCGCTCAGGGCGTGAAGATGCCTGTCACTGCCGTCGCGCTCCCGGAGGTGGGTGCGATCTTGAAGGGCGCCTCGACCGAGGAGCCGGTGTTGGCGACGACCTGGATGACATACGTCGTCCCCGGCTTCAGGAGATCGGGGGGCAAGGTCTGCAGCGCGCGAGCTCCTCGAGCGGGCGCTCCTCGTGATCGTCGAGGAATTCCATGCGCAATGTGCTCCCCATGTTCATGCCGCTGGCGACATCATCCTCCGCGGCAAGGCCGGTGGCCTGCCCGCCGGCGCCGCCGTCCCTGGACGTTGATCGAGCAGCGCTTCGCCTCTTCGATCGCCGGCGCGCCGCGTCGTCAACAGCGCTGGTCTCATCGTGCTCGGTGTACGCTTCCGAGACCGCGGCGCGGCCCTCTGGACCGAGACGCATGTGGTCGCGCTCGACGAGGGCTATTTCTCCGCGGATCCGGGCACGACGCTCTATTTCCTGCCGGGCTCTGCACGGCGCGCCGCGCCGGGTCGGCATCCAGGTGGGCAGCGACCCGGAGATGAGCCTGCGGCAAGCGGCGCGGAGCGTGCCGTGGCGTGCCCTCGCCGTGGAGCGCGGTGGGGGACATCCACCTGAGCTTGGTGACCGTGAACGGCGCGGTCGTGATCGATCAGAGCGGCGCGGGTCGGGCCGTCGAGCGGTCTCGTGGGGCCGGAGGGCCCGATGGGGCCACAGGGTCTCGCCGGACCCTGGCGGTCCTGCCGGCGTGCAGGGCGCGCAGGGCCTTACCGGGCCGCAAGGGCCGATCGGCCGCAGGGCCCGTGGGCTCCGACGGGCGCAGCGGGTGCGAATGGAGTCGTTGGTCCGACGCCCTGCCGGCGCGAATGGAAGCGAACGCGCGATCGCGGGTCTCGACGGGCCCTGCCGGAGCGAATGGAGCGAACGGCGCGATCGGCCCGGACGGCCCCGCCGGCGCGAAACTGGAGCGAATGGAGCGAACGGGCGATCGGGCCGACGGGCCCGGCCGGCGCGAACGGAGCGAATGGATCGAACGGTGCGATCGGGCCGACGGGCGATCGGCCGACCGGGCCTGCGGGGCAGGGGATCAGCGCGCAGTCGTGCACGACCGGCATGGTGGTCACCGGGTTCAACGCCGCGGGGCAGGCGCTCTGCTCGCCGGTCTCCGCGAGCACATCGTTCCACACTGTGGTCTCGAGCCTGGGATCGGCGGCCGCCGGCGGGCAGTGCACCACCACCGCGACCTGCCCCAACGGCGACGACGAACCCACGTTCTGCGGGCCTGGCCGGGCGGCGCCAACCTCCAGAACGTCACCACCGCGGGGACGTGCACGTACAACTGCTCGAGCGCATGTACCTGCCTCGCGACCGCGATGTGCGCGGCCGTGAGCGGCCTCGGCTCCCTCGGCAACCCTGCGACGAGCTGTACTGCTCGCCGCGGCGGCTCCCTGGCCTGGGCAACTACTACCTCGATCCGGACGGCGCAGGCGCCTTCGGCACGTTCCAGGCGACGTGCGACATGACCACCGACGGCGGCGGCTGGACGGTGATCGCCAACTACCTCGCCAACGGCTCCGGCTCGGCCAACCCGCTGAGCACGCGCCTCCCCGTGGTGAAGCAGACCGGCGTCGGCATCAGCGAGGCCAACGACGCGACGAGCTGGGGCCACGCGACCAAGGCGATCATCGCCGCGCTCGCGCCCGGCGAGATCCGCTACGCGTGCCAGCAGAACGTGGCGGGCGCGCGCGTCATCCATTTCAAGAGCACCAGGCTCGGCGACTTCATCGGCAACGTGCACGACATCCAGGGGACGCCGGCCAATTTCACCGCCCTCGCCGGACACACCGGCAGCGCGCCCACGTCGCAGGTCAACAGCTGGTTCGACCTGAGCGGCGCCGCCGATCCCTTCAATGGCTTCGTGTGGGGCGGCGCGGGGCTCTCCCACTGGAACCTGATCCCCGGCAGCATGTGGTGCGACAACGGGAGCTCGTACGGCCCGATCGGCACCCGCTCCGATGCGTACTTCCGCGTCTGGGTGCGGTGAGCCGCGGGCGCCGGGCGCGCGTCACCTGAGCATCGCCGAGAAGGCCTTGGCCGCCGGGGAGAGGGGGCGGCCGAGCTTGCTGATCACGGCGAGCCTGCGGTGCACGGAGAGGCCCTGGACGTCGATGACCTTCACGCCCGTGTCGCGGCCGAGGACGCCGAGCTGGCTGACGAAGGCGAGCATCCGCGTGTGCGAGACCATCTCCAGGATGGCGGCGATCGATCGCAGCTCCATCTGCACCTTCATCTCCACCGAGGCCTCGCGGAGGGCGTCGTCGATCAGGCGGCGGATGGCGCTCTCGCTCTCGAAGCCCACGAGATCGAGGCCGTCGAGGTCGCGCAGCTCGACGCGGCGGCGCTTGACGAGCGGGTGATCGGGGCCGGCGACGAGGACGATCTTGTCGCGGCGGAGGGGGCGCACGTCGAAGTCCCGCGAGCGCGTCGGGAGGGTGACGATGCCGAGCTCGAGGCGCTCGCTGCGCACGTCTTCCTCCACGGCGCGGCTCCCCTCCTCGCGCACCTCGAAGCGCACGCCCGGGTACTGCCGCGAGAACTCGGCGATGGTCGAGGGCAGGAGGAAGGAGACGGCCGTCGCGCCCCCGCCGAGGCGCACGAGGCCCGCCTCCAGGCTCTGGTGGGCGCGCACCATCTCGCGCAGGCGCCCGTAGCGCTCGACCAGGTGGCGCGCCTCGCTCACCACGAGGCGGCCGGCCTCGGTCAGCTCCACGCCCTTCTTGCTGCGCTCGAAGAGGGGGGCGCCCATCTCCTCTTCGACCTGCTGGAGCCGGCGGGAGAGGGCCGGCTGGGTGAGGCCGAGGGCGCGCGAGGCGGCGGTGACCGTGTGGTGGTCCGCGACGGCCAGGAGGGAGCGGAGGAGGAGCAGATCCATCCATGCAAGGAGAGCATGAATGCAATCAGTATTATCCATTATTCTGCATGACGTTCGTGCGCTACGTTCGCGGCGTACCCAACGAGAACCAAACGGAGTACCCCCATGTTGAAGGCTTATCGCGAACATGTTGCGCAGCGGGCCGCCCAGGGCATCGTCCCGCTCCCCCTCGACGCGCGGCAGGTCGCCGAGCTGGTCGAGCTCTTCGCCGCGCCGCCCCCCGGAGAAGAAGCGTTCCTCCTCGATCTCCTGTCGAACCGCGTCCCTGCCGGCGTGGACGGCGCGGCGCGCGTCAAGGCCGAGTACCTGACCAAGGTCGCGAAGGGCGAGGTCCGGACGCCGCTCCTCGACCGGGTGAAGGCGACCGAGCTGCTCGGGACCATGCTCGGCGGCTTCAACGTCGACCCGCTGATCGCGCTGCTCGACGACGCGGACCTCGCCCCCGTGGCCGCCGCGCAGCTCAAGAAGACGATGCTCGTGTTCGCGGCCTTCGACGACGTCGAGCAGAAGGCCAAGGCGGGGAACAAGAACGCCGCGGCCGTGCTCGACTCGTGGGCCAAGGCCGAGTGGTTCCTCACGCGCCCCGAGGTGCCGGCCGACATCACGGTGACGGTCTTCAAGGTCGTGGGCGAGACGAACACCGACGACCTCTCGCC
>JAXLYT010000090.1:0-40746 GCA_046351295.1 Byssovorax sp.
GGAGCGGCACGAGCGCGCCCGTGGCCGCGCGGGCGAGGCGGGCGGCGGCGCGCGTGCTCACTCGGCCTGCGGGGTGCGCTCGAGGCGGGCGGTGTCGAACTTGGCGGCGTGGGCTCGCGCCTCGATGCCCTGGAGGACCGCCTCGTCGAGCTTCGGCGTGCGGCTCAAGATCCAGAGGTAATCGCGCGAGGGGACGCCGATCACCGCGTACTCGTAGTGCTCGCCGACCTCGAGGATCCAGTAGTCGCCGGTGAAGCCGCCCACGTCGATGCTGAGCTTCGCGCTCACGTCGGTGATCTCCGCGCGCGCCGACCGCTGCTTGAGCGCGCCGCCGAGGGTGTCGAGGTGGCACTCGTGCATCACGTCGAGGCCATTGCCCCGGAGCGTGTAGAAGGCCTGGGTGCCGGTGCACTTGTCCTGGGTCGGACGGGGGAGCTTCTCGATCTCGTACCAGCGGCCCTGGAAGCGGGCGAGGTCGACGTTCGGGGCCACGTCGAGCGGATCGTTCGAGCATGCCGCGAGCGGCGAGGTGGCGAGGAGCAGACCGGCGAAGGCGAGGAGTCGGGACGAGCGCATCGAGTTCACCTGCGAAATGGCAACGAGAGAGAAGCTAATCCCCGGCGAAGCAGGGAGCAACGTCGGCGACAGATCGCCCCTCCCGAACGCAATTTCCGCCCTCCCAGGCGCAATTTCCGCGCCCCGCGCTCCCGCCGGAACGCACGATTCGAGCAGGGCGGCAGCGGGCCACCACCGTGGTAAAGATGGGTATGCCGATCGCGCGGATCGCCACGGCCAGTGAGGGCTCGGCTCACGTGCTACGAGGCGAGCCCCTCGGCGAGGGATAGCCATGGCCACGCCGGAGAGCCGGATCACCCGTCGGGTCGCCGCGCGTCTGGCCGCGGACATCGATCACACGCTGCCCGCCGAGGTCGCGGGTCAGCTCGCCGCGCGCGGCACGCACGAGCCGGCGAGCGGCCACCGCTACGGGAGCAACCAGGCCATCGTGACCACGCTGGCCGCCTACGTGATCGACGTGACGCACGTCGCCTGGGCCCTCGCCGCGGGGCAGGGCCTCCTGGCCGAGCTGGCGTCGCCGGCGACGAGCACCGAGGCCCGCGCGAAGCTCGATCTCGCGCTCCGCGAGGTGCTGCGCGCGCCCGTGCCCTTCCCCGGCTACGTACGCGAAGAGATCGTCGCCGCGGTGCTCGACGAGCTCTTCATCGAGGTCGCGCACGACGAGCCCCTCCGGTGAGAGGTCGGCAGGCGGATCAACCCGCGGCGAGCAGGTGCTCGGCGTAGCGGCGGGCGTCGACGTTCCCGCCGCTCACGATCACCCCGACGCGCTTGCCGGCGACGGGCACCTTGCCCGTGAAGGCCGCGGCCGCCCCCAGGCAACCCGTGGGCTCCACCACGAGCTTCATCCGCTCCGCGAAGAGCTTCATCGCGGCGCGCAGATCCTGATCCTCGACGGTGACGATGCCCCGCACGAGCGCCTGGATGACCGGGAAGGTGAGCTTGCCGGCATGCTGGGTCTGGGCGCCGTCGGCGATCGTCGCCGGGACGTCGATGTGGACGATGGATCCCATCGCGAGCGATCGTTGCACGTCGTTGCCCGCGGCCGGCTCCACGCCGAAGACCTGGCAGCCCGGGCAGCGCGCCGCGGCGGTGACCGCGGAGCCGGAGATCAGGCCACCTCCGCCCACGGGCACGAGGAGCAGGTCGAGATCGGGCACCTCCTCGAAGAGCTCGAGCGCCGCCGTGCCCTGCCCGGCCATCACATGCGGGTGATCGTAGGGCGGGATCAACGTCATCCCGCGCTCCGCGGCGAGCCTCTTGCCGATCACCTCCCGGTCCTCCCGGTAGCGATCGTAGAGGACGATCTCCGCGCCGTACTCGCGCGTCGCCTGGATCTTGAGCGGCGGCGCGTCCTCGGGCATGACGATCAGCGAGGGCATGCCCCGCAGGCGCGCGGCGAGGGCGATGGCCTGCGCGTGGTTGCCCGAGGAGAAGGCGATCGCCCCCTTCTCGCGCTCCGCCGGGGAAAATTGCGCGAGCGCGTTGTACGCGCCGCGGAGCTTGAAGGCCCCGATCCGCTGGAGGTTCTCGCACTTGAAGAAGAGCTCGGCTCCGGTGAGGCGATCGAAGGTGCGGGAGCGGAGGACGGGGGTCCGGTGCGCGACGCCGCGGAGCCGCTCGGCCGCGGCGCGCACGTCGTCGAAGGAGATGGCGAGGGTCACGCCGCCGAGCATACCGGGGATCGCGATCCGGCCGGGGGTCGACAGCCGCGCCGGGCGGGGCTAGAAGCCCGCCCATGCTAGAGCTTCGCTATGTGGTCGACCACCTCGACGAGGTGCAGAAGGGTCTGTCGCGGCGCTCGGCCGCGGCCGCCGAGACGCTGGCCCCCATCGCCGTCCTCGGCAAGAAGCGGCGCGAGCTGATCAGCGCCGTCGAGACCAAGGCCGCCGAGCGCAACCGCGCCAACGAGGCGATGGCCAAGGCCGACAAGAAATCGGCCGAGTTCGGCGAGAAGCGCGAGGAGCTGAAGCGCCTCTCCGCCGAGATCAAGGAGGCCGAGAAGGGCCTCGCCGAGGTCGAGAACGAGATCCAGGACAAGCTCGCCGTGGTGCCGAACCTGCCCGACGAGGGCGTGCCCGTCGGCAAGGGCGAGGAGGACAACCAGGTGGTGCGCACCTGGGGAAACAAGCCTGATCTCGCCTTCACCCCCAAGGCCCACTGGGACATCGGCACCTCGCTCGGCATCCTCGATTTCGAGCGCGCGAGCAAGCTCTCCGGCGCGCGCTTCACCGTGCTCTTCGGCGCCGCGGCGCGCCTCGAACGCGCCCTCATCAGCTTCATGCTCGACCTGCACACCCGCGAGCACGGCTACACCGAGGTGCTGCCGCCCTTCCTCGTGAAGGACTCGGCCCTTTACGGCACGGGCCAGCTCCCCAAGTTCGCGGAAGACCTCTTCCGCACCCACAAGAGCGACCCGGACCGCGCCTTCGATCTCTACCTGATCCCCACCGCCGAGGTCCCCGTCACCAACCTCCACGCGAACGAGATCCTCGAGGGTGCCGAGCTTCCCGTGGCCTACACCGCCTACACGCCCTGCTTCCGCAGCGAGGCCGGCAGCCACGGCAAGGACGTGCGCGGCCTGATCCGCCAGCACCAGTTCGACAAGGTGGAGCTCGTGCGCTTCACCACGCCCGAGAGCTCGGCCGAGCAGCACGAGCTCCTCACGAGCCACGCGGAAGAGGTGCTTCGCCGCCTCGGCCTGCACTACCGGGTGAGCCTGCTCTGCACCGGCGATATGGGCTTCTCCGCCCAGCGCACCTACGACCTCGAGGTGTGGCTCCCCGGCCAGGGCCTCTACCGCGAGATCTCGAGCTGCTCGAACTTCGGCGAGTTCCAGGCCCGCCGCGCGCAGATCCGCTACCGCCCAGAGCCCAAGGCCAAGCCCCGCCTCGTCCACACCTTGAACGGCTCCGCCCTTGCCGTCGGCCGGACGGTGATCGCCATCCTGGAGCAGTACCAGCAGGCCGACGGCTCCGTCATCGTGCCCGAGGTGCTCCGCCCCTTCATGGGCTGCGAGGTCATCCGCGGAAGGTGAGCTTCGCCCGGGGTTTTTGGCCCCGGGCGATATCGCTCTACACCGACAGGGACCGTTTCACGGGCAGTCGCCCGGGCAGCTCTGGTGGCTCTCGCCGCAGAATTGCTCGCAGAACATGTTCCCGCAAGTGCAGATCTTCAGGCAGTCGGACTGGCAGTTGAAGATGCTCTCCCCGCAGGCCGGCTGGCACTGACCGTTGCCGCACTGACAGTTGGGCGCGCAGTCCTGCGGGCAGCTCATCCCGTTCTCGCCGCAGCCCGGCTGGCACTGGCCGTTGCCGCACTGGCAGTTCGAGCCGCAGTCCTGCGGGCAGGTCATCGCGCTCTCGCCGCAGTTCATCTCGCAGAACATGTTGCCGCACACGCAGGGCTTGGCGCAGTCCTGCATGCAGCCGAACACCGTCTCGCCGCAGGCCGGATCGCACACGCCGTCGCCGCAGAAGCACACCGGGCCGCCGCAGTCCTGCGGGCAGGTCATCGGGCCCTCGCCGCAGGCCGGATCGCAGATGAAGTCCCCGCACAGGCACTGCATGGCGCAGTCGTTCGGGCAGGAGATCGCGTCTTCCCCGCAGGAGGGGTCGCAGAAGAAGTCGCCGCACAGACACTTGGAGAAGCAATCGAGCGGGCAGCTCGTCGAATCCTCGCCGCACTGGGCGTCGCAGATGCCATTGCCGCACGCGCAGGTGGACGAGCAGTCCTGACCGCAGTTGAAGACCGTCTCGCCGCATGCCGGGTCGCAGAGGAAGTCGCCGCACACGCAGCTCGCCGGGCAGTCCTGGGCGCAGGTCGCGTGGGTCTCCCCGCAGCCGAGCTTGCACTGACCGTCGCCGCACACGCACGAGGGGCAGTCGGAGGCGCAGGTCATGGTCGTCTCGCCGCACGCGGGCTCGCAGATCTGGTTTCCGCAGGTGCACGCCACCGCGCAGTCCGAGGCGCACGAGAGGATGGTCTCCCCGCATGCCGCCTGGCACTGGCCGTTGCCGCACACGCAGGCCACGCCGCAGTCGTTCGGGCAGGTGGCCTGGCTCTCGCCGCACCCGGGCTGGCACACACCGTTGCCACAGGAGCACGCTGGACCACAGTCGGCGGCGCAGGTGGCCTGGCTCTCCATGCAGGCCGGCTGGCAGACGCCGTTGCCGCACGCGCATGCGAGCGGGCAATCCACGGGGCAAGACTGGTTGTTCTCCCCGCAGCCGGCCTGGCAGACGCCGTTGCCGCAGATGCAGGGCTGGCCGCAGTCGTTCGGGCAGGAGTTTTGCGTCTCGCCGCACTGGGGCTGGCACTGGCCGTCGCCGCACTGGCAGTTGGGCGCGCAGTCCATCGGGCAGGAGAAGCCGTCCTCGCCGCACTGGGGCTGACACTTCATGTCACCGCAGACGCAGGGCTGGCCGCAGTCGTTCGGGCAGGTGATCGGGTTCTCCCCGCACTGAGGCTCGCAGAGGCCGTTGCCGCAGAAGCAGTTGTTCGGGCAGTCGCCCGGGCAGGTCATCGGGTTCTCGCCGCACGGGGGCTGGCACTGGCCGTTGCCGCAGATGCAGGAGATGCCGCAGTCCTGCGGGCACGAGGCCTGCGTCTCGCCGCACTGGGCCTCGCACACGGCGTTGCCGCAGGTGCAGGGCAGGATACAGTCCTTGCAGCTCTGCGCGTTCTCGCCGCACTGGGGCTCGCAAACACCGTTGCCGCAGAAGCAGCCCATCCCGCAGTCGGCGCAGGTCATCGCGTTCTCGCCGCACTGGGGCTCGCAGACGCCGTTGCCGCAGAGGCACATCATCGCGCAGTCGGGGCAGTTCAAGGAGCTCTCGCCGCACTCGGGCTGACAGACCTTGTTGCCGCAGAAGCAGCCCTGGGGGCAGTCGGCGGCGCAGCTCAGCGAGGTCTCGCCGCACTGGGGCTCGCAGGCGCCGTTGCCGCAGAAGCACATCATCGCGCAGTCGCCGCAGTTCTGGGGGGACTCGCCGCACTGGGGCTGGCAGATGCCGTCACCGCACACGCAACCGATCACGCAGTCCTTGCAGTTGTTCTGGTTCTCGCCGCACTGGGGCTCGCAGAGGCCGTTGCCGCAGAGGCACATCATCCCGCAGTCGGGGCAGTTCAACGAGCTCTCGCCGCAGGCCGGCTCGCAGAGGCCGTTGCCGCAGAAGCAGCCCATCCCGCAGTCCTTGCAGCTCTGGGGGCTCTCGCCGCACTCGGGCTGGCACTTGCCGTCTCCGCAAAAGACGTTGGGCGGGCAGGCGCCGCAATCCTGCGGGCAGTTGCCCTGGCTCTCCCCGCACTGGGCCTGACAGACGCCGTCGCCGCAGAAGACGTTGGGCGGGCAGGCGCCGCAGTCCTGCGGGCAGGTCCCCGGGTCCTCGTTGCACTGGGGGAGGCACTTGCCGTCGCCGCACGTGCAGGGGACGGGGCAGTCGGCCGGGCAGCTCCCGGGGCTCTCGCCGCACTGGGCCTCGCAGGTGCCGTTGCCGCAGACGCAGATCGAGCCGCCCTCGCCGCCCTGGCCGCCCGAGCCTCCGGTGCCGGTGCTCTCGCCCGGGGGATTCGGGTTCAGCGTGGCGCGGCCGCAGCCGATCACGCCGAGCAGGAGGAGCGCGGCGAAGAGGAGCACGCCGAAGCGCCTCGGTGAACGCAGCGCGCGGGCCGTGAAGGAAGGAACGGAAAGCGGCATGACGGTACCTCAGCTCGAAGGGTAGCGCGCCGGCGCGAAGATCAAAACGGAACGGCCCGCGATCGACTTTCTTGGCCCGCCGGGTCGAATGCCGATACGGCAGGTCCAAGCCGGCCCGGATACGCCGCGCCGGCCCCCCCGGGAGCGGAGCGCTGTCTCCGCCCCGGAGCACCGGGCGGCGACGCGCGGAGGCCTTCTCGATGGATACCGGACAAGCACGCTGGCTCGACGAGCCCTCCGGGACCGACGCTCCGCCGTCGGGCTCGCCCGTGCCCGCGTCCGGCCTTCGCCCGGCGGTCCCTCGACGCGCGGCAGGCTCCGAGCCCGCCCCAACTTCCCGGCGATCGCAGGTCGAGACCCTGCCCTGCCCGCCCGGCACGATCGAGGCGATCGAGGTGATCGACGCCATCGATTCCATCGCGGCGCGCCGCGCGGACGACGCGCCCGATGCGCAGGACGCGCCGGGCGAGGCGAGCCCGCCGGCCTCCGAGCGCGAGCGGCAGCGGCTGATGTGGTGCATCGACTTCGGCGCCTCGATGCGGACGATGAGCACCTTCGAGCTCTGGACGGCGATCGAGCGGGGTGAGGTGCGCGCCGATCTGCGGGTGTGGCGCGAGGGCATGGAGCGCTGGCTGCCCGTGGACGAGGTGCCCTCGCTCGCGGTCGCGCTCGTGGCGATGGCGCCGCTCGTGACCCCCTCCCCTTCGCCCGCCGCCGCGACCACGGGCCCCGCGCCCGAGGTGGCGCGGACCCCGGCGCCGCCGCCGCACCCTGCGCAGCGCACGGAGCGCGCGCGGCCGGCGCATGCGCCCCCGCCGGCGAGCCGCGCCGCTGCGCTCGACCCCGGCGAGGCGCGCCTGGGGCCGCTGGGCCGAGGCCCTCCTCGATCCGGGCACGCTCTGGATCGCCCTCGGATCGGCGTGGCGGCCGGCGCGATCACCGCGGCGCTCACCCTCGGCGGCAAGCCTCCCGCGCCTCCCTCGCAGGCGATCCCGGCCTCGCCGGCCCCCACGCAGGTGGCCGCGGCGAAGACCGCGCGGCCCTTCGAGGCGCGGCTCGCGTCGCCCCCCGCCGCGTCCGAGCCCGAGGCCGCGCCCGCCGAGCCCACCCGCGCGCACCACGACGAGGCCGGCCAGCACCGGCTGCGCCGCGGGCAAAAACAGGCCCGCGCCCGCTGATCGACCGCGCCGATCGCCCCTCGTGCACGGAGGGGGTGGGCGAAGCGAGAGGTCCGCGCTATGGTGCGCCCCACTCGCCTCTCCGGTGTCGTCCAAGGGCAGGACGGGGGACTTTGAATCCCCTAATCGGGGTTCGAATCCCTGCACCGGAACCAACGCCAGCGACCTCGGGGGGCCGCGGGCGCCAGCGCCTCGTCGCCCCGACCGGCATCTCGTCGCCCTCCGACCGGGGCACGCACGCCGAAACCTCGCCGCCGCGACGAGCGACCCGGAGCACCCGCGCGCGTCGAGACGATCCCTCCCCGCGATGCAGCCTCCGCGGAAGGTTTCAATCGCTCTTCGACACCGCTCGTTTGCTCGAATTTACCGCTTCGATCGAGCCATCTCCGGATCGTGTCACGGACGAATAAAGCCCCTTGCCAGATCGATTATCCGCCCGCATCCTCCGGACTCATGGGCAACCTCCCGACGACGCGATCCTCTCTCTCCGCAGCGTTTTCCAGCACTCTCCTGCTCTCCTTCGTCGCCTGTGGCGGAGGCGAGCCCGCCTCGACAACGGGCCACACGACGACCTCCGACACCACCGCATCCGCCTCGAGCGGCGGAGAAGGCGGCGGCGTCTCTTCCACCACCTCCTCGTCGAGCTCGTCGAGCAGCGGTGAAGGCGGCGCGTCGTCCTCCTCCTCTTCGTCGTCCTCGTCCTCCTCGTCCTCCTCGTCCTCCTCGAGCAGCGGGAGCAGCGGCGCGGGCGGCGCGTCGTCCTCCTCCTCGTCGAGCAGCAGCTCGGGCGCAGGCGGCGGCCCGATCGAGAGCGGCTGGCTCCACACCCAGGGCAACCGCATCGTCACCGACGCGGGCCAGGTGTGGCACGGCCGGGGAGCCAACATCCAGGACACGCGAGGCTGCGGGGCATGTGCCTTCGAGGCGCCCGCGGTGAGCGAGGTCAACCGGCGCGTCGACGAGCTCGTCGACGGATGGGGCGCCAACTTCCTCCGCCTCACGCTGGAGAGCTACGCCGCGCCCCAGCCCGGCCAGGTGCAGTGGAAGACGGTGGTGAACGACCCCGCCTACCTCACCGACGTGGTGTCGATCGTCCAGCATGCGACGCAGAAGCCCGGCGTCTACGTGCTCCTCTCGCTCTGGGTCGACCCGACCGTCACCGCCGAGGGCTGGCCCACGCCCGCCACCAACGACGAGTGGAAGCTGCTCGCGCAGACGTTCAAGGACGAGGCGCACGTGATGTTCGGGATCATCAACGAGCCGCAGAACAACTTCGACGGCGCCGAGGATCCGCAGGTGTGGACCGCCATGAACAACGCCGTCGCGGCGATCCGCAACGTCGAGGATCAGGCAGGCTCCCCGCACCACATCATCACCGTGCAGGGCACGGGCGGCTGGGCGCGGCGGCTCGACTACTACGTGACCCACCCCATCACCGCGGGCGGCGGCGAGAACGTGGCCTACGAGGTCCATGTCTACAACCCCGCCTCCGACTTCGGGATGCTCTTCGAGCAGCCGTCGAACACGCTGCCCGTGGTGATCGGCGAGTTCGGCCCCGCCAACATGACCGAGGCCGAGTGCATGTCCCTCATGGACAGCGCCGAGGCGCGCGACATCCCCCACCTCGCCTGGACGTTCCACATGCGCTGCGCGCCCAACCTCCTCGTCGACAACTCGCAAGGAGGCTGCGGCGTGGGGATGCCCCTCACCCCGACCTCCTGGGGCAGCAAGCTCAAGGCCCGCTTCGCCATGCCCTGGTGATCGATCGCGGGGCGCGGGCTGCCGGTCGGAGCCGCCCGATGATTTGAGCGGTCGAATTTAAACGCAAAGGCGCAAAGGCGCAAAGACGCAAGAAGAGAGAAATCAGTTCTTCTTTCTTTTTTGCGCCTTGGCGCCTTTGCGACTTTGCGTTAAAAAAAGAGCCCTCCTCCATCCAATCGCCAGTGCCCACATCACGCTGGTGACGATGGACAACGCCGTGCTCCCGGCATCGCGTGTGAGCATACAGCCGCATCCACCTCCGCTCGTCCCGCCGGACGAGCTGCTTTCCGCCGAGGAGGCACTGCTCCCGCCGTCGGGCGTGCAGTCAGGAGCGTTGAGCTTCTTGGCAGTCGCGGGCCACGCAGCGGGGCAATCGGTGCCAACCGAAGTCCCGGCCGGGCAGTCGAGCGGGGCGCAGGCAGCCGTGAGGAGCATCTTCGGTGCGAGGGTCGCCCCGCCGTCCGTGGAGAAGCCCATGGCGAAGCCGTCGAGGAGCTGGTCGGCGCAGACGTAGAGGCCGTCCTTGGCCCAGGCGGCGCATCGGGCGGTGATCGACGACACCTTCGTGAACGTGAGAGAAGCGGCCGTCGCGTGGTGAAGGCCGTCTTTGTCGCCGCCGACCGCGAGCTCGCTCCCGTCGGGCGAGAGGGCGAAGGCGAGCAGATCGCCGGTGCCCTGGAAGATCATGTCGAAGCTCTTGCCGCCGTCTCCGGTCATCACCAGCGTGTCGCCGCCGGGCTCGTCGATCCGCACGTACACCTTCTGCGGATCGTCCGGCGCGATCGCCGCGATGTACGGCAGGCGATCGAGCGCGCCCGGGATGTCGAGGCGCTCCCAGCTCTCGCCGCCGTTGCCCGAGCGGAGCAGCGAGCCCTGGTAGTCGGGCTTGCCGAAGCGTCCGCTCACGTAGATCACCTCCGGCGACGAGGGCGCGCCGTCGACGGTGAGCGGGAGAAAATCGGCCGGCAAGGCGCCTTTCAGCGGGGTGAACGTCTCCGCGTGATCCGCCGAACGGAGCACCTGGCCCACGCCGGCCATGGGCCCCGACGGCGCGGCGGCGAGCACCAGCACGGCCTGATCGCCCGAGGCGCGCGCCGAGAGATCGATGATCGAGAGCCCGGCGAGCGGGCCCCCGGCGAAGGCCCAGGAGCAGCCGCCGTCGCGGGAGATCGAGAGCCCCTCGTACAGCCCGGCGAGGAGCGCGCCGTCGCCGGCCCGGGCCATCATCGGATCTTCCTGCCCGGCATAGCCGATGGCCTGCTCGCACACCCAGCCGGCCGTCTTGCCCCCATCCTTCGAGGTGAGCAGGCCGAAGGTGGCGCGGAGGAGCAGGTTGCTCGAATCGGCCGGGTCGACGAGGATCTGCCCCGAGGCGGGGAATCGACCGTTGGCGGACGCGGGGACCGCGAAGAGCAGGAGCGCGGCGAGCAGCAGGGAGCCGCTCATGCCCCGGGGGGGAGTTCGATGGTCTGGACGGTCAGAATTTAACGCAAAGGCGCAAAGGCGCAAAGGCGCAAGAAGAGAGAAGAAATCAGGTCTTCTTTCTTTTTTGCGTCTTTGCGGTCTTTGCGACTTTGCGTTGAAAAAAGACCTCATCAAATCACCAAGAGGCCCTGGAAGAGCAACAACCCCCTCTCAGGGGTTGATGGGCATACAGGTGATGGTCTCGGCCTTGTCGTCGTCGGTGAGGGGCGAGGCGTACACGGAGTAGAGGCCGCCGGGCTCGTTCGCGTCGCGCGGGGAGGGGCAGGTGAAGATGACGGGCACGCCCTGCTCGGTGATGACGCCGTTGGCGAGCGAGAAGCCGTGCGTGCATGCGGTGCCCGAGCCGAGGACCTTGCTGCTCTCGCAGATGCGGAGCGTCTGCGGCGAGGCGCCCGCGGGCACGGTGCACGTCAGGTTCACGGTCGCGCCCGGCGTGCATGCCTCGGTGTCCGCCTGCTTCTTGAAGCCGCAGTTGCGGAGCGGGCCGATCTGCCCGCGCGTGCACGGCTGGTTCACGAAGCTCTCGCCGAGGGCGGGGAGCTCGACGTCCTCGCTGCGGGTGTTGTTCTTGTCCCAGTCGGGCATGAAGTCGCACTTCGGGCGGTCGACCGGCTCGCCCTTGGCCGTCTTGAAATCGGTCGGCTCGTACTCCTGCTGGCCCATGGAATCGAGCACCGGCTTGCCCTCGCAGAGGAAGCCGTCGGGGTTGAAGTGCTCGTGGATCGCGTCGTCGATCGGGCCCTTGCTCACGTCGAACTCGGTCACGTCGATCCACTGGCAGTCGATGCCGGCGTTGTAGTTGTCGCCCCAGCCGGCCTCGATGCCCTGGAAGGAGCAGTCGGCGTAGGGGTTGTGGAGCGGCGCCGATTCGTTGTTGCTCAAACGATCGGTGCTCTGGAGGCAGAAGCCCCGCTTGCTGCTCGGGTTCACCTGATCACCGTAGGTGAAGGTGCCGTAGTGCATGAAATGGTAGTGCTGGTGGCACTCGCTGTACTCGTAGATGTTGTGCTTGGCGAGGTCGCCCCCGCCCATCCCGGAGATCAGGTAATCCACGGCGCCGATCTCCAGCGTGGTCTTGCCGGTGTTCCAGTTGACGCTGGAGAACTGGAGCAGCCGCCGCCAGCCCGGGGCGCCCACGCACTTCTCGGCCAGGGTGCAGTCGCCCTCGGGGATGTAGCGGTAAATGACCTTGGGGGGCGGGAAGACATCGGATTTCACCCCGGCGCGGATGTCGGGCCCCGTCGGGTTCGACACGTCGCCCACGCGCGCTTTGTCCGCGGCGGCGGCGTCCCAGGCGAGGCGCTCGAAATGGACCTTGGTCTCGATCTTGCCGACGCTGCTCTCGAGGGCCTCGACGCAGGACTCCTTGGGGAGCGCCGTCTGGTGGCACGCGGTCTTCGACAGCTCGCCCTGGGCCACGCACTCCTGGTCGTAGAAGACCGCGGTCTCCTCGCTGTCGACGCTGTTCGGCGGGAAGCCCACCTCGTCCATGCAGGCGTAGCCGGTGCGCTGGAAGAGCAGCTCCGGGTCGACGGGGAAGATGAACGGCTCGTCCCAGACGCCGCCCACCTTGGCGAGCTCGGGCTCGGTGATCCCGGGCGAATCCGGGGTGGAGAGGAGCGTGGACTCGAAATGGTAATCGACCATCACGACATCGTGCGTCCCGACCATGGCGCGGCGAGGCTTGGTGCTCCCGTCCTTGTCGGGCTTGATCGTCACCTCCCACAGCGAGTCGGGCGGGAGCGGGAGCTGCTGCCGGTTGCCCTCGGCGTAGTAGAACGTGCGGAAGGCGAGGCGGTATTTGGTCATCACCACCTGCTTCTTGGCGCGGTTGATCCAGAAGGCCTCGTCCTTGGCGATGAGCGAGGCGGCCACCTTGTCGCGCAGGGCGGGGGGGATCTCGTCGAGCACCACCGCCACCTGGCTGTCCATCGAGGCCTTGATCAAGGCCCCCGGGTCGGACTCCATGCCTCCCGTCGTCGTCCCGGACGAGGTCGAGCTCTGGGATCCGCCGCAGCCGGGCGCGGCGAGCGATCCGAGGGCCCAGAGAGAGAAGACCAGCACACACGAGCCTAGAGCGTGACCGAGGCGTAGCGGGCGATTCATGCGATCCGTTCCTTTCACCTCCGCGACGGGGCGGAGGCCGGGCGATCAGGGGTAAGTGACCGTGACGTTGGCGAGGAACGTCCGCCCGTTCTGGCGGATCGTCCGGCTCAGGTACACGAGCGAGACGGGGTTCTCGTAGCGGGCGTCGAGCACGTTGTAGACGCCGAGCACGTAGCTCAGGCCATAGCGCTTCACCGCGCCGGAGACGGTGAGGTCGGCGATGAAGGCGGTGCGCGTCAGGTCGTCGCTCTCGAAGTCGATGCGGCGCGGCGCCTCCAGCGTCGTGCGCAGGCCGAGCGAGGCCAGATCGCTCACGAGCGGGACCACGCCGCGGACCGACGCGAGGTGCTCGGGGGCGTTGATGAGCCGGTTGTTGGAGGAGAACGACCCGAGGAGCTGGGCGTGCTCGTAGCCGTAGCTCCCGCTCACCATCCACCCCTGGCGCCACTCGCGGCGGAGCTCGACCTCGCCGCCCGCGATGAGCGCCGGGACATCGCTGTTGGCGTAGCGGGCGAGGCCGCCGGCGTCGGGGTCGGCGATGGTGTTGATGATGCCCTCCACGTGGCTGACATGGCCGGTGACGAGCGCGACCCAGTCTTCCTTGAAGTGCTGCGTGTACTCGACCTCGCCCGAGTACACCGACTCGGGGCCGAGCTTGAGCCCGCGGGAGGGATCGACCGCGGCCACCTGGGTCTGCCCGTCGGTGTAGTACTGCTCGTAGACGCTCGGCGCGCGGAAGGCGCGGCCGCCCATGATCTTGAGCACGCTGCCCTGGATCGGCGGGCGGAAGATCAGCGCCACGCGGGGCACGAAGATCGGCCCGAAGGTGGAGTAGACATCGACGCGGGCGCCGGCGGAGACGCGGAACCAGGAGACGGGCGTGGCCTCGGCGAGGGCGTAGCCTGCGCCGAAATTGTAGGGCGTGTGCGAGTCGAGGTAGACAGCGCCCGGGAAGCCGCCCTCCATCGTCGCCTGCGGGTGGACCTGCGCCTCGCCGCCGGCCGTGAGGCGCACCCAGGACGCGGGCGAGTAGACGAGGCGCGCCTCGGCGCCGAACCAGGTGCCGTAGTAGTCCTCGTGGATGGGCTCGACCGGCGCCGGGTCGTACGCGTAGTCGCCGGCGAAGCTGTAGCGGTTCGCGTGGAGCCGCGTCATGAGCTGGAGCGACTCGGTGATCTTGGGCTCGAAGCGCAGCTCGGCCATCCACCGCGTGTCCTCGTAGCTCGTGCGCGTGTCGTTGAGGCGCGCGCCGGCCGCGCCCGTCGGGATGAGCAGCTTGCGCGTGTGGAAGAACCACTGCGCGGTGAAGGGGCCCGCCCAGAAGCGCCCCGCGGTGCCGCCCGAGCGGAAGGTCTCGACGTTGTTGACGATCTGGTGCGCCGGCCCGTCGCCCGGGTCTTTCAGGTCGATCGGCGTGTCGAAGCCGTCGCTGCGCGCGCCGGACACGCTGGCCCACATGCCGACCTTGGGCGTGAAGTTGTAGTGGAAGCCGGCGCGGGCCCGGGCGACGGCGTTGTCGTAGGTGCCGAGGCTCGCGTGGACGCTGTTGGGCTCGTCCTTCCCGCGCGGCACGAGGTTGACGACGCCGGAGAAGGCGCCCGTGCCGTAGAGCAATGACCCGGGGCCGCGCACGACCTCGATGCGCTCCACGTCCTGGAGATCGGCCCGGCCGTCGGAGCCGACGTAGGAGCTGTTGAGCAGGTTGTCGTTGAGGGGCTGGCCGTCGGAGAGGACGAGCAGGCGGTTGCCGTAGTCGTTCGGCTCGCCGAGGCTGCGGATGCCGACCGAGCTGTAGACGTGGTCGTTCGAGATCGTCAGCCCGCGGACGCCGCGGAGCGCCTCGGCGATGGTCGGGTAGCCGAAGGCCTGAAGCTCCTGGCCGTCGATCACGCTGACGGAGCTCGGCGCGTCGTCGATGCTCTCGGCGAAGCGCGAGGCCGCGGACACCTGCCTCACCGGGGTGAGCCGCAGATCGATGAGCTGGGCCTGCTCGTTGGTCTTGACGGCGATGTCCTGCTCGACCGGCGCGTAGCCGCGCAGGCTCACGCGGACACGGCGCTTGCCGACCGCGACGTTCTGGATCACGGCGGGCGTGAAGCCCATGGGCTTGCCGTCGATCTCCACGAGCGCCTCGCGCTCGTCGGCGCTCACCACCACCGAGCCGGTGAGCGGGCTCAGCGCGGCGCGCGCGGTGATCGTCTCCTTGGCGACGACCACCACCTGCCGCGGCGGCGCCTGGTAGCCCTCGCGCGAGAAGTAGAGGATATGCTGGCCCGGCGGGATCTCCGCGTCGCAGGGCGCGTTGCACACGGGCTGCGACTTCTCGTCGTCGACGTGCACCGCCGCCCCGGGCGCGCCCTCGACGGCGATCCGCACCTTGCCGACGATGCGCGTGAGCTTGAGCGAGACCGGCGTCTCCTTGCCGACCGCGAGATCGACGCCCTCGACCGACGCGGGCTCGTAGCCGTCGAGCTCGGCGAGCACGCGGTACTTGCCCTCGGGCAAGGCGAGCGGCCGCGGGGCGCGCCCGCGCGAGCCGAGGTCTTTGCGGTCGATGTAGATCGTCGCGCCGGGCGGGGAGGTCTCCACGCGGAGCACGGCCACGTTGGGGGCGACGCGCGCGATGGCCGCCTTGAGGTCGGCGATCGTCTGCTCGCGCGTCTCCACGGCGAGCGCGTCGACGTAGTAGCGGTGCGCGTCGGCGTAGCGCTTGAGCTGCTCGTAGGTGCGGGCGATGTTGAAGACGACGTTCTTGTTGGGGACGAGCCGGTTCGAGAAGAGGAAGTGCTCGAGCGCCTCGCGGAACTCGCCCTTCTGGTAGTGCTCGGCGGCGATCTGGAAATGGAGATCGGCCTCGTCCGCGAGGCCGTCGGCGCGCGCGATGCCCTCGCCGAACGCGGCAGCGAGCGGGCCGAGCAGGGCCGCGAGCGCGACGGTGCAGCGTGTGAATCTCGGGCGGCGGGCGAGGATGGGCGCGTTCCGGTTCATGGGTGCTTGGAGCGTCCTCCGCTCGGCGAAGGCACGAGCGGGACGCCTGCGACGACGTTAACGAAGATGAATGGTCGAGCGCCAGCCCCGAACGATTCCGCCCCGAGCGTGCGTGTCTCCGGTCAGCGAGAGAGATTGATGTCGAGCCCTGCGGGAGGTGTCTTGGCCGCGGCGGTGGCCGGCGAAGGCGCCTTGGACGGGCCGGAAGGAAGCGGGGCCTTCGCGACCGGGCGCCCCAGGCCGGCGACGGCGGCGTCGGTGGGCGCGGCGGGCGCGGCGACCGGCGCGGGCGTGAGCGGGATGAGGATCTTCACGTCCTCGGTCGAGGGGGCCTGGCTGATCGTGTAGGGCGTGTAGCCGTCGAGCGAGAGCACCAGCTTGCGGGTGGCGGTGCTCGCCGGATCGAGGGTGATCGCCATCGGCGTCTTGCCGAGCGGGCGCTCGTCCTCCGTCACCGTGGCGCCGGGCGGCGTGGACTCGATCTTCAACATGCGCGTGGTCTTCGCCTCGGCGGGCGCGCTCGCCGCCGCGGCCTGGCCGGCGCCGGCCGAGGGCGTGACGGTGCGCAGGAGCGCGAAGGCGGCCACGGCGCCGACCGCGGCCACCCCGACGACGAGCAGCGTCAGGTTGCGCTGGGGCGGCGCGGGCGTGGGCACGGACGCGGGCGCGAGGAGGTTGGCCGCGGTGAGCGACGAGCCGCCGAGCGGGCCGATCTGCGAGACCTGCGAGACCGGCGTCGGGCGCAGGCTCGACCCGCCGGTGCGCGACCCGGAGAGCGAGCCCGCCTCGGTCGGCTGCCCCTCGATCCTCGGCAGGCGGACGAGCGCCTCGACGCCGCCGGGGCCCGCCGATCGCGCGCTCTGGATCTGCGCCTCGACCAGGCCCTTGATCGTGGTGCGCTCGGCCTCGAAGAAGAGGCTCAAGGCCGCGCCGAGATCGCGGAGCATCGGGCGCTCGCCGAGCTCCTCGAGCGCATGCTCCAGGGCATGCTGAAGCTCGCGGGCGGAGCTCCAGCGGTCCTGCTTGTCGTGGGCGAGGGCCTTCATGCAGATGGCCTCGAGCGACGGGGGCACGTCCGGGTTGAGCGTGCTCGGCTTCGGGATGTCGCCGGCCGCGATCTTCTGCAGCACGACCACGTCGTTGACGCCCTTGAACAGCCGCTTCCCGGCGAGCGCCTCCCACAGCATCATCCCCACGGAGAACACGTCGGCCCGGCGATCGACCCGCTCGCCCATGGCCTGCTCGGGCGCCATGTACGCGACCTTGCCCTTGAGCACGCCGGTGCGCGTCTCCGAGGTCGATCCGAAGGCCTTGGCGATCCCGAAATCGACCACCTTCACCTGCCCGGTGTACGTGACGAACACGTTGTGGGGCGTCGCGTCGCGGTGCACGACCTGGAGCGGCGTGCCGTCGAAATCGGCCAGATCGTGCGCGTAGTGGAGGCCGGCGAGGGCGTCGATGATCACCTTGACGTGCATCGCGAGCGAGAGCTGCCCCGCCTTGCCGAGGCGCGAGATGATGCGGTTGAGCGGCTGCCCCTCGAGGTACTCCATCGCGATGAAGTAGCGGCCGTTCTCCTGGCCCACCTCGTTGGTCTGCACCACGTTCGGGTGGTTGAGGCGGGCGGCGAGCCGGGCCTCGTCGAGGAACATGTTCAAGAACTCCGGGTCCTCGGCGAGCTGCTCGCGGATCTGCTTGAGCACGACCAGCTTGTTGAAGCCCGCCGGCCCCGAGGAGAGGGCCAGGTACACCTCGGCCATGCCCCCGTGGCCGAGCTCGGCGATGAGCCGGTACTTGCTCAGCGCTCCCGCCGCCGTGTTGCTCTCCGGCCCTGCCGACATGGATCGCCTCTCCCGACTAGACTAGCGCGCTCGCCCCGGTGAGGCCGCGCGACCGCCCTGCACACACGGCCCCGACGGGGCCGATTTCCTCGCGAGGAGAATCGTACCGAGAACCCCCGGCGCCCGCAATCAATGGCTGAGACGCCCTCGGCGGCCGCGGGATCCGGCCCACGTCGGATCCGTCCTGCCAAAAAAAAGCGCCCTCCGTTCGGGAGGGCGCTCACCTCACGCGGGGGTCGCGGGGCAGATCCCCGCGACACCTCTCACGCGGCGGTCACTTGAAGCTGAGCTTCACCGTCACGTCGACCGCGTTGTTCCCGCTGCCGTGCAGGTGCAGCACATGCTCGCCATCCCAGCCGTTCTTGTACGCGATGAGCTGGTCGAGCTTGCCGTAGTCGTCGTCGGCGGTCAGCTCGTTGGTCGAGAAGTCCTCGTCGATGATCTCGGCGTGGAGGCAGATGTTCTGCGTGTCATCCATCGGGATGCTGTTGAGGTCGACGGCCATCGGCGCGTCGGGCTTCCAGGTCGAGTACTCGGGCATCGTGATCCACGAGCCCTCGTCGAGCCGCCAGAGGTCGACCACCTTGCCGCCGGACGAGCAGGTCAGAACGCCGTTCTTCATCACCGGGTAGCGCAGGGTCACGTTGCCCCAGAGCTCGATGTTGCTGCCCACGTCGTCGCCCGACACGTGCTTGATGCTCACCATCTCGGCGTGCAGATCGCCCTGGGTCTTGTTGCACTCCTTCTCGCTGTACTCGGTGGTGAAGGCCATCTTGGTGACCTCGTTGTCGAGGTACGCGAGCTTGTAGGCGATGGGCGCCCCGGGGGAGTCCTTCGAGTAGTTGCCGCCGTTCTTGATGTACGTGATGAGCCCCTCGAAGCCGCTGATCGCGCCGGTCGCCTCGCCGCCGGCGCCGCCGATCACGAACGCGCGGATCGACGACGACGACAGCATCTGCTTGTGCTCGGCGGAGACCTTCGCGTTCACGTCGACGGCGCCCTTGTAGGTCGCCTCGAGCGCGGCCTTGATGTCCGTCGCGCTCTCGTTGCTCTCGACGGCGAAGATGACGCGGCGGCCGAAGGTGATCGACTGCACGTAGAGCGGCGGGTTGCCCGCGCCGACCTCGGCCTTGAGGTCGTCGACCGTGACGGAGGGATCGAAGAAGTCCTGCGGGTGGGTCGGGCTGTCGACGTCGATCGTGTAGTAGGCCTGGGTCAGGTTGACGAGGATCTTGGTCTTCTTGTCGGACGAGCTGAAGTCGAAGCTCGCGGCGATCTCGGGGCCGCCGGGCCAGTTGAGGCCCGCGCCGAGCGAGGTGGAGAGCTGCGACTCGCTGTGCAGCTCTACCACGTCGAAGTCGAGCGAGGCGGGCGTCGCGCCGGTCACGCCGCCGGCGAGGATCTCGTTGCGCGCGTCGCGGAAGGCCGAGAGCGAGGGGTTCTCCATCTCGCCCACGGGGCTGTTCGTGATGTTCTCGAGCGAGACGCTGAAGACCACCGGGGCGAGCTTGACGCCGAGCGGCGTCAGCAGCCCCTCCTGCGCGTCCTTGCCGCGGATGACCACGCCGGGCCAGAGGGTCGCCGAGTTCGGCTGGAAGGCCACGAACTTCTCGAAGTGGACGGTCTCCGTGTAGTGCTTGTAGTGGCAGAAGAAGTCGCCCTCCTGCCCGTCCTTCGGGCACGAGGCATCCATGCAGTCGATCTCGGTCTTGCTCTGGGCCTTGGGGAGCACGAGGTCGGGGATGCCCTCGACGAAGTCGTCGATCGCCTGGTGCCCCGCGGAGACGTTCTCGCCGCCGGAGCTGCTCGTCCCGCTGCCGCTGCTGCTGCCCGTGGCGGTGGAGTCGTCGGCGACCTCGCAGGCCGCGATGCCGAAGACGGCAAGGAGGACAGGCACGGCAAGGGAGAACTTCGTCATGGTCGAACCTCGAAGCGTTGGGGCTGTTGCCAGGGAGTGGCGATGCACGCCCTTAGCATACAGGGTGCCAAGAATTTTCATGCGAGGTTCGTGTGGATCTAATGAAGGATCTTGGGGGCATATGTAGGCAAACGTCGCCCAGCACCCGACCATGGGTGGTCCATGGACCACCCACCCTGCGCCCTTGCTCCGCCGCTCCCACGTCTCAAGCGCGCGAAAAGATGCGCTGCACACGAACGACACCGCGATCGAAATCGAGGAAGAGATAAGCGACCGCGCCCGGCACCACGATCTGAATGCGCCGCGGATCAACGGCCGAGGTCCTGTGGACAGGGCCCCGGCTCGTTTCGGCGAAATCGATCACCGCGCGGCAGATGCGCGACGCTGTGGCCCAGTGAAGACGGCGGACGTCCTCGACGGTGATCGGCCCTCAGTCGATCTCCCAGATCATCTCGGCTTATTCGGCGGCGGTATCGCGCGTCGCCGCGATCGCGCCGAGGATCTCGTCCGTCCTGAGCCCTCGGCGCCCATCCCGCAGATCTGCCTCGGCCTCGGCGAAGAGGGCGCGCTCTTCATCCGTCTCGGGCTCCTCCCGGAGGGGGAGCGCGAGGATCGCGGCCATTCGCTCGGGGGCGCCGGCGGCGGGGCGCAGGGCGTTCATGGATGGAAGGCTGGCGGGGATCGTCCTTCTCAGCCAGCGGTTTCCGCCCTTCAGCTCTGCCCGCGCGCGTGCCTCGCGAGGCGCAGCACCATCTCCGCCACGAGCGCCGTCCAGCCCGTCTGGTGGGAGGCGCCGAGACCTGCGCCCGTCTCGGCGTGGAAGTACTCGTAGAAGAGCAGCTTGTCGCGGAAGTGCGGGTCGCGCTGGAAGAGCGGCACGTCGCCGAAGACGGGCCGCCGGCCGTCCTCGCCGCGCTCGAAGATCGACACCATCCGCGCGGCGAGCTCGTCGGCCCCTTCGAGCAGCGTGCGCGGCGGTCGGCCGTTCACGCCCGGGATCTGGAGCGCGTCGCCGAAGCCGTGGTTCAGGCGGAGCAGCGAGCGGTAGAGCATGTAGCCGGTGGGGAACCAGATGGGACCGCGCCAGTTGGAGTTGCCGCCCTTCATCCGCGTCGTCGACTCGCCCGGCTCGTAGCTGACGCTGAACGTGCGCCCGCCCTGGGCGAGCACCACCGGATCGCGCTCGTGCTCGCGGGAGAGCGAGCGCGGGCCGAAGCGCGAGAAGAGCTCGTCCTCGTCGAAGAGGTGCGCGAGCACGCGCTCGATCGCCGACGCGGGCACGGCGGAGAGCACCAGCCGCCCGTCGAGGCGGCCCACGATCGCCTCGCCGAAGTGCGGGTACTTCTCCAGGAACCACTCCGTGCGCCGCCGGAAATTGTCGAGCTTCTTGTACGTGTCCGCGGTGATCACGTGCACCGCGAAGAGCGGGATGAGCCCCACCATCGAGCGCACCCGCACATGGCGGGGCCGCCCGTCGACCTTGAGGATGTCGTAGTAGAAGCCGTCGTCGTCGTCCCAGGGCGCGATCTCGCCCTCCGGCGCGTGGTGGAGCGCGTAGGCGATGCGCAGAAAGTGCTCGAGGAACTTGCTCGCGAGGTCCTCGTAGGCGCTGTTCTCCAGCGCGAGCTCGAGCGCGATCCGCATCAGATCGAGGCAGTACATGGCCATCCACGCGGTGGCGTCGGCCTGCTCCAGGTTCATCCCCGCGGGGAGCGGCTCGGAGCGATCGAAGACGGAGATGTTGTCGAGGCCGAGGAAGCCGCCCTCGAACACGTTGTTGCCCTCGGCGTCGCGCTTGTTGACCCACCACGTGAAGTTGATGAGCAGCTTGTGGAAGACGCGCTCGAGGAAGTTGCGGTCCGCCTTGCCCTTCTGGCGCCGCTCGATCTTGTAGATCTGATACGCCGCCCAGGCGTGCACGGGCGGGTTCAGGTCCGAATACTCCCACTCGTACGCGGGGATCTGCCCGTTCGGGTGCTGGTACCACTCCTTGACCATCAGCTTGAGCTGGGCCTTCGCCTGATCGATGTCGACCGACGACATGGCGATGGCGTGGAAGGCCAGATCCCACGCGGCGAACCAGGGATATTCCCAGGTGTCGGGCATGGAGATCACGTCGGCCACGGAGACATGGCGCCACTCGGCGTTGCGGCCGCGGAGGCGCGACGCGGGCGCGGGGTGGCTGTCGCCGCGCAGCCAGACATCAACGTCGTAATGGTAGAACTGCATCGACCAGAGCAGGCCCGCCGACGCCTGGCGGTGGATGGCGCGGCGCTCGGCGGAGAGGTGCGGGCCCTGCACCTCGGCGTAGAACTCGTCGGCCTCGGCGCGGCGCTGGGCGAGCAGATCGATCGCGTCGCGGAAGGGATCGGCCTGGGGCTCGGGCGAGAGGCGCACGAAGAGGCGCACCCGGCCTCCTGCCGGCACGACGAAGCGCCGCCACGCCGCGGCCTTGGTCCCTCGCTGATCGGGGCTCACCCGGCTCCGATCGCCGCCGACGACGCGGTGGTGGAACGCGTCCTTCGTGTACGGCGTACGCGAAGGTGATCCGTAGAGCAGGCGCGCGTTGGTCTCGTTGTGCGTGAAGAGCAGCTCGCCCTCGGCACCTTGCTCCACGTAGAGGAAGTAGTCCCCGAGCTCGCGGTGCACGGCGCGCGCGGCGAGCACGGCGGGGCCGCGGTGATCGCCCTCGGCTGGATCGCGCGGGCAAGCGTGGATCTCGGGCCGGACGTCGGGCGCGTCGCCCCAGGACCAGGTGTTGCGGAACCAGAGCTGCGGCAAGATGTGGAGCGGCGCCGCCTCGGGGCCGCGGTTGTCGGCGGTGATCACCATCAGCACGTCGCCGGGCGCGCGCTTCGCGTACTCGACGGTCACGTCGAAGTAGCGCCCCTCGTCGAAGGCCCCGAGATCCCACAGCTCGATCTCCGGCTCGTCCGCGCTCCTGCCCCGGTGCAGATCGGCGAGCGCCTCGTACGGGTAGCGGCGCTGCGGGTACTTGTAGAGGAAGCGCAGGTAGCTCGCCGTGGGGGTCGCGTCCTCGAAGTAGTAGACCTCCTTCACGTCCTCGCCGTGGTTGCCCTCGGGCCCGCCGAGGCCGTAGAGCCGCTCCTTGAGGATCGGGTCCTCTTCGTTCCAGAGCGCGAGCGCGAGGCAGAGGAGCTGGTTTCTGTCGCAGTAGCCGGCGAGGCCGTCCTCGCTCCAGCGGTAGGCGCGGCTCCGCGCATGCTCGTGCGGGAAGTAGCCCCACGCGTCGCCCCCGGGGCTGTAGTCCTCGCGCACGGTGCCCCAGGCGCGCTCGGAGAGGTACGGCCCGAAGCTCCGCCAGCGGACGATGCGCTCGCGATCCTCGGTCATGCGGCGGTGCTCGACGGTGGGGAAGGTTCGCTCGGCCATGCCCGAGCTACGCTACGAAAGCCGCCCCGTTTCGTCGAGCCGCGCGCGACCGCCGCACCCGCGATTCACTCCGTGCGCTTGATGATGTGGAAGCCGAAGACCGTCTCCACCACCTCGCTCACCTCGCCGACCTTGAGCGAGAAGGCCGCGTCGGAGAAGCCCTTGACCATCTGCGCGCGGTCGAAGATGCCGAGATCGCCCGCGCGCTCGGCGGCGCCCGGCTCGTCGCTGTACTCGCGCACCATCGCGTCGAAATCGGCGCCGCCGCGGATCTTGAGCAGCACCTCCTTGGCGCGCGTGTAGGCCTCGTCGCGGCTGCGCGTGACGCCCTCGGGCTTGCTCTTCGACATCATGTGCATCACGAGGATGTGCTTCGCGCCCACCTGCAAAGGCTGCCTGGCGATGCGCTCCCGCTCGCGCTCGGCCCTCGCGTCCTCGGCGGCGGCGCGCTGCGGGGCCACGACCTCCAGGGCGCCGCCCACCCAGTCGGGGGAAGTGGCGAGCGAGCCGCACCCCGTGAGGGCAGAGCCCGCGAGGGCGAGCGAGGCGAGGGCGAGCAGGGGCAGCGGGGAGGACGCCATGTCGGCGCCACCCTGCCCCGGGAGCGGCGCTCGCGCAAGATCGAGGCTCGTTTCGGCGGCCGCCGGGGCCTGTCCCGGGTCGAGCCAGCGGCGATCGCGGCTCAGAGCGCGAGGAGCTGCTTGACCTGATCGAGCAGCTCCATCCGCCTCTTGAGGATGGCGCTCGTCCCGTCGAGCAGCCGCGCCGTCTCGGCCAGCACGTCGGCGAGCGGCACCACGCGCACCGAGGGGTCCATCGTCTCCAGGCCGGGCGCGCCCGGGGGCTCCCACGCCAGCATCGCGTCGTGCGCCCCCTGCTCGCAGGCCACCACCGCCGCGTAGGCGAGGCGCTGGGCGATCACCCGATCGAGCGCGCTCGGGTTGCCGCCGCGCACCACGTGGCCGAGCACGGTCTCGCGAATCTCCACGCCGGGCGCGTCCTCCGCGAGGTGGTTCGCGAGCCGGAGGAGCAGGCGCGAGCTCGGCACGCTCACGCCCTCGGACTTGATGATCAGCGCGCGCCGCTTGTACCCGCCGGGCGCGAAGGCCCGCCGCAGCACGTCGCGCAGGTGGTCGACCAGATCGTCCTCCGCGAGCCCGCCCTCGCCGTAGAGGATGGCGTCGGCCTCGGCCGCGATCCCCGCGCGCATCGCGAGAAAACCGCAGCGCCGGCCCATGACCTCGACGATGAAGGCCCGCCGGTGGGCCCGCGCGGTGTCGGAGATCCGATCGCACGCCTCGACGATCGTGTTGACCGCGGTGTCGACGCCGATCGAGAGCCCGGAGTGACCGATGTCGTTGTCGATCGAGGCCGGCAGGCCGAGCACCGTCACCGGCTTGTCCTGTCCGAGCAGGTGCGCGCCGGTCAGCGACCCGTTGCCGCCGATCACGAGCAGCGCGTCGATCGCGTGCTCGCGGAGGCGGAGCTTGGCGCGTTCTTGCCCGGAGATCGTGGGAAATTCGCTCGATCGCGAGGAGCCGAGGATCGTGCCGCCGACGTGGGTGATGCTGTCGATCTCGGCGAGGCGCAGCTCGCTGATGTCGCCTTCGAGCAGGCCCTGGTAGCCGCGGCGGACGCCGGAGACGCGGTGGCCGCGGTTGATCCCGGCGACGGCGATGGTGCGGATCGCGGCGTTCATGCCCGGGGAGTCGCCCCCGGAGGTCAGCACGGCAAGATGCATGGCGGTCTCCTCGGTGTGTCGGGCGATGCTACCCGCGATCTCGGCGCCGAGGGAACAGCCCGCGCGCCCCCGATGGGCTCACTTCGGGGGATCGGCCGGCTTCGGATCGCGCGCCGTCGAGCAACGCATCAGCGACAGGCGCATGGCCTTGCCGGCGGGGCGGGCGAGGAGGATGGCTTCTTTGGTGGCGGCGATCGGCTCGCCCTGGCCGAGGGATTGTTCCGGGGCGAAGGGGCCGGTCAGCGCGCCCTTGCCGTCGACCGGGGCGAGCTTGGTCACGCCGCTCACGCCGCTCACGGAGAGCCAGCCGGGCAGCAGATCGGGCACGCCGGCGCCGAGGCTCTCCTCGGCGAGCACATGCGTCTCGATCGCGCCGCCGAGCTGCACATGGACGGCGCTGATCCGGCCGCCGCTCGACCCCATCGGCGTGTCGTCGTCGCGGAACGCGAGGAGCGCCGCGCCGTCGTCGGCGAGCTCGAGATCGAAGGAGAGCACGTTGCCGTTCTTCGGCGTCACCGCGCGCGGCTCGGCGGCGGGCGCGGCGTTCTCGTCGAGCGGGAGGATCTCCAGCCACGAGGTGGTCACGATCTCGCCCGTCTCGTCGTCGTCCTCGCGACCGCGATCGAGATCGCGCTGCGGATCTTTCTTCGGCTTGCCGCCGGGCTTGTTCGCCGCGGGCGCGGCCTTCTTCTCCTCGTTGCGCGCGATGTACGCGAGCCAGTAGCCGCCCGGCCGCGGCACGAGGCGCGGGCTGTCGGCGTCGAGCCTGGGGGACGACACGGGGCGCGCCCCCGTCACCGATCGGAGCGTCGCGAGGTCGAACGAGGCGAGCAAGATCTGCGAGCGCTTCTCGCTCGGGCCGAGGTCGTCCCACACCACCACGCCGCGCGCGCCCGACGCCGCGAGATCGAGCGCCGTCGACTCGTCGCGCCCCTCGCTCAGCTCCACGCCCCAGGTGACCTCACCGCCCGCGATCTTGGCGATCTTGATCGCCCGGCCGCCCGCGTTGGGCTCGACGAGGGCCGCCAGCGCCGCGCTCCCCGCGCCCGCCACGACCGGCGGATCGAGGTCGCCGCGGGACCGGCCGAGCTTGACGAGACGCCCGTCTTTGCCGTCGATCCCGATCATCGCCACCATGGAGAGCGCGCCGCCCTCGGCGTCCCGCCGCACTCCCGCCGCGAAGCCGCCGTCGAGCACGGCCCCGCGCCCGATCTCCACCGCGAAGGGCGCGAGCTCGTCCTCCGGCTCGTCGTCGAGCGGATCGCGCAGCGGGTCGGCCCCGGTGCCGCCGGGCTGCGCGGACGCGGCGGGCCTCGGCGCCGACGCCTTGCGCGGAGGCTCGCCGATCACGAACGGCTCGGCGCCGATCTCGGCGCAGCGCGGCGGCACGATCACGCTCGCCGGCAGATCCGCCGACGGGGGAGGGAGCACGGATCCGCCGGCCACAGGCATCCCCGGCGAGAGCGCGGGCTCGTCGCGCCCGGCTACCGCGCGATAGACGAGGAGCGCGGCCACCGCCGCGGCGATCAGCGCCGGGGCGGCCCAGGGCCTGCGGGGGGGCTCGTTGGGGAGGTCCATCGCGACCGCATGGTTAGCTCGAATCGTGACGCGAGGGCAGCCCTTCTGCGCGCCCGCGCCCCGCCCTTTGCCGTTGGGTCGCGAGCGGCATCGCGTCTACCATCCGGACATGCGCTCCTGGGTGCTCTTCCGGCTTGTCTTGGCCTCGCTGCTGGCGATGGTCCTCTTCGCGCTCGTCCCCTCCTGCGGGGCGCGCAACGACATCGAGGGCTACGGCGGCGGCTCCGCCGGAGGCGGCGGCCCCTGCGGCACGGTCGGTCAGAGCTGCGGCGCCGAGCAAGACTGCTGCGGCGACCTGCTCTGCAAGGACAAGATCTGCAAACCACAACAGATCTGCCTCCCCGACGGCAAGCCCTGCGCCCTCACCACCGACTGCTGCGCCCTCGACTGCCTGAACGGCGCCTGCGGCGGCCAGATCTGCAAGGCCCCCGGCGAGGCCTGCGATCCCACCGCCGGCGACTGCTGCAACCACGACTGCTTTAACGGCTTCTGCGGCGGCAACGACTGCAAATCCGACGGCCAGGCCTGCCAGAAGGACCTCGACTGCTGCGGCTTCGACTGCAACGAGAAGGGCTACTGCGGCAAGATCCAGTGCCTCCCCCAGGGCGCCGTCTGTTTCAGCTCAAACGATTGCTGCAACAACGACTGCGCCGGCGGCCACTGCGGCGGGAGCGTCTGCCAGCCCGACGGCTTCGTCTGCCAGAGCGCGTCGCAGTGCTGCACCGGCGCATGCACCGGGGGCGTCTGCGGCAAGGGCATGTGCCAGCCGAACGGGGCGAGCTGCGGCGCGCCCTTCGACTGCTGCTCCGGCCTCTGCCAGAGCGGCCTCTGCACCTTCATGGAGTGCCAGCTCAACGGCGCGAGCTGCAGCGCGCCGGGCCAGTGCTGCACCGGCGTCTGCGAGAACGGCGTCTGCGGTGGCAAGCCCTGCTCCCCCGACGGCAACCCCTGCGGCGCCGACGCCGAGTGCTGCACCAAGGTGTGCAACCAGGCGCTCGCCTCCTGCGGCTGCGCCCCGCCGAGCACCCCTTGCATCGACAACAACGACTGCTGCGGCGGCCTGGTCTGCCACGCCACGACCGCCCTCTGCGATTCCTGCTTCTCCGACGGGAGCTTCTGCCTCCAGGACGACGAGTGCTGCACGGGCTTCTGCAACCTGAACGGGAACACCTGCGGGATGGGCTGCTTCCCCGACCACGCGCCGTGCCTCGACGACCTGGAGTGCTGCGCCGGCTTCTGCAACCCGAAGACGCACGCCTGCGGCTTCGACGAGTGCCTGCCCGACGGCGCCGTCTGCAAGACCGACGGCGACTGTTGCAGCCTGTTCTGCGACCCGGTGAGCGACACCTGCGGCTTCGGCCCCTGCCAGCCCGACGGGTCCTTCTGCACGCAGTCGTTCGAGTGCTGCAGCGGCAACTGCCAGAACAACACCTGCGGCGGCAACTGCCAGCCCGACGGCACGTTCTGCAACCAGCCCTTCGAGTGTTGCAGCGGCGTCTGCCAGAACAACACCTGCGGCGGCAACGCCTGCAAGCTCGACGGTTTCCCCTGCGGCGCGCCCGACGAGTGCTGCACGATGGTCTGCCAGAACGGGATCTGCGGCGACGGTTCATGCCTGCCGCCCGGCTCGAACTGCTCCTCTTCGCCGCAGTGCTGCGTGGGCCTCGTGTGCACCGGCGGTCACTGCGGGATGGAGCCCGTCGACGCGGGGAATTGCTCGCTCGACCCGGGCGGCACCCCGTGCTCTCAGTGCATCGTCGGCGCCTGCTGCCAGCAGACCGAGGTGTGCTTGCCCGATCAGACCTGCGTGGCCGGGATGGCCTGCTTCCAGCGCTGCGTGGTCGGCAACACGCCCCCCGCGCAGTGCGCGCAGATGTGCTGCATGAACGGGCTTTGCAACAACTGGACGAGCTGCGTCTCGGCGTCCTGCGCGGCGACCTGCTTCTGACGCTCAAGGGCAACAAAGCCTTGGTCGAGAGCTTCGTCGAGCCTATGGTTCGAGGCCTCCATGGCGTCTCCCATCCACACCGCCCTGGTCGAGCTCCTTGAAGCTCATCCCGAAGCGCTCGCCTATTTGCTCGGGCTCGCCGGCACTCCACCCTCTGGCCCTCTGATCCCCACCACCGGTACCCGCACCAAGACCTATACCCTCGAGCGTCGTGTCGACCGCGCCTTTCTCGTCGGTCCACGCCAGGCCCCCGACGCCTTCATCCTCGCCGAAGTCCAGCTCGACCCCGACGACGACAAGCTCTTCTCGTGGTCCCTCTACGTCGAGCTCGCCCGCACCCGCTATCGCTGCGAAGGGGCCCTCGTCGTCCTCACCATCGACGAGAACGTTCGCCGCTGGATCGCACAGAGCATCACGCCGAAGACAGGCAAGCTCGGCACCACCCGGCAGCTCGAGCCCACCGTCATCGCCCTCGACAAGATCCCCTTGCCCCTCCTCCTCCGCGCCGACCTTCCCTACCTCGCCACGCTCGCCGTGGCCGGGCACGCCGCCTCACCCGACGCCGCAGAAGTGGCCGAAGCCGCCGTCGACCTCACCATCGCCGAGCTCCCGAAAGCCTTGGCAACCGACCAGCTCGATGCCATCCTCGGCATGGCGAACGAGGCGCTGCGCACCCACTTGGAGCGTCGGATCATGGAGCATCACGAGTACCGGAGCGAGCTGTTCCGCAGCATCTACGAGAAGGGCGCGGCCGAAGGCGAGGCGCGCGGTGAAGCGCGCGGCGAGGCGCGTGGTGAGGCGCGTGGCGAGGCACGCGGTGAGGCGCGCGCCATCCTCGCCGTCCTGGCGGCCCGGGGGATCCCCGTGAGCGACGCGATCCGGACGCGCATCATGAGCTGCAACGACGTGGCTCTCCTCGACGCCTGGATCCAGCGGGCCGCGGTTGTCTCCACGGCGGCAGCGGTCGTGCGGGGGAAGGTCACGGTCGCGCCGCGCCCGGCGGCAAAGAAGCCAGTGCGACGCACGCGCAAGGCTTAGCGAGCGCGCAGCGACCTGCTTCCGCGCAGCGACCGCTGCTACAGTCGCACGGTGCGCACCTTCTCCTGGATCGCCCTCGCCACCTTCGCCTTCGCAGCCTGCTCGAGCCCGAGCGGCACCCCCTCGACCTCGTCGGGCACCACCGGCGGAGGCGGCGACATGCCCGCGCCCAACCCGCGGCCGGTCGTCCCGGTCGCGCCGCTCTTCATCGGCAGCGGCGGCTTCGCGTACGGCGTGGGGAGCGCCTTCCCGGGGGCCCTCGCTCCGCAAGGGCTTGCCAAGGTCGGGCCAGACACCAAGGGCCCCTGGGGCACGGCGAGCTTTCTCCACTTCTCCGGGTACTGGTATGGCGACGACACCATCCAGGGGTTTTCGCACCTGCACCTGCACGGCACCGGCGCGACCGACTACGGCGTGCTCGCGTTCATGCCGAGCGACGGCTTCGACGCCTCGCGCACGACCCCGAACGGCTACGAGTCGCACTTCCAGAAGAAGACCGAATCGGCCGTCCCTGGCCATTATGCCGTGGTGCTCGATCGCGGCAACATCGCGGTCGATCTCACGGCCACGACACATGCCGCCTATCATCGCTACACCTACCCCATGGGCGCGAAGGTGGCAGAGGTCATCGTCGATCTCGATCACCACCTGAACGGCGGCTCGGTCTCCGACGCTGAGGTGACGCTCTATCCAGAGGAGCAGCGGATTCGCGGGCGATTGCACAGCGTCGGGGGTATGTCCGGCGGCTTCGGCGGATACGATGTCTTCTTCGAGGCGCGCACCCGGGACGCATGGACAGAGAGCCAGGTTTGGCACAAGGGCGCGGCTCCCGCCCCGAGCACGGCCGCCATGGGGGAGGGCGTGGGCTTCGCGCTCGGCTTCGATCCGGCGAAGGGGCCTGTGGAGATCAAGGTCGGGCTCTCGCTCGTCTCGGGCGACGCGGCGGCGATGAACCTCGCCGCGGAGATCTCCGGTTGGTCGTTCGAGGAGACGGCCAAGCAGACGGCCGCGGCGTGGGATGCGCTGCTCGGGACCGTCAAGGTTCAGGGCGGCTCGGCCGACGAGCAGAGCATGATGACCTCGGCCGTTTATCATGCCTTCCTGATGCCGACGGTGCAGAGCGATGTGGACGGCGGCTACCGCGGGATGGACCAGCAGATCCACAAGGCCGATGGGTATCGCTATGTGTCCGATCTCTCGCTCTGGGACACGTATCGCACGCTGCACCCGCTCTACGCGCTGATCGCCCGCGATCGCGCGCTCGACGCGGTGAAATCGCTGCACGCGAAGGCCAAGGACGGAGGCTATTTCCCGCGCTGGCCGATCGCGACCGGCGAGGCCGGGACGATGCTCGGGGCGAGCGCCGAGGTGGTGGTGGCGGACGCTTATTTGAAGGGGATCAAGGACTTCGACGCGGAGGGTGCGTATCAGATCCTCCGCGCCGCGGCGATGGACGAGAAAGCGCCGCCGGGGGGCCGGGGCGGGCGCGATCAGGTGGATTCGTACATGAAATACAGCTACGTCGCCGCCGAGGACTCGGGGCGCTCGGTGTCCCACACGACGGAGTACGCCAACGACGATTTCGCCCTCGCCGGGCTCGCCGGGGCGCTCGGGCACGGAGGCGACGAGAGCGCGCTGCTCGCCCGTGCGGTGGGGTACCGGAAGCTCTTCGACCCGGAGACAGGGTTTCTCTGGGCCAAGCACGGTGATGGGACATGGGCGTCGAGCCACCTCGATGCAACGCTGTTCGCCGACGATTTCGCCGAGGCCAACGCCTGGCAGAGCACCTGGATGGTGGCCGCCGACGCCGAGGGGCTCGCGACCTTGTTCGGAGGGCGCGACAAGGCGGTGGCCAAGCTGATCGAGATGTTCGAGCAGACGCGGGTCGACTGGGAGCAGACGGACTGGACGAACCCGCTGACGCAGGGGACGCAGCGGCCGTATTACTGGGCGTCGAACGAGCCGGACATCAACGCTCCTTATCTGTTCGCGCAGCTCGGGCGGCCCGATCTGACGCAGAAGTGGGTGGCGTGGCTGCGGGCGAACGTGTACAGCGCAGGGGCCGACGGACTGCCGGGCAACGACGACGGGGGGACGATGGCGGCCTGGTACGTGTTCAGCGCGCTCGGGTTTTATCCGATCGCGGGGACGCCGCGGTACGTGGTGGGTGCACCGCTCTTTCCGTACGCGGAGGTGGCGGTGGAGGGTGGGGTGTTCACGGTCGATGCGCCCGCGGTGTCGGCGGAGAATGTGTATGTGCAGAAGGTGACGCTGAACGGGGCTCCGCTCGACAAGGCGGAGATCGTGCACGCGGATCTGAAAGCTGGGGGATCGCTGGTGTTCGAGATGGGGCCGAAGCCGAGTAGCTGGGGGCAGTGAGGGCAGGCGGCGCAGAGCGCGAGAGGTCTTTGCCAGGGCTCTGATCGTTGCTGCCTTCGCGCTGCTCGTCCGGGTGATGATAACCGCGGCGCTCCCCGGGAGCTTTACTTCGTGCCGGCCTCCGTGAACACATGCTCGTGCTGCGCGTCGCGGAGGACGAGGCGACGTTCGCCGCCTTGATCCCCCAGGACGAATTCGAGGCCGCTCACGCCGGGGTCGCTGGTCATGAGGGTCGTCGTCCCATCGTCGTTCCGGCGGGAGGCGACCGCGCTCTTCCAGGGGCCGAAATCGAACACCGTGCCCTTCGCGTCCGTTCGGACCACGATCTCCCCGAAACCAGGGCTTATATACCGCTTCGCGAGCTTCGCCACGATCTGTGGATCGGCGGGGACGACGCTCCGGGTACGCTCCTTCGCGAGCCACTCCCGGCGCTCCGCCATGGCCCGCGTGAGGCCTTCGGCTGCCTCGGAGTTGCCGTCGAAGAGCACCTCGAGGGTCCGGCGGAGGAAGGCCCGGCGCAGGATGCCTCCGGTCTCGGCGTTGGTGAGGATAACGCCGCCGACGCCTTGATCCGGCAGCAAGAAGAGGTCGCTCCGGTAGCCGAGCAGGTAGCCGCCGTGGTGCACGACGGGAATCCCTGCGGCCGTGTCGATGGAGAGCCCCAGCGCGTACACCTCGTCGGGGCCCATGGCGATCTGCGGGGCGCGACGCGCGAGCAATGCCTCTTCGGAGATGAAGCGGCGACCGCTCGGCAGCTTGCCTTTCGCGAGCTCCATCTGCACGTAACGGCGCAGGTCCTTGACGTTCGACCACGCGCCGCCCGACGGGCGCACGGGGAGCATGCTCCTCTGGTTGACCTCGTTGTTCACGAGAGCGGGCTTGCCCGAGGCGTCCTCGGCGTGCGGCGCGGCGTGATCCTTGCGGAGCACCTCGGCGAATTCGAACGTGGTCGACGTCATGCCGAGCGGGGCAAAGACGCGCGACTTCATGGCTTCGTCGTACGCCGCGCCGAGCTCACGATTGGGGTAGAGGACGGCACCGCCGATGAAGCCGGCCGCAGCCACGGGAACATCGGTGTACTGGAAGACCTCACCGAACCCGCTCGTCGGTCGCATGGTGCCGAGGTGGTCGAAGACGCCCATCGGGGTCGAGCGCAGGAAGGTGAAGATCCAGTCGGGATCTTCCTCGTGCGGGAGGCCGGTGCACATGCAGAGGAGGTGCTTCATGGCCACACGACCGGTGAGGTCCGCGTCGCCGAGCTTGAACGTGGGGTAGACGCTCGTGACCTTGGTATCCCAGGCGAGCTTGCCCTCGTCGACGAGCGTGGCGAGGAGCAGTGTGGTCAGGGGTTTGGTGTTCGACGCGATCATGAAGAGCGTATCGGCGGAGACGGGCGCAGCCTTGCCGATCTCCCGGACGCCGAAACCACCCTCGAAGACGACAGCGTCCGTCGTGAAGAGGCTCACGGCGACCCCGGGAACGCCGGCCTCGACGCGCGCCGCCTCGACGAAATCCGTGAGCGCCCGGACACGCGCCGGGTCGAGGGGGTGCGCCGCGCGACCCTGGAAGGTCTCCCGCATATAGCCTGCGGGCCGCAGGCTGTTGACGACGAGACCGATCTGCGGGTCGCGCTTGCCGAGCGACGGCTCGCTGCAAGACATGAGCAGGACCGTCCACGCGCTGCCCTTGCGAAAGGCCCTCGCCGACAAGAAGAGGCGCTCTTCCGGGGAGGTTTTGTACCAGAACCCTTTGTATTGCTCCCAGCCATTGCGCGCAGCGCGGTCCGCAGCGACCTCGACGGGTCGTTTGAAGTCCTGAACGAGCACCGGCCACGCCGCCGCGACGGCCGCCTCGGGGGAGTCGGCCGCCCCGGCGTCGACGATGGCAAAGTGGATGTCCGGCTCCGGGCCGTCGAGGTAGCGCTTCGACCCATCACTGCGGAGCGTCCAGCCGCCGGGCACCGTGAACGTGGTGCCCGCCGCCGTCGCCCGCTGCGCATCCGCGGTGAGCTTCTCCGTGGTGATAGCAGGGAGCGCGACAGGCGCCGGCTCGGCTGCGCGCGCCGGCTTCGCGGCGATGGAAGGCGCCGGATCGACCGCAGCCCCCGCGCAAGCCGTGAGGAAAAGGGCGAGGGGGGCGAGCGCTGATCTTTTGATCACGAAGAGTCTCCGAAGGAAGAGCTACCAGGAGATATCACGGATCGCGCGGGCATGGCGGTTCGCCTCGCCGACGAAAGACACGCCCTCGAACATCGATCGTGCTCGACGGTGTCGAAACAGATCACGATCTTGTTCAGAACAGGATCCACACTATCGCCACTTCACCGAGCAGGCGCCGAGCTGCGGTCCTCCGCTCCGCGGAAACTTTGCGCCCGCCCGCGCCTCCGCTCGCGGTAACATCCCGGCTCACCAAGCGCACCGACCGCGCTCCGCAAGCTCCCCGCCGACGATCATGAGCACCACCTTCCAGACCTCCGATTTCCAGATCGCGGTGCCCGACGGCTGGCGCCACCGGCTGGTCACCACCCTCTTCGAGGGCCCCGCGGCCCCCGGACAGTTCCAGCGCAGCATCGTCCTCACCCAGGATCTCCTCCTCGCACCGTGCACCGCGGCGGATTTCGCGGCCCAGCAGCGCGGCGACCTCCTCGCCGTCCTCCCCAACGTCGAGGTGCAAGACCTCCCGCCCCTCGGCACCGCGGCCGCGCCCATCCCCCAGCTCACGCTCACGTGGACCCCGCCCGACGGCTCCTCGATCGTCCAGCGCCAGGTCTTCTTCGTCCGCGCGCCGTGGGCGTGGACGTTCACCTCTACCACGCTCAAGAGCGACGCCGGATCGCTCGACGACCTCTTCCTCCGCACCGTCGCGTCCTTCTCCCCGAAGCCCTAGCGAGGACCAAGATGCCCGTTCTCCCCGCGGCCCGACTCACCGACCCCACGGCCCACGCCGCGACCGTGGTGGGCGCCATCGGCGGAGCGCTCGGCGGCGCGGCCGGCGGCGCGGTCATCGGCGCGGTCGTGGGCGGCCCCGTCGGCGCGCTCGCGGGTGCGGTCATCGGCGGCATCGTCGGCGGCATCACGGGCGCGATCGCCGGCTCGTCGCCCACCTTCATCGGCGGCCAGATCGGCGGCCCCTGCGCGCCCAACGTCATCATCGAGGGGCTCAAGGGCGCGCGGCTCACCGACATGAACAAGTGCAATCTGCACCCGCAGAACCAGATCATCTCGGCGTGCGAGACGGTGCGCTACGGCTCGCTCATGGCCGCGCGGCAGACGGACAACAGCGTCTGCTCGGGGGTGATCACCAAGGGCGCGGATCACACCCTGATCGGCGGGCCCACGGTGCAGTTCCACGTCCACCAGACCCTGTGGGGCAGGCTCACCGGCACGGCGTCGGGCAACACGCTGGTGGGCGTCAGCGAGAGCTCGAAGACGATGTACATCGTCTCTTCGCTCGAATACTCGGGCGACGGCGCCTCGGCGCAGTACGCGAGCGACGCGAAGGCGCAGATCGAGAACATGTGGGGCGGGCGCACGGCCAACATCAATGGCCAGCAGTACAACGTCGATGTCACGGTCAACACCAACTACCGTGGTCCGGGCGACCCGGCGACGCCGGGGTACGACCAGATCAACGTCGGAGGAGGCACGGGCCGGAGCAACCAGTCGCTCTACGGCGACGGGCCGGGGCAGCAGTATGGCACCGACGCCAACGCCAACAGCACCAACCCTCCCACCTACGTGGCCGCGCACGAATATGGCCACTCGCTCGGCCTGCCGGACGAATACCACGACACGCCGAACGGCAGCGTGCCCAACGATCCGAGCAAGACGAACAACCTGATGGCGCAGACCTGGCCGGGCGCCGACGGCAACCCACCTCACCCGTACGACGATCACTACCAGGCCATCTGGGACAACTACGGCCTGCCCTGAGGGGCCGCGCCGCGCCGAGACGCAGGAGCCCAACGATGATCATCAACACCGACGCTCGCCGGCTCACGAGCCGCCTCGACGAGGTGGCCCGCACCGGCACCCTGGGTGACTTGCAGATCGAGTACTGGGACCGAGGCGGCCCGCCCGGGCCGGGCTACGAGTCGGACCAGCTCGTGCTCAAGGTCGATCGTGGCGCGCAGATCAGCGTCCACACGAGCGCCCGCTTCGACGGCACCTTCGAGCCACCGTTCCGCGCCGAGGAGCGCATCTGCCCCGCCGATCCGGCCGCGCTGCGCGCCCTCTGCCGCGCGCTCGCCGACCTCGACGTGCTCGGGACGTCGTTCCCCGAGGAGAAGCCGATCCCGGTGGGCGGCGCGACCAAGATCACCATCACGGTGCGCGAGGGGACGACGGAGATCGCGAAGACCTACTACGACCACCTGCCCGCGCGCCTCGCGCCCCTCGTCGGGCTCGTGCAGGCGCATGTTCGCGCGGCGAGCCAGGCTGTCCCGCGGCAGATCAACCGGAAGCGGTGAGCGCTTTGCCTACTCCAGCGCGTCGGGATCGACGCCGAGCGCGCGGAGCTTCTCGGCCAGGCGCGCGGCACGCTCCTCGGCGACCCTGGCTTGCTCGGCGATCTCCTTGGCGGCGGGCAGCAGCGCGCCCTGCTCGGTGAAGAAGCGGAGCTTGCCCTCGTGCACTGCGAGGAAGAGGCCGAGCTGGGCGCTCCAGAGCTTGCTGTCGGCGCCGGGGACGATGGGCGCGTAGCGGCCGTCGACGAGGTGAAAGCCGGCGAGCTCGCAGGTCTCGGGGTCGAACCAGAAGTAGTCGGGGGTCCGGAACACGTCCTGGTAGATCTGCTTCTTGAGCCCGCGATCCAGGGCCCGGGTGCTGTCCGAGAGGATCTCGACGATCACGTTCGGGTAGCGGCCGTCCTCTTCCCACACGGTCCAGCTCTTCCTGGGTCGCCGATCGGTTCCGAGCACGACGAAGAAGTCCGGGCCGCGGAACTGCTCCGATTTGAGCTGCCGCGGGCTGAAGTAGACCGTGAGATTGCCCGCCGCGAAGAAATCGTCCCGGTCTTTCCAGAAGAGCTCGAGGCTCTCGAGGAGCAGGATCATCTGGACCAGGTGCAGGTAGGTTTCCATCTCCGGCTCGTTGCTGTCGAGATCTCCCGGCGGAGCGACGATGCCGCTCGTGTCGAGCGTCGGATCGGGCATCGCGAAGGCGAGGGCGCTCATGCCGAAAGCTTGCCGAAGGTGGGGCTCGACCGCAAGGAGTCGGTGATCGGGGCGGCGAGGGCTCCGGCGGAGCTCGCTCGACCTCGATCCGCCTCCAGCTTCGCGCGGTCCTGCGCTAGGCTGCGCGCCTCCCGTGCCCGTCCTCACCGCCACCGATCTCCACAAAGCCTTCGGTCCCCAGAAGATCCTCGATGGGGTCACCGTCACCCTCCGCTCGGCCGAGCGGGTCGGGCTCGTGGGGATCAACGGGTCCGGCAAGAGCACGCTCGCGCGCATCCTCGCGGGGGTGGAGCCGCCGGATCATGGATCGATCGCCCGGCGGCGCGGCGCCGAGATCGCGTACCTCGCGCAAGATCCGGTGTTCGATGGAGCGCTCACCCCGCGCGACGTCGTGATGGCGGGGCTCGCGGCGTGGACGGAGGCCAAGGAGCGGCATGATCGGGCGAGCCGCGCGCTCGGCAAGGGCGAGGGAGATCTCGGGGCGCTGCTCGACGAGCAGGCGAAGGCCACGGCCGAGGTCGAGCGGCTCGGTGGATGGGATCGGATGCACGAGGTCGACTCCATCCTCGGGCATGTGGGGGTGACGCGGCTCGACGCGCGCATGGATACGCTGAGCGGCGGGGATCGGCGGCGGGTGGCGCTCGCGCGCATCCTCGTGTCGCGGCCGGCGCTGGCCGTGCTCGACGAGCCGAGCAACCACCTCGACGTGGAGACGGTCGAGTGGCTGGAGCGGTACCTGATCGATGTCTTCCCGGGCGCGCTCCTGCTCATCACGCATGATCGCTACCTGCTCGACCGGGTGGCGACGCGCACGCTGGAGCTCGATCAAGGCAAGCTCTACGACTACGACGGCGGGTACGAGGAGTACCTCGAGGCCAAGGAGGAGCGCCTCGCGCTCGAGGCGCGCACCGAGTCGAACCGGCAGAACTTCCTGCGCACGGAGCTCGAGTGGCTGCGCCGGCAGCCCAAGGCGCGCACGGGCAAGCAGAAGGCGCGCATCCAGCGGGCCGAGGCGCAGAAGGCCGCGCCGCCGCCCAAGGTCGAGCGGACGACGATGCTCTCCATCGAGGGCGCGCGGACGGGCAAGACGATCCTGGAGCTCCACGACCTCGGCCTCTCGGTGGCCGGCCGCCCGCTGGTCTCGGGGCTCTCGTTCATCCTCACGCCCGGCGAGCGGGTCGGCATCGTCGGGCGGAACGGGACGGGGAAGACGACGCTCCTCCGGGCGATCCTCGGCGAGATCGCGCCGGACGAGGGGCAGATCGTGGTGGGGAAGAACACGAAGATCGCGTACTTCGACCAGCACCGGGCCGACCTCGACGACGCGGCGTCGATCTTCGACAACGTGGCGGACAACAACTCCCGGATTACCGTTGGAGGTCAAACGATCGAGGTGCGCGCGTACCTGGAGCGCTTCCTCTTCGACCCCCACAAGCAGCGGCAGCCGGTGGGCTCGCTCTCCGGCGGCGAGCGGGCCCGCGTGGCCCTCGCGAAGATGCTGTCGCGCGGGGCCAACCTGGTGATCCTCGACGAGCCGACGAACGACCTCGACGTGGCGACGCTGAGCGCCCTCGAGACCTTGCTCACCGAGCTCGACGGGTGCGCGCTGTGCGTCACGCACGACCGGTGGTTCTTGAACCGCGTGGCTACGTCGATCCTCGCCTTCGAGGGCGACGGCAAGGTGGTGCGCTACGCGGGCGCGTACGACGCGTACCGCGAGCAGAAGGCGCGCATCGAGGAAGCGAAGGCGGCGGCCGCGGCCGAGAAAGAGGCCCCGGCGCGCGAGCCGGCCCGCGAGCCCGCGAAGGACAAGGGCGCGGCGCCGAAGGGCAAGGGGCTCACGTACGCGGAGCGGATCGAGCTCGACGGGATCATGGGCGCGATCGAGAAGGCGGAGGGCGAGGTCGCGGTCCTTTTGGCGAAGCTCGCCGATCCGTCGCTCTACGCGGCGCGGGGCGGCGAGGTGCCGGGCCTGCGCGCGGCGCTCGAGCAGGCCCAAGCCGAGGCGGCGCGGTTGCTCGCCCGGTGGGAAGACCTGGAGACGCGCAAGGCTGCGGGGCCGAAGGGGTAGCGGCGCTCAAGAGGCGACGATAAAAGCTGTTCGGTCCGCGAATCGTCGGTCGGCCTCCCTCAAAATCGCTGAGGATTCCTCGGTCGACCTCCCTGGCTTCGCGGCCCTCTCGACGCTTTTATCGTCACCCCTTCAGCGCGCGGGCGCCTTGGCCTTGAAGATCCGGTAGAGCACCCACAGGCTCGGCAAGAGGATCACCGAGCCCGACGCGAGCGCCCAGAGCAGCGCGTGCAGCGTCTTCGCGTTGGCCGCAGCGCCGTGCAGCGTGATGTCGGGCACCACGATGTAGGGCACCTGCGAGGCCGCCCAGCCGAGGAGGATCAGGCCTGTCTGCGCGGCCGCGGCGACGCGCGCCACGCCGAGGCGGCCGCGGACCAGGGCCGCGAAGGCGGTGAGCGCGGCGAGGGCCGTGGCGGCGTGGAGCGGCCAGGTGAAGGGGCGCAAGGTCAAGCCCGCGCGGATGATCGGCGCGCCCTCGAACGAGGCGGCGAAGGTCAGGAGGGCGAGGAGCCCGACGGCGACGCCGGCGGCGAGCGCGCGGCGGCGGAAGTCGTCGGCGAGGGCGTGATCGTCGGCCTCCCAGGCCAGGTAGGTGGCGGCGAGGAAGGCGAAGAGCGCGAGGGCGAAGAGGCCGACGAGGAGCGGGAAGGGCGCGAGCCAGGTGGCGAAGAAGCCGCTCGTGACGACGCCGTCCTCGACGCGGATCTTCCCCGAGGCGAGCGCGCCGACGATCATCCCGAGCAGCACCGGCGCGGTCACGCTCGCGAGCGAGAACATCAGGCCCCAGCGCCGCTGCTGCGCGTCGCCGCGGGTGTCGTAGGCGCGGAAGGTGAATGCCGAGCCGCGGAAGACGACGCCGATCAAGAAGAGGGTGAGCGGCACATGGAGCGCCACGGAGACGGCGGCGAACGCGCTCGGAAATGCGCCGAAGAGGAGCACGACGGCGAGGATCAACCACACGTGGTTGGCCTCCCAGATCGGGCCGAGGGCCTTCTCGATCAAGGCGCGCTGCGCCTGCTTGCGGGGGCCCGAGGCGAGCAGATCCCACACGCCCCCGCCGAAGTCGGCGCCGCCGAGCAGGGCGTAGAGGACGAGCGCCGCCATCATCACCGCGCCGATGAGGATCTCAGTGGGCATGCTCGACCTCCATCGGCTCGGCCTCGTCACCGGCGGGCGACGCGCGGAGCTGGCGGTAGAGGAGGAAGACCACGCTCACGCCGAGCAGCACATAGACGAGCGTGAAGACCCAGAACGGCGCGGCGAGATGAGGAAAGGGCGTGACGGCCTCGCGCGTGCGCAAGGCGTCGCGCACGATCCATGGCTGGCGGCCGAACTCGGTGACGCACCAGCCTGCCTCCATGGCGACGAGGCCGAGCGGCCCGCATGCGGCGACGAGGCGCAGGAACCAGCGATCGGTGGGCACCGCGCGGCGCCGCAGCGCGAGGGCGATCGCGAGGCCGCCGACGAGCGCGCATGCCGATCCCGCGCCCACCATGACATCGAAGGCGAGGTGCGTCTTGAGGACGGGCGGCCAGTCTTCCTCGGGGAACTGATCGAGGCCCTTCACCTCGCCGTCGAGGCTGTTCGTGGCGAGGAGCGAGAGCGCGCCCGGCAGGGGCAGGCCGTAGCGCACCTCGCGGGTCGCGTCGTCGGGGAGGCCGCCGACGATGATCGGGGCGCGGCGGGCCGTGTGGTAGTGCGCCTCGGCCGCGGCGAGCTTCTCGGGTTGCCGCGTGGCGAGGGCATGCGCGGAATCGTGCCCGGAGAGGGGCTGGATCACCGAGACGATCGCGGCGACGCCGAGGGTGATGGCGAAGGCCTTGCGGAAGATCGGGCTCGATGGGTGGCGGAGCAGCACGAACGCGTGGATGCCGGCG